>NZ_VWVS01000004.1:0-561773 GCF_008638355.1 Nocardiopsis deserti | reverse complement strand
GTGGGTTGCGGGCGATTATCGAGGAGGTGTTGTTGTCGGTGATGTATGAGGTGCCTTCTCGTGAGGATGTGGGTCAGGTGATCATTACGCGGGAGACGGTGATCGACAACGTCAACCCCACCATCGTTCCCCGCATCCGCTCCGACCGGGACGGCGAGCGCCGCGACCGCTCTGCCTGATTCCGGGTAAAGACCGCCCCGCCGCGGGACACGCGGCCCGCCGCAACCCTCCCGCCCGCGCCCGTGGTGTGAGACTGCTGGGGGAGGTGGGCACATGGACGACACGACCACCCCGGTCGCCGGGGCCGAGCAGCTGTTCGAGGATCTGGTCAGGTCCGTGCACGGGTGCGCCCCGATCGAGGTCCTCGAAGCCGCCGGCCGCTACGGCGAGCGGATCGGACTCAGCAGCATCTCCGTGCACCTGGTCGACCTGCAACAGCGCCTCCTCGTCCCGCTGCTCGGCGGCCCGACGCTCAAGGTCGACTCCAGCGTGGCCGGGGAGGCCTACCGCTCCGAGACACTGCGGCTGGTCGAGGGCGGCGACGGTGAGCTGAGCCTGTGGCTGCCCCTGCGCGACGGCGCCGACCGCATGGGGGTCGTGCACATCAGCGCCCCCGTGCTCGACGAGTCCACGCTGCGCCGCTGCCACGCGCTGGCCTCACTGCTGGCCCTGGTCGTCACCTCCAAACGCGCCTACAGCGACACCTACGTCCGCCACACCCGCACCCAGTCGATGGACCTGCGCACCGAGATGCTGCGGGCCTTCCTGCCGCCCCGCACCCTGGGCACCTCGCGGGGCGTGTCCACCGCCGTCCTCGAACCCGCCTACCAGCTGGGCGGCGACGCCTTCGACCACTCGATCACCAAGGAGACCCTGCACGCCGCCATCCTCGACGCGATGGGGCACGACCTGGCCTCCGGGCTGACCGCCTCGGTGGCCATGGCCGGGGTCCGCAACGCCCGGCGCAACGGGGCCGACCTCGCCGAGCTGACCGACAGCGTGGAGAGGGCACTCACCTCCTGGCCCCCCGACCGCTTCTGCACGGCCGTCTTCACCTCCCTGAACCTGTCCACCGGGGAGTTCACCTGGGTCAACTGCGCCCACCCCGCGCCCCTGCTCCTGCGGCGCGGCCGCCTGCTGGAGGACGCCCTGGAGCGGTCCCCCGAGGTACCGCTCGGGCTCGGCGGTGTGCTCGGCGAGGCCGAACCGCGCACCGTGCACCGGGTCCTGCTCGAACCCGGTGACCGGATCCTGCTCTACACCGACGGGGTGACCGAGGCGCACGACAGCCAGGGGCGGATGTTCGGCCTCGAACGGTTCGCCGACTCCATCATCCGCGCCACCGCCGCCGATGAACCCGCCCCGGAGACGCTGCGGCGCCTGATCCACGCCATCCACGACCACCAGCGCGGCAGCTTCACCGACGACGCCACCATCATGCTGCTGGAGTGGCGTCCCGAAGGCGGGGCGATGCCCCGGGTCGAGGGCTGCTGACCTCCCTGACGCGGGCCGGGACCGCTTCACCACATGGCCAGGACCCGGCTGGGCCCGCCGGAGGCGTCCAGACCGGGCATGACCCCGACGCTGATCAGCGCCCCGCTCGGCGGCAGCTGCTCCAGCCCGGTCAGCGACTCCAGCCCCCAGCGGTCGGCCCTGCCCACCACCTCGTGCGCGGGGAAGTCGGTGGAGTCGCCCGGGTCGGTGCTCAGCGTGTCCACACCCACCCCGACCACTCCGCGCCGCTCGATCAGGAACTCGCAGGCCTCGGGGCCGAACCCCGGGAAGTGCCAGGAGCCGTCCGCGGCCACCCCGCGCACCGCGTCGTCGCCCCGCGCCCACCGGGCGCTCCACCCCGAGTGCATGAGCACCGCCGCCCCCGCCGGGATCCGTCCGTGCGCGCGCTCGAAGGACAGCACGTCGTCCACCGTCACCGTGGTGTCGGGGTCCTCGGCCGCACGGGCGCGGATGTCGATCACCGCCGCCGGGGCGAGGAGTTCGTCCGGACGGATGTCGGGGACCAGCCGCCCGCCGCCGATCACGTGCCCCGGCGCGTCCAGGTGCGTGCCCGAGTGCTCGCTGAGCGTCCACTGCTGCAGGTAGAAGCCGAACTCGCCCTCGGGCACCGGCTCGCCCAGGCTCTCGCGCCGGGGCTTGTCCTCTCCCCACGAGGGCATCGTCGGCGACAGGACGTGGCTGAGGTCGGCCACCCTGCGAAAGCCCGTGGGCCACGGGCGCGGCTGGCCCGGCGAACCGGGCGGTCCGGCGGGTCCCGACCCGGCCTCGCCGCTCCGCGAGCGGACGGTCTCACCGGTTCCGTTCAGGCACATGGGATCCCCCTCGTCGTGTGTGTCGCTTCCCGTATGCCCGGCCAGCGGCGCCCGCCAACCTGTCCCCGACCTCCTGTGGACAACTCCGCCCCGCGGCCACGGTCCACGCGAGGCGCGAAGCCCTGTGTCCACAACCGGGCGACCGCGGGTGGCGGCGGCCCCCGCGCCGGGTACCGGGTCCCCACGCCTCCCGGGGCCGGACACGCGTCGCGCCCGGCCGGAGCTGCTCCGACCGGGCGCGCGACCCGTCCGCCCGCGTCGCGTCCGGGTCCCCGGACGCCACGGCGCGGCCCTACTTCTTCGTGGACTCCTCCAGCCGAAGCGCGACGCCGACCGCGAAGAAAGTGGGCGCCCACTCGCCGATGAAGATCCCCCAGCGGTCGGCGCGGGCCAGCCCGGTCCCCTCCTCCTTCTTCAGGGAGGCGGTCCAGCTCAGGAAGCTGAGCCCGATGGAGGCGAGCCCGGCTCCGTAGGCCATCTCGGACGTGACACCCATCTCGGACAGTTTGGCGATCATGGTGCTCCTCGCGTTGGTGGTTGCCTCTAGAGGCACTTCCCGAGGAGAGGTCGGACAAGCTCCATGGCAGGTCAAGGGTGTGTCAGGCGGAGGCAGGGAGAGGCGTGCGGGGTCCGCGTCCGGAGTTCAGAACTTTTGAAATCCGAACCGAGTGAGGTTAGACTAACCTTGGTTTTGCCGGGATCCTCCCGTTCTGTCCTCCATGTTTCCCCTCGGGGCG
The DNA here is from genome assembly GCF_008638355.1 of Nocardiopsis deserti. Taxonomy (NCBI): domain Bacteria; kingdom Bacillati; phylum Actinomycetota; class Actinomycetes; order Streptosporangiales; family Nocardiopsidaceae; genus Nocardiopsis; species Nocardiopsis deserti. The sequence goes on along the minus strand of NZ_VWVS01000004.1, from coordinate 558,709 downwards.
CCCCATGCGCGGAAACGGCCCGCCGGAACACGGCGTGGCCGCTCCCCGTGACGAAGAAAGCAGTGTGAGCATGGCCTCCACCCTTCGCCGTGTCAGCGGCATCGCCTTCACCGCCCTCCTCGCCGTCGGCCTCACCTCGTGCGGCAGTACGGAGGAGGACAACGGTGAGAGCGGCGGCGGCACCGCCGGCGGCCAGTTCCCGGTCAGCATCGACAACGCCCTGGGCACCGCCGAGATCCCCGAACAGCCCGAGCGTGTGGTCACCCTCGGCCAGGGCTCCGCCGAGACCGCCATCGCCCTCGGCGTCGTGCCCGTCGGCGTCGAGAGCTACGAGTGGGGCAGCGACGACACCGGCTACCTGCCGTGGATCCACGAGGCGGTCACCGAGGCGGGCGAGGAACTGCCCGCCCAGTTCACCGGTGCAGACGACATCGACTTCGAGGCGATCATCGAGCTGGAGCCCGACGTCATCCTCGCCCCCTGGTCCGGCGTCACCCAGGAGCAGTACGACATCCTGAGCGACATCGCCCCCACGGTCGCCTACCCCGAGCTGCCCTGGAGCACCGACTGGGACCAGCAGATCGAGATCATCGGCGAGGCGCTCGGCCAGCCCGAGGAGGCCCAGGGCCTCATCCAGGACATCGAGACGCAGTTCGACGAGGCCGCGGCGGCCAACGAGCAGTTCGCCGACCTGACCTTCTCCTACGTCTACACCGACGGCCCCGGCACCCTCGGCGTGTTCCTGCCCGACGAGCAGCGCGTGGCCATGGTCCGCGGCCTGGGCCTGACCGTCGACCCGGTCGTGGAGACCTTCCCCGAGACCGAGGGCACCGACTCGGCGATCATCGGCCTGGAGAACGCCGACCAGCTCTCCGAGAGCGACCTGCTCTTCACGTTCTACACCGACCCCGAGACCCGCGCCGAGATCGAGGCCCAGGAGCTGTACGCGGCCATCCCCGCCGTCGAGAGCGGCGCCGTGGTCGCCTCCGAGGACAACTCCTTCGTCACCGCCTCCTCGATCATCAACCCGCTGACCGTCCCCTGGGTCATCGACCGCTACGTGCCCATGATCGAAGAGGCCGCCCAGAACATCGGGAACTAGCCCCTCCATGGTCAGGGCGAAGACATCCGCGGCCGCGCCCCGCACGCGTCCCGCCCGCACCGCGCTCATGCTCGGTGCGGGCGTCGCGGCCCTGGCGGGGGCGGTCCTGCTCAGCCTCGTCATGGGCAGCAGACCCACACCGGTCGCCGACGTGTGGGCGGCGCTCACCGGCGGGGCGGACTCCTTCACCACCACGGTGGTGGAGAGCCGCTACCCGCGCACCGTCCTGGGGGTGGTGGCCGGGGCCGCCCTGGCCCTGGCGGGCACCCTCATGCAGGGCGTCACCCGCAACCCCCTCGCCGACCCCGGCCTGCTGGGCGTCAACGCCGGGGCCGCAGCCGCGGTGGTCACGGCCACCGCGCTGTTCGGTCCCACCTCGGTCACCGGAACGGTCTGGTGGGCGCTGCCCGGGGCCCTGGTCGCGGGGCTGGCCGCCTACACGGTGGGCAGCCGCGGCGGCGACGGCGGCATGGTCCGCCTGGTCCTGGCGGGCGCGGTGGTCTCCGCCGTGCTCACCGCCTACGTCCAGGCGGTGGCCCTGAGCCTGCCCGAGACCTTCGACAGCTACCGCTACTGGGTGGTCGGCTCCCTGGCCGGGCGCGGCTACGACGTCATCCTGTCCGTGCTGCCGGTCATCGGCGTCGGCGTCCTGCTCGCGTTCGTGGTCCGCGGCGGCCTCAACGCCCTGGCCCTGGGTGAGGAGGCCGCGATCGCCACCGGCGCCAACACGGTGTGGACCCGCTCGGCGGGGCTCGTCGCGGGGACCCTGCTCGCCGCGGGGGCCACCGCGGCCGCCGGGCCCATCGCCTTCGTCGGCCTGGCCGTGCCGCACGTGGTGCGCGCCCTGGTCGGCGTCGACTTCCGTGCGCAGGTGCCCTTCGCGCTGCTGGTGGGCCCCACCCTGCTGCTGCTCGCCGACGTCGTCGGCCGTACCGTCGTGCGCCCCACCGAACTCATGGTCGGCGTCGTCACCGCGTTCGTCGGTGCGCCCGTCCTGTTGTACGCGGTCCGCAGGATGCGGAGTACCCCATGACCCGAACCACCCGCACGACCCCGGCCCCGACGGCCCCGGCCCGGCGCGAGCACGGGCACACCCGTCCCCTGGAGGCCTCCCAGCCCGTGCTGAGGCTGGGCCCGGTCGCACTGCCCGTCCACCCCCGCTCGCTGCTGTGGGCGGCCGGGCTGCTGCTCCTGCTGGTCGCCGCCGCGGCCGCCACGCTCGCCCTCGGGAGGCTCGGCGTGCCCCTCACCCGCCTGCCCGCCGTCCTGACGGGCGGGGGCGAGGCCACCGAGACCTTCGTGCTCGAACGGCTGCGCGGTCCCCGCCTGGCCGTGGCCGCGGGCACGGGCGCCGCCCTGGGCCTGGCGGGCACGCTCTTCCAGTCCGTCACCCGCAACCCCCTGGGCAGCCCCGACGTCATCGGCCTCGGCGCCGGTGCGGGGGCGGGCGCGGCCTTCGCCGCCCTCGTCCTGCCCGGGGTGCTCCCCGTGCCGCTGGGCGCCCTGGCCGGAGCCGCCCTGGCCATGGCCGTCGTGGCCACGGTGACCGGGACCGGGCTGCGCCACCCCGGCCGCCTGATCGTGGCGGGCATCGGGGTGGCCGCCATGGCACAGGCCTTCACCCACTTCGTCGTGTCCGTGATGGCCCGCGACCAGGCCAGCGTCCTGTCCGCCTACGTCAACGGCAGCCTGGGCGCCCGCTCCTGGGAGCACGCCACCACCATCTGGGCGGTCCTGCTGCTGGCGCTGCCCCTCGTGGCGGCGCTGGCCGGACCGGTCTCCGTCAACGAGATGGGCGACGAACTCGCCGACGCCCTCGGCGCGCGGGCCGCCCCCACCCGCACCGCCGCCGTCTGGCTGTCGGTGGTGCTGTCCGCGGCCGCGGTGAGCGTGGCCGGTCCGATCGCGTTCGTGTCGCTGACCGCACCGCAGATCGCGCGCCGGCTCTCCGCCGCGCCGGGCCCCAACATGGTGCTGTCGGCCCTGGTCGGGGCCCTGCTGCTGGTGGCGGCCGACCTGGCCGTCCAGCAGTCCCCGGTCGGCGACGGGCTGCCGGTCGGCGTCTTCACCATGGGGCTCGGCGGCGTCTACCTGGGCTGTCTGCTGGTTCGTGAATGGCGAAAGGGTGTGCTGTGAGTCTGGTGCTGTCCGCGGAGGGCCTGACCCTGGGATACGGGGCCGAACCGGTCGTGCGCGACCTCGACCTGGGAGTGGCCGAGGGCGAGTTCACCGTCATCGTCGGCCCCAACGGCTGCGGCAAGTCCACGCTGCTCAAGGCCCTGGGCCGGGTGAACAAGCCGGTCTCGGGGCGGGTGCTGCTGCACGGCAGGGACGTGCGCGGCCAGCGCGCCAAGGCGGTCGCGCGCCAGATGGCGCTGCTGCCGCAGAGCCCGACCGCTCCCGAGGGCATCACCGTGCGGGCCCTGGCCGCCCGCGGCCGCTTCCCGCACCACACGCTGGTGCGCCAGTGGAGCCCCCAGGACGAGACGGCGATCGGGCGCGCGCTGGAGCTGACCGGACTGGCCGACCTGGCCGACACCCAGGTGGGCTCGCTCTCGGGCGGCCAGCGCCAGCGGGCCTGGGTGGCGATGGTCCTGGCGCAGGACACCGGCGTCCTCCTGCTGGACGAGCCCACCACCTACCTGGACATCGCCCACCAGTACGACCTGCTGGAGCTGTTCGCCGACCTGCACCGCCGGGGGCGCACGGTGGTCGCGGTCCTGCACGACCTGGCCCAGGCCGCCCGGTTCGCCACCCGCCTGGTGCTGATGGAGGCGGGCAGGGTGGTCGCCGACGGCCCTCCGGAGGAGGTCGTGACCGCCCGCCTGGTGGAGGAGGTGTTCGGGCTGCCCTGCGACGTGGTGCCCGATCCGCGCACCCGCACGCCGCTGGTCATCCCGCACGAGAGGAGGTGTTGAGCCGGAGGCGTCGGTTGGGGGTGCTCCGCCCTCCGCGAAGCGGCTCCCGGGCGGTGGCGGGCGACGGGCGGGCCTGACCCCCTCAGGCCCGCCGGGCCTTGTACTCCTCCCAGGAGGAGAGCAGGGTGTCGTGGTAGTCGTCCAGCCAGGTCATGTAGTCGTACATGTTGCGCAGCCGGGTGCGCGCGGGCGGGCTCAGGCCGGGCAGGCGCTCCAGGGCCGACGCCGCGAGCTCCCTCTGCCGCCGCAGGTAGGAGCGCTCGTTGCGCAGGAACCCGCCCCAGACGTCCTCGTCCATGGCGACCAACCGCGAGCGGCGCCCGGGGGAGGCGACCAGCTCCACGAAGCCCATCTCGCGCAGGCGGCGCACCGACTGCGACACCGACCCCCGGCTGACCCGGGCGCCGTCGGCGATCTCCTCGGCGCTCACCGCCTCGCGGTCGGCGACGAGCAGGTAGCCCACGATGCGCCCCTCGGCGCGGGGACGGCCCTGGGACTGCCAGTACTCGGAGAAGCGCCCGACGAAGTCGTCGCGGAAACGCGTGTCCTCGTCCGTCTGCGTGCTCTCCGCCATGGGGCCACGATAGCGCCTGGGACGGGGCGTTCCGGGCCCCGCCCGAGGGCTTGGCCCGCCCCCGCCCCCCGCCCGGCGCCGGACGGGGGGCGCCCGTGGTTCAGGGACGGCGCAGGGACTCCAGCATGGGCGACAGCGCCGCCCACACCTGCTCCAGACCCCCGGGGTCGTCGCTGTCGGCCAGCCACAGCGCGGCCTCGTTCATCGCCCCCGAGAGCAGGTGGGCCGCGGGCGCGACCGGCCGCGGCTCCAGGACGCCCGCCTCGACCAGCGCGGAGAGCGCCTCGGCCAGGTGGCGGGCCGACGCGGCCTCGTCCAGGGCGCGCCAGGCGCTCCAGCCCAGGACGGCGGGACCGTCCACCAGCATGATCCGCCGCACGTCCGGCGCGGTGCTGGCGGTGAGGAAGGCCCGGCACCCGGCGGTCAGCCGGTCCCACGGGTCGGGGTGCGCGTCCGCCGCCCGCGCCACGGCGTCGCCGACCTCGGACTGCACCTCCTCCAGGACCGCGCGGAACAGGTCCGGCTTGCCCTCGAAGTGGTGGTACAGGGCGCCCTTGGTGACCGCGGAGTCCGCCACGATCCGGGCCAGCCCCACCCCGCCGTACCCGTGCGCGGCGAACAGCCTGCGGGCCTCGCGCAGCAGGACCCGCCTGGTGCGCTCCCGCTGCCGGGCGCGGCTTCCCGGTTCCGCGGCCATGTCCTGTACCTCCCCCTTGTTGACATACCGAAGGTATGCCAATAGCGTACCCTCACATACCGAAGGTACGTGAAAGGTGGGGCCATGCGGCTCAACAGCTTCTATCCGGTGGTCGGCACGCCCCGGCTGGCCGAGTCCCGGGACTTCTACGTCGGTCTGTTCGGCTTCGAGGAGACCTTCGCAGCCGACTGGTACGTGAGTCTGCGCAGGCCCGGCCCGCCCGAGTACGAGCTGGCCCTGCTCGACCCCGGGCACCCCACCGTCCCCGAGGGCTACCGTAGGCCCGTCCAGGGCCTGCTGCTCAACTTCGAGGTGGAGGACGTGGACGCCGAGTGGGAGCGCCTGGTGGTGCGCGGCGGCCTGCGCCCCGAACTGGGGATCCGCACCGAGGACTTCGGCCAGCGGCACTTCATCGTCGCCGACCCCGGCGGGGTCCTGGTCGACGTCATCACACCCGTCGCGCCCTCGGAGGAGTACGGGGACAACTTCGTGCAGGGCTGAGGGCAGCCCCTCCCCGCGCCCGATACGGTCGGCGTGACGCGGGGAGGGGCGAAGACGGTGGTGATGATGCTGGAACAGGCCTCGCGCCTGGCGGAGGAGGCCCACGCCGGGCAGGTCGACCGGGCCGGTCGGCCCTACACCGAGCACGTGTTCGCGGTGCGCGACCTGCTCACCGGACACGGTGAGCGCGCCCAGGCGGCCGGGGCGCTGCACGACGTGCTGGAGGACACCCCGCTCACCGCCGACGACCTGCGCGCCAGGGGCTGTCCGGAGGAGGTCGTGCGCGCGGTGGAGTCGGTGACCCGGCGCGCGGGGGAGCCCTACGAGGAGATGGTGCGCCGCGCCGCCGCCGACCCGCTGGGCAGACTGGTCAAGCTCGCCGACAACGCCCACAACTCCGACGAGCGCCGCCTGGCCCTGCTGCCCGTCGAGCAGGTCCGGCGGCTGCGCGCCAAGTACGCCCGGGCCCGGCGGATCCTGGAGGAGGGCGCGGAGGAGGACGAGTGCTCCGGGGCGGCGCTCCCGCGCGCCACGCTCCTGGTCCTCTACACCGACCGCGTCGAGGAGTGCCGCGCCTTCTACGCCGGGCTCGGTCTGCGCTTCGTCCGCGAGCGGCACGGCTCGGGGCCCGAGCACCACGCGGCCGAGCTGGCCGACGGCATGGTCGTCGAGATCTACCCGGCCACCGCCGAGCGCTCCACGGGCGCGGTGCGCCTCGGGTTCACCGTGCACGGAGGTCGCGCCGTCCCGCCCCTGGAACCGGGGCGCCGCGTGCTCACCGACCCCGACGGGCGCAAGGTCGACCTGCGGGTGGTGTGAGCAGCGGCACGTGTGTGCGTGGCGTCGGGTACCAGCCGGTCGGTATGCTGTCCCGGCCGGTATTTCCGGGACTGACGGGGCACGAGGTGGGGCAGCACATGGCGCGAGGACAGCAGACGGCCGAGGCCGACACACCGACAAGGTCGGTGCCCGAGCGCCTCCTGGGGGCGGCGACGCGCCTGTTCGCCTCCAACGGCTACGAGGGCACCTCCGTGCAGGAGGTCGTGGCCGCCGCTGGCGTCACCAAGGGCGCCATGTACCACTACTTCGGCTCCAAGGACGACCTGCTCTACGAGGTCTACGCGCGCGTGCTGCGCATGCAGACCGAGCACCTGGTGCGGATCGCCTCCCGGGACGAGCCGGTGGCCGACCGCGTGCACGCCGCCGCGGCCGACGTCATCGTCACCAGCGTCGCCAACCTCGACGACACCGTCATCTTCTTCCGCTCCATGCACCAGCTGAGCGAGGACAAGCAGCGCGCCGTGCGCGCCGAGCGCCGCCGCTACCACGAGATCTTCCGGGACATGGTCGCCCAGGGGCAGGACGAGGGAGTCTTCCGCGCCGACGTCTCCGCGGACCTGGTGGTGAACTACTTCTTCGGCTCGGTGCACCACCTGAGCACCTGGTACCACCCGGGCGGCGCTCTCAGCGGCGAGGACGTGGGACGCCACTTCGCCGACCTGCTCGTGGCGGGGCTGCGCCCCGGGGCCTGAGCACGGGGACCCTGACGGCGAGGGGGCCGGACGCGCAGCCCGCGTCCGACCCCTCCCGCGCTTCCCGGGCGAGGAGCCCCGGAAGGAAGCACTACTTGCGGTACTTGCGCAGCTCCGCTCGGCCCAGCGAGCGCAGGTGCACCTCGTCGGGCCCGTCGGCCAGCCGCAGCGACCGCACCCCCGCTAGCCATCCGGCCAGGGGCAGGTCCTGGCTGACCCCGGCCGCACCGTGCGCCTGGATCGCCTTGTCCAGGATCCACTCCACCGTGCGCGGGGTGGCGATCTTGATCGCCTGGATCTCGGTGTGCGCGCCCCTGTTGCCCACCGTGTCCATCAGGTAGGCGGTCTTGAGCACCAGCAGCCGCAGCTGCTCGATGGCCACGCGCGCCTCGGCGATCCACTCGCGGACCACGCCCTGGTCGGCCAGCGGCCGCCCGAAGGCCACGCGGTCCAGCACCCGGCGGCAGGTGAGCTCCAGGGCCCGCTCGGCCATGCCGATGCCGCGCATGCAGTGGTGGATGCGGCCCGGCCCCAGCCGGGCCTGGGCGATGGCGAACCCCTCGCCCTCGCCGCCGACGAGGTTCGAGACGGGCACGCGCACGTCCTCGAACACCACCTCGGCGTGGCCGCCGTGGTCGCTGTCGTCGTAGCCGTACACCGTCATGCCCCGCCTGACCGTCAGCCCGGGGGTGTCGCGCGGTACCAGCACCATGCTCTGCTGCCTGTGCCGCTCGGCGCCGGGATCGGTCTTGCCCATCACGATGAACACGGCGCACTCGGGGTTGAGGGCCCCGGTGATGTACCACTTGCGCCCGTTGACCACGTACTCGTCGCCGTCGCGGACGATGCTGGTGGTGATGTTGGTGGCGTCGGAGGAGGCCACCGCGGGCTCGGTCATCGCGAACGCCGACCGGATCCTGGCGTCGAGCAGGGGCTCCAACCAGCGCTCGCGCTGCTCCGGGGTGCCGAACATCGTCAGCACCTCCATGTTCCCGGTGTCGGGCGCGGCGCAGTTGAGCGCGATCGGGGCCAGGCGCGGACTGCGTCCGGTGATCTCCGCCAGCGGCGCGTACCGCAGGTTGGGCAGGCCGCCGTGCTCGGGGTGGCCCGCCAGGAACAGGTTCCACAGCCCGCGCCCGCGCGCCTCGGCCTGGAGCTCGCGCACCACCGGCGCGGTCGACCAGTGGTCCCCGCGCGCGGCCAGCTGCTCCTCCAGCACCGCCTCGGCCGGGTAGACGCGCTCGTCCATGAAGGCGAGCAGCCGCTCGCGCAGCTCCTCGGTCTCCTCGTCGTGGGCGAAGTCCATTTCAGTCCTCCTTGAGCATGGTGTGCGCGCGCTCCACCAGGGGTGCGACCATCTCGCCGACCCGGTCGAAGCCCGCCCCGACGGTCAGCCCCTGGCTGTGGCGGAAGTGGATGCCCTCGGCGATCACCGCGAGCTTGAAGCAGCCCAGGGCCACGTACCAGCCCAGCCGGGACACGTCGCGGCCGGTCGCGGCGGCGTACATGCCCACCAGCTCCTCGGGGGAGGGGTAGCCCTCGGCGGAGGTGGCGGGCGCGGCGCCCACGCCCACGGGCTGCGCCTGGTAGACGAGCATCAGGCCCAGGTCCACGAGCGGGTCGCCGAGCGTGGCCATCTCCCAGTCCAGGACCGCGTTGATGCGCCCCTCGGAGGTGACCAGCACGTTGTCCAGGCGGTAGTCGCCGTGCACGATCGCGGGCGCCGACTGCTCGGGCAGCGTCGCGGCGAGTTTCCCGTGCAGCTCGTCGATGCCGGGAATGTCCCGGTTGCGAGAGGCCTCCAGCTGCTTGCCCCAGCGGCGCACCTGGCGCTCCAGGAACCCCTGCGGGCGGCCGAAGTCGCCCAGCCCCACCTCCTCGGGCGCCACCGCGTGCAGCTCGCCCAGGGTGGCGATCAGCGCCTCGGCCACGCCGCGGACGGCCCCGGCGCCCAGCGGGGCGATCTCGTCGCGGGTGCGGAAGGGGGTGCCCGCCACGTGTTCCATGACGTAGAACGGCGCGCCCAGCACCCCGGTGTCCTCGCACAGCACGTGTGTGCGGGGGACGGGCACGGCGGTGTCGCGCAGCGCGCTCATCACCCGGTACTCGCGGGGCATGTCGTGCGCGGTGGCCAGCACGTGGCCCAGCGGCGGGCGGCGCACCACCCAGCTGCCGGTGCCGTCGGTGACCACGTAGGTCAGGTTGGACTTGCCGCCCGCGACCACCCGGCCCTCCAACGGACCCGCGACCAGGCCGGGCGCGGCCGCGTCCAGGTAGGCGCGCAGGCTGGTGAGGTCCAGGCCCGGGAGTTCGTCCGTGTGCTCGCCGCTCACGCCTGCCCCTCGAAGACCCTGGCCTGGAGGCGGCGCATCCCCGCGAGCCAGCGGTCGGTGTCGTCGGCCCGGGCCGCGTAGTGGTCGGCGACCTGGGGGTGCGGCAGGATCAGGAAGCGCTCGTCGGCCAGGCCGACCATCACCGCGTCGGCGACCTCCTCGGGGGTGATCGCCTCCGGGGACAGGATGGCCCTGCCGGTGTCGCCGCTGCTCTCCAGCAGGTTGGTGCGCACGCCCATCGGGCACACGCACTGCACGGTGATCCCGCGGTCGCCGTAGGTGGCCGACATCCACTCGCCGAAGGCCAGCGCGGCGTGCTTGGTCACCGAGTACGGCGCGCTGCCCAGCATCGTGAGCAGGCCCGCCGCCGACACGGTGGTCAGGAAGCGGCCCCGCCCGCGCTCCAGCCAGCCGGGCACCAGCTCGCGGGCGGCGCGCACGTGGGCCATCACGTTGACCTGCCAGGCCAGGTCCCAGTCGGTCTCGGGGGCCTCGGGGCCGCCGCCCACGCCCACGCCCGCGTTGGCCACGTACAGGTCGATGCCGCCCAGGTGCGCCCCGGCCTCGGCCACGAGCGCGGTGACGCCCGCCTCACCGGCGGCGTCGCCGGGGACGGCCACTCCGCCGATCTCGGCGGCCACGGCCTCGGCCGCGCCCGCGTCCAGGTCGTTGACCACCACGCGTGCCCCGGCCCCGGCGAGCCTGCGCGCGATCGCGGCGCCGATGCCGTTGCCCGCGCCGGTGACGACGGCTCCGGTGTCGTTCAGCTCCATGTCACACGCCTCCGGTGAGGGTCACGCCGCCGTCGAGGACGAGGGTGCGGCCGGTGATCCAGGAGGCGTCGTCGGAGAGCAGGAAGGCCACCGCTCCCGCCACGTCCCCGGGTTCGCCCAGGCGCCCCAGGGGGTACTGGGCGGCGACCTTCTCCTCGCGGCCCTCGTAGAGGGCGGAGGCGAACCTGGTCTTGACCACGGCCGGGGCGACGCCGTTCACGCGGACCCCCGGGCCCAGCTCGACGGCCAGCTCCTCGGTGACGTGGATGAGCGTCGCCTTGGTGGCGCCGTAGAAGCCGATGCCGGGGGCGGGCTTGGTCCCGGCCACGGAGGAGACGTTGACGACGGCGCCGCCGTGCTCGGCCATCCAGGCGTGGTAGGCCTTCTGCGTCCACGAGATCGCGGACAGCACGTTGACCTCGAAGATCTTGCGGGCCGCGTTCAGGTCCAGGTCGACCATCCGCCCGTAGACCGGGTTGATGCCGGTGTTGTTGACGAACATGTCGACGCTGCCGAAGGCCTCCAGGGTGGCGGCCACGGCCGCGTCCTGGTGCTCGGGGTCGTCGGCCCGGCCGGGGACCCCGATGGCGTGCTCGGGTCCGCCCAGGGCCTTGACGGCCTCCTTGAGGGGCTCGGGCTTGCGCGCCGTGACGCACACGCGCGCGCCCTCGTCGACGAGCCGCTGGGCGATGGCCAGGCCGATGCCCCGGCTCGCACCGGTGACGATGGCGGTCCGCCCGCCGAACCGGGATGTCATTCCGCTCTCCTTAGACCGACTGGTCGGTATGGCATGGCGACTCTATGTCGGGGGAGGTGCGTGCCGCAAGGGGCGAAAGGGACGCCGAGGCGCGACAATGGCGGCGCGGGCCGACGACGTCCCCCCGCGGACCGGAAAGTGAGGGCTTCCATGACGACCGACGTGGTCGACGTACGGGAACGGAAACGCTACGAGATCAGGGTCGAGGGGGAGGTGGCCGGGTTCGCCGAGTACATCCTCACCGACGAGCTGGTGACCTTCACCCACACCGAGATCGACCCCGCCTACGAGGGGCGCGGCCTGGGCGGAACCCTGGTCAGGGAGGCCCTGGACGACGTGCGTCCGCGGGGTCTGGCGGTGCTGCCCCTGTGCCCCTTCGTCAAGGGGTGGATCCAGCGCCACCCCGACTACGCCGACCTGGTCTACCGCACCGCCGACGAGTAGGGCCGCCCGCGCGGAGCTCCCCCGCGGCTGCCGTGGCGGACCGGCGCGGGCGCGGCGCCCACCGCGCCCGCGCCGGTCCGCATGGAGACCGACGAAATCCGACACGTCGGACATTTCGTGATCTACGAGGTAAAGGTGGCGCTTTTCTGTGCGGTTCTCTATGCGGTGGTGTCGAGGGTGAGTTTGCCGATGGTTCCCCGGGAGCGCAGCGCCTCGTGCGCCCGCGCGGCCTCCCCCAGGGGGTAGGCGCCGCCCAGCACAGGCCTCAGGTGTCCCTCGGCCACCAGGGTGAACAGCTCGGCCATCGCCCGGCTCATCACGTCGCCCGGCAGCGTCCACACGTGCGGCAGCCACATGCCGCTCACGCTGGTGGAGAAGCGCATGAGGTTGGCGGGCTGCACCGGACTGGGCAGTTCGCGCGAGGCCATTCCGTAGAAGGCCAGGCGCCCGAACGGAGCCAGCGCCCGCACACTCTGGTCGGTGACCCGGCCGCCCACCATGTCCAGGACGGCGTCCACGCGCTGACCGCCGTTGGCCCCGATCAGCGCCTCGGTCATGTCGGGGGCGGAGGAGTCCACGACGGCGTCCGCGCCCAGTTCCGTGGCCAGCGCGCGCTTGTCCTCGCTGCTGGCCACGGCGACGACCCGTCCGGCGCCGAACCGCTTGGCCAGCTGGACGGCGAGCGTACCCACGCCGCCGGCCGCCGCGTGCACCACGACCGACTCGCCCGGGTCCATCCGTACGGACCTGCGCAGCAGCACCCAGGCGGTGGCGCCCTGCACGATCAGGGCGAGCGCGTCCTCGTCCGAGACCCCGTCGGGGATGTCGAAGGCCATGTCGGCGGCGGCGGTGGCCTTCTCGGCGTAGCCGCCGCTGGTGGTCAGGGCGACCACGCGGCGGCCGTCGGGGGTGCGTCCGGCGATCTCCATGCCCGGGACCAGCGGAAGCGTGGCGGGGGCCAGGTAGCTGTTCTCGGCCTGGTGGGTGTCGGCGAAGTTGACCCCGGCGCGGGTGACGTCGACGAGGACCTCGTCGGGCCCCGCCTCGGGATCGGGCAGTTCGGTGAGGTTCAGGACCTCGGGTCCGCCGAACTCGGTGATCTGGATGGCGCGCATGGGCGACCTCTCCTTCGTCTGTTCATACCGACCAGGTGGTATGTTACCCGTCGGTCGGCCTCCGGAGCCCACGGCGTCCCGGCTGATCGGACGGGTGTCGCGGGCGGGTGCGGCGCCGCGCGGCCGTCGCCGGGGTCTTGCGCCCGTCTGCCTAACGTTGTTAGGTGTGGGGTGCCGCGCACCGATGGGGAGGACGCACGTGGACGCCGAGCACACAGTGACGACAGCAGCCGGACGGATCCGGGGCACCACCTCGCCGCGCTCCGAGAGCGGCGGGGTCGCCGTCTACCGGGGTGTGCCCTACGCCGCCGCACCCTTCGGGGAAGAACGCTTCGCCGCCCCCGCGCCCCCGGCCCCCTGGGACGGCGTCCGCGACTGCACCTCCTTCGGCCCGCCGCCCCCGCAGGGGAACCAGCTCCTGGGCGCGGCGCCCTGGACCCCGCAGACGTCCCTGGACTGCCTGTCGCTCAACGTGTGGACCGCCGCCCGCGAGGGTGACCGCGCCCCCGTGCTCGTGTGGATCCACGGGGGCGCCTACATCGTCGGAGCGGCCTCCGAAGTCACCTACGACGGCACCCGGCTCGCCGAGAGCGGCCTGGTCGTGGTGGGGATCAACTACCGGCTGGGCTTCGAGGGGTTCGGCCACGTACCCGGGCACCCCGACAACCGCGGCCTTCTCGACCAGGCCGCCGCCCTGCGGTGGGTGCGGGAGAACGTCTCCGTCTTCGGGGGAGACCCCGACAACGTGACGGTGGCGGGGGAGTCCGCCGGTGCCGGTTCGGTCGCGTGCCTGATGGCCTCGCCGCGGGCCCGTGGGCTCTTCCGGCGCGCGATCGCGCACAGCGTTCCGGGGGACATGCTCACCGCGGACACCGCTCGGCTGGTCTCGGAGCGGATCGCCGCGGCCGCGGGCGTGCCGCCGGAGGCCGACGCCCTGGCCGCGCTGGCGCCGGAGAAGCTGCTGGAGGCCACCGACGCGGTGCTCGACTCCGCTCCTGCCAGGGGTTCGGGGGGCGTGCGCACCAAGCCCTTCACCTGCTTCGCGCCCGTGGTCGGCGGGCCCGATCTGCCCGAGGCCCCGCTGGAGGCGGTCGCGCGCGGCGCCGCCTCGGGGGTGGACCTGCTGGTCGGCCACAACGCCCACGAGTACCGGCTGTTCACCGAGCTGGGGCAGAGCGTGGAGATCGACGACGAGTCCTCCCTGGCGGTGACCGCATCCCGTCTGGGGCTGGGGGAGGACGCGGTGGCCGCCTACCGGTCGGTGCACCCCGGGGCCACGCTGCGCGAGCTGTTCGCCGCGATCCAGGGCGACGCGCTGTTCTGCGAGTACACGGTGCGCTTCGCCGAGGCGCACGCCGCGGCCGGGGGCCGCGCCCACTTCTTCCGGCTGGCCGCGGAGAGCCCCGCCATGGAGGGGCGCCTGGGAGCCTGCCACGCCTTCGACCTGCCGTTCGCGTTCGGCAACCTGGACACCGACTTCGGGCGGTTCCTGCTCGGCGGCGAGCCCACGGAGGCCCACCGGGCGCTGTCGGGGCGGATGGTCGCGGCCTGGCGCGACTTCGCCGCCACGGGGGACCCGGGCTGGCCCGCGGTGACGGCCGAGGCCACCGCGGTCAAGGTGTGGGACACCGACGACCTGCTGCACGCCAGCGACGCCTCGCCGGCGCGCGAACTGTGGGCCGGGGTGTCCCTGGTCCCCCGGTAGGGCCGCGCGCCGTCCCGCTTGGACCCGCGGCCGGTAAAGGTTCGCAAAACCCCACGCAGCCTGACCGGGACCCGTGGGGGAGAGGGGCATCCTCACAGGTAGGAGTGGGTGGCGCCGGTGTCCGGGCGCACCGGGCAGACGACCTCCGGTGCGGGGGCGTGGCCATCGGCTGACACCACCCCGCCGGAGGTGCGCGATGACCACGAACGTCTTCGTCCTGGGACTCGACGAACAGAACCGGGAGGTCCTGCTCTCGCTGCCCGCCGACCGCGGCTACCGTTTCCTCCCGCTGCTCGACCTCGACGAGATCGGCCAGCACCGGGAGGTGGACGTGCCCGGAGTCCTCGCGCTGGCGGCCAAGAGGCTGGACTCCTTCGAGGGCAGGGTCGACGCGGTCATCGGGTTCTGGGACTTCCCGGTCAGCTCGCTGGTGCCGCTGCTCTGCCGCGAGCGGGGGCTGTCGTGCGCGCCCCTGGAGGCCGTCATCCGGTGCGAGCACAAGTACTGGAGCCGTCTGGAACAGTGCGCCGTCATCCCCGAGGCCGTTCCCCGGTTCGCCGAGGTCGGCCTCGACGCCACGGCCAAACCGGAGGGGCTGTCCTACCCGCTGTGGGTCAAGCCGGTGAAGTCGTTCTCCTCCGAGCTGGCCTTCCGCGCGGCCGACGACGACGAGTTCCGTGCGGCGATGGACAGGATCAGGGCGGGCGCCGGACGCCTCGGCGCGTCCTTCCAGTGGGTGATGGACCTGCTGAGGCTCCCCCCGGAGGTCGCCGGGTGCGGGGGCACGGCCGCCCTGGCCGAGGAGGAGGCGACGGGTGACCAGCTCACCGTCGAGGGCTACGTCCGTGACGGTGTTCCCCACGTCTACGGGATCGTCGACTCCCACCGCTATCCGGGCACGTCGAGCTTCCTGCGCTACGAGTACCCGTCCACGGTGTCCGAAGAGGTCGGCGCGCGCCTGACCGAGTTGTCCGAGCGCGTGGTATCCCGTGTCGGCCTGGACGACGTCACCTTCAACATCGAGTACTTCCACGACCCGCGGAGCGGCGCCGTCCGGCTCCTGGAGATCAATCCGCGCCACTCCCAGTCGCACGCCCGGCTGTTCGAGCTCGTGCGGGGGGTGTCCAACCACGAGATCTGTCTGAGGGTCGCGTTGGGGGAGGAACCCGATCTGGAACGCGACGGTCGGTACGCGGTGGCCGCCAAGTGGTTCCTACGCCGTTTCCGCGACGGCTTCGTCGCGGCGGTGCCCACCGCCGAGGACGTCGCGCGCGCGGAGAAGACGGCGCCGGGGACGAAGGTGGAGATCGTCGCACGCCAGGGCCAGTGGCTCTCCGACCTGCCCATCCAGGACAGCTACAGCTTCGAGCTGGCCCACGTGTTCGTGGGCGCAGAGGACAGCGCGGAGTGCGAGCGCAGGTACCGGGCCTGCGTGGCGGAGCTGCCTTTCACGATCCGTGACACCGACGACGAGGCCCGATACGGGGGGATCCGGTGATGAGGACCGTCAGTGACCTGCCCCACGAGATCCGCGAGGACGAGTACGTCCTGATCCCGATCAGTGACGGGGTCCGGCTCGCCGCGCGGATCTGGCGTCCGGTGGGGAGCGAGGGGGCCCCGGTGCCGGCGGTCCTGGAGTTCATCCCGTACCGCAGGCGCGATCTGACCGCGCAGCGCGACTCGGTGCACCACCCCTACATGGCCGGGCACGGGTACGCGTGCGTCCGAGTGGACCTGCGCGGCAGCGGTGACTCCGAGGGGGTGCTCACCGACGAGTACCTGGAACGCGAGCTCCTGGACGCGGAGGAGGTGCTCGCCTGGCTCGCCGACCAGCCCTGGTGCGACGGCCGTACCGGCATGATGGGCATCTCCTGGGGCGGGTTCAACGCCCTCCAGGTCGCCGCGCGGCGACCGGAGAGCCTGCGGGCGATCGTGACGGCCTGCTCCACCGACGACCGCTACTCCGACGACGTGCACTACATGGGCGGGTGCCTGCTGGGGGACAACCTGTCCTGGGCCTCCACGATGTTCGCCTACAACTCCTGCCCGCCCGATCCGGCCCTGGTCGGTGAACGCTGGCGCGACATGTGGCACGAGCGGCTGGAGCACAGCGGCCTGTGGCTCGACACCTGGCTGCGCCACCAGCACCGGGACGCGTACTGGAGGCACGGTTCGGTGATCGAGGACCTGGGCGCGATCCAGGTGCCCGTCATGGCCGTCAGCGGCTGGGCGGACGGCTATTCCAACTCGGTCTTCCGGCTGCTGGCGGGTCTGGGGGTTCCCTGCCTCGGGCTGCTGGGTCCCTGGTCGCACAAGTACCCGCACCTGGGCCAGCCCGGCCCCGCCATCGGCTTCCTCCAGGAGATGGTGCGCTGGTGGGACCGCTGGCTCAAGGGCGTCGACAACGACGTGATGGACGCACCCGCCCTGCGGGCCTGGATGCAGGAGAGCGTGATCCCCTCCACCGCCTACGAGGATCGGCCCGGGCGCTGGGTCGGTGAGCGGGAGTGGCCGTCACCGAACATCGTGTTCGAGTCACGCTCGCTGGGGGCCGGCCGGGTGCTCGGAGAGGGGGAGCGGGAGAGGAGGGAGGACGCCCTGACCCTGTCCTCTCCGCTGTCCACGGGACAGCACGCGGGCAAGTGGTGCTCCTACAACGCCCCTCCGGACCTGCCCTACGACCAGCGCGAGGACGACGGCGGCTCCATCGTCTTCGACAGCGTGCCGCTCCCCGAGCGGTTGGAGATCCTCGGCTCCGCGGTGGTCGAACTCGAACTCGCCGTGGACCGGCCCGACGCGATGGTCGCGGTACGGCTGAGCGACGTCACGCCCAAGGGGCAGGCCACGCGGGTGACCTACGGGCTGCTGAACCTCACCCACGCCAGCGGTCACGAGAGGCCGCAGAGGCTGGTGCCGGGGCGCAGGTACCGCGTCTCGGTCCCCCTCAACGGTGTGGCGCAGGCCTTCCCGGCCGGGCACCGGGTGCGGATCTCGGTCTCCACCTCCTACTGGCCGCTCGTGTGGCCCTCGCCCGAACCGGTGACCCTCTCCGTGTTCCAGGGGGAGCACACCCGCGTCCACCTTCCGGTACGCCCCGCCGAAAGCGGGGGCGACGGGCGCGAGGTGGCGCCCTTCGGCGAACCCGAGGGCACCGCCCCCGTCACGACGAGCCGGATCGAGGCGGGCGAGGAACGGTGGGACCTGAACCAGGACCTCGTGAACTACGAGTCCTCGCTGAACGTGGTCAAGGACCTGGGGACGGTGCGCCTCGACGACATCGGCCTGGAGGTGACCCGTCGCGCGCAGGAGTGCTACAGCCGGGTCGGCGACGACCACGACTCGGTCCGGGGCGAGGCGGTGTGGACGATGGGTTTCGCACGCGGCGACTGGTCCGTGCGGACCAGGACCCACACGGTGCTCACGTCCACGGCGACCGACTTCCACCTGCACGCGACGCTCGACGCCTACGAGGGCACGAGGCGCGTGGCCACGAAGATCTACACCTCGGTGATCCCGCGGGACTGCGTCTGAGCCGGGCGGGGACCGGCCGGGGGGACCGGTGCCGAATGCCCGGGGAGGGTGATGCCCGGTCCGGGGCAGCGAGGACGCGCGTGGTGTCTGTGCGGGTCCGCCGCGCTGTGCGGACCACCTGTCCGGCGTGTGCCGGAGCCCGTGTCGTGGCCGGGCGGCGGGAGCGCTGTTCCCAGGGGCCCGTGCTGTACGGGAGCGACCCCAAGAGGCTCGGGGGCTGGACCCGCGGCTCCGGGGACCGGCCCGCGGCCCCGGGGGTCCCGGCGGCGCGTCACCGCCGGGACCCGGGCCCGGGGGCTACGTGCCCAGACCGGCGCGGCGCAGCGCCTCGGCCATCGCGCCCTGCTGGGCGGCGCCCTCGCGGTTGTTCCGGCCGCGTCCGTTACCGCCGCCGTTGTTCCGACGACCGCCGCCACCGCCGCCGTTGCCCCCGCGGCGGTCGTTGCCGCCGCGGTCGCCGTTGCCGCCGCGCTCCTCGCGGCCGCCCCGGCCGCCGCGGGCGGGGGCCTCGTCGTCCAGGCGCATGGTCAGGGAGATGCGCTTGCGCGGGATGTCGACGTCCTGGACCTTGACCTTCACGATGTCGCCCGGCTTGACCACGTCGCGCGGGTCCTCCACGAACTTGTACGACAGCGCCGACACGTGCACCAGGCCGTCCTGGTGCACGCCCACGTCCACGAACGCGCCGAACGCCGCCACGTTGGTGACCACGCCCTCCAGGAGCATGCCCGGGGTCAGGTCCTGGAGCTTCTCCACGCCCTCCTTGAAGGTGGCGGTGGTGAAGGCCGGGCGGGGGTCCCGGCCGGGCTTGTCCAGCTCGGCGAGGATGTCGGTGACCGTGGGCAGGCCGAAGGTGTCGTCCACGAACTCCTGGGGGCGCACCCGCGACAGCAGGTCCTTGTTGCCGATCAGCGACGGCAGGTCGGTCCCCACCCGGTCCAGGATGCGCCGCACCACCGGGTAGGCCTCCGGGTGCACCGCCGAGGCGTCCAGCGGGTCGTCGCCACCGGGCACGCGCAGGAAGCCCGCGCACTGTTCGAAGGCCTTCGGTCCCAGGCGCGGCACCGAGCGCAGCGCCTCGCGGGTGCGGAAGGGGCCGTTGGCGTCGCGGTGCGCGACGATGTTGCGCGCCAGGGTGGAGGTCACGCCCGACACCCGGGTCAGCAGCGGCACCGACGCGGTGTTGACGTCCACGCCCACGCCGTTCACGCAGTCCTCGACCACCGCGTCCAGGGAACGCGACAGCTTGGTCTCGGCCAGGTCGTGCTGGTACTGGCCGACCCCGATCGACTTGGGGTCGATCTTGACCAGCTCGGCCAGCGGGTCCTGGAGGCGACGGGCGATGGAGGCGGCGCCGCGCAGCGACACGTCCAGGTCCGGCAGCTCCTCGGAGGCGTAGGCCGAGGCCGAGTACACCGACGCGCCCGCCTCCGACACCATCACCTTGGTGAGCTTGAGTTCGGGGTGGAGCTTGATCAGGTCGGCGGCGAGCTTGTCGGTCTCGCGGGAGGCGGTGCCGTTGCCGATCGCGACCAGTTCCACGTCGTGGGCGGCGCACAGCCTGGCCAGGCTGTGGATGGCGCCGTCCCAGTCGCGGCGGGGCGCGTGCGGGAACACCGTGTCGGTGGCCACGACCTTGCCGGTGGCGTCGGTGACCGCGACCTTGACGCCGGTGCGCAGGCCCGGGTCCAGGCCCAGGGTGGCGCGGCTTCCGGCGGGGGCCGCCAGCAGCAGGTCGCGCAGGTTGGCGGCGAACACGTTCACGCCGTCGTCCTCGGCCCGCTGCCACAGCCGCATGCGCACGTCGATGTCCAGCCGCACCAGGATGCGGGTGCGCCAGCCCCAGCGCACGGTGTCCTGGAGCCAGCGGTCGGCGGGGCGGCCGCGGTCCACGATCCCGAAGTGGTGGGCGATGGCGTTCTCGTAGGTGCTGCGGGGCGTGGTGCCGTCGGGGTTCTCGGCCGGGGCGTCCTCCGGCTCCAGGGTGAGGGTGAGGACCTCCTCCTTCTCACCCCGGTACATGGCCAGCACGCGGTGGGAGGGCAGCTCGGTGAGCGGCTCGGAGAACGCGAAGTAGTCGGCGAACTTGGCGCCCGCCTCCTCCTTGCCCTCGCGCACGGCCGAGCCCAGGCGGCCCCTCTCCCACAGCCGCTCGCGCAGGACGCCGGTGAGGTCGGCGTCCTCGGCGAAGCGCTCCACCAGGATGGCGCGGGCCCCGTCCAGGGCGGCCTTGACGTCGGCCACCTCCCTGTCGGGGTCGACGTAGGCCGCGGCCGCCTCCCGGGGGTCCTGGGTGGGGTCGGCCAGCAGTCCCTCGGCCAGCGGTTCGAGCCCCGCCTCGCGGGCGATCTGGGCCTTGGTGCGCCGTTTGGGCTTGTAGGGGAGGTAGATGTCCTCCAGGCGGGCCTTGGAGTCGGCCGCGTGGATGCTGGCCTCCAGCGCCTCGTCCAGCTTGCCCTGGGAACGGATCGACTCCAGGATCGCGGTCCGGCGTTCGGCCAGCTCACGCAGGTAGCGCAGGCGCTCCTCCAGGGCGCGCAGCTGGGCGTCGTCCAGCGCGCCGGTGACCTCCTTGCGGTAGCGGGCGATGAAGGGCACGGTCGATCCGCTGTCAAGCAGGCCGACGGCGGCGGTGACCTGGTGCGCGCCCACTCCGAGTTCCTCGGCGATGCGCTGGTCGATCGTGGGTGTCACAGGCGTCGTCA
Source organism: Nocardiopsis deserti (assembly GCF_008638355.1). Classification (NCBI taxonomy): domain Bacteria; kingdom Bacillati; phylum Actinomycetota; class Actinomycetes; order Streptosporangiales; family Nocardiopsidaceae; genus Nocardiopsis; species Nocardiopsis deserti. The sequence continues at coordinate 538,022 of NZ_VWVS01000004.1, read as the reverse complement.
CTGGTTAAACGTCCACTCTCTGGCTGTTCGGTGCGGGGACATTCTGGTGGCGGGGAAGGACATTGTCATCCCGTTGGCCCCGTGTCCCAGGTTCGCGCACTGTGGCGGTGCTCTCGCACGCGCTCTCATGTGGGCTCCCGCGCGGGGAGCGGCGGACGCGGCGCGGGGCCTTCGGCGGGGCGGTTTCGCAAAGAACGGGGCGGAACGGCCCCCGTGCGCGGGGCCGGTCTCTGCGGTCGGAGGCGGTCGGGGTGAGGGAGCCCGGGGGTGGCGGCGCCCGGGTTCCCCGCTTCCAGGAAAGCGGAAGGGGCCGGTCGGCGCCAGCCCCCGTCACCGCCTGTGGACAACCGTGCCGCGACCCCGCCGAGGGGCACGGGACGTGCCCGTGCCGGGTCAGCCGTCGGTCTCGTTGAGGTAGTCGGGGGCGTAGTACTCGTCGAGGGGGAGGGGACCCCGGTAGCCCTGGCACATGCACTGGCGGTAGGTGGAGCTGGCCTGTCCGGTCCAGCGGCCGGGGATGACCACCTGGGTCTGGCACCTCTTGGTCTGCTGGTCGTGGAAGACCAGGTGGTGGCCGCAGCCGCAGAGGGGCTGGGGGTTTTGCGGTGGGCCCAGGGCCCTGGCCTGTTCCTGCCTGCGTTGCTGGTCGAGCGCCTCCCGCGTCTGGCGCTTGGTCAGCAGGCGGCCGAACAGGAACCCGCCGAGAGCGATCGTGGCTCCGAAGACCATGGAGACCGGATCCATCCGGCGACACCTCATTCCTTGAGCCGGAACCCGCCCCGATCCTGGGGCGTCCTCCCCATTGTCGCCCATGACGCGCCCGTGGGCGCGGGGGGCCGACCCCGCTTCCCACGGCTCTCCTGCGTGATGGCGGTGCCTCCGAAAGTAACGCAGAGAAAACTTTGCACGTAACTCTTTGCAAAGGATTCTTTGTCTTACGTTGGTGGCACCCCCGAATCCAGGAGGACATCCATGGCCGCCGAACGTTCCGCCCCGCCGACGCGTACCGAACGCCTCGGCGGGGTCTTCCACCGCTTCTGGGCGGCCGGAACCCTCACCAACCTCGGCGACGGCATGCTCGCCACCGCCCTGCCGCTGATCGCCGCCACCCTCACCCACGACCCGCTCGCCGTCTCCGGGCTGGTGGTGGCGCGGTTCCTGCCCTGGCTGCTCGTCGCGCCGTTCACGGGCGTGCTGCTGGACCGGGTCGACCGCCTCCGCGCCATGACGGTCTCCAGCACCGTCGCCGCGATCGCCGTCGCCGCCCTGGCCGTGCTGATCGCCACCGGCGGCGCCACCCTGTGGGCCCTGTACGCCACGATCTTCGTGGTGATCTGCTGCGAGACGGTCACCGACCCCGTCACCCGGATCACCGTGTCGCGGATCGTGCCCGGCCGCCTGCTGGACCGCGCCAACAGCAGGCTGGAGGGCGGTCGCCTGGTCGCCCAGGACTGTGTGGCCACCCCCGTCGCCGGGGTGCTCTTCGCGGTCGCCGCCGCCCTGCCCGTGGCCGGGACGGCCCTGTCCTACGCCCTGTGCGCCGTGCTCGTGGTGACCGTCGCCCTCATGCTGCGGCGCGTTCCCGACCCGGCCGAGTCCACCGACGCCGCGGAGGGCGGTGAGGGCACGGAGTCCGGCCGGGGCGTACTGCGCTCCCTGCGGGAGGGCTTCGCCCACGTCTTCGGCCAGCCGCTGACGCGGGGCCTGGCGTTCAACAACGCCGGAATGATGATCGGCATCCAGATGGCCACCTCGGTGCTGGTCCTCTACGCCCGGGGCGTGCTGGGCGTTCCCGCGGCCCTGTACGGGCTCTTCCTGGCGTCGATCGCGGTCGGAGGCGTCCTGGGGGCGGTGCTGGCCTCCCGGCTCGTCGCGGGCCTCGGCCGCAGGACGGCCATGATGGGCGGCTACCTGGGGATGGGGGCGTGCCTGTTGGGGGTGGGCCTGGTGCCCAACGTCTGGTCCGCCGCCCTCGCCTGGGGCGTGCTGGGTCTGTGCATGACGGTGACCAACGTGTCCGGTTCCCTGTTCTTCCAGGCCGTGCTCCCCTCCCACCTGCGCGGTCGGGCGGCCGCCGCCTTCCGCATGGTCGGCTGGGGACTGTCCCCGGTCGGCGCGCTGCTCGGCGGTCTGCTGGGCCGGATCGACCTCGCCCTGCCCTTCCTGGTGGGCGGGTTGGTCATGGTGGTCACGCCCCTGGTCTTCCGCAGGGCCGTCGCCGGGTGCGCGCGGCTGTCCGACGAGGCCACAGCGTCCGCCGCTGGCGACCGCTGATCCCGTCCCGCCTTCCGGCGCACCTTCGCCCACGCTGCAAAGAGAACTTTGCAGCACACTGTTTGCGGAGAGGTTCCCCCAGTACGGTGAGGTCCATGACCGACGACGACCCCGACGTCCCCGCCGACTCCCACCAGCGGATGCGGGTCAGCGCCCAGGCGCTGCGGGGCCTGGCCCACCCCCTGCGGGCCCGCCTGCTGGACGAGCTCAGGCTCAACGGCCCGGCCACCGCCACCATCCTGGGCCAGCGCCTGGGGGAGAGCAGCGGCGCCACCAGCTACCACCTGCGCCAGCTGTCGCGTTACGGGTTCATCGAGAACGAACCCGGGCGCAAGGGCGGACGCGAGCGCTGGTGGCGGTTGCGGCCCGGCGGCTGGAGCATGTCCGGGCACGAGTTCCTCAGCAACCCCGAGACCCGGGACGCCGCCCAGGCCGTCCTCAGCCGTCTCTACCAGCAGAAGCAGACACGGTTCGCGGACTGGACCGCGCTGGTCCGTGACAGTCCGGACCTGCCCGCGGTACGTCGCTGGAAGGACGCCGCCAACGACTCCACGAGCCACGCCCGGATGACCCCGGAGGAGGCGGCCGAGTTCGCCGACGCGCTCAACGACTTCCTCCGCTCCTGGGGGAGGCGCTTCCAGGGGCGGACCCCCGAGAGCCACCCCGACACCGACGTCGTCCAGGTGGACACCGCCCTCTTCCCGATCCTGCCCGAGGCCGAGGGCAGGTCGGAGGGGGCCGCAGCCGAGGAGGCCTGAGCTCTCCGGCGGTGGTCAGGCCTCGCGCAGCTTCTTGAGCGCGGCCACGTCGGCGGCGTGCGGACCGGCCGGGCCCGGGGTCTCCAGGATCAGCGGCACCCCGGCGCTCACCGGGTGGCGGAACAGCTCGCCGAACGGCTCCGCGCCGATGTGCCCGGCGCCGATGTTCTCGTGCCGGTCCCTGCAGCTGCCGCACGCGGCCTTGGAGTCGTTGCAGTGCACGACCCTCAGCCGGTCGGCGCCGACCGTCTCGCCGAAGCGGTCCAGGGCCGCGCGCATGCCCTCCGCCGTGGAGATGTCGTGCCCGGCGGCGAACATGTGCGCGGTGTCCAGGCACACGCCCACGCGCGGGTGCCACTCCAGCACCTCCAGGTAGGCGGCCAGGTCGTCGATGGTCGCGCACAGCACCTGGCCCTGACCGGCCATCGGCTCCAGCAGCACCGGCGGCACGTCCTCGCCCAGCCTCTCCAGCAGCGGCATCAGCCGTTCGCGGGTGCGCGACAGGCCGACCTCGCGTCCGCCGGAGACGGCCGAGCCAGTGTGCACGACCACGCCCAGCGCGTCGATCTGGGCCGACCGGCGCAGCGCGTGCTCCAGGGAGCGCACCGACTTCTCGGCGGTCTCCTCGCTGGGGGTGCCCAGGTTGATCAGGTAGGGGGCGTGCACGAACACGGGCAGGTCGGTGCGCTCGCGCATCCGCGCGTCCTGCGCGGGGTCGCCCCCGTTGGTCGCCCACCCGCGCGGGTTGGACACGAAGACCTGGACGGTCTCGGCGCCGATCTCCTCGGCGTAGGCCAGGCCCTTGTCGGCCATGCCGCCCGCGACCGGGACGTGTGCGCCGACCGGGGACGGGGGCCGCTGCTGCTCGCTCTTCTCCATAGCCCAACAAGCTTAGGGGCCGGTCGAAGCAGCGGGTCCGTGCCGGTGCTCACACCGATCGGCCCGTGCGGAACGCGGCGGTGCCCGGGTGCCGGGGCCGTCGGCCGCACCGCGAACTCCCCGCGATGCGGCCGGAACGGCCTGTGTCACGGCCGTGCGCGTTCCCGCCTACCAGCCCCCGGGCGGGATCGGGCGGTTGGAGTGGAACACCGCGCGCGGGTCGTACTCGGCCTTGACCTGAGCGAGCCTCGCGCGGTCGCGGTCGTCGAAGACCTCGCGGACCTCGGCCTCGTCCATCGGCCCGAAGCCCAGCGTGGACGAGCGGCCCACCGTGTGCGGCTCGAACAGCGCCGCGGCCCGTTCGCGCAGGTCGCGCATCCCCTCGGTGTCCTCGTCCTCGGCGAAGGTCAGGACCGTCAGCGCGTAGGCGGCGCCCCGGTGCCCGACCGCGTTGGCCACCCGCGGCTCACGGGCCAGCGCCCCGCCCAGGTGGCGCAGCCAGACCACGCAGAAGAACGGCGCCTCGCCCGTCATCCGGGCCAGCTCGGCCAGCGCCTCCCCGTCCAACCGGTCCACCAGCACGCTGCGGCCGCGAAAACCCGCCTGGTCGTGGTGCTCGTCGAAGACCGCGCCCGACTCGCCGTAGGGCAGCTCGCGCAGGGTGTCCGCCAGTACCGGGGCGGCCGAGCGCAGCGGCTCCACCACCTTCGCCCCCTCCTCGACGGGGCCCGACCAGGCCACCGACACCTGGGCCACCTGGCGCCCGCGCATCGGTTCGGGCACGCCCTCCACGTCCGGGTAGACCATCACGGAGGCCCCCGAGGTCATCTCCTCGGGCACCGTCTCGGTCCACCGCCGCCAGGCCTCCAGCGCGCCCGGTTCGGCTCCGGCGTCCAGGAGCAGGCTTCCGCCGTAGATCCGCGCAACCGGGAACAGGTCGATCTCCATGCCGGTGACCACGCCGAACGCGCCCGCGCCGCCGCCGCGCACCGCCCAGAACAGGTCCGGGTCGCTGTCCTTGGTGATCTGCCGCAGGCGGCCGTCAGCGGTGACCAGGTCCACGCGCCGCACGTGGTCGGCGGCGAACCCGTACCGGCGGGCCAGCAGTCCCACGCCGCCGCCGAGCGTGTAGGAGACCGCGCCCACCCCCGGCGAGCTGCCCGACAGGGGCGCCAGTCCGTGCTCGGCCGCCGCGTCGGCCACCGCCTGCCAGGTGGCTCCGGCCTCCACCCACGCCGTGCTCCGGCCGGGGTCCACCCGCACTCCGTTCAGGCGGCGGGTGACGACGAGGACGCCGCCCGCCATACCCGCGCCGAGTCCGTGTCCGGTGAGCTGGGCCGACACCCGCAGTCCCCGTTCGGACGCCCAGGCCACGGCGGCGCGCACGTCCCGGGCGTCGTCCGCCTCCACCACGGCGTCGGGCCGGTGCCGGTCCAGCAGCTGCATTCCGGTGCGGGCCTCGTCGTAGGCGTCGGTCCCGGGCGCGTGTACCGGCCCGCTCACCCGTCCGGCCAGGTCCCCCAGCATGTCCGTGTCACTCGTCGTGCTCTTGGCGCTCGTGGTCTCGTCCATGCCGGCCACCGTAGGAACCCATGCGGTCACAACGTGGCCGCGATCTCTGGCAGTCTGCGTCCATGGGCGAATCCGTACGCGGGGAGATGCCGCAACGGCTGCTGCGACTGCTGTCGCTGCTCCAGGTCAGGCGCGAGTGGAGCGGCGCGGAGCTCACCGAGCGGCTCGGCGTCAGCGCCCGCACCCTGCGCCGCGACGTCGAACGGCTGCGCGGGCTCGACTACCAGGTGGAGGGCACGCCCGGCGTGGCGGGCGGCTACCGCCTGGCCTCCGGGCGGGACCTGCCCCCGCTGCTGCTGGACGACGAGGAGGCCGTCGCGATCGCGCTGGGCCTGGTCACCGCCACCGGGGTCCAGGACAGCGCGCTGCGCGCCCTGGCCAAGCTCGAACGCGTCCTGCCCGCCCGTCTGCGCCCGCGGCTGGCCGCCGTGGGCGGCGCCACGAGCGCGGTGCCCCACCCCGACGTCCCCGGTGTGGACCCCTCCGTCCTGGGGGTGCTGGCCTCCTCCTGCCGCGACCTCGCCGTCACCGACTTCGACTACCGCGACCGTGAGGGCAACGCCCGCGAACGCCGGGTCGAGCCGCACCACCTGGTCTCCCACGGCGGGCACTGGTACCTGATCGCGCACGACACCGACCGCGACGACTGGCGCACCTTCCGGGTGGACCGCGTCAGCGGCCCGCGGCCCACCCACCGGCGGTTCGAGCCGAGGCCGCTGCCCACGCCCGACCCGGCGGCCTTCCTCACCCGCCTCTTCGCCGCAGGCGTCTACAGACACACCGCGCACATCACCCTGGAGCTGTCCGCCGAGGCCTTCCACACCCGCTTCCACGGCCCCCTGCCCGGCCGGGTCGAGCCGCTGGACGGTCACCGCTGCCGGATCCGGATCAGCGCCGACTCCCTCGACCTGGTGTGCCAGTACACGGCGGCGGTCCTGGCCCTCGGCGCCCCCTTCGCCCTGGAGGCCCCGCCCGAGGTCGCCGAACGCCTGCGGGAGATCGGCGCGCGCCTGGCCCCTCCGTGAACCGCGGTCGGCTGTGAACCGCGACCGGCCGGAGGAGCGCTAGGGTCGGGGCCGTGAACACCGATTCCGCGCACCTGACCCTGTCCGACGTGACCGCCGCCTTCGAGCGGGTCTATCCTCCCGCGTGGGCCGCCTCCTGGGACGCGGTCGGGCTGGTGGCGGGCGATCCCGCGCAGCCGGTCGCGCGGGTCCTGTTCGCCGTCGACCCGGTCGACGCGGTCGTCGACGAGGCCCTGACCTGGGGCGCCGACCTGATCATCACCCACCACCCGCTGATGCTGCGCGGGGTCACCAGCGTGGCCGCCAACACCCCCAAGGGGCGGATCGTGCACCGGCTCATCCGGTCGGGGACCGCCCTGTACACCGCGCACACCAACGCCGACACCGCCTCGCCCGGCGTGTCCGACGCGCTGGCCCGCGCGGTCGGCCTCACCGGGCCGCTGCGGCCCCTGGACCCCGACGCCACCGACCCCGAGGGGCGCCGCGGCATCGGCCGGATCGGCGCCCTGGAGCGGCCGGTGCTCCTGCGCGAGTTCGCCGAGCAGGTGGCCCGCGGGCTGCCCGCCACCGCCGCCGGGATCCGTGTGGCGGGGGACGTGGACCGCCTCGTGAGCACGGTCGCGGTGTCCGGGGGAGCCGGGGACTCCCTGCTCGGCGCGGCCCGGGCCGCCGACGTGGACGTGTTCGTCACCTCCGACCTGCGCCACCACCCCGCCTCGGAGTTCGTGGAGGACCCGGGCGGTCCCGCCCTGGTCGACACCGCCCACTTCGCCAGCGAGTGGCCCTGGTTGGCCGACGGTGCGCGCCACCTGGTCGACGCACTCGGGCGCGCGGGCGGCCCGGATGGGGCTAACGTGGAGGTCCGTGTCTCGACGACGGTCACGGACGCCTGGTCACAGGCCGTCTCACACGTCTGAGAGAGCCCACAGGCCCCTGAGAGAGCCCACAGGCCCCGCAGGGTCGCCGACCAAACTGGACAGAGTAGAGCGCGGGCGGCGTACTCGCCCTCCCCAGCCATCACAGGAGACGTCACACGTGAAAGCCGAACCCGCCGCACAGGCCAGACTTCTCACCCTCCAGGACCTGGACACCGACCTCCAGCGCCTGGACCACCGCGCGCGTACCCTGCCCGAGGTCGCCGAGGCGGCCCGGCTCAAGGAGCGGGTGGACCAGATCGACAGCGAGCTGATCACTGCCCAGACCGGGGTGTCCGACGTCGAACGCCAGCAGCGCAAGGCCGAGAGCGACGTCGACCAGGTGCGCACGCGCGCCGACCGGGACGCCAGGCGCCTGGAGTCCGGGCAGATCACCAACGCCAAGGAACTACAGAACCTCCAGTCGGAGATCACCTCTCTGGGCCGCCGCCAGGCCGAGCTGGAGGAGATCGTCCTGGAGGTGATGGAGCGCGCCGAGGAGTTCAACGCCGAGGTGGCCCGCCTGACCGCCGAACGCGAGCGCGTCGTGGCCGAGTACACCGAGATGGTGGCCCGCCGAGACACCGCCGCCGCCGGAATCCAGTGGGACCGCACCCGGGCCACCCAGGACCGCGAGCGCGTGGCCGAGGAGATCCCCGCCGACCTGCTCGCCCTCTACGACAAGATGCGCGCCCAGTACGACGGCGTGGGCGCGGCGCCGCTGCGCTACGGCCGCTGCGGGGGCTGCAAGCTCGCGCTGAGCACCGTCGAGCTCAACGAGATCCGCGCCCAGGCCGCCGACGAGGTCGTGCGCTGCGAGGACTGCCGCCGCATCCTGGTCCGCACCGAGGAGTCGGGTCTGGGCGGCCGGACCGAGCAGTGAGCACCGGCTGGGGGGCGCCGCCCGACACCGCACCGACCCGGCTCGTCCTGCTGCGGCACGGGCAGACACCGCTGTCGGTGGAGCGTCGTTTCGCGGGCAGGGGCGACATCCCGCTGACCGAGGACGGGCACGCGCAGGCCAAGGCTGCCGCGTGCCGCCTGGCCCCGCGGCCGTTCGACGCGGTGGTGTCCTCGCCGCTGCGGCGCACCAGGGACACCGCGGCCCACGCCGCCGAGGCGCTCGGGCTGCCGGTGGAGATCGACGAGGGGTTCGTCGAGACCGACTTCGGGGCCTGGGAGGGGATGACGTTCGCCGAGGCGCGGGCGCAGGCCCCGGCCGAGGTGGACCGTTGGCTGGCCGACCCGGAGACGGCGCCGCCCGGCGGTGAGAGCTTCGCCGCGGCGTCCCGCAGGGTGGCCGCCGCCCGCCGGGCCCTGGTCGAGCGGCACCGGGGGCGCACCGTCCTGGTGGTCACCCACGTGACCCCCATCAAGGCGGTGGTGCAGCAGGCCCTGCTCGCCCCGGTGGAGGCGCTGTACCGGATGCACCTGGACACCGCGTGCCTGACCGAGGTGGACGTGTTCGCCGACGGCCCCATGGTGGTGCGATCCCTCAACGACACCGCCCATCTGGTGTGAGGGTTCGAGGGGGAACGAGGCCGTTGCGGCGGGCGTAGAATGGGCGGCGAGGGGAGTCGGCCAGGCGGTCGCGGACCGCGCCTGGTGCGCGTGTTCGAGGAAAGTCCGGACTCCACAGGGCAGGGTGGTCGGTAACACCGACCCGGGGTGACCCGCGGGACAGTGCCACAGAAAGCAGACCGCCACCGCTCGCGGTGGTAAGGGTGAAACGGTGGTGTAAGAGACCACCAGCGGCCGGAGTGATCCGGTCGGCTCGGTAAACCCCACCCGGAGCAAGGTCAAAAAGGGAACCTCCGGGTTCCCGCGCGGATGTTCGAGGGCGGCCCGCCCGAGTCCGCGGGTAGACCGCACCGAGGCCGTCGGCAACGACGGTCCCAGATGGATGGCCGCCCGGTTCCTCGGAACCGACAGAATCCGGCTTACCGGCCGACTCCCCCTCACACACCCTCCTGACCAGCGGCGTAGCGCGGGGGAGACGGCCGTGTTCCGGTTCTGTCCCGGATGGCGGATCAGCCGGACCGCAGGAGCAGGCCGACCTCACCGGATCCGCGTCCCTCCCCGCACGGGCCGGGACGGTGCGGCCCGCCCGTGGCGTTCCGGCCCGTGCGGGCCCCGGGCGGCGTGCCGGGGCCGTGCCCTTTTCCGGAGCGACGCGTCGGGGCGGTGCGCCGACCGGCCTGGGGGACCGCTCCCGGCGCACGGGTACAGTCCTACAGCCCACCGGTGATGGCCCCGTGCCCGTGCACACCGATAGATTGGCCCCTGCGCTCCCTATCCCGGGCGAGCTCCGGAGCGCGTACGCCCGTGGGCCGACGTCCGGGGTCGGGCCCAGCGGGCATCCGCGTTCACGGGAATGGGTGACTCTTGTTCGACTCCACCGCCTTCTGGGTGGCTCTCTTCGGTCTGCCGGTCCTGGCCATCGTGGTGATCGTCCTGCTCGCCTCCTACCAGGCCTCAGGCGTTCAGCAGGACGGACGCGACGACGCGCCCGACGAGGACTCCTCCACCAGCTGATCCCCGTGGTCCGCATCCGGCCTCGGGTGGGGCACGGGGTCGTCCACGTCCTGGACGCCCTGCACGGGGGCGAACTCCCCCGTCTCGGCGTCCAGAAGGTGCACCCTCGCCGTCTCCAGGTCGTAGTACATCCCGGTCAGCGTCAGCTCGCCCGCCTCCACCCGTTCGCGGACCACCGTGTAGCTCATGAGGTTGCCGATCTGCGCCTCCACGTTGGCCTGCGCCAGGCGGCGCAGCGCCTCCGCCGTGGGCAGGCCCGCCAGGGCGCCCGACTCCTCGCCCACCCGCACCAGGCTCTCCGAGCCGTTGGACAGCCAGCGGCACATGTGCGATGCCGCCTCGTCCGCCTCCAGGTGGGCCTTCTCCAGCAGGGCCTGCATCGCGCCGCAGTGGGAGTGGCCGCACACCACGATCGAGGGCACGCGCAGCACGTTCACCGCGTACTCGATCGCCGCTCCCACCGACCCGTTGTCGGGGGCGTCGCGCGGCGGCACCAGGTTGCCGAGGTTGCGCACGGTGAACAGGTCGCCGGGTCCGCTCGCGGTGATGAGGTTGGGCACCACGCGCGAGTCGGCGCAGGTGACGAACATCGCGGTCGGGTTCTGGCCGTGCGACAGGCGGCTCATCACCGACCGCATCCGGTCGGTGGTGCTGGCGTGGTACTCGCGGGCACCGGCCGCCAGCAGACCCAGCGCGTTCAGCCCGCGGTCGCCGTCACCGCGCATCCCCCAGGGGGCCCACCCGCGGGCCAGGCCGCCGGGTGCGGTCTTGGCGGCGGGCGCCGACCTGGTGGAGCTGCGCGTGTACCACTTCTCGTGCACCTCGTCGATGTCGACGCTGCCGCCGGTGCGCTCGTGGTCCACCCGCCAGGCGTGGATGGCCTCGAAGGCGGCGTGGTCCATGAAGTCCACGTGCAGGTCCAGGTCGACCCGGGAGCCCGAGGGGACGGTGCGCAGCACGTGCGCCAGCCGGGGCACGCCCAGGAAGGTGAGCGAGCCGTGCACGGTGATGTGCACCCGGTCGTCGAGCTCCTCGGTGGTCACGGTCAGCTTGGTGAGCCTGCGCAGGGAAACGATCATGGCCAGCCCGAAGCCGATGAACACGCCTTCCAGGAGCCCCAGGAACACCACGCCGAACAGGGTCACCAGGTAGACGCTGGCCTCGTGGTGGCGGCGCAGGTCGCGCAGGTGGGCGACCGAGACCATCTGCACGCCGATGAACACCAGCAGCGCCGCGAGCGCGGGCATCGGGATCAGCTCGACCACGTGCGCGAACAGGGCGACGAACAGCAGGATCCACACGCCGTGCAGGATGGTCGAGAGCGGACTGCGCGCCCCGGCGCGCACGTTGGTGGTGCTGCGCACGATCACACCGGCCACCGGCAGTCCGCCCAGAGCGCCGCTGAGGGTGTTGGCTGCGCCCTGGCCGCACAGCTCGCGGTTGAGCATCACCCGGCGGCCGCTGTGCATGCGGTCCACGGCGATCGCGGCGAGAAGGGACTCGACGCTGGCGACCATGGCCACGGCGGCCACGCTCAGGGCGATGCCGTCCCACTGCCCGGCCTCGGGCAGCATCGGGCCGTTCCAGGCGTCGGCGAGGGAGCCGGGCAGGGCGACGGTCTGCACCTGCCAGCCGCTCGTGGTGGAGATGAGGGTCGCGGTGGCCACGGCGACCAGCGCGGCGGGCACCACGGCGGGCCGCAACCGCCCGAGGGAGGGCAGCCTGTTCCAGGTGAACATGATCGCGATGGTGATGACGCCGACCGCGACGGCCGGAGTGTGGTTGTTGGCGATCTGGTGGGGCAGGTCGGCGATGTTGGCCATCGCCGAGCTCTGCGGTTCGCCGCCCAGGACCACGTGCAGCTGGGCCAGGGCGATGGTGACGCCGACCCCGGCGAGCATGCCGTGCACCACGGCGGGGGAGACGGCCAGGGCCGCCCGGGCGATGCGGAAGGCGCCGAGGGCGAGCTGGACCAGCCCGGCCAGCAGGGTGATCAGGCAGGTCACCCGCCAGCCGTAGGTCATGACCAGGTCGGCGACGATGATGGTCAGACCGGCGGCGGGGCCGCTGACCTGGACCACGGACCCGCCGACGAGTCCGGCGACGATCCCGCCGACCACGGCGGCGATGATCCCGGCGATGAGAGGGGCGCCGGAGGCGACGGCGATCCCCAGGGACAGGGGGACGGCGACCAGGAAGACCACCAGCGAGGCGCCGACGTCGGCGGCGATCCCCCTGTGGCGGTCGGGACGGTGCCCGGGTGAGGCCGTGGGCGGCCTCTCGGGTGTGACTCCCTGGGCGTCGTTGCGCATGGTTACTCCGTTCGGGTTGGACCAGGCAAGTGATGCGTGGGCGCACGGGGACTGCGGTGTCCGGATCGGGGGGTGTGCGTGGAGACGCGGAATGAGAGGGCGTCTCTGAGGGTGTCCTCGTCATCACCAACTGTAGCCAGTTTCCGCCACGGAGTGTTACGGTCTGTTGTTCGCTTGGTAGCCATTTTCCTGTCTTCACATGTCCCGGGGACAAACCCGGACAGAGAAAACCCCGAGGTGGCGGGATCTCCCGCTGCCTCGGGGTGTGAAGTGATGTACCTCTCGTGCGGCCTGAGGCCCGGAAAGGGCCACTACGGTGTGTTACGGATGTCCGGAAGGTCAGATGAAGCGGCCGTCCTCGTACCCGCCCTCGTAACGGTTGCGGTCGTGGCCGTGCGGGTCGCGGGAGTCGGCCGGGTACGGTCCCGGTGCCTGCGGCCCGCCGGGGTGCCGCTCCTCCTCGCCGGACTGCCAGTTCCGCGCGGGCGGGAAGCCGCCGTAGCCGGGCTGCCGCGGTTGCTGGGGCTGGCCGCCGGACGGGTAGCCGCCCGGGGTCCCGGGGTAGCCGCCGGTGCCCGCGGCCGGGTAGCCGAACGGGGACTGTTCGCCGTAGCCCGCGACGGCGTCCCCGCGCACCTGGTCCACCGGGTAGCCGCCCGTCGGGTAGCCGTCCTGCGGGTACCCGGGAGCCTCACCGGGGAACGCGGACGGGTAGCCGGGCTGGCCGACCGGTCCCTGGCCGAACGGCGTCGGCGGTTCCGGGGTTCCGGAACCGCCGGTCCCGCCAGGGAAGCCCGCCGCACCGGGAGCACCGTGGACGCCGGGGGTCCCGAAGGCGCCGCCCTCCTCCTGGCCGCCCCACAGCGGGGGGTTGGGGTCCGGCTGGGCCGGACGGCTGTGGTTGCCGGTGTCGTAGGGGGAGCGGTGGTGGGTTCCGGTGTCGTAGTCGTTGCGGTTGAAGGAGTCGGTGTCGTAGGAGGGGCGGGTGTGGTTGCCGGTGTCGAACTCGGGTCGTCCGGTGCCGGGCATGCCGTAGTCCGCGTGGCTGTGGGCGCCGGTGTCGTAGGAGGACCGCTGGTGCGCTCCGGTGTCGTAGGGGGAGCGGTGGTGGGTCCCGCTGTCGTGGGGGGAGCGGTGGTGGGTTCCGGTGTCGTGGGACGTCTCCGAGCGCGGCCGGTAGCCGCCGGTCAGGGGGTCGGAGGGGTCGCCCGCGCCGCCCTGCCCGCCGCCGAAGCCGAGCTCGGAGCGCTGGTGCGCGCCGGTGTCCATGCTGGACCATATCGGCGAATTCGTGCTGGTGTCCGGAGCCGGTGCCGGGGCCGGAGCCGAGGGCCGAAACGTCGGGTCGAGCGGGTCGCCAGGGGACGTGCCCCGCGCACCGGCGGTCCCCGGGTAGTCCGAGCGGCTCATCGACCCGCTGTCGTAGGAAGAGCGGCCCTGGAACGGGTCTCCCACGGACGGGACGGGGCCGGACCCGCCGAGCGGGTCGCGTCCCGAGGCGGGCCCCAGCGGGTCGCGTCCCGAGGCGGGCCCCAGCGGGTCGCGTCCCGGGGAGGACCCGAGCGGGTCGCGGTTACCGGACGAGGAGCCCAGCGGGTCGCGCGCACCTGCGGAGGACCCCAGCGGATCGGTCGGGGAGGGTGAGTAGGAGGAGGCGCGGGGCGACCACGAACCGGTGCCCAGGGGATCGTCGGCGGCCGAGGCCGCCGGTGCGGCGGGCCGGGAGGGCTGGGGAACCCCCTGCGGGGGTGTGGCCTCCCGCGCCGGGGGAAGCGCGGAACGCGGCGGAGCCCCCGGCGGCAGGGCGCGTTCGTCCTCACCGGGCGGTTCGGCCCCGCGCCGCCTGCGGCCCCGGCTCCGCGACGGCTCCTCCTCGTCCTCCGCCGGCTGGGGCCCGCTGCCCTGGCCCAGGCTGGCCAGCATGGCCAGGTCCGCGGAGGGATCGCTGCTCCTGCGGCCTCCGGCGGCGGGCAGGACCGTGGTGGCTCCGGGAGGCCCGGACGCCTCCTCGTCCTCGTAGTCCCCGTACCCGTCGTCGTAGTCGTCGTCCTCGTCCTCGTGCGCGGTCACGGTGACGGCGGAGTCCCGGTCCCCGCGCCCGTCCCGTGCCCCGGAGGGCCGCTGGGCCGGGCCGTCCTCGCCCAGGCTCGACCAGAAGTCGTTGTCGGAGAGGGAGTCGTCATCGTCGTCCCAGTCCGCGTCGAGCTTGCGCCTGCCCCGGGGACGCCGCTCCGCCCTGGCGCCGCCGCCCTGGCGGGACCTGCGGCCGCGTCCGCGCGGCTCAGGTTCCCCGTCGTCCTCGTCCTGGTCGGGGTCGCGGCCCCGACTCCGGTCGCGGGCCCGCTCCCGGCCGCGGCCGCGCGGCCGCTCCTCGTCGCGGTCGTCGCCCTCGGCGTCCTCGTTCTCGTACTCGTCGTCGTAGTCGTCCTCGCGGGAGCCGGAGCTCAACGCGCGCATGCCCAGCAGCAGGAGCACGAGCACGGCGAGCACGACGATGACGGCGATGATGATGATGACGGTGACGGTCATGGTGTACGCACTACCTTGGGGAGGTCGGCCGCGCCCGGGTCGCACCGGTGACCGGCCAGGAGAAGGCCGGTCGGGGGGAGGCGGTGACCTCCGGGGACCGCGGTGATCCGGTGGGTTCGGCCTGCGCTTGCGGGGGGACACAGGCGGTCCGGTGCGGTTTCGGGTCAGGGCGCCGCGCGGCGAGTGGACGAGTATCGGTCATCTGAAATGGGGCGGGGGCACAGACCCACTGTATGCGTTGTCGTGCTCCGTGTGCAGAGGGCGACGGGAGCTTCCTGCAGGAATCACCGTGACCCCGGATCCGTCGGGTCATCCGGGGCCGATCCGGAGGGAACGCCCGCGGTGAACTATGTCACTCGCTGCGTGTGACCAGCGAACCGCGGGCGACGGCCTGCTCCGCGATCGCCTCCAGGGAGGCGCTCAGCGCCGCGCCCTCGGGCAGGTCCAGCGGGCTCCGGAGGGCGTACACGGTGAACCGGTACTCGTAGGCCTCGTCGGGCTCGGGGCAGGGCGGGTCGTAGGTGGACTCGCCGATGCTGTTCTGGCCCTGCTTGGCGTCGGCCGGCACGGTGTTCTGGCGCAGCTCGACCAGTTCCGGGTCCAGGTCGTAGACCACCCAGAACACCTGCGCCACCTGCGGGTCGTCCATCACCAGCGCGATCGACCCGGCCTCGTCGGGAAGCCCCGACCAGCTCAGCGGCGGCGAGTACGCCTGCTGGGCCTCCTCGGGGTCCTCGGAGCCGCCCGTGTCGCCCTCACCCTCCGCGGTGGTCTCGGCCGCGCCCTCGCAGGAGTAGGCCGCGGGAAGCGGTTCGCCCTCCTGCATCAGCGGGCTGGTGACGTTGATGTCGTCGGGCATGTCGCCGTTCTGTGCGGGGGAGAGGATCCCGCAGCCCGTGGTCAGGGCCACGACGGCCCCGGCCGCCACCGCGCCCGCGCGCGTACCGGGGGACGGGCGGGCCGTACGCGGTGCACCGGTGGTCCGGGGGAAGGGGAGGGCCGGGAACAATGGGACTCCTGCTTTTCGGGCCGTGGAGGCGGGCATCTCGGTGACGCGGGCGCGGCGCTCGGAGGAGACCCGGCGCCGGACCGGCGGGGAACGGGCGGCTCCGCGGGCGGGCGCCGACGACACGTTCCCCAGCGAACCTTACTGCGATCAGGCGGGCGTTCGGTCTCCCGTCCACGCCCGTGCGGTCCCTCACGGGCCGCGGACACCCGCGACCGCGCCCCTGCGCTCCCATCCGTGCCCCGCCGGTTTCAGCCCGGCGAGAACGGGACGCGGGCGGTGCCGTAACGGAGAGCGTTCGTCCGTACGATCGGTGATCATGGGGCGGTGCGGTTCTCCATCCTCGGGCCCCTGGCGGTCCACGACGCGTCCGGGCGGCCCGTCGCCATCGGCGGCGCGCGCCTGCGCACGCTGCTCACCCTCCTCCTGCTCCGGCCCGGCCAGCGGATCGCCAACGACGAGCTCACCGACGCCGTCTGGGCGGGGAGTCCGCCCGCGTCGGCGGGCAACGCCCTCCAGGCCCTGGTCTCCCGCCTGCGCCGCGCGCTGGGGGAGGGCGCGCGCATCGACGGGGACGCCTCGGGCTACCGGCTGGCGGTCGAGCCCGGCCAGGTGGACCTGGTCGAGTTCGAGTCCCTGGTCAGGCGGGGGCGGGCCGGACTCGCCGCGGGGAGGGCCGCCGACGCCGTCCGCGACCTGGGCGAGGCCCTCGCCTTATGGCGCGGACCTGCCCTGTCGGACCTGACCGCGCACGGCCTGGCCGAGGACACCGCGCTGCGCCTGGCCGAGACCCGCCGCGCGGCCCTGGAGGACCGTCTGACGGCCCTGGCCGACCTGGGGCTGTACACCGAGGTTCTGCCCGAGGCGGAGGCCCTGTGCCGACGCGAACCGCACCGTGAGGGCCCCCTCGTACTCCTGGTGCGCGCGCTGGCCGCCACCGGCCGCACTGCCGACGCCCTGGCCGCCTACGGGCGCTTCCGCTCCCGCCTGGCCGACGAACTGGGCCTGGACCCCTCGCCCCGACTGCGCGACCTGCACCTGAGGCTGCTGCGCGGCGAACTCGACGCGACCCGCTCCGCCGAGCCCTCCGCTCCGCCTCCGGCCCTGCGCCTGCCCGCCGCCCTGACCAGCTTCGTGCCGCGCGACACCGAGGTGGGCACCGCCGTCGACCTGCTCACCCGCGAGCGCCTGGTCACCCTGCTGGGCCCCGGCGGCGCGGGCAAGACCCGCCTGGCGATCGAGAGCGCCTCCGCGCTGGCCCTGCGGGCGCCCTCCCTGCTCTCCCGCGGCGGCTGGTTCGTCGAACTCGCCTCCAGGACGGCGGCGGACATCCCCCAGGCCCTGGCCTCCGCGCTGGAGCTGCGCGAGCACGCCGTGCTCCAGGCGCGCTCCGCCGCTCCCACGGCCCCCGCCGCGTTCGTTCCGCTCCTGGAACGGGTGGTCTCCTTCGTCGGCGACCGCTCCGTCCTCCTCGTCCTGGACAACTGCGAACACGTCGTCGAGGAGGTCGCCCCCACCGTGGCGACGCTGCTGGCCCGGTGCCCCGGCCTGCGGATCCTGGCCACCTCCCGCGAACCCCTGGGTGTGCCCGGCGAACAGCTCCTGCCCGTCCCCTCCCTGGACCTGCCGCCCGAGGGCGCCAACGCGGACCGGGCCGCGGCCTGCTCCTCGGTCATCCTGTTCGCCGAACGCGCCGCCGCCGCGCGCCCGGGTTTTCGCGTCACCCCCGACAACGTCGCCCACGTCGTCCGCGTCGTCCGAGAGCTGGACGGCCTGCCGCTGGCCCTGGAGCTGGCCGCCGCGCGCCTGCGCTCCATGAGCACCGCCCAGCTCGCCGACCGGCTCCGCGACCGCTTCCGGCTCCTCACCGGGGGCGCCCGGTCCGCGCTGCCGCGCCACCGCACCCTGCGCGCCGTCGTCGACTGGAGCTGGGACCTCCTCGACGAACCCGAGCGCCGCCTGCTGCGCCGCCTGTCGATCTTCGCCGGGGGAGCCACCCTGGAGGCCGTCGAACGGGTCTGCGCCGACCCCGGCACCGAGGGGGAGGTCGGCGGCCACGACGCGTGGACCGTCCTGTTCGCCCTGGTCGACAAGTCCCTGGTGGTCGCCGACAACCCCGACCGGGACGACACCCCGCCCCGCTACCGGCAGCTGGAGACCGTGCGCGCCTACGCCGCCGAACGCCTGGCGCGCAGCGGGGAGGAGGAGCGCGTCCGCGACGCCCACGCCCGCCACGTCCGCGACCTGTGGCGCTGGGCCGACCCGCTGCTGCGCGGCCCGCGCCAGGGGGAGCTGCTCGCCCGCCTGGCCGCCGAGGCCGACAACTGCGGCGCCGCCGTACGCTGGGCCGTCGAGCAGCGCGACACCGGGCTGGCCCTGGACCTGGTCGAGTGCACCCAGTGGTACTGGACCCTGTGCGGCTCCTGGCGCCAGCTCCACCAGTGGGCCGTGGACGTCCTGGACATGGTCGGCGACCGGGTGCCCGAGGGGCGCGCGGTCGCCTACGCCAGCTGTCTGTTCCAGCGGGCCGACACGACCATCGACCACGAGGCGGTGCTGGAGCGTATACGCGAGGCCGAGGCCGTCCTGGACCAGGCCGGGCAGCGGGCCGAGGAGCACCACATGCTCGTCTACGGCCTGGTGTACAGGGCGCTGCTGGAGGGGGACACCGGCGCCGCCCACGAACGCCTCGCCGCCGCGGCCGACCAGCCCGACCCGTGGATGCGGGCCCTCGTGGGACTGCTGCTGTCCCTGTTCGACGCGGTCAACGGGCGCGTCGGGCGGTCCACCGAGCGCGCGAACGCCACTCTGGAGCAGTTCCGCGCGTGCGGCGACACCTGGGGTGAGTGCCAGGCGCTCGTCCAGGTCGTGGACGTATACCGGTTCGAGGACCTCGACCGCTGCCGCGAACTGCTCTCCCTCGGTGTGCGCAGGGCCGAGGACTCGGGGCTGGAGGCCCTGGCCTGGGTGTTCCGCGTCCGCCGGGCCCAGGTCCTCACCGACCTCGGCGACCTGGAGGCCGCGCGCGAGGACCTGTGGGAGCTCCTCGGCTCCGAGCGTCCCGTGGAGAAGGAGCACATGGTGCTGCTGCGCCTGGCCGAGGGCCAGTGGCTGCGGGACGCGGGGGACCCGGACGCGGCCCGTGAGGTCCTGGAGCGGGCGGGCGAGGACCTCAAGGGCCTGGGCGGGTTCTCCCCCGTCTACGTGGAGGCGGGCTGGCGGACCCTGTACACCACCGTCGCCTGGAAGGCCGGTGACACCGGGGAGGCCTGGGAGCACGCCCGGCGCGCGTGGCGGCTGGCCGACCACGGCCTGGGCCCGGTGTGCGCGGAGATCCTGGACACCCTCGCGGTGATGGTCGTCGGGCGGGACCCGCGGCGCGGCGCCTGGCTGCTGGCCTGTGCCGAGGCGCTGCGCGGCATGGCCGACACCGCCACGCCCCTCGTGGTGCGGGCCCGCGAGAGCGTGCGCCGGGAGCTGGGCGGGCGGGAGTACGACCTCGTCGTCGCCGGGGTCCGGGACACCCGCGCCGACCTGATCCACGGGCTCGTGGACGCGTGGCTGGCCGCGGACGCGCCCGGCGGCGCGGAGCGCCCCTGACCCCCTGCCCGCCGTGTCCGGAGCCGCCCCGGCGCCCCGTCCGGGAGGCGCTCCCGAACGGCGCGCGGCCGCCCCGGAAGCCCCGGAGCGGCCGCGCACCCGTTCGGTCCCGTCGGGAAGCGGGTCAGGTGCGGCGCCGGTAGGCCCACACGGCCAGCGGGAAGAAGACCGCGGTGATGATCGCGGCCCACACCACGGTCCACAGCACCGGGCCGGTGGCCTCGCCCGAGCCCAGCATCAGGGCGCGCATGGCGTCCACAACGTGGGTGACCGGGTTGTTGGCGGCCACCACCCGCAGCCAGCTGGGCATGTCGTCGGGGCTGACGAACGCCGAGCTGCTGAAGGTCAGCGGGAACATCAGGATCATCCCGAACGCCTGCACCGCCATGGGGGTGCGCACGATCATGCCGATGAAGGCCGACATCCAGCACAGTGCGAACGCGAACAGCAGCACCAGGGCGGCCGCGACGACCACGCCCACCACACCGCCCTCGGGGCGGAACCCGATGGCCAGGCCCACCACCAGCACCATCACGACGGTGATCGAGTACCGGACCAGGTCGCCGAGGATGGCGCCCGTCAGCGGGGCCGATCGGGCGATGGGCAGGGACCGGAAGCGGTCGAAGATGCCCTTCTCCACGTCCTCGCTGAGGGAGAAGCCGGTGCCCAGCGTGGCGAAGATGACCGACTGGGCGATGATGCCGGGCATCAGGAAGTCGCGGTAGGTCTGCCAGTCGCCCATCATCGCCTGTCCGAAGACGAAGACGAACAGGGTCACGAACATGACCGGCTGCAACATCAGCCCGAAGACCTCTTCGGGGTTGGCCTTGATCTTCAGCACGCTGCGCGAGGCCAGTTGCAGGCCGTTGCGCACGGTGATCAGCGGACTGATCCGCTCCGGCGTGGTCGGCGCGTCATCCGGCCGCGCCGACGGCGTCCGGGTCGTCACGGCGCTCATGTTCGTGTCCCTTCGTCAACGGACTCCCGCGGGGTCTCCTCCTCGGCGGCGTGCCCGGTCAGGGCGAGGAAGACCTCGTCCAGGCTGGGCTTGCGCAGTGACAGTTCGGCGACGGTCACGCCCTGCTCGTCCAGGCGGCGCACCACCTCGGGCAGGATCCCCGAGTCGGTGACCGGGACGCTGGCGAGCAGCCCGTCGGAGGACACCGGCGTGCTGGTGACCGCCTCGATGATCCTGGTGGCCAGGGACAGCTGCCCGTTCTCGACGGTGCGCACCTCCAGCACCTGGTTGCCCGCCCGGCTCTTGAGCTCCTCGGGTGTGCCCTCGCTGATCACCCGGCCGTGGTCGAGCACCATGAGGTCGTCGGCCAACTGGTCGGCCTCCTCCAGGTACTGGGTGGTGAGCAGGACGGTCACACCGTCGTCGACCAGACCGCGCACCACGTCCCAGAGCCCGTTGCGGCTGTGCGGGTCCAGGCCGGTGGTCGGCTCGTCCAGGTACAGCAGAGACGGGCGGCCGACCAGGCTCGCGGCCAGGTCCAGCCGTCGGCGCATGCCGCCCGAGTAGGTCTTGGCGGGGCGGTCGGCGGCGTCGGCGAGCTCGAAGCGCTCCATCAGCTCGGCCGAGCGCGCCCGCGCCCCGGCCCGGTCGAAGCCCAGCAACCGGGCGATGAGCACGAGGTTCTGGGTTCCGGTCAGGTCGGCGTCGACCGCCGCGTACTGGCCGGTCAGCCCGATCAGGCGGCGCACCTCGTGGGGTTGGCGCGCCACGTCGAAACCGCCCACCTCGGCGCGTCCCTCGTCGGGGCGCAGCAGGGTCGCCAGGATACGCACCGTCGTGGTCTTCCCGGAGCCGTTGGGTCCCAGGACGCCCAGCACGGCCCCCGTCCTGGCCCTCAGGTCCACGCCGTCCAGGGCCCGTTTGCCCTTGAACTGCTTGACCAGGCCCTCCGCGCGGATGGCGTCAGTCATCGCTCCTCCATGTGTCAACGTCTGCTGTCAAGTCTGACCAACCGGTCTGACAGAACGCTGACAGCGCCCAACGGAGAAACCCCGAGGAAACGGGCGCCGGTGTCAGCGCGTGTCAGGACGGGCGCCCCGGCGGCGCCCCGCCGGGAGGGTGGCGCCGCCGTCGCCTGCGGCCCCGCGGCGGAGGGGCGGACGGAGGGCGAGGCCCTAGACTCGTGCGCGTGATGGACACCCCCGCAACCCCCGGCCCCCAGGAGCCGCCGCGACCGCCCGGGCCCGAAGCGGTCGTGCGGCTGCGCCCGCCGCTGCGCCGCGTGAGCGGTCGGGCGATCGGCGTGTGGACCCTGCGCCTGCTGTTCGCCAGCGTGGTCCTCCTGCTCCTGCTGTCGGCGGCCGCCTGGGCGGTCTCGTCGCTGGGCTGGACGTGGATCCCCCCGTGGGCGCGGGACAACGCCTGGCTGCTGCCGGTCGTCTACGCGGTCTACGCCCTGGTCAGGATCGCCGTCGTCCCCTCCTGGAGGTACCGGGTGCACCGCTGGGAGGTGGCGGGGGACGTCATCTACACCCGGGCGGGCTGGGTCAGCCGCTCCTGGCAGCTGGTCCCGGTCAACCGCCTACAGACGGTCGACCACACACAGGGGTGGCTGGAGCGCGTGTTCGGCGTGGCGACGCTGGAGGTGCAGACCGCCTCCTACGCCGGGTCGTCCACGATCGAGGGGCTGGACGCCGAGGAGGCGCGCCTCCTGAGCGAGGAACTGGCGGTGCGCGCCGGCGCGCTGCGGGACGACGCGACCTGATGGACGGGCACGGCGAACACCACGGCCCGCCGGACCCGGCCGCTCCCGACGACCACGGCGGTTGGGTCGCTCCCGGAAGCAGCCCCGCGCCGTCGGGCCGGGGAACCGGGGAGACCGCAGACCGGAGCTCCGACTCCCACACGCCCCGGAGCCCCGGCGCCCACGAGTCCTGGGGCCCCGACTCCGAGACGCCCCCGGACTCCGGCGCCCACACGCCCCGGAGCTCCGGCGCCCACGCGCCCGGGGACGCCGGGGAGGACCGCCCGGACGGCCCCCGCGACTGGTGGGGCGGGCAGGGCGGTGACGGCACGGAGCCCTTCGGTGCCGAGCGCGCCCGCCGCCTCAGCCCCCGCAGCGTGGTCGTGGGCCCCATCAACCAGCTCAGGGGCCTCCTGGTGCCGATCGCCGCCGGGCTGGTGCTCGGCGGGTTCAACGCCTGGGTGCTCGCCGCCACGGGAGCGACCGTGGTGGCCCTGCTCGTGGGCGGGATCGTCACCTGGCGCACCACCCGCTACGAGGTCGCCGGGGACCGGCTGGAGATCCGCCGGGGCCTGCTCCGCCGCTCCCAGCGCACCATCCCGCTGGAGCGGGTGCGCGGCGTGGACGTCACCAGCACCCTGCTGCACCGGCTGCTGGGCGTGGCCGTGGTCCGCGTCGAGGCCGCCGCGGGCTCCGCGGGCGCCACCGAGGACGGCAAGCTCGACGCCGTGTCGGCGGGCGAGGCCGACCGCCTGCGCCGGGTGCTGCTGCACCGCAGGGCGGTGCTCACCGGCCGCGGGGCTGTCGCGTCGCCCGCCGCGCCAGGCGAACCCGGCACGGCGGAAGGCGCCCCGGAGCCCGGGGAGGCGCCCGGCGTCCCCGGGGACGCCGACACCGTCACCCACTTCGCCATGCCCCGCTCGTGGTACCTGTACGGGGCGCTGAGCCTGGGGTACCTGCTCACCCCGTTCGCGGTCCTGGCCACGCTGTTCGGGATGGTCCAGCAGACCGCCGGAGAACTGGCCACCGACTACCTCGTGGACTGGGTGACCACCTCCGACCACAGCCTGATCCTGCTGTTCGTGGCCCTCTTCGCCGGTGCGCTGGTGCTGCTGATGCCGGTGTTCGCCGTGGTCTCCTACGCGCTCACCCACTGGGGCTTCACCCTCGGGGAACGGGACGGCTCCCTGGTCGCCGAGCGGGGGCTGCTCACCCGCCGCAGCGTGACGCTGGAGAAGCGCCGCATCCGCGGGTACGAACTCCTGGACAACCCCCTCGAACGCCTGCGCGGAGCGGTGCGCCTGCGCGCCATCGTCACCGGATTGGGCGACGCCGCCAACCGCGCGGTGCTGCTGCCCATCGGGCCCCGCGCGGTGGTCGAGAACGTCCTCGACCGCGCGCTGGCCCGGTACCGGGGCGGCCTGAACCGGCATCCGCGCGCCGCCCTGTACCGCCGCCTGACCCGCTCCTCGGGGCCGTTCGTACTGCTCCTGGCGGTCGCCCTGGCCGTGGACGCGGTGTGGCTGGCCTGGGCGGCCGGAGCCCTGGCGGTGCTGGGCGTGCCCCTGGGCGTGGACCGGTACCGCTCCCTGGGCCACGGCCACGACGGCGAGCGGGTGAGCGTGCGCTCGGGTTCGCTGCGCCGCTCCCAGGCGACGGTGGAGTACTCGGCGGTGATCGGCTGGACCTGGACGCAGACCCTCTTCCAGCGTCCGTCCTCGCTGGCCGACCTCCAGGTCACCGTCGGCGCGGGCGCGGGCGGCTACACCGCACAGGACGCGTCGTTCGAGGACTCGCTGGCCTTCGCCGCCCGGGTCACCCCCGAGATGGTGCGCCCGTTCCTGGTCGGCCCGGAGGGCGCGGAGCCGGACGGCGGGGACGGGGCCGCGCGGCGGGGTCCGCGCGGCCCGGAGCACACATGAGGGAGGGGTCGGCCGCACCGCGCGGCCGACCCCTCCCCGTGGGCGCTCCCTACTCGTCCTTCTTGGAGCCGAACATGATCTCGTCCCACGACGGGACCGAGGCGCGTCGGCCGCGGCCCTTGCGCTTGGCCGCGGAGGGCCCGCTGTTGGCGGCTGCCGGGACCGCGGCCGCGGGCGGCTGCTCGGCGGCTCGGCGCGGGGTGCCGTTGTCGTTGAGGTCGATGGTGGCGCGGCGGCGGCGCGGGGCCGGACGCTGCTGGGCGGGGTTCTCCGCGGCGGGCGGGGCGGCCTCGGGTTCGGCCGGCCTGGCGGGACGGGCCTCCAGCCAGTCCGCCTGCCGTTCGGGACGGCGACGCTCCTCGGCCGCGGGCTCGTCGTAGGCGGCCGGCTCCGCCCTCCGCTCGGGACGGCGGCGCTCCCGCGGCGGGGACTCGTCGCGGGCGGCGGTCTCCGGCCACCGCCCGGACTCGGCCCACCGTTCGGACTCGTGTCGACGCTCGGACTCGTGTCGACGCTCGGACTCGTGCCACCGCTCGTTCTCAGGCCACCGTTCGGCCTCCGTCCGCCGCTCGGGCTCGGCCACGCGCTCGGATCCGGGCCACCGCTCGGGCTCGGCCCGAGGGGCGGGCCGCTCCTGACGCGGTCGCTCGTACCGCTCCGTCTGCGGCTCCGGGTACCGGTCCCACTCCGGTGACCGGTGTCCGGCGGGCCGCTCCCGCTCGATGGGCCGCTCCCGCTCGACGGGACGGCGTTCGGCGGGGTGGTGCTCGGCGGCGGCCGGACGCGCGGGCGGTGCCGAGCGCAGCGGCTCGTTCCGGTGCGCGGCGGAGGACGGACGCAGGGGCGCGGGGCGTTCGCGCTCGGAGAACGGCTGGGACCCGGGCCGGGGCAGGTCCGCGCTGGTCTCGGTGCGGCGCGGGGCGAAGGGCGTCACGGTCGCACCGGGGGAGGACACGGGTTCGGGGTCGGGGGAGGAGAACCGGGCGGCCTCCTCGTCGGCGGGGGCCACGCTGTTGTGTCTGGGCTCGTACAGCCAGTGGGCGACGCGCTCCTCGCCGCCGTGCAGGAAGACGAGCTTGAGCTGCCAGGACCGGTCCTCGCGCTTCCACGAGTCCCACGCCGCGTCACCGGTCTCCAACTGGTGCGCGCCGATCCGCTTGGTGACCAACTCCTCCAGGGAGGGGCCCGGGGCGGCGTCGCCGTGCGCGCGCACGCTCGCGCGCTGGGCCTGCTGGGCGATGTACTCGCGTTCCTGGAGGACGGGGCCCTCGAACCAGCGGACCCGTTCGATCGGGATACCGGAGATCTCGGAGATGGCCTCCGCGGTCTCGCCGGACCGGATGCGGGCCTGGATTTCCTTGGGGCGCAACGGATTCTCCACTTCGATCTCGTACTGGCCGAGCCGGGAGAACTGGCCGCGTACTGCGGCGCGGAGGCGGTCGTCGACGGGCAGCGTGAAACGGGTTCCACGGCCGGCGCTGGCGAGCACCAGGTAGGTGCCGTCCTCGCTCACGGCCACGAGGCGAAGCTCGTGCATCGCCCTCCCTTTCGCGTCCCGTCGAGGGCAGGTCCCGCGACCCACCCCCGCGTTCTCCAAGTCTGGTCGGCCGACAACTGTTCGGCCAGTACCGCGCCCGGCATGTCCGAACTGTGTGCCCGCCTCCCGGTCCGCGGCTGTCGCCGCGGTGGGAGCCGCCCCGGGGGTACCCGGGGCCCTCACGGTCGCTTCGTTGCCAATCTTGGCACGCTGACCCTTCCGCGACCGGGAGCGATCGCGGGGGAATGTCGCCGATCCCGCACGAGGGCTCAGCCGTGATGGTATCCCGCGTCTCCCGAATCACCCCAGGTCTGGGAAAAACTCCGATCCCGGACCGTTCCACGGGTACACGGACCCTCCGGGACGCAACTCGACACGCCGATGTGTACCAGAGAGTGATGCTTCTTATTTCATGGCGTTATCGGAAACCTGTCGCCCTTAGCCTGAGTTATCAAGCTATGGGCGAAATGTGAAGTTCGGGGTCTGTGGGGCTGTATGCCCCACCACACGCCCATCCCGCGCTGACAGTTCCCGTCGCGCCCGCGCGCGGCCGACGAAGGGGGGACGACCGGATGGGTCGGACCGCACACCACGACGACCAGGAAGAAGGGGAGGAGGGCGCCAAGAGGAAGAAGTTCGACCTGAGCGTCTCCCAGGTCGCCGGCGCCGGCGCCGCGACGCTGGCCGCGGCCACCGCGGCCTCCTACCTGAACGTGTACGGCACGGTCATCGGCGCCGCCGGGATGGCCGCGCTCAGCACACTCGTCAGCCCCCTGTTGCAGCACTGGTTCTCGCGCGGAGGCGAGCAGGCCAGACAGCTGGCCGGACGGGCCTCCGGTCACCAGGGCGCCACGGTGGTACCGGACGCCCCGGGGGCGCCGGTGGCGCCGCCGCCCGAGGGCATCTCCGAGACCGCCCTGCTCAGACAGGTCTCCGGAACCGGGACCCCGCCCCCCTCCCGGGGCGAGGAGGACGCCGACGCCACCCGCACCATGGCCCTGCCCGTGCTGGACGGCCGCACCCGGACACCGGCCGATCCCGGCGCGACCGGCGTCCGCGAGGACGGCCGGCGGCGCGGCTGGCGCTCCCTGGTCATCCCGGCCACCGCGGTCTTCGTCCTGGTCATGCTGGTCATCCTGTTGTTCGAGCTGTTCACCGGACGCTCGCTGACCTCCTGGACGCAGGGCTCGGAGGAGCCCAGCGCGCCCACCCTGTTCGGCGGCAGCACCTCCGCGCCCCCGGCCGAGGAGGGCGAGCCCGAGGCACCCGCGACCGGTGACGACACCCCCGACCCCTCGGTGGGGGAGCAGGAGGAGGTCCCCGGCACCGACCAGCCGACCGAGCCCGCGCCCGAGACCGGCGCGCCAGAGGACGACGGGACCGGAGACGGCGGCGGCGCGGAGGAGGACGCCCCCGGCGGCACCGGTGGGACCACCGAGCCCACCGCGCCGCCGGAGGGCGACGGCGGGACCCAGGACCCGGGCGGGCAGACGCCCGGCCCCGGGACCGGCGAACAGGGCGGCGAGGAGGCCGTCCCCGCGCCCCCGCCCGCCGTGCCCCAGACGGGCTGAGCACGCCTCGCGGCGGCCGGGCCCTCAGCGGTCGAGGACCGCCGGGTCCAGCCGCCGCAGGCGCTCGGGGTCGGCCAGCACGTCGATGGAGGCGATCCTGCCGCCCGTGACGGTGAAGCCCATGACGGACACCGCCCGCCCACGCACGACCACGACCACCCCGGCCGCCCCGTTGACCAGCACGGGTCGGGCGAACGGCGACAGGCCCCCGAAGGTGACGGCCTGACCGGCCACGGCCCGCGCGCCGGTGACCACCCGCGTGTGCCGGGCGCGCGCGGCTCCGCCGTCCGAGCGCAGCACGACGTCGGTGTCCAGCACGCTCACCAGGCCGTCGATGTCGCCGTCGCGGGCCGCGGCGAAGAACGCGTCGACGACCTGGCGCTGGAGGGCCGGGTCGGGGTCGGGGACCGGTGCCCGACCGCGCACCCGCCTGCGCGCCCGGCTCGCGAGCTGCCTCGCCGCGGCCGGGGAGCGGTCGATCATCGGGGCGATCTCCTCGAAGGGCACGGCGAACATGTCGTGCAGCACGAACGCGAGCCGCTCGGCGGGCCTCAGCGTCTCCAGCACCACCAGCAGCGCCAGCCCCACGGAGTCGGCCAGCACCGCCTCCCGCTCGGGGTCGCCGTCCTCCTCGCGGCTGACGACGGGATCGGGCACGCGCACGTCGAGGGGTTCCTCGCGCCGCCGCTCCCGCGAGCGCAGCGTGTTCAGGCACACCCGCGCCACCACGGTGGTCAGCCACCCGGCGAGGTTGTCGATCCCCTCGGCGCCGCCGCGGTCCAGGCGCAGCCATGCCTCCTGCACGGCGTCGTCGGCCTCTCCCGCCGAGCCCAGGATCCGGTAGGCCACCGCGCGCAGGCGGGGCCGGTGCTCCTCGAAGCGTCCGGCCAGCCGTGCGTCCTCGTCCATCTCTCACGTTCCCCTCCGACGTGGCGTCACGGGGACGACCCCGCGGACGCGGCCGATGTGACCGGCTCCCGGGCGGGGCGCGCCCCGCCCAGTCGCCGGTACCGCCACCGGCCCGCCCGGACGGCGTCCCCGGACCGCCGTCCGACCCGGCTATTCCAGCACCCGCTCCAGGTAGGCGTTGCCGAACCGGCGCCCGGGGTCCACGCGGTCCCGCACCGCCAGGGCCCGGTCCAGCATCGGGTAGACCCCCTCCAGGTACGAGCGGTCGCGGGTGTGCATCTTGCCCCAGTGCGGGCGCCCGCCCACGGAGGTGAACAGCGACTCCAGGTCGGCGAAGTAGGCCTCGTAGGGGGTCCCCCCGTACATGTGCACCGCCACGTAGGCGGTGTCGCGCCCGTAGGCGGTGGACAGCCACACGTCGTCGGCCGGGGCGAAGCGCACCTCCACCGGGAAGCTCACCCGGTGGCCGCCCCGGTCCACGATCGACCCGGCCTCGCGCAGCACGTCCACCAGGTGCTCGGCGGGGATCGCGTACTCCATCTCCACGAACCGCACGTCGCGCACCGAGGCGAACACCCGGTACGAGGCGTCGGTGTAGCTGCGCGCCGTCAGCGCGCGCGAGCTGACCCGGTTCACCGCGGGCACCGCGCGGGGGAAGCGGCGGCACACCCGGTTGACGCCCTCGAAGAGCGTGTTGGACAGGAACTCGTCGTCCAGCCAGGCGCGGAAGGGCGAGAGCGGCCGGGCCGGACCCGCGCTGATGTTGTTGCGCTTGGTGTTGGTGTTGCCGGTGTGCGGGAACCAGTAGAACTCGAAGTGGTCGTTGTCGGCGCGCAGCTCCGGCAGGCGCTCCAGCACCTCCTCCAACCGCATGGGCTCCTCGCGCGCGTGCAGCAGGAAGGCCGGGCGCACCGCCATGGTCAGCGCGGTGACCACGCCGAAGGCGCCCAGGCCCACCCGCGCCGCCTGGAACAGCTCCGGCTCCCGCTCGGCCGAGCACTCCACCACCGAACCGTCGGCGAGCACCATCTCCATGCCGACCACCTGCGCGGCCAGCCCGCCCGCGTCCCGGCCGGTGCCGTGGGTGCCGGTCTGCACCGCGCCCGCCATGGTCTGCACGGCGATGTCGCCCATGTTGGCCAGGGCCGTGCCGTGCCCGGCCAGCACGTCGTTGAAGTCGCACAGGGGCAGGCCCGCCTCGACGGTGGCCGTGCCCGCGGCGGGATCGACCGAGCGCACCCGGGTCAGGGAGGTGGGGGAGAGGAGGAGGCCGTCGGTGACGGCCACGTCGGTGAAGGAGTGACCCGTGCCGACCATGCGGACGCGCAGGTCCTCGGCGGCGGCCGAGGAGACCGCCGCGGCGACCTCCGCGGTGCTCCCCGGAGCCGCCGTGCGCCTGGGCCGGGCCTGGTGGGTGCCCGCCCATGTGTGCCACATCACATCTGTCATGCGGCGACATTACCGACCGGTCACCCGCGCGGCCAGAGCCGGGTTCCCCCGGACACGGCCCCCGGGCGGGGAGGAGGCCAAGACCACAGGACACGCATCCGGGGGGTCGCGCGAGCCGGTCCGGCGGAGCTGGTTTCATAAGAGCTGTGAGCTACTACGACGCGTTTTTGCTGATCTCCTTCGGCGGCCCGGAGGGGGAGGACGAGGTCATCCCGTTCCTGGAGAACGTCACCCGGGGCCGCAACATCCCCCGTGAGCGGCTCGCCGAGGTCGGCGAGCACTACTTCCTCTTCGGCGGTGTCAGCCCGATCAACCAGCAGTGCCGCGACCTGCTCGCCGCGGTCACCGCCGACTTCGCCGCCAACGGGATCGACCTGCCCGTCTACTGGGGCAACCGGTTCTGGGCCCCGATGCTCACCGACACCCTCGCCCGGATGAAGGAGGACGGCGTGCGCCGCATCCTGGCGCTGCCCACCTCCGCGTACTGCAACTGGTCCAGCCGCACCGCCTACGAGGAGGACATCGCCCGCGCCCGTGCAGCGCTGGGCGAGGACGCCCCCGAGGTGGACCTCATCCGGCCCTTCTACGACCACCCCGGGTTCGTCGAGCCGCTGGTCGAGCACACCCGCGCCGCCCTGGACGCCCTGCCCGACGGGCAGCGCGAGGGCGCGCACCTGCTCTTCTCCGCGCACTCCATCCCCACGACGATGGCCGAGGCCAGCGGCGGCCCCGGCCAGACCTTCGGTCCCGAGGGCGCCTACGGCGCCCAGCTGGCCGAGGTGGCGCGCCTGGTGGCCGGACGGCTCGACCGCGACCACCCCCACGAGGTCGTCTACCAGAGCCGCAGCGGCCCGCCCAGCCAGCCCTGGCTGGAGCCCGACGTCAACGACCGCATGGAGGAGCTGGCCGCCGAGGGCGTGCCCGCCGTGGTCGTGGTCCCGCACGGCTTCGTCTCCGACCACATGGAGGTCAAGTTCGACCTCGACGTGGAGGCCCGCGACACCGCCAAGAAGCTCGGCATCGGCTACGAACGCGCGCTCAGCCCCGGCACGCACCCCGCGTTCGTGTCCATGGTGACCGACCTGGTCCGCGAGTACGCGGAACGGGCCGAGCCCCGGCGCCTGAGCTCGCTCCCGCGCTGCACCGACTGCTCGTGCCCGGCCTGAGACGCTGAACCACGCGCGGTTGGCGCGGGGTTGTCCACAGGCCCGTGGAAAGGCTTTGTGCGGCGGTCCGCGGCGGGCCATCCTGGGGTGGAAGGTCCCCGCGGCCCCCGCGGTTCCCCGCGGGACCCGCGCCCCGACCGGACCCGCCGCCCCGGACGTGTGGGAAGGTGAGTAAACGCTGCTGACACCGCCCGCGGGAGGGCGGGGAACCACAGTTGCCCCACGGCCCGCTCGACAGTGTCCGCCCCGACCACACGTCGACGTTCAGGGAGTATGTGTCTTGGTCCGTTCCTGGTATGAACTGCCGGAGTACGTCCGACTTCGCCGCGTCAACGGACTGCGCCTGTCGCCGGACGGAACCCGTCTGGTCGCGCCCGTCAGCGGTATCGCCCCCGACGCCAAGTCCTTCCGCAGCGCCCTGTGGGAGATCGACACCGCCCCCGAGTCCGAGGGCGGGCGCGCCCCCCGGCGCCTCACCCGTTCGGCCAAGGGCGAGGGCGGCGTCGGCTTCCTCCCCGACGGCTCGGTCCTGTTCACCACCGGCCGCCCCGACCCCGAGGCCGAGGCCGACGCCAAGACCCGGACCGCCCTGTGGCTCCTGCCCGCCGACGGCGGCGAGGCCCGCCAGGTCGCCTCCCGCCCCGGCGGCATCGGCTCCTTCACGGTCGCCCGCGACTCCGGGCTGGTCGCCCTCACCGCCGACACCCTCCCCCGCAGCGAGGACGAGGAGACCGACAGGGAGGCGCGCAGGGCCCGCGAGGAGGCCGGGGTCACCGCCATCCTGCACGAGGCGCTGCCCGTGCGCTCCTGGGACAGCGACATCGGCCCCGGCCACCCCCGCTACCTGGTCGCCGAACCGCCCGCCGACGAGGACTCCCGGCTCGGGGACCCGCGGGACCTGACCCCCGACGCCGGGATGGCGCTCCTGGGAGCGAGCGGTGAGCTCACCCCCGACGGCGCCACCCTGGTCACCGAGTGGCAGGTCCCCGTCGGCCGGGGCGCCCGGCGCCGCGACGTCGTCACCGTCGACACCGCCACGGGCCAGCGCCGCACCCTGGCCACCGACCCCGACCACGACTTCGGCGACCCGCTCGTCTCCCCCGACGGCCGCCACGTCCTGCTCGTGCGCAGTTCCCAGGGCGACTACGACGGCGAACCCCGGGACGAGACCGCCTGGCTGGTCGACCTGGCCACCGGACAGGGCCGCGACCTGCTTCCCGAGCACGAGCTGTGGCCCCGCGAACTCGCCTGGGCCGCCGACTCCGGCGCGGTGTTCCTCGTCGCCGACCAGGGCGGCCGCCGCCCCGTCTTCCGGATCGACCTGGCCAGCGGCGCGCTCACCCGCCTCACCGGCGACCACGGCGCCTACGGCAACCTCAACCCGTCCCCCGACGGCCGCCACGTCTACGCCCTGCGCGACGCCTGGGACGCCCCGCCCGCGCCCGTGCGCCTGGACGCCGACGCCGCCGACGGCCAGCCCGTGCGCCTGCGCACCCCAGGCTCCGAGCTGACCATGCCCGGAACCCTCACCGAGATCGAGGCCACCGCCGACGACGGCACCCCGATCCGCTCCTGGCTGGTGCTGCCCGAGGAGGCCTCGGCCGACTCGCCCGCCCCGCTCATGCTCTGGGTCCACGGCGGCCCCTACATGAGCTTCAACGGCTGGTCCTGGCGCTGGAACCCGTGGCTGCTCGCCGCGCGCGGCTACGCCGTCCTGCTGCCCGACCCCGCCCTGTCCACCGGCTACGGCCAGGACATGCTCCGCCGCGCCTGGGGCAAGTGGGGGCCGCGCACCTTCGCCGACGTCATGGCCGTCACCGACGCCGCCGAGGCGCGCGAGGACATCGACGCCGAGCGCACCGCCATGATGGGCGGCTCCTTCGGCGGCTACATGGCCAACTGGATCGCCGGGCACACCGACCGGTTCAGGGCCATCGTCTCCCACGCCTCCCTGTGGGGCCTGGACGGCTTCAACGGCACCACCGACTACCCGCCGGTGTGGGAGCGCGAGTTCGGCACCCCGCTGGAGCGCCCCGAGCGCTACACCCTCAACTCCCCCCACCTGCACGCGGACCGCATCCGCACCCCGGTGCTCGTCATCCACGGCGACAAGGACTACCGGGTGCCCATCTCCGAGGGCCTGCGCCTGTGGCGCGACCTGCTGCTGCACGAGGTGGACGCCAAGTTCCTGTACTTCCCGGACGAGAACCACTGGATCCTCACCCCCGGGAACGCCCGGATCTGGTACGAGACGGTCTTCGCCTTCCTCGACCACCACGTGCACGGCAAGGAGTGGAGCAGGCCCGAACTGCTCTGAGCCGCCCACGACCGGCCGGGGCCGCGCCCGCGGCCCCGGCCGGACCCGCGTCCGGGACGCACCCCGGCGCGCGACACCACGCCACGGAGGACAGCCAGTGAGTACCACCCACGCCGCACCCGACCGCGAGAGCCTGCGCGACCTCGCCGTGAGTGTGGCAGCGGAGGCGGGGGAGCTCGCCGCCAAGGGGCAGGCGGGCATCACCGTGCTCGACACCAAGTCCAGCCCCACCGACGTCGTCACCGAGATGGACCGGGCCACCGAGGAGCTCATCCGGGCCCGCCTGCTCGCCGCGCGCCCCGAGGACGCGTTCCTGGGCGAGGAGGGCGGCGGCGAGGGCGGCACCAGCGGGGTGCGCTGGGTCGTCGACCCCATCGACGGCACCGTCAACTACCTGTACGGCCGGTCCGACTGGGCCGTGTCCGTCGCCGCGGAGGTCGACGGCGTGGTGGTGGCCGCCGCGGTGAACGTCCCCCGGCTCGGGGAGGCCTACGAGGCGGTGCTCGGCGGCGGCGCACGCCTGAACGGCCGCGTCCTGGAGGCCCCGCCCGCCGTGCCGCTGGAGCAGGCCCTGGTGGCCACCGGCTTCGGCTACTTCCCCGAGCGCCGCGTCCAGCAGGCCAGGGTCCTGCTGGAGGTGGTCCCGCACATCCGCGACATCCGCCGCGGCGGGTCGGCCGCGGTGGACCTGACCGGGCTCGCCGTCGGCCGCTGCAACGCCTACTACGAGCGCGGCCTCCACCCCTGGGACTGGTGCGCACCCGGTCTGGTGGCGAGCGAGGCGGGCCTGCGGCTGGGAGGGCCGCGCTCGGGGCCGCCCAGCAACGACCTGGTCATCGCGGCCCGCCCGGAGCTCTACGGCGACCTGGAGGCCCTCCTGGCCCCGCTGGGCGCCGACACCGACGGCTGACGGGGACCGGTGCCCCCGGAACACACGAGGGGCGCGGCGGGCCGTGTGCCCACCGCGCCCCTCAGCGCTTCTCAGGCGCAGGTGTCGACGCCGTTGCGAGCCGCGATGCGGTACAGGTCCTCAAGCTCCGACGCATGCGTGTCGGCGAGGAAGTCGTCTCCGGCGGCCTGAGCAGCCTGGAACGACCGGTAGGTCTCGTTGATGCGGACCTTGATCTCCGCGAGGAACTCGCCCATTGCACCTCTTCCAGGGGTAAGCGCCGGGGCACGGCGGTGCTCCGGCGCGGAATCCGTTCGCGCACGCCATGGCGTCCGCACGGTCGAAGTGTCACGTCCCTGTGACATGCGTGCACGTCGCGGTCCGGCCCGGGGCCGGTGTCCACGCGTGCATCTTCCTTCTGTACCCCCGCGGCACCTCGGCCCAAACCACCGAACCCCGGTGTGATCCTTCCGTGATCCGCCCCTCGGCCGACCCCGCCTCGAGGTGACCGGTCCCGCGGTCCCGGGCGGGGGAGCGCCCCGGCACACCACGGGGAGCGTTCCGGGAGCCGCCGTGCCGGCGCCGGGGCATCCGGTGCGGATTACGCCACGTGTCGGACAAGGGTGTCCCATGACACATTTTCCCGGGAGGGCTGGTGCTTACTTGTTTCTTATTCTTGATGTGTCAGATTTGAGATGTGCGGGGTTAAGTCGCTGCCGGCGGTTGGGGGATTCGCCGGCAGCGGCTCCCCGTGCTCAGGGGAGCGTGAAGCTCCCGGCCCAGCGCCCGCGTTCACGCGGGGCGAGGAGAGCGGGCGGTTCGCGAAACCGCCCCGACGGGTTTACCGTCTCCTTACCCCGACTGTGAAAGAACGGATGACGCGGCCGGGACCAAGAACGCCGCTGCCGGTGTGTTGGGGGATGCGCCGGCAGCGGCCCCCTTTCTTTGCGGACCAACGCTCGAGAAGGACAACGTGCGCGTACTCGTGGTCGAAGACGAACGGGTCCTGGCCGACACAGTGGCGGTGGGACTGCGGCGCGAGGCGATGGCCGTGGACGTGGTCTACGACGGCGACACCGCCCTGGAGTACACCGCGGTCAACGACTACGACGTCGTCGTACTGGACCGGGACCTGCCGGGAACCCACGGCGACGACGTGGCCCGCACCCTGGTCCAGGAGAGCTACAACGGCCGCATCCTGATGCTCACCGCCTCCGACGGCGTCCAGGACAAGGTCGAGGGCCTCACCATCGGCGCCGACGACTACCTGGCCAAGCCCTTCGCCTTCGCCGAGCTCATCGCCCGGGTCCACGCCCTCGGCCGCCGCTCGGCGCCCCCGCTGCCCCCGGTCCTGGAGCGCCACGGCATCACGCTCGACCCGGCCAACCACCGCGTCCACCGCGACGGCCGCGAGGTCACCCTCACGCCCAAGGAGTTCGCCGTCCTCCAGGTGCTCATGCGCGCCCAGGGGACCGTGGTCAGCGCCGAGGGGCTGCTGGAGAAGGCCTGGGACGAGAACGCCGACCCCTTCACCAACGTCGTCCGCGTCACCGTCATGACCCTGCGCAAGAAGCTCGGCGACCCGCCCGTCATCCAGACCGTCCCCGGCGCCGGGTACCGGCTGTGAGACCGGCGGAGCGGACCGAACCGGGACAGGTCGAGCCCACCCGCCCCGGCGACACCGGTACGTGGCGGCGCCTGAACACCCTGACGCCCGAGGGCGCGGGGACCGAGCGCTCCGCGGCCGCCGCCCGGGTCCACCACTTCACCGACAACCTCAGCCTGCGCGCGCGGCTCACCCTCATCTACGGGATGCTGTTCTTCGCCGCGGGCTCCGTGCTGGTCCTGGTCAACTACCTGATCGTCGCGGTCCTGCTCAACGCGCTCCTGGTCGAGCAGACCTTCGCGGAGCTGCGGGCGCACAGGGACCTCATCGAGCAGGTGCTCACCCACGTCACCCGGTTCTCGCTGCTCGCGCTGTTCCTGGTGGGCCTGCTCGCGGTGGCCCTGGGCTACGCCGTGGCCGGAAGGGCGCTGTCCCCGCTCCAGAAGATCACCCGTATCGCCCGCCGTCTGTCGGAGCGCTCCCTGCACGAGCGCATCGCCCTGTCCGGGCCCGACGACGAGATCCGCGAGCTCGCCGACACCTTCGACGGCATGCTGGAGCGCCTGGACCGCGCCTTCGACGGCCAGCGCCGCTTCGTCGCCAACGCCTCGCACGAGCTGCGCACGCCGCTGGCGATCAACCGCACCCTGCTGGAGGTGGCGCTCAGCGCCCCCGACGTCTCGGCCGACCTCAAGAGCGTCGGACAGACCCTGCTGGAGACCAACGCCCGCCACGAACGCCTCATCGAGGGCCTGCTCCTGCTCGCCAAGAGCGACCGCGAGCTGGAGGTCCGCGCCAAGGTCGACCTGGGCGAGGTGGCCGGGACGGTGCTCAGCCAGAGCAGCGGGCCGGTGGCCGACTCCGGCCTGAGCCTGCGCCAGGACCTGCGCCCCGCCACGGTGGTCGGCGATCCCGTCCTGCTGGAACGGCTCGTGGGCAACCTGGTGGAGAACGCCCTCAAGTACAACGTCGAGGAGGGCGAGATCACCGTGCGCAGCGGGATGTACGAGGGCATGCCCGCCGTCCAGGTGGAGAACTCCGGCAAGGTCATCCCCGCCTACGAGATCGAGGGCCTGTTCGAGCCGTTCCGCCGCGGCTCCGGCGACCGGGTGGGCTCGGGCCGCAGCGCGGGGCTGGGCCTGTCCATCGTCCGGTCCGTGGTGCGCGCGCACGAGGGCGCGGTGACCGCGTGGCCGCGCGCCGGGGGAGGGCTGGTCGTCACCGTCCGCTTCCCCCCGGCTCCGGGAGAGGGCGCGGAGCGGCGCTGAACCCGCCCACCGGGCCAAGCTGCGTTTGGCCGGTCTTCGTGGTATCTATACGTGTCCGATGACACGCTGACCCGTGTCACGGGTGCCGACCCCGGGTGGGTATGCTTCCCCGGGCGTGGACACGGAGGGAATCCCTCCTGACGTGGGCATGTCCTGCTT
Organism: Nocardiopsis deserti; assembly: GCF_008638355.1. Classification (NCBI taxonomy): domain Bacteria; kingdom Bacillati; phylum Actinomycetota; class Actinomycetes; order Streptosporangiales; family Nocardiopsidaceae; genus Nocardiopsis; species Nocardiopsis deserti. Next base: position 501,123 of record NZ_VWVS01000004.1, on the reverse strand, counting down.
TTCGTCCGCCCTTGGGGGAGTGTTCCGCGCTTTGTCCGGAGTGGGCGAAAACGGATTTCCCAGGTCTACGAGGCACCCGACGTTGGGTAGTACACAGGGGGGCGACCCCGGCGCAGCCACACGTGGCCGCCTTCGGTCACGAGGCAGTGAAAGTACTGCTGACCTGTGGACAGTGGCCCGGGAGGGGACACGGTCCGCCGACATCGGGAAAACTCATCGGCCGAACCGGGCACAACCAAGGTCTCTCAAGCGTTACACCCGCGCGACGAGGCACTGAACGAGGGGGATGGAGTTAGCAGAGATGGCCACCGACTACGACAGCCCGCGCAAGACTGACGAGGACATCAACGAGGACAGCCTCCAGGAGTTGCAGGCGCGGCGTGTGGACAAGGGCACCGGCACGATCGACGTCGACCCCGACGAGGTCGCCGAGGGCATGGAACTGCCCGGTGCCGACCTGTCGGGCGAGGAACTCGCGGTGCGCGTGCTCCCGCGCCAGGCCGACGAGTTCACCTGCTCGCGCTGCTTCCTGGTGCACCACCGCAGCCAGCTCGCCGAGCAGCGCGCCGGTCAGCTGGTCTGCAAGGAGTGCGCCTGATCGGACGGGACGGCCCCTGAACCGTCCCGTCCCGGGCGGCTCCCGTCCGCACGGTCGGACCCCACCGCCGTCCGACGGGAGCGCGTGAGGCCTTGCGGGCTCCCTCGGGGGAGCGCGGTGGAACACGACGGCGGACGGCCGACCACACCCCGGTGCGGTCGGCCGCCCGCCGTCGTCGCCTCTGCGGCGTCAGACGTCCAGCTCGCCGGGGCCCGCACCGAACATCCTGGCGCGGGCGGCGCGCACGGCCAGCACCCGGGCCACCTCGGTGCCGACACCGGCCACCACGGCCCAGCTCAGCGCCGTGCCGAGGCTGATGTCGGGGGAGTCCACGTCCGTGGGCGGCTCCTCGCCGGTCACGCGGGTCCAGGCAAAGTTCAGGGCCTGGCGCATGACGTACTGCGCGGCGAACCCGGCCGCGAAGCCCACGAGGGCGGGGCCGAAGTCACCGCCGTCCTTCTTAGCCATCGAATCCTTCACCGTTTTCCGTTGGGGTGTACGGAGGATGCGCGGCCGGCGCACACCCTCCCGTGCGTACGTGGAGATCCTTTCACGTCCCTCCGCGGGAGTCGGGGGCGAACCCCGCGCCAGCGTGCCGGAGGACCGCCGACCCCCCGCTGTGACGGCCCGAAACCCGGAGCGACCACGGCCCGGAGAGCACTACCATTGCCCCATGACCAACGGCTCTCATTCCTTCCGCATGCCCGACAAGCCCTCGCTGGACGGTATCGAGGCGAAGTGGGTCGACGTATGGGATGAGTCCGGCGTCTACCACTTCGACCGCACGGCCGACCGCGCGGACGTCTACTCCATCGACACCCCTCCGCCCACGGTGTCGGGTTCGCTGCACATCGGCCACGTGTTCTCCTACACGCACACCGACACCGTCGCGCGTTTCCAGCGCATGAACGGCAAGGCCGTCTTCTACCCCATGGGCTGGGACGACAACGGCCTGCCCACCGAGCGGCGCGTCCAGAACTACTACGGCGTGCGCTGCGACCCCTCGATCCCCTACGACCCGGACTTCCAGCCGCCCGCCAAGCCCGACCCCAAGCGGCAGGTCCCCGTCTCGCGGCGCAACTTCATCGAGCTGTGCGACCGGCTCACCGCCGAGGACGAGAAGGTCTTCGAGTCCATCTGGCGCCGCCTCGGGCTGAGCGTCGACTGGCGCCACACCTACGCCACCATCGACGACAACTCCCGCGCCGCCGCCCAGCGCGCCTTCCTGCGCAACCTGGCCCGCGGCGAGGCCTACATGTCCGAGGCCCCCACCCTGTGGGACGTCACGTTCCGCACCGCGGTCGCCCAGGCCGAGCTGGAGGACCGCGAGCGCCCCAGCGCCTACCACAAGGTCGCCTTCCACAAGCCCGACGGCGCCCCGGTCCACATCGAGACCACCCGCCCCGAGCTGCTGGCCGCCTGCGTCGCCCTGGTCGCCCACCCCGACGACGAGCGCTACCAGGACCTGTTCGGCACCACCGTGCGCACCCCGGTCTTCGGCGTCGAGGTCCCCGTGCGGGCCCACCGCCTCGCCGACCCCGAGAAGGGGTCCGGCATCGCCATGATCTGCACCTTCGGCGACACCACCGACGTCACCTGGTGGCGCGAGCTCCAGCTGGAGACCCGGCCCATCATCGGCTGGGACGGCCGCGTCATGGCCGACCCGCCCAAGGGGCTGGAGAGCGGAGCGGCCCGCGAGGCCTACGACACGCTCGTGGGCGCCACCGTCCACACCGCGCGCGAGCGCACCGTCGCCCTGCTGCGCGAGAGCGGCGACCTGGTCGGCGAGCCCGCGCCCATCACCCACCCGGTGAAGTTCTACGAGAAGGGCGACAAGCCCCTGGAGATCGTCACCACCCGCCAGTGGTACATCCGCAACGGCGGGCGGGACGAGGACCTGCGCCAGCAGCTCCTGCGGCGCGGACGCGAGCTCACCTGGCACCCCGAGCACATGCGCGCCCGCTACGAGAACTGGGTCGAGGGCCTCAACGGCGACTGGCTGATCAGCCGCCAGCGCTTCTTCGGCGTGCCCTTCCCGGTCTGGTATCCGCTGGACGCCGACGGCAACCCGCGCTACGACGAGCCCATCGTCCCCGCCGAGGACCAGCTGCCCGTCGACCCCAGCTCGCAGGCGCCCGAGGGCTACACCGAGGACCAGCGCGGGCGGGCGGACGGGTTCATGGGCGACCCCGACGTCATGGACACCTGGGCGACCTCCTCGCTGTCCCCGCAGATCGCCTCCGGCTGGGAGCGCGACCCGGACCTGTACCGGCGCGTGTTCCCCATGGACTACCGGCCCCAGGGCCAGGACATCATCCGCACCTGGCTGTTCTCCACCGTGGTCCGGGCCCACTTCGAGAACGGCACCCTGCCCTGGAGCACCACCGGCATCTCCGGCTGGATCCTGGACCCCGACCGCAAGAAGATGTCCAAGTCCAAGGGCAACGTCGTCACCCCGCTGGCGCTGCTGGAGAAGTACAGCTCCGACGCGGTCCGGTACTGGGCCGCCAGCGGCCGCCTGGGCACCGACACCGCCATGGACGAGGGCCAGATGAAGGTCGGCCGCAGGCTGTCCATCAAGATCCTCAACGCCAGCAAGTTCGTCATGTCCGTGGCCGGTGAGGGCGCCGCCGCCGACCCCGCGCAGGTTACCCAGCCGCTGGACCGGGCGATGCTGGCCGCGCTGGCCGACGTCGTGGAGGACGCCACCGCCGCCTTCCGCGCCTACGACCACACCAGGGCCCTGGAGCGCACCGAGCGCTTCTTCTGGGACTTCTGCGACGACTACCTGGAGCTGGTCAAGGCCCGCGCCTACGACACCGAGTCCGCCGAGGGCGCCTCCGCCCGCGCCGCGCTGCTGGTCGCCCTGGGCGCCCTGCACAGGCTCTTCGCCCCCTTCGTGCCCTTCGTGGCCGAGGAGGTCTGGAGCTGGTGGCAGGAGGGCTCGGTCCACGCCCAGCGCTGGCCCGACACCGCGGAGTACCGCGCCGCCGCGGTCGACGGCGACCCCGCCGTCCTGGCCGCCACCGCCGAGGTGCTGCGCGCCGTGCGCAAGGCCAAGTCCGAGGCCAAGCTGTCCATGCGGGCCGAGGTCGAGCACGTCAGCGTCTCGGGCAAGCGGGTCGACGCCGCACGCGCCGCCAGCGGCGACATCGCCGCCGCGGGCCGTGCCGCCGGGATCGACTTCCGCACCACCGACGACGCCGAGCTCACCGTCGAGGTGACCCTGCCCGAGACCCCCGCGGAGTAGCGCCTGTCCGATCGGTCTCTGCTCACCCTCAGGGGGTTGGTTCGGGCGCCCGCGGGGTTCTGGAGGTGCCGGAGGCGGGTTCGCGGGGGACGGGTGAACACGCCGTAGGCGCCGAAGGTTCCCGCTCCTTGGGCGCCCGAACACGGGGCAAAGCGGAGCGGAGCCCCGAACAAGCACGGAGCGGGGGCGGCCGCCGGAGGGAATCCGGCAGGGCCGCCCCCGTTCGCCTACCGGTGGTGCTGGACACCGGTTCATCGCCCGGGGAGCGATAGGCTCGGCCGATGTGAGTACCACATCCCTGGAAGGCGGACGGATCCCTGTCACGGTCCACCGCCTGGACCCCGGCCTCCCCCTGCCCGAGTACGCCCATCCCGGTGACGCGGGCGCGGACCTGTACACCGCCGTCGACGTCACCCTGGACCCCGGGCAGCGGGCCACGGTCCCCACCGGCCTGGCGATCGCCCTGCCCGACGGGTACGCGGCCTTCGTGCACCCGCGCTCGGGTCTCGCGGCGCGCTGCGGGGTCACGCTCGTCAACGCGCCGGGCACGGTCGACGCCGGGTACCGCGGCGAGATCAGGGTGACCCTGATCAACACCGACAGGGACACCCCGGTGAAGCTGACCCGGGGCGACCGGATCGCGCAGCTGGTGGTCCAGCGCGTGGAACGGGCGGTGTTCGTCGAGGCCGACTCCCTCCCGGAGTCGGTGCGGGGGACGGGTGGTTTCGGTTCGACCGGGGGGCACGCCGCACAGCGGTGACGGCGCCCCGAATCCCCGGAGTCATCCGGGACCGACGGAAGCGAAGAGGTGAAGGCGTGTTCGGACGCCGCCGCAAGAAGCGGGACGAAGAGACCGAGAGAACGGGGACGGAGGCCGCGCCCAGGCGTGAGGGCGCCGCCGGAGCGGTCTCCTTCGGCAACGAGATCGAGCCGGAGCGCTCCCGGGAGCAGCAGCCCAAGGACGCGGACCGCCACCGCTCCTCCGGGCCGTGGGACTCCACCGAGGACGCCCCCGAGGCCAACCGGATGGACCTGGGCAGCATGCGGCTGCCCATGGAGCAGGGCACCGAGATCCAGGTGAACGTCGCCCAGGACACCCAGGGCAAGCAGAAGATCATCGGCGTCACCCTGGTACGCGGCAAGAGCGCCCTGCAGGTGCAGCCCTTCGCCGCGCCCAAGTCCTCGGGACTGTGGGACGAGATGCGCGAGGAGCTGCGCGAGCAGGTCGTCAAGCAGGGCGGCAAGGCCGAGGAGCACGACGGCACCTTCGGCCCCGAGCTCAAGGCCCTCGTCCCGGTCAAGGGCCGCACGACCGAGGACGGCAAGCAGCTCGCCCAGCGGGTGCGCTTCATCGGCGTGGACGGGCCGCGCTGGGTGCTGCGCGGCGTGATCCGCGGCGAGGGCGCCTCCAAGCCCGAGGTGATGGCCGAGGTCGAGCACCTCTTCTCCAGCATCGTGGTGGTGCGCGGAGACCACCCGGTGCCGCCCAGCGAGCTGCTGCCCATCACCGTGCCCAAGCAGATCCAGGAGAAGATGGCCGAGGCCGCCAAGACGCGCGCCGCCCAGCAGGCGGCCCAGCGCGGCAACGCGGGCCGCTCTCCCAACGGCGCCGCGCCCGGTGCGCGGCCCGGAGGGGCCGGCGGCCAGCCGGATCAGTCCGGCGGCGCGGGGGGCGCTCCGGGGGAGTAGGCCCCCCGGCGGGAGCAGGGCCCCGCATCGCCGGGGAGGTGCCGGGCAGGGCGCGCCGTCTTCCGTAGTCTGTGGCACATGACGCAGACGACGGAGAACAGCGCGCCCCGGCCGCTCCCCGAGGACTGGGACCGAGCCCTGGCGGTGGTGGCCCACCCCGACGACCTGGAGTTCGGCAGCTCCTCCGCGATCGCCCGCTGGACCGGCCAGGGCAAGGACGTGGTGGAACTGCTGGTCACCCGGGGCGAGGCGGGCATCGACACCATCGCCCCCGAGGAGTGCGCCCCGCTGCGCATGGCTGAGCAGCGCGCCTCGGCGGCGGCCGTCGGCGTGGCCGCCGTGGAGTTCCTCGACTTCCCCGACGGCACCCTGGAGTACGGGATCCCGCTGCGCGCCGCGCTGGCCGGAGCGATCCGCCGCCACCGCCCCGACGTGATCGTCTCCATCAACTTCCGCGACCACTTCCCGGGCTCGGGCGCCTTCAACCACGCCGACCACCGGGTGCTCGGCCCGGCCCTGCTGGACGCGGTCCGCGACGCCGCCAACCGGTGGGTGTTCCGCGAGCAGCTGGAGGAGGGCCTCCCACCGTGGTCGGGCGTGCGCTTGGTGGCCTTCGGCGCCTCGCCCCTGGCCGCCCACTACGTCGAGCTGAGCGAGGCCGACCTGGCTGCGGGCGTGGCGTCGCTGGACGCCCACGCCCTCTACCTGTCCAACCTGGAGGGGTTCGACCAGAAGTCCTTCCTGCCCCAGGCCGCCGCCCGGGCGGGGGAGTGGGCGGGGGTCCCCCTCGCCACCGCCTTCGAGGTGTTCGAGGTCTGAGGCGCCGCCCGCGAGCGCGGGCGGAGGTGCGGTCCCGGCGGGGTCAGGAGGCGGGACCCGGGTCCACGGGGTCGGTGACGCGGCCCAGGAACAGGACCGCCCCGCCGCGGCGCAGCACGAACACGAACGGCCGGTCCACGGTGAACCTCACCGGTTTCGGCGCCACCGCGGCCGCCCGGAGCATCATCACGGCGGTCGCGGCGGCGCCCTCGGCGCCCTTCTCGTCCACCCGCAGCACCGACTGGTGCAGGATCTCGTCGGCCCGCAGCGGCTCCGGGCTGATCCCGTCGAAGCGGGCCGCGTCCGTGGACAGGTCGCGCACGCCCAGCGCCGCCAGCGGTTCGAGGAGGGAGGTGTCGGTCTCCACCCGGAAGCGCGGCAGGGCCAGGTCCACCTGCTGGGAGGAGCGGCCGCCGTACAGGTCCGCGAGCGCGTCGGCCGTCACCGGGGCGGGGGTGGCGGAGCGCTCGTCGGGCAGCAGCACGTCCAGGGTCAGGCCGTGGTCGCCCTCCAGGCTCACCATGCTCCATCCCTGGGTCCGTGCGTGGGGCAGACGGGCCGAGCGGTGCATGGTGGGCGCCTTCCGCCTCCCCGACGGGGTGTGGAAGGTCCTGTCCAGGGTTCGGGCCGGGTCGAAGGGGTCGGGCCAGGCCAGCTTCACCCACAGCGCGTTGACCAGCAGCAGCCGCACGCCCGGGTGGATGCTGCCCGCCGGGAGCAGTTCCTCGATCAGGCCGCGGGTCACCTCCGCCACCCTGGCGTTGACCCGTGAGCGCACCCCCTCGGAGTCGTGCTCGAAGTCGGCGTGCTCCACCTCGGCTCCGGCGCGCTCGCGCACCCGGGCCGTGAAACCCGGCAGGACCTCCAGGTCGGCGGGCACGTACAGGCCGTTGAGGCTGGCCAGGTCGAGTCCTGGCTCGGCGGCCACGGCCGCGTCCAGCTCCTCCAGTTGGCCCCGCACGTCCGCGCCCAGCAGCGCCTCCAGCTCGGTCAGGGTGCGCTCCCGGGCGCCGGTGGCCAGCAGCGCCAGCACCGTGCCCACCGAGTGGGGGGACCACACGTGCGACTCTCCGGGCCGGGTCAGCACCCGGTCCAGGGCGGCGGCGAACTCCAGGTGGTCCCGGCGCGGGGACGTGCTCGTCTGCATGGGCTCCTGCTCGCTCTCGGCTCCGGCGTCTGGTCGCCAGCGTACGGAAGGCGTTCCCCGGCCGCCAGGGTGCGCCGCCGGGTGAGAAGCCGCACGCGACAAGCCCGGACCCAAGGGGACAAAGGCGGGCGGAGCGCGTTCGCGCGACCACCGCGCGTACCCCGCGGCCGGTCGCACGTCGCATAGGCTTGGGCCATCATGGCGTGCGGAACCGCGTTGGACGCCCCGCGCGGCGACGACCGAACACCGACCACCGATCCGACCGGGAGCAGGATGACTGAGCACCAGCGGGCCGCCGAGGGGGCCGCCCCGGCCACCGGGGCGGACGACAGGGCCGAGGCGCCCGCGGCGGACACCCCGGCTCCCGGAGGCGCCCCCGCCCCGGAGCGAGACAACGGTGAGGGCGCCACGGCGGTGGACCGCCCGGCGGTCACCGAGGACACGGTCGAGGCGCTCGTGCGCTCACAGCTGTCCAAGGCGCTGGGCGGCAAGCGCGGCATGGTCGAGGCGGCGGTGCCCACCCTGACCTTCACCGTCTCCTACATCGTGAGCTCGGAACTGCGGCTGTCGATCGTCCTGGGCGTGGTCGCGGCCCTGCTCCTGGGCGCGGTCCGGCTCGTGCAGCGCTCCTCGGTGCAGTACGTGCTCACCAGCCTGTTCGGCATCGGCATCGCCGCGGTCTTCGCCATGCGCAGCGGCAACGCCGCCGACGCCTTCCTGCCGGGCATCATCTACAACGCCGTCTACGCCGTGGTGCTGAGTCTGTCGGTGCTGGTGCGCTGGCCCGCGATCGGGCTGATGATCGGCCCGTTCATCGGCGACAAGGAGGACTTCACCTCCTGGCGCGCCAACCCGGCCGTGGTCACCCTGGCCTCACGCCTGACCTGGCTGCTGGTCCTGCCCTGCGTGATCCGCGTGCTCGTGCAGTACCCGCTGTGGATGGCCGACACCTACGGCTGGGCCGACACCTTCGCCCTCCTGGGCTTCTCCAAGGTCGCCATGGGCTGGCCGCTCCAGGTCGCGGCGTTCGCGGCCATGGTCTGGGTGCTGGCCCGGGGCCGCACCCCGCTGGAGGAGCGGGAACGCTCGGCCCGGGGCGAGACGGGCGACTGACGGCCTGGCCGAAGTGTTGCTGGTGTGGTGCGTGAGGTTTTGACCTGCGATGATCTTGTACTTATAGCCGAGGTCGGCGCTCGAGCCTCGCCACAAGTACAGGATCACGGCGAACGGGGCTAGTCGGCGTCGTCCGCCGAGCCCAGCAGGGACTCCAGGGTGCCCAGGACCTCGGGTTCGGCCAGGAACACCACGGTGTCGCCCACCGCCAGGGTCCGGCCGGGGTCCGGCGGGCGCACCCCGCCGGGGCCCACCACCGCCACCAGCGCCACGCCCTCGGGCAGCGACTCCGCCAGCGCCCCCTCCGGTCCGCCCGCGAACGGGCTCCTGGCGTGCAGCACCGACTCGGCGATCTCGGCGCCCGGCAGCGGCGGCAGGGAGTCCTCCCCGTCCGGGGCCTCCTCGGGGACCCCCTCGACCAGGTCGGCGATCAGCCGCGGCGGGGAGACCGCCAGGTCCACGCCCCAGGACTCGGTGAACAGCCACTCGTTGTCGGGGTCGTTGATGCGGGCGATCACCCGGCCCACCCCGAACTCGGTCTTGGCCAGCAGGGACACCACCAGGTTCACCTTGTCGTCGCTGCTGGCCGCGACGACCACGTCGAAGCCCTCCAAGCGGGCGTCCTCCAGCGTGGCCAGCTCGCAGGCGTCGGCCAGCAGCCACTCCACCTGGGGCAGGTCGTCCACGCCGATGGCGCGGGTGTCCCGGTCGATCAGCAGCACGTCGTGGCCGCTGCCCGCCAGCTCCGTGGCGATGGAGCGTCCCACGCTCCCGGCTCCCGCGATGGCGATCCGCATCTCACCCACGCCCCGTCTCGTCGTCCAGCCGCAGCCCGTCCAGGTCGCGGCCGCGGGCGACCACGTGCAGGACGTCCTCCTCCTCCAGGAGGTCATCGGACCCGGCCAGGAGGATCCGGCCCTCACGCGTCAGGTAGACCACCCGCACCGGCGCCCGCTCCTCCAGGTCGGCGACGCGGCGCCCGGCCCACCCCCGCGGCAGGTTCAGCTCGTTCATGGCCAGGGTCCCGGACGCGTCCTGCCACTCCGGTCCGGAGGTGAGCCGCCCGTCGCCCGGCACCATCCGGCGCAGGACCGCGTCGGCTGTCCAGCGCACCGTCGCCACCGTGGGGATGCCCAGCCGCTGGTAGACCTCGGCCCGGCGGGGGTCGTAGATCCGCGCGACCACGTTGTCGACGCCGAACGCCTCGCGGGCCACCCGCGCGGAGATGATGTTGGAGTTGTCCCCGTTGCTGACCGCGGCGAAGGCCCCCGCGCGGTCGATCCCGGCGGCGAGCAGGACCTCCCGGTCGTGGCCCGGGCCCCGGACCGCGTGCTTGGCCACGGAGCCGCGCAGACGCCGGAACGCCTCGGGGTCCTGGTCGATCACCGCCACCGTGTGCCCCAGGTCCACCAGGGTGTGCGCGAGGGTGGACCCCACCCGACCGCACCCCATGATCACGATGTGCACCTCGCCCGCACTCCCGTCGAGATAGCCGCCGCGCACGCCGTGGTTCCGCGTGCGCACAGTGACACCTTGGCACAGATGCGGCCGACACGCTCGGCCGCCCCGGCCGTCCACAGGCCAGCCCGGGGGGTGGGTTCCGGCAGGTAGATTGGGAACGGTTGGTGGCTGTGCGCGCAGGGTCACCCGTCACGTGACCCGACCATCTCTTGAGGACGACCGCCATGAACCGTGTGGGACAGGATTTCGAGCTGACCGTGGACGACGTCGCGCACGGGGGCTGGTGCGTGGGGCGCCACGACGACCAGGTGGTCTTCGTCCGCCACGCTCTGCCCGGCGAGCGGGTCCGCGTCCGCGTCACCGAGCAGACCTCCCGCTTCCTGCGCGGCGACGCCGTCGAGGTCCTCCAGGCCTCCCCGGACCGCGTCCAGGCCCCCTGTCCGGCCGCCGGGCCGGGCAAGTGCGGAGGCTGCGACTGGCAGCACGCCGCCCCGGAGGCGCAGCGGGCCCTCAAGGGCAAGGTCGTCGCCGACCAGCTGCGGCGCATCGCCGGGATCGACCGCGAGGTCGCGGTGGAGGAGCTGCCCGGCACCCCCGACGGCCTGGGCTGGCGCACCCGCGTGCGCTTCGCCGTGGACTCCGGCGGCCGCGCCGGACTGCGCCGCCACCGCTCCCACGACATCGAGCCCGTCGAGCGCTGCCTCATCGCCCACCCCGGTGTGACCGAGCTCGGTGTGACCGACGTCAAGTGGGAGGGCGTCCGCGAGGTGGAGGCGGTCGCCTCGGCCGCCTGCGCCGACCGCGCCGTCGTCGTCACACCGACCGGGGCCAAGCTGGACGCCCTGCCCGAACTGGGCGCCTCCAGCGCGGTGCTGCGCCGGTTCAAGGGCGGCCGCGTCCAGCAGGTGCGCGGGCGCAGGGGCGTGCGCGAGAACGCGAACGGCCGCGAGTACCGCGTCAGCGCGGGCGGCTTCTGGCAGGTGCACCCGGCGGCCGCCGAGGTGCTCACCGCCGCCGTGCTGGACGCCCTGGAGCCCAAGCCCGGTGAGACCGCCCTGGACCTGTACTGCGGGGCGGGGCTGTTCACCGGCGCGCTGGCCGCCGCGGTGGGCCCCGAGGGCCGAGCCATGGGCGTGGAGAGCGGCGCCGAGGCCGTGCGCGACGCCCGGTACAACCTCAAGGACATGGAACAGGTCCGCGTCGAGCAGGGCGACGTCGCCGCCCAGCTGCGCGAGTGGGCGGACGTGCGCGCCGACGTGGTCGTGCTGGACCCGCCCCGGGCCGGTGCGGGCGCCGAGGTGGTGCGCTCCCTGACCGGGACGCGCCCCCGCAGGGTGGCCTACGTCTCGTGCGACCCCGCCACGCTCGCCCGCGATCTGGCCGCGTTCGAGCGGGCCGAGTACCGCCTGGTGGACCTTCGCGCGTTCGACGCCTTCCCGATGACCCACCACGTGGAGTGCCTGGCGGTGCTGGAGCCGGTCCGCCCGGCCCGCCGCCACCAGGAGCGCTGACCGCGGCCTCCGCGGCCCGGCGGGGGCTGTACGACCCCGCCGGGCCGCCCCGCGTGGGGCGCCGATCGCCCGGTGCGGGGCCGGGCGGACCGGCTCCGCACCGATGGCGCTATCCGCGCCCGGGACGCCCGGCGGGTGCCCGCAGGACCGCCAGGCCCAGGGCGAGCACGGCCAGCCCCGCCCACGACACGGCGGGCAGGCGCTCACCGACCACCACCACGCCCAGCAGCGCGGCCACGGCGGGTTCGGCCAGGGTCAGGGTGGTGGCCACCGAGGCGGGGGTGTTGCGCAGCCCCTGTCCGAACAGCCGGTAGGCCAGGAACACGGTGAACACCGCCAGGTGCAGGGTCACCAGGGCGCCCTCGACCGTGGCCAGCCAGGCCGTCCCGGTGGCCAGGACCACGGGCAGCACGGCGATCCCGCCGCCGGCGAACATCGTGCCCATCACGGCGTTCGAGGAGTGGCCGCGCTGGATCAGCCGCTCGGCGATGAGCGCGTAGGCGGAGTAGGACAGTCCGGCGAGCAGGGCCAGCAGCACCCCCGCGGGGTCGGCCGCGGCCTGCGCTCCGGTCAGCTCCGAGCCCAGCACGAGCACGGCGCAGCCCAGCACCGCGGCCAGGGTCGCCGCGGTCCAGCGCGCCGTGGGCCTGGCCTGCCCGGTCATCCAGGCCAGGAGCCCGGCGAAGACCGGGGCGCTGCCCAGGGTGATCACCGTGGCGACGGCGACGCCCGCCTGGGCCACCGCGGGATAGAAGGCCAGCGGGTACCCGGCCACGGCCAGGGCGCCCAGGGCGAGCGACCAGCGGGTGGCCCGGTCGCCCCGGCGCACCAGGGCCAGGGAACCGCGCCCGGTGAGGAACAGCAGCAGGCCGCCCAGGACCAGTCCGGCGGAGCCGATGGCCGCCGCCGGGGCGCTCGCCGGGGCGAAGGAGCTGGCGGTGCCGGTGGTGCCCCACAGCACGGCCGCGGCCAGGATCGGCAGCGGGCCCCGGGTCAGGGCGGTGGCGGAGGGGGCGGGTGCCCGGGAGTCGGACACGGGGTGGGAACGTTCTGACACGGTCGTGGAGTCCTTCGTCGTCGCGTCTTGCGAGTGGTCGCGAAGCGCGGGCGCACGAGGAGGGCCGACCCGGTGGCGGCCACCGGGACGTGTCGGCCGGGCTCTTCAGGAAGAGGTGGTGGTGCGCCCGGTCAGGCGCACAGAGGGGGGAGCACGACGTGCCAGTACGGGTTCTTCATGCCTTCCATCCTACGACCGGATGTGTGTGCTGGTCGCGCGCGGGCCCCGATACGGCGGACGGACGGGGAAGCGCCGCCAGGGGTCTGCCCACGGGAAGCGGCCTCGTTTCTGGTACGGCGTACCCGGAGGCCTGGGGAGATGGGCGGTGCCGATCCAGAGCGCGGACCATGGCCGATTCGCCGACCCGGCCGCGGCTCAGTCGCACACGGGCCGGGCCCGCCACCCCGGGGCCTCCTCGTAGGTGTGGTACTCGTACTCGGGGTACAACCGCTCCCAGTCCCCGGGCCCGGCGGACGCGGTGGAGGTCTCCCGCAGGGGCGTGCCCAGCAGCCGCGCCAGCTCCCGGCTGGTCGTGCGCGGGTCGGTCAGCCTCTCCCAGTTCCGTTCCAGGATCCGGCTCACCCGCTCCTCGGGCAGGTCGGCCATGGCCAGGGAGAGCTCCAGGTCCACCGGGGAGGGCTGGTAGGCGTACAGGTGCGCGGCCAGCGTGTCCAGCGTGTCGTAGCGGGACAGGCCCTCCACGCTGGCGGCCAGCCACGCCGCCAGCAGCACGCGCGCCTGGCCGGTGCCCAGGCAGTCGGTCTCGTAGGGGTCGGGCAGGCCCAGGGCCACCCGGGCCGCGCTGCCCACCAGTTCGGTCCGCCAGTAGTGCTCCCCGCTCCCCGCGTACGCGTGGACCACCACGTCCCGGTCCCGGGGCACGTCCAGTTCCCGATGGTAGGAGAAGCTCTCCTGCCACACCACGGGCATGCGCTCGCGCGGGACCTCGGGCAGCAGGTCCATGGCCGGCCCCAGGGCGCCGTGCCAGCGCTCCACCCACGGTTCGAAGCCGGGCAGGGGACAGTAGGTGACGCCCTCCCTGGTCTGGCAGGAGGGCCCCTGCGCGCCGTGGACCCGGCTGTCGGGGATGGGGGAGTACAGCGGTTGGGCCAGGCGGCCGTGGACGACGGTGCCCACGGTGGCGGCCAGCAGCACGGCGGCCGCGCCCAGGCATGCCGCCCGGTGGGCCCGGCGGCCCCGCGCGGCCGCGGCCAGGACGGCCAGGAGGGCCACGACCAGCACCGAGTAGACCAGGTAGACGGCGGCCACGTCGGTGACGGAGGGGGCGCGCGTGTTGAAGGGGTCGAGGGCGACGCGGGCCGCCCACTCCACCCGCAGCACGGCGCCCGACAGGTCGGCGTCCACCGCGGAGACGCCGTACAGCCAGTAGGCGGGCAGGGCCAGCAGGGTCACGACCAGCGGAAGGTAGGAGTGCGTCCACGCCACCAGGGCGATGGACAGCAGCGGGCCCGCGGCCGCCAGCAGGAGGGGCGCCGGGTAGGCGTACGGGCTCAGCGTGCCCAGAAGGGGAGGGGACAGCCAGCGGTCCACCCCGGCCCACAGAACGACGAGCGCCGTGCTGACCAGTGAGGACGCCGCCATCAGGGCCAGCATCCGCCCCGTCCGGCCCAGTGGGGAGACCAGGCGCGGGGAGTAGCGGGCCTCGCGCATGGCGGGGAAGGCGACCACGGCGAACAGCATCGCGCCCACGGCCGACGCGGCGGAGTTGGCGTTGTCGTACCAGCCCTCCAGGGTGGAGGTCCGGCCCGCCCAGTCCGGGGCCACGAGCAGGTACAGGCCCACGAGGACACCCGGGACCAGAACCGGGTTGCGGGCCAGGCGGAGCGTGTTGAACCAGGTCAGACGGACGAACGTGGCCGTGTGCCGGGCTACGTGTGTCCGGGCGGTGCGCCGGCCCGGGGCCGCGGCCTCCTCCCCGGCGGGTGCCCCCTCCTCCGGGTCGGCGCCGACCGTGTGCCGGATGAGGCTCACCGCTCCCCCTGTTGCACACCGGTGAGCAGCAGGTAGGCGTCCTCCAGGCTGGGCTCGACCGGCTCCAGGCCGTCCGCGGGGCCGGGCACGGCGCCACCTGCGGGGGTGAGCACCCGGTAGCGCCCGTCGGCCAGGCGCCAGGCGGTGTACTCCCGGCCGGGGTGGCCGTCGCGCTCCCACACGTGCCCGCGCGCCCGGTCCACCAGCGTGCGGGGGGTCCCGTCGAAGACCACCCGGCCCCTGTCCAGGCACACCACGCGCTGGCACAGGGCGGCCACGTCCTCGATCTGGTGGGTGGACAGCACCACGGTGCTGCGCACGGCCAGCTCCGAGACCAGGCCGCGGAACCGGATGCGCTGCTCGGGGTCCAGACCGATGGTCGGCTCGTCCAGCAACAGCACCCCGGGGTCGCCGAGCAGGGCCGAGGCCAGGCCCAGCCGCTGGCGCATACCGCCGGACAGGCGCCGGACCCGGCTGTGGCGGCGGTCGTGGAGCCCGACCCGCTCCAGGACCCGGCGCACCTCGTCGTGGCGGGCGCGGCGTCCGCCCAGTTCCTTGAGCACCGCCATGTAGTCCAGCAGGCCGAACGCGGTGAAGTACGGGTAGAACTCGGGGTTCTGCGGCAGGTAGCCCAGGTCGCGGCGGATCTCGGTGCGCTCGGCGGCCCGCGCGGGGTCGTACCCGAACACGCGCAGTTCGCCGTCGTCGGCCTCCAGGTCGGTGGCCAGGCAGCGCAGCAGGGTGGTCTTGCCCGCGCCGTTGCGCCCCAGCAGCCCGGTCACGCCCGGGCCCAGGTCCAGGTCGACCCCGGCCAGGGCGGTGCGGGTGCCGTAGCGGTGCACCAGCCCGCGGACGCTGGCGGCGGTCCGTGTGCTCGTCGCGCTCACGCCGTCCTCACCCGCAGCAGGAGCGCGCCGAGCAGGGCGGCGAGCGCGGCCGCCCACCACATCTGGGCCTGGGGTGCGAGCAGGTGCAGCGGAGTGGCGTCCTCGGAGGTGGTCAGGACGCCCAGGGCGGTCAGCCACAGCAGTCCCACCGCGGTGCTGGCCGCGCCCAGGTGTATCCAGCGGCTGAGCACGAGGGATCCGGCGACCAGGGTGAGGGCGGGCAGCAGCCAGAACACCGCCTTCCACGGGGTGTGCGCGTGGGGCAGCAGCAGCGCCGCCGACATGCACAGGGTCAGCGCGGGCACCAGCACCGCGCAGGTCCGCAGGAACAGCAGCCGCTGGCCCGCCAGCGGCGTGACCGAGGTCAGGGAGTGGGCCGGGTCCACCCCGCGCCCGTAGGCCAGGGCCACCCCGGCCAGGGGCACCACCGGAGCGGTGAAGGTGAACATCAGCGATCCGCGCGGCAGGTGGTGCGCGGCCAGCAGGGCGGCCGTCAGCACCACGACCGTGGCCAGCAGCCAGGCCCGGTACAGGGAGGGGGTGGCGGCCAGCAGCTTGGCGGTGCCCTCGCCCAGCCCCAGCGAGGACAGCAGGGACTCGACCGGGCCGCGCCTGGGGCGGTCCACGACGTCGCGCAGGTCCTCCCAGCTCCGGGCCAGCCAGGGCTCGTCGGCGGGCAGCAGGTCGCGGCAGGGCGCGCAGTGGGTGATGTGGGCCTCCACGGACATGGCGGTGACGTCGTCGGAGCGGTGGTGGGCGTACTCGTGTGCTTGGGCAGGGGTCAGGTGCCAGCTCATGTCAGTGCCTCCCGTAGTCGCGCCTTGGCGCGCATGACCCGTGTCTTGACGGTTCCCTCGGGGATCTGGAGGATCTGCGCGGCCTCCCGGACGGTGAGTCCGTCGAGCACGGTGGCCTGGATGGCCGAGCGCAGTTCCGGCGAGAGGGAGTGCAGGGCGGCGCCCAACGGACCGTGTTCGATGTTGAGCAGCACGGTGTCCTCGGCGGAGGCGTCGCCGATGGCCTCGTAGGGTTCGGTGTCGCTGTCGGCTATCCAGCGGTTGGCGCGTTTGCGCAGCTGGGAGATGAGCTGGCGGATCGCGATGGTCCACAGCCAGGCCCCGGCGTCGGTGTCGCCGGGGCGGGGGGTGAAGGAGCCCGCGTTCCTCCACACGGCCAGGAAGGTCTCCTGGAGGGCGGCGTCGAGCTGGTCGGGGTCCGAGCACCGGTAGCGCAGCCGGGCCCGCAGCCAGGTGGCGTGCCTGCGGTGCAGGAACTCCAGAGCACGGGTCTCGCCCGCGGCGACGGCGGCCAGCAGCACCGGGTCGGTGCTGTCCGGGTTGTAGGAGGGCGCGCGGCGGCGCGCGCGGCGGAGCAGCTTCACGTGGAGGTCTATCGCGGGAGGGGCGCGTTTCGGTTCGGCGGACGGCGGACGGTGGACTGCGGGCGCGGAGGCGCCTTTTCCACGGTAACCGCGCGGCGGTTTCGGTCTGGTCCCCGGTGTGGGAGAAAATGGGGCTTATGCGTCTGAGGATCTTCCTTGAGCCCCAACAGGGGGCCACCTACGAGGACCAGCTCACCGTCGCCAGGGCCGTCGAGGACCTGGGTTTTGACGCTCTGTTCCGGTCTGACCACTATCTGCACATGGGGGATCACGTCAGCGGCCTCCCCGGGCCCACCGACGCCTGGATCACTCTCGCCGGGCTCGCCCGGGACACCTCCCGTATCCGCCTGGGCACGCTGATGACCGCGGCGACGTTCCGCTACCCCGCGCCCCTGGCGATCTCCGTCGCCCAGGTCGACCGCATGAGCGGCGGCCGGGTGGAGTTCGGCTTCGGCTCGGGCTGGTTCGAGGAGGAGCACGCGGTCTACGGGATCCCCTTCCCCGCCACCGCCCGTGAGCGCTTCGACCGCTACGAGGAGCAGCTGGACATCATCACCGGCCTGTGGTCGACCCCGGTGGGGGAGACCTTCCGCTACGAGGGCAAGCACTACCGCCTGGCGGAGGGGCCCGCGCTGCCCAAGCCGCAGCAGGGTCCGCGTCCGCCGGTGCTGATCGGCGGCACCGGACCCAAGCGCACGCCGCGCCTGGCCGCCAAGTACGCCGACGAGTACAACGTGCCCTTCAGCTCGGTCGAGGACACCTCGGCCGCCTTCGAGCGGACCCGGGCCGCCGTGCGGGCCTCGGGGCGCGGCGCTCCGATGGTCTACTCCGCCGCGCAGGTCCTGTGCGTGGGCAGGGACGAGGCGGAGGTGGCCCGGCGGGCCGAGCGGATCGGCCGCGAGGTGCCCGAGCTGCGGGAGAACGGCCTGGCGGGTACTCCGAACGAGCTGGTGGACAGGATCGGCCGCTTCGCCGAGGCGGGCGCCGAACGCATGTACCTCCAGATGCTGGACATGTCCGACCTGGACCACCTGGAGCTGGTGGCGTCGCAGGTCGCGCCGCAGCTGGACTGATCCGCAGCCCCGAACGAAGGAAGGGCTGCGCGTAGCGTCCGGGGGCGGTGGCGGGCGACGGGTGGGCACGAGCCAACCCGGTGTGGGCGCCACTGCGCCCGCTTCGACCCGGTTCCCGCTCCTTGGGCGTCCGAACACGGAGTGGAGCCCCGAAGAGGCACATCGAGGGGGCGGTCGCACACCGCTGGCGGCCGCCCGATAACTTGATATCGAGATACAAGTTAGATACCTTGACATCAAGATAACAGCGGGGTTCCCCTCGGCCCGCTCCCGGTTCGGGTGTGTGAAGTTGACCGCTTGACCGCACCCGGGCCGGACAACGTGGGCGCCCGCTACCAGTGGGCTGCCCGGCCGGTGGCGAGTGGTGTCGTCGCAGGCCACGGCGGGCCTGACGGAGGCCGGGAGGCAGGCGGAGGTCACTTCCGCGGCCCTTCGCCCCCGGTGTTCGGTCAGGGCGGCCTCAGTAGGTCCCGCATCCGCCCCATGAGGCAGGATGCTGGGAACGTAAGTGGCGAGATCAGGAGGCAGACACCGTGTCCGCGAACAGCTTCGGCGCCCGTGACACGTTGCGCGTTGGCGACGAGTCGTACGAGATCTTCCGTCTGGAGACCGTTGAGGGTTCCAGGCGGCTTCCCTACAGCCTGAAGGTGCTGCTGGAGAACCTCCTGCGCACCGAGGACGGTGCGAACGTCACCGCCGACCACATCCGGGCCCTGGGCGGCTGGGACCCCAAGGCCCAGCCCAACCAGGAGATCCAGTTCACCCCCGCGCGGGTGATCATGCAGGACTTCACCGGCGTTCCCTGCGTCGTCGACCTCGCCACCATGCGCGAGGCCGTGCGCGAGCTGGGCGGCGACCCGGACAAGATCAACCC
Source organism: Nocardiopsis deserti (assembly GCF_008638355.1). Classification (NCBI taxonomy): domain Bacteria; kingdom Bacillati; phylum Actinomycetota; class Actinomycetes; order Streptosporangiales; family Nocardiopsidaceae; genus Nocardiopsis; species Nocardiopsis deserti. The sequence continues at coordinate 482,271 of NZ_VWVS01000004.1, read as the reverse complement.
GCTCGCCCCCGCCGAGCTGGTGATCGACCACTCCGTCGTCGTCGACCTCTTCGGCCGTCCCGACGCCTTCGAGCGCAACGTCGAGATCGAGTACGAGCGCAACTACGAGCGCTACAAGTTCCTGCGCTGGGGCCAGACCGCCTTCGACGAGTTCAAGGTCGTCCCGCCCGGCACCGGCATCGTGCACCAGGCCAACATCGAGCACCTGGCGCGCGTCACCATGAGCCGCGGCGGCCAGGCCTACCCCGACACCTGCGTCGGCACCGACTCGCACACCACCATGCAGAACGGCCTGGGCATCCTGGGCTGGGGCGTGGGCGGCATCGAGGCCGAGGCCGCCATGCTCGGCCAGCCGATCTCCATGCTCATCCCGCGCGTGGTCGGCTTCAAGCTGACCGGTGAGCTCCAGCCCGGCACCACCGCCACCGACCTGGTGCTCACCATCACCGAGAAGCTGCGCCAGCACGGCGTGGTCGGCAAGTTCGTCGAGTTCTACGGCGAGGGCGTGGCCTCCGTGCCGCTGGCCAACCGCGCCACCATCGGCAACATGAGCCCGGAGTTCGGCTCCACCGCCGCGATCTTCCCGATCGACGACGAGACCATCCGGTACATGAAGCTGACCGGCCGCTCCGAGCAGCAGGTGGCCCTGACCGAGGCCTACGCCAAGGCCAACGGCTTCTGGCACGACCCGGCCAACGAGCCCGAGTTCTCCGAGTACCTGGAACTCGACCTGGCCGAGGTGGTCCCCTCCATCGCCGGTCCCAAGCGCCCGCAGGACCGCATCGCGCTGTCGGAGGCCAAGAGCACCTGGCGCCACGACGTGCGCAACTACGTCGAGGACGAGGTCGACGAGGCGGGCGAGGAGTCCTTCCCGGCCTCCGACGCCCCGTCCCCGGCCGCCAACGGCGCCCGTCCGCACAAGGCCGTCAAGGTCACCATGGCCGACGGGACCGAGACCGAGATCGACCACGGCGCCGTGGTGATCGCCGCGATCACCTCCTGCACCAACACCTCCAACCCCTCGGTCATGCTGGGCGCCGCCCTGCTGGCCAAGAAGGCGGTGGAGAAGGGCCTGACCCGCAAGCCGTGGGTCAAGACCTCCATGGCCCCGGGCTCCAAGGTCGTCACCGACTACTACGAGCGCTCCGGCCTGACCCCGTACCTGGACAAGCTGGGCTTCAACCTGGTCGGATACGGCTGCACCACCTGCATCGGCAACTCCGGCCCGCTGCCGGAGGAGATCTCCCAGGCCGTCCAGGACAACGACCTGGCCGTCTCCGCGGTCCTGTCCGGCAACCGCAACTTCGAGGGCCGGATCAACCCGGACGTGAAGATGAACTACCTGGCCTCGCCGCCGCTGGTGGTCGCCTACGCGCTGGCCGGGTCGCTGGACGTGGACATCACCACGGAGCCGCTGGGCATCGACAAGGACGGCGAGCCCGTCTTCCTGGCCGACATCTGGCCGAGCGCCGAGGAGATCCAGCAGGTCATGGACTCCGCGATCGCCTCGGACATGTACGAGTCCGCGTACTCGGACGTGTTCGCCGGTGACGAGCGCTGGCGTTCGCTGCCCACCCCGACGGGCAACACCTTCGAGTGGGAGGGCGAGTCGACCTACGTCCGCAAGCCCCCCTACTTCGAGGGCATGGAGACCACCCCGGCCCCGGTCACCGACATCACCGGCGCCCGGGTCCTGGCCAAGCTGGGAGACTCGGTCACCACCGACCACATCTCCCCGGCCGGCGCCATCAAGCCGGGCACCCCCGCGGCCGAGTACCTCAAGGCCAACGGTGTGGAGCGCCGCGACTTCAACTCCTACGGTTCGCGCCGCGGCAACCACGAGGTGATGATCCGGGGCACGTTCGCCAACATCCGCCTGCGCAACCAGATCGCGCCGGGCACCGAGGGCGGCTACACCCGTGACTTCACCCAGCCCGAGGGCCCGGTGTCGTTCATCTACGACGCCGCCCGCAACTACGCCGACCAGGAGATCCCGCTGGTCGTCCTGGGCGGCAAGGAGTACGGTTCCGGCTCCTCGCGCGACTGGGCGGCCAAGGGCACCAGCCTGCTGGGCGTGCGCGCGGTCATCACCGAGTCCTACGAGCGCATCCACCGCTCGAACCTGATCGGCATGGGCGTCCTGCCGCTCCAGTTCCCCGAGGGCCAGTCCGCCGACTCCCTCGGCCTGACCGGCGAGGAGACCTTCTCCATCACCGGTGTGACCGAGCTGAACGAGGGCGGTATCCCGGAGACGGTGAAGGTCAGCACCGACACCGGCGTGGAGTTCGACGCCGTGGTGCGCATCGACACCCCCGGCGAGGCCGACTACTACCGCAACGGCGGCATCCTGCAGTACGTGCTGCGCCAGCTGATCGCCAAGTAGGCGGGTCCGCGCACGGGTGAGCCCGTGCGCGGGCACCCCACGCGGTTCCGCGGGGCCGCCACCGTCCGAGCGACGGTGGCGGCCCCGCTTGCGTTCGCCCCTCCCTCCGCGGAAGGTAACGAAAAGGTATAGCCAGCGTGGTTTGCCCGCGTCGGGTCGGGTAGCGGCACCGGTAAGGAACGAACGCAAGCTACGGCGAAGGAACCGGATCAATGTCAGAGATCATCGAGACGGTGGAGGTCGACGTCCCGGTCACCGCCGCCTACGCCCAGTGGACGAGGTTCGAGGAGTTCCCCGCCTTCATGGAGGGGGTCGACAAGGTCGTCCGCACCGGTGACGGGCACATGCTCTGGACCATCGAGATCGGCGGCCAGAAGAGGGACTTCGAGGCCGTGGTCACCGAACAGGTCCCCGGGGAGCGGATCGCCTGGAAGACCACGGACGGTACGACCCACGCCGGGGTGGTGACCTTCCACCGCCTGTCCGACACCAGCAGCAGGATCACCCTCCAGCTCAAGACCGTCCCGGAGGGCGTGGTCGAGCAGCTCGGAGACAAGCTCGGCCTGGTCAAGACCCGCGCCAAGGGCGACATGAAGCGCTTCAAGGCCTTCGTCGAGCCCGGCAGGGAGAACCCGACCGGCTGACACGGCGCCGGGCTCGGGCCCGGCACCTGCCCCGGTCCCCCCACCGCCGCGGAGGCGGCGGGGGGACCGGCCCGTGTCCGGGGCGGACCGTCCCGGACACGCGGACTCCCGGCGCCGCCGTGCGGCGCCGGGAGCCGTCCCTCGCGTCCGGTGTGTCAGTGGCTGCCGCTGCTGACGCTGGAGTGGTACGCCCCGTGGGGGCCGGCGTGCGACCAGGAGTGGTAGTACCAGCTGTGGCCGTGGTGGTGGCCGTGCCCGCTGCCGGACTTGACCACGTAGCTGTACGCCCCGTCGGAACCCGCCCCCGACCAGCTGGACGAGTAGTAGCTGTCCGCCGAGGCCAGGGCCGGGGCCCCGAGCGCCAGGACGGGTGCGGCGACGACGGTGAACGCGAAGCGGCGCAGGGTCTTCCTCTGCATGGTGGTGGGTTCCCTTCGAAGCTCGGTTCGGGGAGCGGCCGTGCGGATGCGGTTGCCTCCAGCCGCGCTGTCGGCGCATCGCTGGACGCGTGGTTCCGCCCGACTTTGTCCTCTTTGTGCCTTTTGTCTTCTTTATTCATCCTGACGCCGGAGCAGCCCAAGAGGGAACACCAGGGACCTGCGTAAACACCAAAATCGAGATGTCGCGCCCCGGGTGCGCGCGAAGCGTCGCCGGGGAGCCGGGGAGGTGGCGGCATCCGCGTGGTGGCCCGGATTCCGCACGGCAGGACCTCCGGGAGCGCCCGTGAGGGCGGCGGGAGGAGGGCCCGCGGCGGCGGTGGAGGGTAAATCCCGGACATCTCACTCCCACCGCGACCCCACGTGGCCCCCCCGTGTCCGGGGCGGACCGTCCCGGACGCACGTGGTTCCGCTCCGCCCCGGACACGCGAACTCCCGGCGCCGCCGTGCGGCACCGGGAGTCGTCCTCGGGAGTCGGCGACCCTAGCCGGCGCCGCTCTCGGTCTCGGAGGAGTAGGCGCCGCCCTCACCGGCGACGCTGAAGGACTCCTCGAACCAGGACTTGCCGTCACCGGCGAAGGCCTCGAGCTCGTAGTGGAACGCACCGCTGGAGTTGGCTCCGCTGGACTCCGCCTCGTAGTACGCGTCCGCCGAGGCCAGGGCCGGGGCCCCGAACGCCAGGGCGGGTGCGGCGACGGCCGTGATCGCGATGCGGCGCAGGGTCTTCTTCTGCATGACAGTGGGTTTCCCTTCGTGGCTTGGTGCGGGGACTCCGACGCCGTGCGGGCGGTCTCAGGTCGACGCCGTCCGCGAGGTGCGAAAGCGCGTGGAACCACCGGGCGTTCTCCCCGCTTCCCAGCCTGCGGCCGAGCAGGCCAAAGGGGAACACCAGAAAGCTGACTAAACTCCAAAATCGGGACATTCAGCAAAAAAGCGTGTGCGGAGCGTACCGAAGCCGACGGGCGCGGCGTCCGTATCCCGGGCGGGACGGGCTTTCCCGGGTCTTCCGTCCCGTCCGCGTCCGGGGCCGCGGACGGGTCCCACCCCGGCTGATGTCCGTAAACCTCCGCTATGCTCACCGCATGCCCGGCCCCACCAGCCCCCGTTTCCGGCTCATCCCGGCCGTCGTCCTCCCGGTGCTGCTGATCCTCCTCCCGGTCCTCGGTGCCACCCCCGCCTCGGCGCAGCCCGAGCCCGAAGCCGGGACCCGCGAGGAGCACGCGACCCCCGCGGAGCACTACGCCGCGCTGCTCACCGAGCAGCCCGAGGGCGCCGCCGTGGTCGTGGACGACGCCCTGGCCGGCCGGTACGACCTGGAGGAGCTGGAGGCCGACCTCCACGACTCCTTCGGCGCACTGGACGTGCCCTACCACGTCGTCGCCAGCCCCTTCCCCGGCGCGGAGCCACAGTGGGGAGGGGACATGCTGCCCTCCCTGGCCGACCGCGTCGGTGCGGACGGCCTCTACGTCCTCCTCCAGCCCGACAGCGTTCCCCTGGCCCGGGCCGCGGGCGTCGACCTCCCGGTGGAGGCCGCCTCCGACACGGTCCGCTACTCACCCGAGCTGGACTACTACGGCGCCCCGCTCGACGAGGCCGCCGACGCCTTCACGGCGGCCCTGGCCGACCCGGACGCGCAGGCCACGGCCAACCGCCTCCGGCAGGAGTACTCCGCCGAGCAGGAGGCCTACCGGGGCCCCACGGCCTGGGAGGAGTTCCTGGGGGACCTGGACCCGACCACGTCGGTCGGGCCCAACAACCTCGGCTTCCTGGTCAGCACCGCGACCGGCGCGCTGCTCACCCTGTCCCTCTTCCACGTGTGGTGGACACGCCGCAGGGGCGGCAGCACGGTCGCCGCGGTCGCGGTCGCCTCGGTGTTCGGGCTGGCCCTGCCCGCCGCCGGTGTGGCCGGAGCCCTGTACTACATGGACAGCGTGCCCCTGGACGCCAACGAACGCCCCGACCCCCTGGAGCAGGCCCGGTCGCAGCCGCCCTACGTGACCTCCACCGTGCGCGTGGAACGGGTGGTGGACGGGCTCGGCGGCGGCCCCCTCTACGTGGACCCCCTGAGCCCACTGTCCCGCGAGGGGCTCGCGGACGTCGCCGAGCGGGCGGAGCGCTCCTCCGTCCCGGTGTACGCGGTCCTCCTGCCGATGGCCGACACCGACGAGAGCGAGGGCGACCCGGCGCGGTTCGCGCACGCGATGCGCCACGTCCTGGGCGAGGACGGCGTCTACGCGGTCATCACCCAGGAGTCCTACGAGGAGACGCCCGAGACGACCGTGCTCGCCTTCGGCACCGGCCTGGAGTCCTACTACCTGGACCGGGCACTGGACGAGGGCGGTGCCACGACCCCGGCGCAGGAACTCGGCCTGCTGCTGGATGCGGTCGAACAGCTCCCGCGCGACCCGGAGGCGGGGGACCCGCTGCCGCCGGACACCTCGGTGACCGTTCCCGAACCGCGTACGGCGCGCTTCTGGGAGGACTTCTGGGCCGGGGCGCTGTTCCTGGGCCCCATGCTCGGCGCGATCCTGCTGGGCGCGGTGCTGGGAACGGCGGCCCTGGTGCGGGGTTCGCGCGGGATGCGCGAACGCCAGCCCTCCCCGCGCGCCCTGCGCCGCACCGCCGAGCGCGAGCGCGCGCGGCTGGCCGCCCTGGTCTCCTCCGACCGGGCCGAGCGCCTCCCGGGCTCGATGATGCCCCCGGTCGAGGCGGCGCTGATGGTCATGGACGCCGACCCCGACGACCTCGACCTGGTCGGCGTGGCGGTCGTCTCCCGCAGGGCGCACGCCGCGCTGGAGGACCCCGGGTCCGTGGACCTCTCCCCGTGCATGGTCAACCCCCTGCACGGACCCGCCACGGCGTTCAGGCGCGCCGGTCCGCGGGAGCGGCGGGGCCTGTTCCCCGTGTGCCGGGCGTGCGCCGCCCTGACCGAGCAGCAGCGCACGGTCGCCGTGCTGCGCGTGCGCGACGGTGGGGGGACGCGGCGGGACCACCTGTCGATGAACGAACGCGCGTGGGTCCAGTACCGCTTCGGGGCCAAGAACCCCGCACGCATGGCCGAGAGGGTCCTGGAGGAGATCGATGCCCGCTGATTCCCCGCTGGCCCGGTACGCGGCGCGGGCGCTGGTCGCGTCCTGCGCGGTGCTGCTCCTGTGCCCCGCGACCGGGGCCCTGGCCCAGGACCTGGACGCGCAGGACCCGGACGCGCAGGGCCAGGGTGACCGCACCCAGACCATCGCCGACGCGCTGGAGGAGTCGCCGGTCTACGTCGACCCCGCCTACGAGTCCGCCTTCCCGGCCGAGGACCAGGAGCGCGTCGCCGGGGTCATCGAGTCCTCCGGCCTGGAGCTGTACGTGATCGCGGTGCCTTTGACGGACGGCGACGCCTGGGGCGGGGACGCGGCCACGCTCGTGTCGGTCGTGCACGACCGCAGGGGCGGCGGCGAGGGGCACTACCTGGCCTACGAGGAGGTGTCGGGGTACCACGGGGCGGACTTCGGCCCCGGCGCCCAGGACGCGGCCCCCGCGCACCACGGGGCCCTGGCCGCCTCCTACGGGACGGACTTCGACGGCTCCATGCTCCAGCAGGCCGACGCGGCCGTGGAGGCCGCGCTGTCCGACGACCCCCGCGCGGCCTACGAGGCGGCCCTCCAGGCCTACGAGGAGGCCAACCCCCAGATCACGGACCCGGGTGCGAATGCCGGGCAGGAGGCCGGCACAGGGCCGGGGGCGGCTTCGGGCACGGGGTCCGGCCCGCTGATCGCGGTCGGGGCCGTGGTCGCGGTCCTGCTCGCGCTCGTGCTGGCGCTGCTCGTGCGCAACCGCCTCACCGCGCGCCGGGGCAGGCGCAGGGCGGCCTCGATCACCCAGCACGCGGCCTTCGACAACGCCGACCGCGCCCAGCTGGACTCCCTGGTCGAACAGGGCGAGCGCGACCTCATCGAGGTGGGCGAGCGCCTGAGCCGCATGGACGCGGGCTCGGGGACGGACGCCAGGTCGGGGCAGAGCCTCCAGCGCGCCCTGGACGCCCGCTCCGCCGCCGCCGCGGTCCACGACCGGATGGCCGCCGGGGGAGCCACCCTGCCCGACGCGGTGGGCGTGCTCGTGCTGCTCGACATCGCCGAGGACGCGCTGGAGAGCGCGGCCAGGGGCTCGCGCTCCGCCGTCCGGCGCCGCCACTGCTACGCCAACCCGCTGCACGGCACGAACACCAAGGTGACGCCCTGGCGGGAGTTCGGCGGCACGCGCACCATCCGCGTCCCGCTGTGCCCCGACTGCGCCAGGGCCGTCCGCGACCGGGTGCGCCCCGTCGTCCTGCCCGCCGAGCACGGCGGCGACACGGTGCCCTACTACGAGGTGCCCGCCGAGGAGAGCGTGTGGGCCGCCACCGGCTACGGCACGCTCACCGACGACCTCGTCCAGCGCGTCCAGCGCGGCGACCACCGGCCCCGGGAGCGCGACCGCTGACGGCCCGGACGTGACGCGGGCGGGTATTCGGACGGGCACGGGGAGAGAACGTTTCGCCCCCGCACGGCATCGGACCACAGGGAACGGGACTTCGGTGCCCGCCCATGTCCCCGGGTCCGGGCCGACCGAAACGTGACTATAGTTCCCACGGGCCCGTCATGGGCCCACCGGGGGAAGCGATGACGACGGATACGGGGTGGCCTGGTGGAGGACCAGCACGTCCAGAAGGGTAACGGCGGGGCGGGCCAGCCCCCCGGCCGCACGGCGGGGAACTACCGGCTGGTGCGGTCGCTGGGGCGCGGCGGTTTCGGCGAGGTGTTCCTCGGAGAGGACCCCGACGGCGGCCGCGCCGCGGTCAAGATCCTGCACGCCAGCTGGGCGGGGGATCCGGAGATGCGCCGCCGCTTCAGCACCGAGGTCGAGCAGGCCCGGCGGGTGAGCGGCTTCTGCATCGCCGCGATCCTGGACGCCGACCCCGGGGCCGCCGAGCCGTGGATCGCCACCGAGTTCATCGACGGCCCCACGCTCCAGCGCGCCGTGGCCACCCAAGGCCCGCGCGGCGGCGTCGAACTGCACCGCCTGGCCATCTCCACGGCCACCGCGCTGGCCGCGATCCACGCGGCCGGGGTCGTGCACCGCGACCTCAAACCCGACAACATCATGCTGGCCCCGGACGGCCCGCGGGTGATCGACTTCGGCATCGCCCGCGCGGTCGAGACCACCTCGGTCACCGCCAGTGGTGTGGTGGGCACGATCGGGTACATGGCGCCCGAGCAGCTGGAGGGCATGCGGCTGACCTCGGCGGTGGACATCTTCTCCTGGGGTTCGGTGATGGTCTACGCCGCCACCGGGCACGAGGCCTTCCCCGGCCCCACCCAGGCCTCCCGCATCGCCCGGATCCTGGGCGGCGAGCCCGACCTGGGCCCCCTCACCGAACCGCTCGCCGGGATCGTCCGCGCCTGCCTGGACAAGGACCCCGACCGGCGCCCCGACGCCACCACCCTGCTCAACCAGCTGGTCTCCGCACCCGCCGAGGGCACGGCCGCGCGCTCGGCGGTCCCGGCGCGGTCGGGCGACGGCGGCACCCGGGTCCTGCCCCCGTCCGACGTACGCACCCGGGTGGAGACGGACCCCACCCGGGTCGCCCCCGACGAGCACCCGCGGACCCGCCCCACCCGAGTGGCTCCTCCGGTTCCGGTGGACCCGACCCGGGTCGCTCCCGCGGACTCTGCGGGGGTGGACGCGACCCGCGCCTACACGCAGATGGCCCCGGGCGCCGCCGCGGCCGGTCTGGCGCCGCCGACCGCACCGTCGTACTCCACGACTCCGCCGCCCTACTCCCCGCCCTCCGCCGCGGGCGCGGTGAACGGTGCCCACACGCCGCCGTCCCACCCCTCGCTGTCCGGGGCGGGTCCGGCCAGCGGCCTCCACACCTCGCCGCCGTACCGGTCGGGCGTGCCCCCGTACCACTTCCACGGCATCCGGTTCACCGACCCGGGCGACCTGGCCGAGGCCATGCAGCAGAACTGGAGCGCGGCCGTCCAGGTCTTCAGCGACCCGGCCGAACGTGCGGCCCTGGGCGCCTGGCTCGTCAACGACCTGGGCGACACCACGGTGGACCGGTCCCTGTTCCGGGGGCACGTCAACAACGACGCCAACCTGGCGCTGGCCTCGTTCGTCTCGCAGCTGCGCCCCGACCTGCCGCCGATCTTCCGCGGCCGGGGTGCCACCGTGGCCGAGCTGGGCGAGATGTTCGACGACCCGCGCCCCCTGCTGACCGGCGCGCCCAAGGCCAACGAGATGGTCCTGATGGCCCGCCCGGGCGTGCTCAGGACCATGGGCGCCCACCACGGCGCCGACTCCGCAGACCTGATGCGCCTCGCCGAGCAGCTCGACGAGGCCGAGCGGGCCGCCAACGCCTTCCAGGAGCAGCTCACCGGCGAACTGGAGGGTTGGCGCGCGGCGCGCGTCAGCGTGAGCGCGGCCCTCATCCTGGCCTTCCTGCTGCGCCCCGAGCGCCTGGTGCCGCCCGGCGACGGCGGCGACACGGGCCTGGGGGAGTGGGTGTCGATCCTCTGGAGCCGAGTCGAGGGTGCGCCGGTGCCCGTCAGCGCCGGTTACGCGGCCGTGGTCTACGGCGCCCTGTCGACCATGCGGTCGCTGGCCGAGCAGCGGCGGAGCTGGGAGACCCGGCACAACAAGGTCAGTGCCGACCACGCCGACCTGCGCCGCGGGGTGAGGCTCCAGGAGCGGCTGCTCCTGGGCCTGCGGATCTGCCGGTTCGCCATCTTCGGCATCCCCGCCGGTCTGCTCGCCGGGATGGCGGCGGGCAACGGCATGGAGGGGATCGCGGGCCTGCTCATGTCCGTGGGCGTGTTCGGCCTGGTCGGGGCGATCGCCCTGGAGGTGACCGTGCGGATCGTCTCCGGCGGCGTGGCCCGGCGCAACCAGCGCTCCCACGAGCTCAACGGCGCGGCGGCGCAGCTGCCGCAGCTGACGTCGGGCGTCGCCCGCATCCAGGGCGACCTGTGCAGGGCCAGGGAGATCTGCGGGCGGCGCTGACCCGCGCGCCGTGCCGACCGCGCTCCGGGGCCGGCGCGGCTTCCACCGCCCCGCGCGGCGACCGTGCCAGAGTGGGGCCGTGCGCAGAGCAGGGGGCGGTCCGGGGCGTTCCGTGCGCCTGGGGGCGTTCCTGGGCTTCGTGGTCCTCCTCCAGTTCGGGTACCCGGTCACCCTCCACGGCCCCGTATGGACGGCGCTCTACCTGGTCGCCTACGTGGGAGTGGTGCTCTCCGGCGTCGTGCTGGTGCGCGGGGCGCACGACCGGATCGCCCCCACCGCCGCCACGGGCGTGGTCCTGCTCTGCTGCGCGGCCTGGGTCGGCACGACAGACGGCGGAGGTGCGTCGCTGGTGTCGATGTTCGCGGCGGGGGCGGCCTTCCAGTTGGCGCTCATGTACTCCCTGCTGCGTTTCGTCTACCGCCGGAGCCGGACCCACGAGCTGGAGATCGTCCTGGCGGCGGTGTGCGTCTACCTCCTGCTCGGCGGTCTGTTCACCACCGTGTTCGGCGCTCTGGAGAGCCTGTGGCCCGGGAGCTTCGCCGACTCCGCGCACCCGGACGGCCGGGTCGCCTGGCAGCAGTTCGTCTACTTCTCCTACGTCACACTGGCCACCACGGGCTACGGCGATGTTGTGCCGGTCTCGGCGTGGGCGCGCTCGCTGTCCGCGGCCGAGGGCGTCGTGGGCACGCTGTTCCTGACCACGGTCGTGGCCCGCCTCGTCGGCGCCTTCACGGGCATCCGACGGGAGGGGGGCCGCGCGGTCACCGGCTGAGCGGTCCGGCCCAGGGGCGCGGGGTGCCGGGGACGGCCAGGGAGTCCAGGCGGGCGGCGATGGCGGCGCGCGCGGCGGCGTAGGGGGTCTCCAGGTCGTCCTCCAGCAGGGAGAGCGAGTTGGCTGTCTCCATGAAGGCGCGCAGCTCGAAGACCAGCAGCGCGGGGTCGGTCCCCTCGGAGAGCTCGCCCAGTTGGCGGGCGTCCTCGGCGGTGCGTACGAGCAGGTCCCGCCACTGGTGGCTGGCCTCCCGCAGCGCGTCGCGGACCCGTCCGGGCCGGGACTCGAACTCGGCGATGGCGGTGTAGAACAGGCAGCCGCCCCGGAACACGCGTCCGCGCGAGTAGCCGATCCAGTCCAGGCACAGCCGCCACAGCCGACCGGCCCCGGGACGCACCTCCAGGGCGTCGCGCACCACGTGCCGGACGAAGACGGCGCGTCCGGCCTCCAGGGTGGCCAGCTGCAGCTCCTCCTTGGAGCCGAAGTGGGCGAACACTCCACTCTTGCTGATCCCGAGTTCCTTGGCGAGCCGTCCCAGGGACAGGCCCTCCAGGCCCTCCACCGACGCCGTGTGCACCGCGTGCTCCAGCACGGTCCGACGGGTCTGGTCGCCCCGTTGTAGACGTCCGTCGGTCCGCGCGGTCATACGCGCCCTCCCCCCGGGTTTCGCCCGCAGGGGCGAAGAGTGGACGGTTGGTCGGTTACGGCGTAAGGATACAAGCCACTTGACGGAAGCGGCATGCCAAACAAATAATACGATCGTTCGTATAGTTTGATGGTGTCAGTCGCCCCCACCGAAAGAGAGCCCCCGTGAACACCACCCGTCTCGTCGGCACGACCCTCAACGCGGTCGCCGTGCCCGTCCCGCGCCTGGCCGGGAACCTGCTGTGCAGGCTGTGGTCCCACGCGGGCCGACCGCGCACCGTCGACGCCGCCGACCTGGACCTGCACGAGCGGGCCCACGTCGAGACCCTGCGGGTACGCGGGTGGGAGGTGGCGGCCTACTCCTGGGGCGACGGCGCGCTCCCCGTCCTGCTCGTCCACGGCTGGAGGTCGCGCGCCTCCCGTTTCACGCCGCTCGTCCGGCGGCTGCTCGACTTCGGCTACAGTCCCGTCTCCTGGGACGCGCCCGGCCACGGGGCCACGCCCGGCCCCGTGGGCACCATCCTGGACGCGCGCGAGATCATGGGACTGCTCCAGTCCCGCCACGGGCGCTTCGCGGCCGTCGTCGCGCACTCCCTGGGCGCGCCCTTCGCCATGCACGCCCTGCGCGAGGGGGTCGAGGCCGACCGTGCGGTCCTGGTGGCCGGGGTGTCGGACTTCGCCTTCACCATCGACGGCTTCGCCGCGGCACTCGGCCTGGGCCCCCGGGCCGTCTCGGCCCTGCGCCGGGGGGTCGAGGAGTACCACTTCGGGGGCGATCCGACCGTGTGGACCCGCTTCTCCGTGGCCGAGGGGGCCTCTGGCCTCACCCAGCCGCTCCTGCTGCTGCACGACGAGCACGACGCCGTCGTCCCCACGGCGCAGTCGCACCTGACGCTGGCCGCCCACCACGGGCGCGCGCGTCTGGTCACCACCTCAGGCCTGGGGCACAGCGCGCTGCTCTCCGACGAGGCCGTGCTCGACACCATCACCGGGTTCGTCCGCGAGGCCCGCGAACCGGTCCGCGACGGCGGTCGACCGCCGGGAGCGGTCGGGGCCTGAGCGGTCCGGCGGCCGGTCACCGGGCGGGGTTGGCGACCACCACGTCAGCGTGCTCCCGGGGGCGGTCGCGCCGGTGGAAGGCCTCCTCCTGCTCCGCCCACGCCTGCCGGTGCGGCGCGTAGACGGACGCGTCCCACCGGCCGTCCAACCGCCGCGTGCGCTCAGCGTCGGACGCGTCCACCCACACCAGCAGGTCCAGCAGGCCGCGCACGGCGGCGGCGCCGGAGCCGCCGCCCTCCACCACGAGGACCCCGCCCGCCGCCACGTCACCGGGCAGCGCCGTCCACTCCCGCGCGAACTCCCCCCGCTCCCAGTCGTAGCGCCGCCAGGCCGCCCGCTCCCCGCGCGCGAGCGGGGCCAGGACCCGTTCGCGCAGCAGCTCGGAGCCCTCGACCAGGCCGCGCCAGCCCGGATAGAGGTCCTCCATGGTCAGCACGGCGGCGGCCTCGCCCCGCCGGACCAGGGCCGCGCGCAGCGCGTCGGCCACCGTGCTCTTGCCCGCGCCCGAGCGGCCCTCGACCGCCACGGCGCGTGTTCGGCCCGAGGCCCGGGCGGGCGGGGGGACCGCCCGGGCCAGGAGGTCGGCCCACCCGGGCTCGGCGGTACTGATGCGTGCTCTGCTCACCTTCGGACCCTAACGCGGCGGATGCGAAGTTCCGGCTTGCGTTCATTGCTTGTAGCATTCCTCGCAACAGTGCCGAAACTCGGCCGCGAAAGCAGGGGGAGGGCGCCTGGTGACCGAGGCCGCCGCGACACCGGGATCACAGTCAGCCCTGCGCCGGGCCAACGAGCGGCGGGTCGTGGACGTGCTGCGCAGCGAGGGCACCCGCACCCAGGCCGAGCTGGCCCGGGCCACCGGCCTGTCCGCGGCCAGCGTCTCCAACATCGTCCGCGGCCTGCGCGCCGCCGGGACGGTCCTGGTGCGCGACACCTCCTCCAACGGCCGCCGGGCCAAGGCGATCACCCTCGTGCGCCAGCCCGGCGCGGTCGTGGCCGTGGACTTCACCGCCGACAGCGTCCGCGTCGCGGTGGGCGACAGCGACGGCAACATGCTGGCCCGCGAGGAGATCGGCTACGACGTGGCCTCCGACGCCGAGCGCGGGGTGCGCCGCGCCGCCTGGCTGGCCGAGACCATCCTGCTGCGCAGCCGGGTCGACCGGGGCACCGTCTCCTCCGTGGTGGCCTCCATCCCGGGGCCGATCGACCCCGGCACCGGCGAGGTCGGCGGCATCTCCTGCCTGACCCGCTGGGCGGGTTTCCGTCCCGCCAAGGCGCTGACCGAGCGGCTGGGCCTGGAGGTGCTGGCCGAGAACGACGCCAACCTCGCGGTCCTGGCCGAACAGCACCGGGGCGCGGGCGTGGGTGCCGAGCACGTGGTCCACCTGGTCATCAGCGACGGCGTGGGCGCGGGCATCATGATGTCGGGCCAGCTCTTCCGCGGCGCGGGCGGCACGGCCGGGGAGATCGGGCACATCGCGCTGGACCCGCGCGGACACGTGTGCCGGTGCGGCAACCGGGGCTGCCTGGAGACCTTCGTCGGCGCGAGCTACCTGCTGGACATGCTGCCGCAGAACACCGACGTGGCCCGCGGCCCCGGCCCCGCCCGGATCCCGGACATGGTGGCCGCGGCGCTGGAGGGCGACCCCGGCAGCCGCCGCATCATCGCCGAGGCGGGCACCGCGCTGGGCCAGGGCACCGCGATCGTGGCCAACCTGTTCAACCCGGACCGGGTCGTCGTGGGCGGTGACCTGGCCGAGGCCGGTGACCTGCTGTTGGAGCCGATGCGCCGGTCGATGGAGCTGGGTTCGCTGGGCAGCGCCCTGGAGCGGCTCGAACTGCTGCCGAGCGTGCTGGGCAGGGACGCCTCGCTGTACGGGGCGCTGCGCATGGCCGCCCAGCAGGCGAAGTGAACAGTCCGAAACCTGATTTCTTGTGCCACCGGTGACGGGGAAGCGCCGCGCGGTCGCACCGCGTTCCCGCAGCGGGGGCGCGTAGGCCCCCGCTGCGGGAACGCGGCAGGTCGGACGGGGGGCGGGTCCTTCTCTGAACGGGGTTCGCACGTAGGCTGACGGGGCGACGAACACCGAGGTCAGTGCCGGAGCGGGCCGTCGTTCGGTAAAAACCGAAACTCCTTCACGTGAGCTCACACGTCCAGAACGCCGCTCTGGCCTGGGTTTTCCATAGATTCACATCCTGAACGCAAGGCCCGTGATGTTTCGGTTATGTGTTCAGGAGTTGACGGCAAGGTGGCGGCGGGGTTTGACTTCACTCCACCACTCGCGAGTTCCACCGTCCGCATCCCCCGTCATGAGAGGTACCTAGCGTTGAACGCACGACGCTTCACACCGCGGCACACGGCCGTCGGCTTCGCCGCCGCGGGAGCCGCTCTCGCCCTCCTCGTCTCCGGTTGTGGCTCGCTCACGACCACCGGCGGCGAGGCCGAGCAGGAGACCCACACCGTGGAGGAGGGCTTCCACGTCGGACTGCTCCTGCCCGACCTCCACACGGCCCGCTACGAGGCCTTCGACCGCCCCTTCTTCGAGGAGGCGATGGGCGAACTGTGCCCCAACTGCGAGATCTCCTACGCCAACGCGGACCAGTCCGTGAGCGAGCAGCAGACCCAGGCCCAGGCCATGCTGACCGACGGTGTGGACGTGCTCGTCCTGGACCCGGTGGACGCCGCCGCCGCGGCCGGAACGGTCAACGAGGCCAAGTCTCAGGGCGTACCGGTGATCGCCTACGACCGCCTCGCCGAGGGCGGCGCGGACATGTACGTGTCCTTCGACAACAACCGCGTCGGCCAGGTCCAGGCCGAGTCGCTGCTGGAGGCCCTGGAGGAGGAGGGCACCACCGGTGACGGCTCGATCGTCGTCATGCACGGCTCGCCCACCGACCCCAACGCCGCCAGCTTCAAGGCCGGGGCCATGGGCGTCTTCGAGGAGCAGATCGAGATCGGCCAGGAGTTCGACACCCCGGAGTGGTCGCCGGACGAGGCCAACGCCCAGATGGAGGGTGCCATCACCTCCCTGGGCCTGGACGAGATCACCGGCGTCTACGCCGCCAACGACGGCATCGCCTCCGGTGTCATCTCCGCCCTGCGCAGCGCGGGCGTGGACGTGGCGGACCTGCCCCCGGTGACCGGCCAGGACGCCGAGCTCGCGGGTATCCAGCGCATCATCGCCGGTGAGCAGTACATGACCGTCTACAAGGCCATCCAACCCGAGGCCCAGGTCGCCGCCGCGATGGCCGTCGGCCTGGCCACCGGCGAGGACCCCGAGCTGGGCGAGCACACGCTCACCGAGGTCGAGGACGGAGGCGGCGAGACCGTCCCCGCCGTCCTGCTGGAGCCGATCGCGGTCACCGCGGAGAACGTCGGCGACACGGTCGTCTCGGACGGGATCTACAGCATCGAGGAGATCTGCACCGACGACTACGCCGACACGGACTTCTGCCAGGAAGCCCTGTAGAGCCGGTGCGGACGTCCCAGACCCGGGACGGGCGGGCGCCCCGCCGCCCGCCGTCCCGGGCCAGGGCGAGAGAAGAGAAGCGAACGCATGAGCACACCAGTCCTGGAACTGTCCGGGATCTCCAAGACCTTCGGTGCGGTCCGCGCCCTGAGCGACGTCGACTTCCACGTCGGCGAGGGCGAGGTCGTCGCCCTGCTCGGTGACAACGGCGCCGGCAAGTCCACGCTGGTCAAGGTCATCTCCGGAGCCCACCCCGCCGACAGCGGCGGTGTCATCACCTGGGACGGCAAGCCGGTCAGCATCAACGCCCCCTCCGACGCCCAGCGCCTGGGGATCGCCACCATCTACCAGGACCTCGCCCTGTGCGACAACCTGGACATCGTCGGCAACCTCTTCCTGGGCAACGAGAAACTGCACTTCCCCGGCACCCTCGACGAGGTCGAGATGGAGAGCCGGGCCATGGAGCTGCTGGACTCGCTGTCCGTGCGGATCCCCAGCCTGCGCGTTCCGGTGGCCTCCCTCTCCGGAGGCCAGCGCCAGATCATCGCCATCGCCCGCTCCCTGCTGGGCAAGCCGCGCGTGGTGATGCTCGACGAGCCCACCGCCGCCTTGGGCGTCGCCCAGACCGCCCAGGTCCTCGACCTCATCGAGCGCCTGCGCGACCAGGGCCTGGGTGTGCTGCTGATCAGCCACAACATGGCCGACGTGCGCGCGGTGGCCGACCGCGCCGTGGTCCTGCGCCTGGGCCGCAACGCCGGGAACTTCCCCGTCGCGGAGACCAGCTACGAGGAGATCGTGGCCGCCATCACCGGTGCCGCCGACAACCCGGTCAGCCGCCGCTCCGAGCGCACCGGCGCCTCGGCCCTGGCCACGGAGGACAAGTGATGACCCAGCAGACCCCCGTCTCCAAGGCACCCGCCACGGGTGCGGGCGGCTCCGCCGAGTCCAAGCGCGACCCGCGCCTGCTGACCACGGCGGCCTCGCCCAAGGGCTGGCTCGACGCCCTGCGCCGCAACCTGCGCAGCGGCGAACTGGGCCCGATCCCCGTGGTCATCGGCCTGATCCTCATCGCCGTCGTCTTCCAGTCGGCCAACGACCGGTTCCTGTCGCCGCAGAACCTGTCCAACCTCACCGTGCAGATCGCCGCCATCGGCCTGATGACCACCGGCGTGATCATGGTCCTGCTGCTGGGCGAGATCGACCTGTCCATCGGCTCGGTCGCCGGACTCGCAGCCGCGGTCCTGGGCGTGCTGGCCGTCAAACAGGGCGTCTCGGAGTGGATCGCGATCGGTGCGGCCCTCGTCGTCGGCCTCGTGGTGGGCCTGATCCACGGTGTCGTCTTCGCCAAACTCGGGGTACCGGCCTTCGTGGTCACCCTCGCAGGTCTGCTGGGCTGGCAGGGCCTGCACCTCTACCTGATGGGCGCCGACGGCACCATCAACACCAGCCCGAGCGGGCCGATCTCGCTGCTGACGCAGACCTTCTTCGTCCCGGTGGTGGGCTGGGCGCTCGCCGTCCTGGCCGTCGTCCTGTACGTGGTCTCCGTGGCGGCTGCGGAGCGGCGCAGGCGCCAGGCGAACCTGCCCTACAAGCCCTGGACCGAGATCCTCTTCCGGGCGGCCCTGCTGTTCGTGCCGATCCTCGTCGCCGTGTGGGTGCTCAACCAGTACAAGGGCGTGCCGCTGGCCTTCCTGATCTTCGTGGGCTTCGTGGTCGTGCTCGACCTGGTCCTGCGCAAGACCCGCTACGGCCGCATGGTCTACGCCGTCGGCGGCAACGCCGAGGCGGCGCGCCGCGCCGGCATCAACGTGGACATGATCCGCATCTCGGTGTTCGGGATCGCCTCCGTCCTGGCCGCCCTGGGCGGGATCATGCTGACCTCGCGCAACTTCGCGGCGAGCGTGGCCACCGGTGGTGGCGAGGAGCTGATGATGGCCATCGCCGCCGCGGTCATCGGCGGCACCAGCCTCTTCGGCGGGCGCGGCAACGCCTACTCCGCCCTGCTCGGCGGCCTGGTCCTGGGCGCGATCACCTCCGGCCTGCTGCTGTTGCAGATGGACACCTCGGTCCGGTTCATGATCACCGCCGCCGTCCTGCTGGTCGCGGTCATCCTGGACTCCGTCTCCCGCCGGGGCCGCAAGACCCACGCCAGGGGAGGCGCCTGACCGGCGCGGCGACGCAAGCCACCCCCGGGCGGCGGACGGCGCCCACTCCCCGCCGTTCCCGCCCCCTCCCGCCCGGTCCGGCGCCCCAGGCGCCGGGCCGGGCCCTCGCGCTGCCCGCCGCGCCCGCCTCCCGCGCGATCGTCCCGTCCTCCTACCTCTTGAACCCGGTCGGGACGGTGGGGATGTAGCGTCGCACGTCGTGCCCGTAGAACTCGCCACCGCCTCCTTCCTCGCGCCCAGCGGCCACGGCCTGCTGGCCCCCACCGACGTGGTGGCGTTCGTCGTCGCCGCGGTGGTCGCCGTCGTCGTCGGGGCCGCGGTGCAGAGCACCGTCGGCCTCGGCCTCGGGCTGGTCGCCGCGCCCGTCCTGTCCTTCCTGGACCCCACCCTCGTGCCGGGGGCGCTCCTGGTCGCCGTGATCGTCCTGCCCGGGCTCACGCTCCTCCAGGAGTGGCGGCACGTGGACTGGCGCGGCATCGCCTGGGGGCTGCCCGCGCGTCTGCCCGGGACCGTCCTGGGCGTGTGGGTGGTGGCCGCCCTGGAGCCCCGCGCCCTCGCCGGCGCGGTCGGGGCGATGGTGCTGGTGGCCGTCGTCCTCTCGGTCTGGTCCCTGCGGGTGCGCATCACCCCGGTCTCGCTCGTTGCGGCGGGGACCCTCTCCGGGCTCACCGGCACCGCCACCTCGATCGGCGGCCCGCCCATGGCGCTGCTCTACCAGTACGAGGAGCCCTCCCGGGTCCGCGCCACCCTGGCCGCGTTCTTCCTCCTGGGCGGCGCGGTCTCCCTGACCGCTCTCGTCCTGGGCGGCCAGATGGACGCCCGGACCGCCGCCGTCGGGGCCTGCGCGATCCCCTTCGTCGTCGCGGGCTTCCTCGCCGGAACCGTGGTGCGCCGCCGCGTCGACGCCGGATGGCTGCGCGTGGCGCTGTTGGCGGTGGTGTCGGCCTCCGCGCTGGGCCTGCTCGCCCAGGCCGCGCTGGGATGACGTGCGGCCAGGGGCGATACCGCTACGGGGACCGAGTAATGTACGCGAAAACCCGGTAACCGGACGGCGTGGGCGCGCCGGGGGCCGTTCCCACGCGGGGTTGGGTAGGACCCGTGGACGTACGCCCATAAACTCGGGTATGCATACCTGCCGGTAGCCAAGCCCGGCCCACGTCAGGGGCCCGGAACGGCAAACTCAACGGACACGCGGGACGAGGGGACTGACGAGACAGTGGCACTGTTCGAGTCGATACACAATCCGGAAGCGCTCAAGAGGCTTCCGGCCGACCAGCTCCCTGCGCTGGCACAGGAGATCCGGGACTTCCTGGTCGACTCCTGCTCCCAGACCGGCGGGCACCTGGGCCCCAGCCTCGGCGTCGTCGAGCTGACCATCGCGCTGCACCGGGTCTTCGACTCCCCGAAGGACCCCCTCATCTTCGACACCGGGCACCAGGCCTACGCGCACAAGATCCTCACCGGCCGCCACGACTTCACCAACCTCAAGTCCGAGGGCGGCCTGTCCGGGTACCCCTCCCGCGCCGAGTCCGAGCACGACTTCGTCGAGAACTCCCACGCCTCCACCGCGCTGTCCTACGCCGACGGCATGGCCAAGGCCAACGAGGTGCAGGGCCGCACGGACCGCACCGTGGTCGCCGTCATCGGCGACGGCGCCCTCACCGGCGGCATGGCCTGGGAGGCGCTCAACAACATCGCCGAGCGCCGGGACCGGCGCCTGGTCGTCGTGGTCAACGACAACGGCCGCTCCTACTCGCCCACCATGGGCGGTCTGGCCGACCACCTCGCCTCCCTGCGCATGGCCCCCGGCTACGAGCAGGCCCTGGACCTGGCCAAGACCACCCTCAACCGCACGCCCGTGGTCGGCCAGCCCCTCTACGAGGCGCTGCACGGCATCAAGAAGGGCCTCAAGGACGCCATCCAGCCGCAGATGATGTTCGAGGACCTGGGCCTGAAGTACCTCGGACCCATCGACGGCCACGACGAGCAGGCCCTGGAGAAGGCGCTGCGCCGCGCCCGCGACTTCGGCGGACCGGCGATCGTCCACTGCATCACCCAGAAGGGCAAGGGCTACGCCCCGGCCGAGAACCACGACGAGGACCAGTTCCACGCCCCCGGTCCCTTCGACGTGGCCACCGGCCAGGCCAAGCCCGGCCCCAAGGTCGTCAAGTGGACCTCGGTCTTCGCCGACACCATGGTGGAGATCGGCGCCGAGCGCCCCGACGTGGTGGCCATCACCGCCGCCATGCTCCACCCCACCGGCCTCAACAGGTTCGCCGAGGCCTACCCCGAGCGCACCTTCGACGTGGGCATCGCCGAGCAGCACGCCGCCACCTCGGCCACCGGCATGGCCATGAACGGCCTGCACCCGGTCGTGGCCGTCTACGCCACCTTCCTCAACCGCTGTTTCGACCAGGTGCTCATGGACGCCGCCCTGCACCGCCAGGGCGTCACCTTCTGCCTGGACCGCGCCGGGATCACCGGCAACGACGGCGCCAGCCACAACGGCATGTGGGACATGTCCATCCTCCAGGTGGTCCCGGGCCTGCGCCTGGCCGCGCCCCGCGACGCCGAGCGCCTGCGCACCCTGGTGCGCGAGGCCGTCGCCGTCGAGGACGCGCCCACCGTCGTGCGCTACCCCAAGGGCGCGGTCGCCGAGCAGCTGGACGCCGTGGGCAAGGTCGGCTCCATGGACCTGCTCCGCCGCGCCGCCGACGGCGGCAACTCCAAGGACCTGCTCATCGTGGGCGTGGGCACCATGGCCCAGGTCGCCTGCGAGGTCGCCGACCGGATGGCCGCCCAGGGTCTGGGCGTCACCGTCGTCGACCCCCTGTGGGTCAAGCCGCTGGACGAGGCCCTGGTCGCCGAGGCCGCCGAGCACAGCGTCGTCGCGGTCATCGAGGACAACGGCCGCACCGGCGCGGTCGGTGACGCCGTGGCCCGTCTGCTGCGCGACCACGACGTCGACGTCCCGGTGCGCACGTTCGGCATCGCGCAGGAGTTCCTGGACCACGCCAAGCGCGACGACATCCTGCGCGAGCAGGGCCTGACCCCCCAGGAGCTGTCCCGCAGCCTCACCGAGACGGTCTCCCGGCACACCGACGGCGCCAAGTCCGCCGACGAACTGGCCGACGAGACCGCCTGAGCACATGTGTCCCAGGCAGCCCGGGGGCGTCCCCGGGCTGCCAGAATGGGCACATGAGCTCCTCCGAACCTGAGCAGCACAGCACCGCCGCACCGCTCCGGGTGGCCGTGATCGGCTCCGGCCCGGCGGGCGTCTACGCCGCCGACGCCCTGACCCGGCAGCGGCGCGTGCCCGTCCGGGTCGACGTCATGGACCGCCTGCCCACGCCCTACGGGCTGGTGCGCTACGGAGTGGCCCCCGACCACACCAAGATCAAGGGTGTGGCCCGGGCGCTGCGCAGGGTTCTGGAGCACCCCGACGTGCGCTTCGTCGGCGGGGTCGAGTTCGGCGCCGACCTCACCCGCGCCGACCTGGCCCGCACCCACCACGCCGTCGTCTACGCCACCGGCGCCAGCGTCGACCGCCGCATGGACGTGCCGGGGGAGGACCTGCCCGGCAGCGTCGCCGCCACCGACTTCGTCAACTGGTACTGCGGGCACCCCGACACCGCCCTGGAGCGGTTCGTGCTCGACGCCGAGGAGGCCGTCGTGGTCGGGGCGGGCAACGTCGCCCTGGACGTGGTGCGCATCCTGGCCAAGACCGCGGACGAGCTCCGCCACACCGACATCCCCCAGCCGGTCCTGGACGTGCTCGCCGCCAGCCGCGTGCGCACCATCCACCTGCTGTCGCGGCGCGGCCCCCTCCAGGCCAAGTTCACCGCGCCCGAGCTGCGCGACCTGCTCGCGCTGCCCGGCGCCGACGTCGTCGTGCGCCCCGAACAGGTCGACATCGACCCCACCGCCGTGGGCACCGGCGCCCCCGAGCTGCGCGACGTCGCCCGGGCCGCCCGCACCAACCTGCGGCTCCTGGCCGAACACGCCTCCCGCGAGCCCCACGGGAGGGACCGTACCGTGCGGCTGCACTTCTGGACCCGGCCCGTGGAGGTCCTCGGCCGGGAGGAGGGGCGTGTGAGCGGCGTGCGGGTGGAGGAGACCCGCCTGGACGCCGACGGACGTCTGACCGGGACCGGCCGGACCACCGACCTGCCCGCCGGGATGGTGCTGCGCTCGGTGGGGTACGCGGGCGTCCCGCTGCCCGGGGTGCCCTTCGACGCCCGGGGGCGCACCGTCCCCCAGGAGGGCGGGCGCGTCCTGGACGCCGACGGCGGCGCGGTCCGGGGGGACTACGTGGCCGGATGGATCAAGCGGGGCGCCACCGGGGTGATCGGCACCAACAAGTCCGACGCCGCCGCGACCGTGCGCGCGCTGCTGGAGGACGCCGGGGAACTGCGTGCGGCGGCCCCGGAACTGGTGCCCCTGGAGACCGTGCTGGACGAGCGCGGGGTGGCCCACAGCGGCTACGAGGACTGGCTGCGCATCGACACCGCCGAGGCCGACCAGGCCGTGGAGCTGGACCGGGGCGAGCGGGTCAAGCTCCACGGCTGGGAGGCCTACCGCAGGGTTGTCGGCGGCTGAGCGCCCTGTCTTGGAGCGTCCGCCAGCAGGCGCCGGACGCGGACTGGCCGGAACCGCCGCCGGTGTGACGCAAGGGTTTTGTCCTGCGGCGAAGGGGCGGGCGGTGACGCGTCAGGCGACCTGGTCGGTGGCGGCGCCGTAGGTGTTGCAGCCCTCCACGGTCGCCTGCGACCAGCCCTGCTCCAGCCAGAACGCCCGGTTGCTGGCGCTGCCGTGCGTGTCGAGGTCGCCGCCGCCGTTGAAGTGCTCGTTGGCCGTCCGCAGCGCCTCCTCGTCGGCGCCGGTGATCCCGCGCAGGCCCACCCCGGCCATGCACTCGGCCTGGAGTTCGGTGCGGCGCAGGGCCTCCAGTTCGGCCTGCTCGTCCTCGGCCTTCCAGGTCATGCCGTGCGCGATGCCCAGGATGCCGGTGGCGTACTGCACGTGGTGGCCGTACTCGTGGCCCATCAGGGCGAGCCAGACCTCCTCGCGCTGGCCCGGGGGGAGCAGGGCGCCCAGGTGGCGCACGTTGGGCAGCACGATGGTGATGCGGCTCAGGTCGCTCTCGTAGTAGGCGAGCGTGTACCCCTCCTCGGGGTCGGCGTCGGGGGAGTCGGGGGAGACCCGGGTGACGGCGAACTCGGGGAGCTCCACGGACAGGCCCAGGTCCTCGAACACCGGTGCCCACAGCGTGTTCAGGCAGTCTCCGGAGACGGCCGCGAACTCCTCCCAGGACTCGTCGGAGGCCATGTCCAGTTCGGGGACGTCGCAGTCGACCGGCTCGGGCATGGCGACGTCGTAGAGGGGGTGGTCGACGGCGTCGACCTCCACCTGGTTGGGCCGTGCCCTGAGGCGGCCGTCGTAGTGGGCGGACAGGTCGACGCCGGTGGGCTGGGGCTCCTCCTGGGGGGTGGTGGCGACGATGAGGATGCTCGCGGCCAGCGCCACGAGGGCGATCACGGCCGCACCCGCCGAACCGAGCAGGATGCTCGCGCCGCGGCGCGAGGGCCGCCCCTGCGGGTGCGGCCAGGGCTGCGCGGGGTGCTGCCAACCGGTACCCGGGTGGGCGACGGGGTAGCCGCCGGGCGGGAGGGCGAAGGGGCGGGGCTGCGCCTGGGCGGCCGGTGCCTGCCACGGGTGCGGCGCGGGGGCGGGGCCCGGAACGGGCGGGCCGTACCCGGCGCCCGGGGGGACGGAACGGCCGTACGAGGCGGCGGGAGGAACGGGGCGGTGGGGCGCACCGCCCTGTGCCGCCCCCGGGAAGGGGGGAGCGGGGCGGTACGGCGGGGCGTCCGCGGCCGGTCCGGGGTACGGGGGAGCGGGGTGCTGGACAGCGCCCCGCGTCCGCCCCGCGTGCGGGGGAACCGGGGCGGAGGACGCACTGTCCGCGGCTGGTCCGGAGTACGGGGGAGCGGGCGCGGGGGGCGCGTCGCTCCGCGTCCGCTTCGTCCCGCCGGTTCCGCGCCCGTCCGCTCCGCGCCCGTCCGCTCCGCGCCCGTCCGCTCCGGGTCTGACGGGCTCCTCGGCACCGGGGCCGCCTCCGGTATCGGGCCGCTCGGGTCGGGGGGTCTCGTCTCCGGGCCGCTCACCGCCGGATGGGTTCTCCACGGGGTCAGTCCTCGCTATCGTGCCGCCGCGTGCCGGGGTGGGTCGTCTCCGCCTGGGGCGAATCCGGCAAGAGTCGCAGAACTCCAGTATGGGGCTTAACCGGACGTGCCCGTGGTCGTCGGGGGACTGTTCTCCGGTGGCCGGTAGTGGACTCCCAGGCCTGTCAGCATGCTCTGAAGCTCGGACTCGAAGAGCGGTTCCATGTCGTGCATCACGAAGTCCAGGTGCTCGAACACCTCCATGCACACGACCCCGTACAGGCGCACCCAGCACGTGCTGAGCACCATGACCGCCTCCACCGGGATGTGCGGCGCGGAGAAGCCGCAGGTGTCGGCGAAGGCGCGCAGCTCACGGGCCAGCTCCGGGGTGATGCGGTCCCCGTCGGGCAGGACGAACCGCTCCTCCAGCAGCAAGCGGTCGAAGAGGGCGTAGAAGGTCGCGCCGAAGCGCCGACTGGTGTCCATCGCGAGCGCGATGTCCTCCTTGGGGATCAGGCGTACGCGCGGGCCGAACATGGTGGCGAACTCGGCCCGGTGCCCGATCGCCCAGGCCCGGAAGGCGCGCAGCGAGCTGAGGATGCGCAGGTCGGTGTCCTCGGCGGGCACGCTCGCGTCGGCGGCGGCCACCGCGTCGCCCAGCTCCTGGAACATGTCCGCGGTGATCAGCGCCAGCAGCGAGTCGATCCCCGAGACGTAGCGGTACAGTCCCGGTGCGGTCATGCCCATCTCCCGCGCGATGGCGCGCAGGGACACCCCCGCGGCCCCCTGCTCGACCAGATGGCGGCGGGCGATCCCCTTGATCTCCGCCAGTGTGGCCTCGCGCACACGCTCGCGGCGGCTCGGCCCCCCGGCCCCCCGGTCCAGCTGCGGTTTCGTCATCTGCTGCGCTACACCCCGTCTCAGGCACCCGGTCGGGGCGCTGTGGTCCTTGTCGGCGACATTGACATCGTAACGCCCGCACGCTTTAGTGAACGCCGTTAGCAAACGGTGTTAACGGACATGAAGTCTGTTTCCTGAAGGGGCGGCGTATGCCGACACACACGGGGCTTTTCGGTCGGCTCGGACGGGGGGTCCACCGCTTCCGTTGGGCGGTCCTCGTCGCCACCGCGCTCTTCGCGGTCTTCTCCGGGATCTGGGGCTCGGGGGTCTTCTCCGACGTCAGCGAGAGCGGGTTCGAGGACCCCGACTCGGAGTCCTCGCGGGCCACGCGCGTCCTGGAGGAGGAACTGGGCCACGACGGCGTCGACGTCGTGGCGGTCTACCGCAGCGACGAGATCCAGGTGGACAACCCCACCTTCGCCGCGGCGATCGAGCGTGTCGCCGACGGCATGCCCGAGGACGCGGTCGCCGACTTCGACACCTACCTCGACGAGGACCTCGGCGAGACCGAGCGCGGCATGCTCGTGGCTGAGGACATGCACGCCACCTACGTCCCCGTGACCCTCAGCGGGGAGACCCACGCCGACCGCCTCCACCAGTACGAGGAGGTCACCGACCACCTGTCCTCCAGCAACCTGGAGGTCCACCTGGGCGGCTCGGTGGCGGTCGAGAGCGAACTGGCCGAGAGAGCCGAGAGCGACGTCGTGCGCGCCGAGCTCATCACCCTGCCGATCCTGCTCTTCCTCCTGGTCCTGATCTTCGGCGGCCTCGTCGCGGGCCTGGTCCCGCTCGCCGTCGGCGGCCTGGCCATCCTGGGCTCGCTGACCCTCCTACGGGCCCTGACCCACGTCACCGACGTGTCGGTGTTCGCGATCAACGTCGCCACCATCCTGGGCCTGGGGCTGGCCATCGACTACGGCCTGTTCATGGTCAGCCGCTTCCGCGAGGAACTGCGGCGTGGCCGCGGCATCGCCGACGCCGTGAGCCGCACCGTGGACACCGCCGGGCGCACCGTGGCCTTCTCCGGCATCACCGTCGGCATCGCCTTCGCGGGCCTGCTCTTCTTCCCCCAGCCCATCCTCCAGTCGATCGGCTGGGGCGGTATCGCCGTCGTGGTGTTCGACCTGCTGGCCGCACTGGTCTTCCTGCCCGCGCTGATGTCCGTGGTCGGCCACCGGATCAACCGGCTCCGGCTGCCGCTGCCCCGCCGCACCGTCACCGGCGCCGTGCACGAGGGGGCCTGGTGGCGCCTGGCCCGCACCGTCATGCGCGGCCCCGCCGTGTCCCTGGTCGCGGTCGGCGGCGTCCTGCTGGTCTTCAGTTCCGGCCTGGCCTCCACCGAACTCGGCTCCACCGACCAGCGCTACCTCCCCGCCGACTCCGGGAGCCGGATCGCCATGGAGGCGCTCTCCGACGACTTCCCCGCGGGCGGCCTGGGCACGCTCCAGGTCGCGGTGGTCGGTGACGCCTCCGACGGGGCCCTGGAGGAGTACGTCGAGCGTCTGGGGGGCCTGGAGGAGGCCGTGTCCGCCACGGTGGAGCGCACCGGCGACGGGATCGCCCACGTCGTGGTCGCCTACGAGGGCGCGTCCGACTCCCCGGAGACCGCCCGACTGGTGAGCGACGTGCGCGCCGAACCGGCCCCGGAGGGCGCGGAGGAGACCCTGGTCGGCGGCGTGGCCGCCATGCAGCAGGACAACGTGGCGGCGATCGTCGACGCGGCGCCCATGACCGTGGGCTTCGTCGCCGTGGCGACCCTGCTCCTGCTCTTCCTCGCCTTCGGATCGATCGTGCTGCCGATCAAGGCGGTGCTCATGGGGGCGCTGTCCCTGGGCGCCTCCCTGGGCGTGGTGGTCTGGGGCTTCCAGGAGGGCGCCTTCTCCGGGCTGCTCGGGTTCGAGGCGGTGGGCACCATCGACCCCACCTACCTGGTGCTGATCATCGTCGTCGCCTTCGGCCTGGCGATGGACTACGAGCTGTTCCTGCTCAGCCGGGTGCGCGAGGAGTACCTGCGCACCGGCGACAACACGCGCTCGGTGGCGGCGGGGCTCCAGCACACCGGCCAGATCATCACCAGCGCGGCCATCCTGTTGATGGTGGTGCTCCTGGCCATGGGCACCTCGGACCTGCTCTTCCTGAAGATCATCGGCATCGGCCTGGCCATCGCGGTGTTCGTGGACGCCACCCTGGTCCGCGCGGTCATGGTGCCCGCCACGATGCGCCTGCTGGGCGGGGCCAACTGGTGGCTGCCCCGGCCGCTGCGCTGGCTGCACGACCGGATCGGCATCTCCGAGGGCGGTGACGAGGACGAGCCCGGCCCCGCCGCGGAGCGGGACGAGCACGGCAGGGTGCACGCGGGGGTGTGACCGCCCCGCGGTGCTGACCCCGTCCGGGAACCTCCCGGGCGGGGTCGGCCGCTGTCGGCGGCACCGCGGCCGCGGAGTGCGTCGGGTGCGCGCCACAAGGGCGTCGGTGTGCCCCGCGCCGGGCGGGCCGGGGCCCGGCGTGGGGGTCGCCGCGTACGCGTGGTGCGGGTGGGACAGCGGTGCGGTGTGCTCGGCGGGTGCGGGGCCGGGCGGGAGACGGGGGTCAGACGAGCGTGGTCGGGATCGGCTCGTGGCGCCGGATCGCCTTGTACATGTCGTTCAGCTCCGGGCGGGGCGGCATGTTCAGCTCGCCCAGCATGCGCGTGGACAGGCGCTGGTACACGCGGATCGCCTCGGCCGTGCGGCCCGCCTTGTACAGGGCCAGGATCAGCAGCCTGGCCAGGTTCTCCTCCAGGGGATGGTCGCGCAGGGTCTCGCGCAGGAGTCCCACCACCTCGTTGTGGCGGTCGACCGCGATGCTCAGTGTGGCGTACTCCTCCAGTACCACCAGGCGTACGGTCTCCATGAACTCGCGCTCGTCGTCGAAGGCGATGCCGGGCAGCTCGCCCAGCAGGGGACCCCGCCACAGGCGCAGGGCCTCCCCGAACATCTCCGCCGCGCGCTCGTGCTCACCGCGTTCGCGCAGACCGCGCGCGGCGTCGACGTGGGCGTGGAACAGGGACATGTCCACCTGGTCGAGCCTGGCCGTCAGGCGGTAGCCCCCGCCGCCGCTCTCGATGCTGACCCGCTGGTGCGGGGGCAGGTCGGCCAGGGCCCGGCGCAGGCCGGAGACGTACTTGTGGACGAGGTTGGCGGCGTAGGCGGGGTGCGTCGCGCCCCAGACCATGCCGATGATGCGCTGCGTGGTCAGGGACTGGTTGGCGTTGAGGGCCAGGGCGGCGAGTACGGCGCGCTGCCGGGGCGCGCCCAGTTCGAGGACGCGGTTTCCGTCAGTGACCGCGAGCTCTCCCAGGACCGCCACGGTGCTGGTGATTCGATGATGCGCTCTGTGCATTTCCGAGTCTTTCCGGCCGGTTTTTCTCTGGCGTTGCTCTTCTCCTGCTTTCTCCGGTTATCGGCCGTTTTCGTCAGGCCGTCCCGGACGTCACTCCCGTGCGGTGCGGAGCGGGTCGCCCTGCGCGGCTGCGCCGTGCTCGGCTGGACCGTACGCGGCGAGACGATCATAAACACGCAGGTTATGGCGGTAAGTAATGGATAAGTTCCTCTCCGGCGTCGTGTCGCGTGGTTGCCCAGCATGAGGGTGGGATGACAAAACCCCAGGCCATCTCGTGTGGTGATAGTCACAATAAGCCGATGATCATGGTCAACGACTAATCCCTGTCTTGTTTTCGCAGGTGAACGCGATTTCCGCGGAAAAATATGAGTTTCTTTCATAACTGGTCTTCAGGTTCTCTTCAGGTCCTCTCCAGGGCCCGTCCCGATACTCGGTGGCTGTACGGAAGTAGGCCGTGGCCCGCCCTCTTCTGGTACTCGGACCCCTTTTTTGCCGTTGCCGACCCCGTTTCCCGGCGGCGGGACCTCCGCCCCGGGAACAGCGAACGAAAGGGAAGCGATGAACCGCACGACGATCAGCGCGCAGGGGACCGCCCTCGCGGCCGACGCCGCGGCCGAGGCCGCCGGAGACCCCCTGGCGGGGCTCGACCCCGAGCCTTTCGGCCTGCGCGAACTCGACTACGACGCGACGGTCCCCCGGGGACTCGTGCACCGCAAGGCCGTCTCGGAGGTCTTCGTCACCGACTCCCAGCAGACCGGGGAGAGGAGCTTCGACGTCGCCGCACAGCTGCCCCGCGGCCACGTCATGCTGGAGGCGCCCACCTATGACCTGCCCCTGATCCTGGAGGCCTGCCGCCAGACCGGTGTGCTCATCTCCCACCGCCACCTGAACGTCCCCATGGACCGGGCGTTCATCATGCAGCGCATGTCGCTGCGCATCGAGGACCTGGAGGGCCTGCGCCAGGGCTCCGAGCCCGCACGCGCCCTCATCCGCACCGACGCCGACCTGTACCGCAACCAGGCCGGGAAGCTGCGCGGCTACGACTTCCGCGCCGACGTCCTCCTGGGCGGAACCCGGGTCGCCGAGGCCACGGGCGCGCTCATCTTCCTGACCAGGTCCACCTACCAGCTCCTGCGGGCCAAGGGGCGCAAGGCCCTGGACTGGAGCGCGGGCCCCGCGCCCCGAGCGGTCCCGGCCGCGCCCGCCGTCGTGGGCAGGCGCGACCCGCGCAACGTCGTCATCACCGAGCCGGTGCAGCGCGGTGACGAGGGCTGGCGGGCCACCGTGGTCCCCGACCACAGCCACCCGCACCTGTTCGACCACCCGCTGGACCACCTGCCCGGCAACCTCCTCATCGAGGCCGCCCGGCAGCTGGCCGTGGCCGCCGTCTCACGCTCCAGCGGCCTGGACCCGGCCACGCTCATCCCGGTCTCGGTGGAGGCCTCCTTCTCCTCCTTCTCCGAGAACGACCTCGCCTCCGTCGTGGAGGCCGACCTGACCCCCTTCCGCGCGGACGAGCGCTTCGGCCCGGTCACGGGCGTGGACGTGCGCGTCCTCCAGCAGGGCGTCCCCGGCAGTACCTTCCGGATCGAGGTGGCCCAGTGGGCGTGAACCGCATCGAGGCCGTCGTGTGCGACTACGGCGGCGTGCTGACCAACCCGCTCATCGAGACCCTGGAGCACTTCGCCAGGACCGCGGGCCTGACGCCCGACGCGATCCTCACGGCGATGGGCGCCGCCGCGGCCCGCAACGGCGCCGAGCCCATGGCGCTGCTGGAGGTCGGGGCGATCACCGAGGCCGACCTCGTCGCGCAGATCAGCGCCGAACTCCCCGGAGGGTGGACGTTGCCCGAGGACCGCACCTTCGGCGAGATCTGGTTCGCCGGACGCAACGGCAACACCGAGTTCGCCGAGTTCCTGGGCGGACTGGGCGCGCGGGGCTACCGCCTGGCGCTGCTCACCAACAACGTCATCGAGTGGGAGGAGCTGTGGCGGGCCACGGTCCCCGCCGACGAGCTGTTCGAGGTGGTGGTCAACTCCGCGCACGAGGGCGTGCGCAAGCCCGACACCGAGATCTACGACCGCCTCCTGGCCCGGCTCGGGCTGACCCCCGACCGCTGCCTGTTCGTGGACGACCTGGAGTCCAACCTGGAGCCCGCGGCCCGCCTGGGCATGGCCACGGTCCTGTACCGCGACAACGCGCAGGCGATCGCCGAGGTCACCGAGCTTCTCGACGGGGCGGCCAAGCCCGAGCGAGCGGCCGGGGGTGTGCGGTGACCGTCCCGGGTCAGCACCCGCCCGTGCTGGTGGTCGGCGCCGGGCCCACCGGGCTCGCCGCCGCCTGCGCCCTGCTCCAGGGCGGCGTGTCCTGCCGCGTGGTCGAACGCCGCGCGGGGGTCGCCGAGGAGCCCAAGGCGCTCATCCTGTGGAGCGGGGCCCTGGAGGTCCTGCGCAGGCTCGGCGTGGCCGACAGGGTGGTGGAGCAGTCCCTGCCCCTGGCGTCGGCCTCCTACTTCTCCGGTGGCAGGAAGATCGGCGGGGTGCGCTTCGGCGGTCTGGCGAACACGGCCTTCCCCGGGCCGGTCTGCCTGCCCCAGCCCGGCACCGAGCAGGCGCTCTACGACCGCCTCCTCGAACTCGGCGGGTCCGTCGAGTGGTCCACCCGCGTCCACTCGGTGGAGCCCGCCGGGGCGGGGACGCGGGTGGTCCTCGGCCCCGCCGACGACCCGGACGTGCGCGAGGAGGTCGCCGTCCCCTGGGTGGTGGCCGCCGACGGCAGCCGCAGCGCGGTCCGCGAGTCCCTGGGCGTGGCCTTCGAGGGCGACACCTACGACCGGACCTTCCTGCTCAGCGACGGCGTGGTGAGCGGTCCCGCCCCCGAGAGGGAGGCCCAGTACCACCTCACGCCCGACGGGGTGCTGGTGATCGTGCCGCTGCCCGGCGGCGGGCACCGGGTCTTCTTCGACATCGCCTCCGACGGACGGACCGACCCGCCCGACGACGCGCTGCTCGCCCGGCTGCTCGCCGAGCGCGGCCCGGCGGGGCTGCGCATCGAGAGCGTGTGGTGGCGCAGCCGTTTCCGGGTGCACGCCCGCGTGGCGCGCGAGTTCCGGCGGGGGCGCGTGCTCATCGCCGGGGACGCCGCCCACCTGCACAGCCCGGCGGGCGGCCAGGGGCTCAACACCGGCATCCAGGACGGCTTCGACCTGGGCTGGAAGCTGGCCGCCGTCCTGCGCGGCGCCCCCGAGCCGCTGCTGGACAGCTACCCGCTCGAACGCCGCCCCACCGCCCAGGCGGTGGTGCGCAGCGCCGACCAGCAGACCCGCACCTGGATGACCCGTGCGCCGCTGGCCCGGCTGGTGCGCGACAACCTCATGCGCCTGCTCTCGGCGTCGGGGCTGCTGGAGAAGCGGCTGGTGCCGCAGCTGGCGCAGATCTCACCGGACCTGAGCGCCAGTCCCGCCGTCACCGCGCCGCCGCCGGGCTGGCGGGCGCGCGACGCGGTGGGCGGGGCGCTGCCGGGCACGCGCATCGGCGACGCCGAGCTCGTCCCGCTGGTCGGGGCCCGGGCCCGGAGCCTGCACGCCTACCTGGCCTCGGGGCGCCACGCCCTGCTGGTCGGCGGCTCCTCCGAGCGGACCTCGCGGGCCGCGGCGCGGCTGCGGGAGTGCGTCCCCGACGACGTGGACGTGCTGTTGCTGACCGGCGCCGAGGGCCCGGCCCGGGAGGGGGGCGGGCACGACACGGCCCGCCCCGCCGGGCCGGTGCGGGGCGAGTGGGTCGTCCACGTGCGCCCCGACGCCGTGGTGGCGGCGGTGGCCGACCTGTCCGACCCCGCCTGGCGGGCCGAGGACTTCGTGGGCGCGGCGTCGCTTCCCGGGGCCCAGCGGTCCCTCACGTAAATTATATGTGAACCCTATTATTAGAGGTAAAGATCGTCGCATGTTTTTACTGTACTGTGGCGGCGAGGGAACGCACGGTGGCGGCCGGAGGACTCCGGCCGCCACCGGCGGCCCCGCGCGCTCGCGAGAAAAGGGGGTGACACGATGCTCGACGCGTTGACCAGGCTGACCACGCGCAGGCCCTGGTGGGTCCTGGCCGTGGCCCTGCTGGCGGTGGTCGGGTCGGCGGTGCTCGGCTCCGGAGTGGCCGACCGCCTCCGCGCGGGGCAGGGCACCGAGGACCCCGGATCGGAGTCGGCCCAGGCCGGTCAGATCCTGGAGGAGCACTTCCCCGACAGCAGGCCCAACCTGATCCTGCTGGTGGAGTCCGAGGCCGGGGTGGACGACCGCGAGGCCGCCAGCCAGGGGCTCGGACTGGCCGAGGGACTGGCCTACGAGGACGCCGTCACCGGCGTCACCTCCTACTGGCAGACCGGATCGAACGCGCTCAAGTCCGACGACGGGACCCGCGCCCTCATCGCCGCCCACATCGGCGGCACCGAGGCCGAGGCCGGACGGGCCGCGGCTGACCTGGCCGAGCGCTACGGCGGCGAACACGGCCCCCTCACCGTCAGCGTCGGCGGACAGACCGCCGTCCTCAACGACATCGAGACCACCATCGCCGAGGACCTGGTGCGCTCGGAGATGATCGCGCTGCCCCTGACCCTGCTCATCCTGGTGTGGGTCTTCGGCAGCGTCGCCTCGGCGGTCCTGCCCCTGCTGGTCGGGGTGGTCGCCATCATCGGCACCAACGCCGTCCTGTGGGCGGTCGCCGGGTTCACCGACGTGTCGGTCTTCGCCCAGAGCCTGACCATCGCCCTGGGGTTGGGCCTGGCCATCGACTACGCCCTGCTCATGGTGCGCCGCTTCCGCGCGGAACTGGCCGGCGGGGCCGACCCGGCCACCGCCACCGCCGTCACCGTGCGCACGGCCGGGCGCACCGTGGTCTTCTCCGCGCTGGCCATCTCCGCCGCCCTGGCCGCGATGCTGCTCTTCCCCCTGTACTTCCTGCGCTCCTTCGCCTACGCGGGCGTGACCGTGGTGGCGCTGGCCGCCCTGGCCTCCCTGCTGGTGCTCCCGGCCGTGCTCACCCTGCTCGGCCACCGCGTCAACTCCCTGGACCCGCGCCGCCTGCTGCGCCGGGGCGCCGCCGCGGCCCCCTCCCCGGAGGAGGCGGCCGACCGCCGCTGGCGGCGGCTCACCCGCACGGTCATGGGCCGCGCGCCCGTCTTCGCCGCCGTCGCGCTCCTGGTCCTGGTCGTGGCTGGACTGCCCTTCCTGCGGGTGGAGTTCGGTATGGCCGACGACCGCCAGCTGCCCGCCGGGACCGAGTCCCGGCAGGTCATGGAGGTCATCCGCGAGGACTTCGACTCCGCCGCCACCGGCACCGTCGACGTGCTCGTGCACAGCCCGCCCGAGGAGACCGACACCGACCAGCTCGCCGACTACGCCTCGGCGCTGTCCTCCCTGCCGGGCGTCGACGAGGTCCGCTCGCCGCTCGGCGTGCACGCCGACGGCGACCACACCCGTGACAGGACCCCCGTGGACGCCCTGCGCGAGTCCGACGACCTCGCCTACCTCCAGGTCGTCCCCGACCCGGGGGTGGAGGCCATCTCCACCCAGAGCCAGGACCTGGTCCGCGGCATCCGCGCGGTGGACACCGAGCTGGAGACCTCCGTCTCCGGACAGGCCGCCGCCGTCGTGGACGCCCAGCGCGCCATCGCCGAGCAGATCCCCCTCGCCCTGGCCGCGGTCGTGGCCGGGATGCTCGTCCTGGTCTACCTGCTCACCGGAAGCGTGCTCCTGCCCCTGCTGTCGGTGCTCTTCAACGCGCTCAGCCTCACCGCCATGTTCGGCGCCGTGGTCTGGGTCTTCCAGGACGGCAACCTCAGCGGCCTGCTCGGGTTCACCCCGACCGGGTTCATCGACACCGCGCTGCCGGTGCTGATGTTCTGCATCGCCTTCGGGCTGTCCATGGACTACGGGGTCTTCCTCCTGGCCAGGATGCGCGAGGAGTACGACCGCGTGGGCGACCACCGCACCGCCGTCGAACTCGGCCTGCGGCGCACCGGCGGCGTCATCACCGCCGCCGCCGTCACCCTGGCCGTCGTCCTGATCGCCATCGGCGCCTCACGCGTGACCAACACGATGATGCTCGGCTGGGGCGTGGCCCTGGCCGTGATCGTGGACGCCACCGTCGTGCGCTGCCTGCTGGTGCCCTCGGTGCTGCGCATGACCGGGCGCGCCACCTGGTGGGCGCCCGCGCCCCTGAGGCGGTTCCACCGCGCCTTCGACGCCGTCCTCGGCGAGGGCGCGGCCGAACCCGCCCGCCCGCGCGTGCCCGTCTCCGCCGACCCTCCGCCCGACGACGCGGCCGCGGCCGGGGAACAGGGCACCGACGACCGCAAGGAGGTGGCCCATGCCAGGGACTAGGAGGGCCGTCATCGCCGGAGCGGCCATCGCGGCCGCCGCCGCCCTCGCGCTCACGCTGCTCCCCCTGGGGGAGTCCGAGCCCGCCGCCGCGCCCGCGCCCACCGCCGAGGAGCGCGCCGAGGCCACCGCCCGGCGTATGGACGAGGCGGGGATCGTCGACGTGCCGGTCTCCTTCACCGTCACCAACGGCAACCGCTCCCGGCTGCCGTGCAACAGCGACGGCGAGGAGTACACCGTGCGCGGCCACCTGACCGCGCCGGCGGGACTGCTGACGACCGAGGACCCCGCCGTCACCCTCTACCAGCACGGGCAGGCCGCGGGGGAGTGGTTCTGGCGCATGGACGAGCCCGGACTCCACCACGCCGAGGAGATGGCCCTGCTGGGCCAGGCCTCCCTCACCCTGGACCGGCTCGGCTACGGGGACAGCGACCGCCCCGACGGCATGGCCATGTGCCTGGGCAGCCAGGCCGACATGACCGCCCAGGTCATCGCCCGGCTGCGCGAGGGCGACTACACCGCCCAGGACACCGCGGCCCTGCCCGGCGGTGCGCCCGCCTTCGACCACGTCACGCTGGCCGGACACCACAGCGGCGCCCAGATCGCCCAGGTCACCGCCTACTCCTTCGAGGACGACCGGGCTCCCGACGCCCTGGTCCTCATGGCCTGGAGCGGCACCGGCGTCACCGACCGCGCCAACGCGCGCTTCTTCGGGGGGCTGGCCTCCTGCATGCAGGGCGGCGTGCCCGCCGGCGCCGGGGCGGGGCCGCCCGACCCCGAGTCCGACGAACCGGCCGGTTACACCTACGTCGACGTCGGGGCCACGTCCTACACCCGGGCCCACTTCCACGACCCCGCCAGCACGGCGGCCGCGCTCGCCGCCGCGTCACAGGACCGCACCCCCTGCGGTGACCTGGGCACCCAGGTCGAGGCGCTGTCCACCGACATGCGCGCCCTCGACCGCGTCGACGTCCCCGTCCTGTTCGCCTTCGCCGAGCACGACACCCGCGTGGGCGAGGGGGCCGAGCACACCGCGCTCTTCACCGGCTCGC
The DNA here is from genome assembly GCF_008638355.1 of Nocardiopsis deserti. Lineage (NCBI taxonomy): Bacteria > Bacillati > Actinomycetota > Actinomycetes > Streptosporangiales > Nocardiopsidaceae > Nocardiopsis > Nocardiopsis deserti. Next base: position 445,803 of record NZ_VWVS01000004.1, on the reverse strand, counting down.
CCGAGACCCGGACCGTCACCGTCGCCGACGCGGGCCACTACCTCGTCCTCGAACCCGGAGCCCCCGCCCTGCGCGAGGAACTCGCCGCGTGGTTGGAGGAGCGGTGACACGCGCACGCCAAGGAGCACCCATGAACCGCACGACCGCACGGGTCGCGGCCGCGGCGGCCGCCCTCCTGGCCGCCACCGCCGCCCTCCTCGGGAACCCGGGCCCCCTGCCCGGGGCCCCGGCCCTGGCAGCCCCGGCCGCGTCGGACACCGCGGAAGCCTCCGCGGTGTCCGCCACCGCGCCTTCCGAACCGGCCACCCTCCCCGAGGGCGTGGTGGACCTCCCGGTGGAGTTCACCGTCGACAACGTCAACCGCTCCCGCGGCCAGTGCTCCGCCGACGGCGAGGAGTACACCGTGCGCGGCCACCTGACCGCACCGGCCGAGGTCCTTGCCGCCGACGACCCGGCCGTGGCCCTGCTGGTCCACGGCACCAACACCGGCGAGTGGATCTGGCGCCTGGACGTCCAGGGCCGCAACTACGTGCACGAACTGGCCGAACGCGGGCACGCCTCGGTCACCATCGACCGGCTCGGCTACGGCTCCAGCGACATCCCCGACGGCTTCGCCAGTTGCAGCGGCGCCCACGCCGACATCGCCCACCAGGTGGTCGAGCAGCTGCGCGCGGGCGAGTACGGGGTGGAGGGCGACGACCCCGTCGCCTTCGACACGGTGGTCATGGGCGGCCACTCCAGCGGCGCCCTGGTCGCCGAGACCGCCGCCGTCTCCTTCGGCGGCGTGGACGGCCTGCTGCTCACCGGATGGGCCGCCGTCGGCATCACCGACGACACCAACCGGCGCTTCCTGACCGCCTACCAGACCTGTCTGGAGGGCGGCGAGGAGCACGCCGAACCCGGCGACCCCACCGGCTACGTGCACTTCGACCCCACCCTGGAGGACTTCCTCGACGGCGGACTCGGCGCACAGGCCGACCCCGCCGTGACGGCCCGGGTCGAGGAGCACTGGGGCCGCAACCCCTGCGGCGTCATGATCTCCGAACCCATGGCCATCCTCTACGACCTGGGCGTGGTCGACGAGATCGACGTCCCGGTCCACCTGGTCTTCGGCGCCCACGACGTCCTGCGCCAGGGCGTCGAGGGCTACCCCGGGCTGTTCACCTCCAGCCCCGAGGTCACCTCGACCACCCTGCCCGACGCCGGACACTTCGTCACCGTCGACGCCGGGTCCGAGCTCCTGTACGACACGGCTGCCGCGTGGATGGAGCGGCACGCCCCCACCACCTCCTGACCCTGGAAGGCGAGACCACCATGGCCACGTCCCCGACGACCACCTCACCCCCCGGCCGACAGGGGGCGCCACCGGGAAGGCCCCCGTTCCTGGTCCGGCTCGGCGACGGGCTGGCCCGGCGCCCGGGCCGCGTGATCCTGGCCAGCGTCGCGCTGGTGCTGGTCGCCCTGGCCCTGGCGGCGGGCACCATGGACCGGCTGCTGCTCAGCCGCTTCGAGAGCCCCGGATCGGAGTCGCTGGGCGTCGAGCAGCAGCTGGAGGAGGGCTTCGGCACCGGCAAGCACCACTTCCTCCTGCTGGTCACCGCCCAGCAGGGCACCGTCGACGACCCCGAGGTCGTCGAGGCCGCCACCGCCCTGGAACGGGACCTGGCCTCGCGCGAGGGCGTCGCCGAGACCGCCTCCTACTGGGGGCGCGGGGAGTCCCCGGCGATGCGCTCCGAGGACGGCACCCAGGCGCTGATCACCGTGCGCATGGCGGGCACGGTCACCGAGGCGCGCACCGCGCTCGGCGAGCTCTCGCCGGACTTCACCCGCGACGGCGAGGTCATCCGGGTGGAGGTCGGCGGCGGCGACGAGGTCTTCCGCCAGGCCGCCGAGCAGGCGCAGGCCGACTTCCTGCTCGCCGAGGCGATCATCTTCCCGCTGGTGTTCGTGCTCCTGCTCGTCCTCTACCGCAGGATCTCGGTGGCGGCGCTGACCCTGGGCATGGGCCTGTTCTCCGTGGTCACCACGCTCGCCCTGCTGCGCGGGGTCACCTATTTCACCGACGTGTCCACCTTCGCCGCCAACCTCACCCTGGTCATGGGCGTGGGCCTGGGCGTGGACTACAGCCTGTTCGTCATCAACCGCTTCCGCGAGGAGCTGGCCCGGGGCAGGCAGGTCCCCGAAGCCGTCTCCCTGGCCGTCTCCAAGGCCGGGCGCACCGTCCTGTTCAGCGGCCTGACGGTCGCGGTGGCCCTGTCGTGCCTGATGCTCTTCCCCTTCCCCTTCCTCCAGTCCTTCGCCTACTCGGGCGTGGGAACCGTGCTGACCTCGGTCTTCGCCGCGCTGGTCATCCTGCCCGCGGCGCTGGCCAAGGTCGGGCACCGGGTCCGGCCCAAGCGCGAGCCCGACCCCGACAGCGGCTGGTGGCACTCCACCGCGCTGCGGATGATGCGCCGCCCGCTGCTGTGGGGCCTGCCCGCGCTCGCGGTGGTCCTGCTGCTGGCCGCGCCCGCGGTGGGGCTCAACTTCGGCCTGCCCGACGCGCGCGTGCTCCCGCAGGGGGTCTCCAGCCGCGACGTGCAGGACCAGATCGGCGCGAACTTCGTCCAGGAGGAGATGGACGCCGTCCAGGTCCTGGTGGACGTACCGGGTCAGGAGGCCAACGCCGACGCCATCAGCGCCTACGCCGCCGACCTGTCGCGGGTGGAGGGCGTCTACCAGGTGGACGCGCTCACCGGGCGCTTCACCGGCGGACAGCAGACCGACGGGGCCGAACCCGCGGCGCAGGAGCGGTTCGGGTCGGCGGAGGCCACGTGGCTGTCCGTGGTGCCCGACGCCGAGGCCCTGGAGGACGTCGAGGACCTCATCGACCGGATCCGGGACGTGCCCGCGCCCGGTGAGACCCAGATCGGCGGCTACCCGGCCGACCTCACCGACTTCCGCGAGGCCCTGCTGGGACAGGTGCCGCTGGTGTTCGGCCTCATCCTCGCCATCACCTTCGTCATCCTGTTCCTCATGACCGGGAGCATCCTGCTGCCCGCCAAGGCGATCGTGCTCAACGTGCTCAGCCTCGCGGTGATGTTCGGCGTGATGGTGTGGATCTTCCAGGAGGGGAACCTGTCCGGGCTGCTGGGCTTCACCGCCAACGGCACCCTGGAGACGACGTTCCCCATCCTGATGTTCTGCATCGCCTTCGGGTTGTCCATGGACTACGAGGTGTTCATGATGTCCCGGATCAAGGAGGAGTACGACCTGACCGGGGACAACACCCGTGCGGTCGCGGCCGGGCTCCAGCGCAGCGGACCCCTGGTCACGGCGGCGGCCGTCATCCTGGCCGCCTCCTTCGCCACCTACGCCGTCTCCGACGTGCTGTACCTGATGATGCTGGCGGTCGGGATGGCGGTGGTGATCCTGGTGGACGCCACCCTGATCCGCGGCGTGCTGGTACCGGTGTTCATGCGGCTGGCCGGACGGGCCAACTGGTGGGCCCCGGCGCCGCTCAAGCGCCTGCACGCCCGCTTCGGCATCTCCGAGTGACCGGGGGACCCGGTGCCGGGGGCCGCGGCCCCCGGCACCGGATCCTCACTCGTACTTGGTCACCCGGGGGTGGTCGGTGAGCAGGCGGCCCGACAGCTCGTGCAGGAGGGACACCTCCTGCTCGGACAGGGTGGCGAAGAATTCCGACTCCGCCCGTCTCACGACTCCTCGGGCCTCCTCCAGCAGTGCTCTCGCCTTGTCCGTGGGCGTCACGATGTAGCGCCTGCGGTCCTTGGGGTTGCGCTCGCGCCTGGCCAGCCCCTGTTCCTCCAGGTCGTCGATCAACCCCACCATCACGTTCGGATCCACGCCCAGCACACGGCTCAGCTCCTTCTGCGAGGGATGGGACATCGCCTCCGCGGCGGAGAGCACGTGGAACTGCCGGGAGGTGATCTGTTGGGGCCCGAAGATCGCCGCGGTGGTCGCCTGGACCAGTTCGCCCAGCTTGATCAGTCGAAAACCGGTCGTGTGCCACATGGGGGTGTCCCATCCGGGTGCGTTCTCCATGGCTCGGTCCCCCTCCTCAAATGCTTCTGCTCACCCGATGATCATAGAACTCTATAGTTGGGATGTGAAACGATGGCGGACACCCACGCCACACCGCTCCCCGGACGGAACAGGTCCGTGGTGACCGGAGCGACCGGCCTCCTCGGCAGCAACATCGTGCGCCTGCTGCTCAGCCTGGACCAGGAGGTCGTCGCCCTGGTCCGCGACACCGACCGCGCCCGCCGCCTGCTGCCCGACGACCCCCGCCTGCGCCTGGTCGCCGGGGACATCACCGACCCCGACTCCTACCGGTCCGTGCTGCCCGGGGCCGACGAGGTCTTCCACACCGCCGCCTACTTCCGCGAGTACTTCCAGGACCCCAGCCTCACCGAACCCCTGGACAGGGTGAACGTGCGCGGCACCGAGTTGGCCCTGGCCGAGGCCGCCAACGCCGAGGTGCCGGTGTTCGTCCACACCAGCTCCATCAACACCCTGGACCTGCGCGGCCCCGAGAACCCCGCCGACGAGTCCACCCCGCCCCCGGACCGCTTCGTGGGCCTGTCGGCCTCCCGGTGCTACCCCTCCAGCAAGGTCCGCGCCGAGCGGGCGGTGGAGGACCTGATCCGCTCCGGCCGCGCCGGGTCCACCCGGGTCGCGGTCGTGCTGCCCGGGTGGATGTGGGGACCCGGGGACGCCGGGCCCACCTCCGCCGGGCGGCTCTTCCTGGGCGTGGCCAAGGGGGCGGTCAAGGCGGTGCCCCGGCTGTCCAACTACGTGGTGGACGCGCGGGACGTGGCCTTCGCCTGCGTGGCCGCCGCCCGCGTGGGCGGGCACGACCGCTACGTGGTGGCCGGCGCCAAGCGCTCGGTGCCCGGCCTGGTCGGCGCGGTCGCCACCGAGACCGGCGCGCGCATCCCCCGCGCGGTCCCGGCAGGGCTGGCGGTGGCCGCGGCCTCGCTGATGGAGCTCCAGGCCCGCCTGGGCGGAGGGGAGCCGACCGCCACCCGCGCCGGGGTGCGCGTCCTGCGCGAGGGCGAGGACCGCAACATCACCTCCGGCCTGGCCGAGCGGGACCTGGGGGTGCGGTTCCGCTCCGTGGCCGAGACCGTGTCCGCGACGGGGGCGTGGTACCGGCAGCACGGGATGCTCCCGGCGGGCGCGGTGCGGGTCTCCGCGCGCCGCTGAGTGCGAGGGACGGGTCCGGCGTCCGCGGGGACGCCGGACCCGTCACGGTTCCCGGGTCACTCGGCGAAGAGTTCGTCGATGTGGGTGATGGTGGCGGCTCGGCGGACCCAGGTACGGAGCTGGTCGAGGTCGTGGCATGCGCTGATGCGCTCGCGTGCCTCGTTGGGGAGGTCAACACCGCGTTCGTCCAAGAAGAGCAGGATGTCCTCGGCCCGTCCTTCGGCCCGTCCCTCGGCCTTGAGGCTCTCGGTCCAGGCGCTGCTGTACCCGTACGTGTCCGTCATCATGAGTTCCTCCAGGGCGGCCTGGCCTTCGGTCTTCGCCAGCAGGTTCAACGTGAATCCAATGTACTTCGTCGCCTTTTCCTGGTCGATCGCATCGAGGCCGGTGTGCAGGGCTTTCAGCACGTCCATGTCCTCACCGCCGTGCGCGGCGGCGGACAGCACGCCGAGAGACGGGTACCGCTCCACCTCCCCGGGGTCGGTGATGACCGGGATCCCGGAGGGTCCCACCACCAGGGGGCGCAGGACGAAACCGGGATGGCCGAGGTGGATCGGTTCGGCGTACCAGTCCGCCACGGACTGCTTCGGACAGATGGTCAGCAGGACGACCGGGCACTCGTGCCGTGAGCGCAGCGCGGCCACGTACTCGGGCCAGGTGAAGCGTTTGCGCTCCTTCTCGTCGCGCTGGACCTCCACGACGATGCCCATCAGTTTGTCGAAGGGGTCCTTCGGACCGGGGCCGCGCAGCATGATCGCGACGTCTGATCGGCGCTCGACGGGATCGACGCGGCCGAGGTCGCACGAGGTGACCTCGCTGCGGTCGTAGTCGGGTACGTCCACGCCGAGGCCGCGCAGGAAGCCGACGGCCGTGTCCGGCGCGTCGGCGAACAACTCGGCGTAGATCTGGTGTTCAGCGGAGATTGCCACGAGGCAGACGTTACACAGGGTTACCAGCAAGTATGTACGAGTAGTCGTTATGTGGTGACTTTTCGTGTTCGCCCACTTCGGGCAGGGGAGACGGGATGCCGCGACGACCCCGCAGGGAGGGCCGAACATGTCCGAGAAGCAGAGCAGACCGCTGGTCCTGCACGTGGGGCACGACGAACTCGTCGTCCGGCGCCGCTACGAGACCGCGAGCATCGTCAACGACATCCTCATCGCCCTGTGGTTCATCGCCGGAAGCGTCATGTTCTTCTCCGAGGCCTGGACCACCGCGGGCACCTGGTGCTTCCTCGTCGGCAGCGTCGAGCTGCTGATCCGCCCGGTGATCCGACTCGGCAGGCAGCTGCACATCCGCCGTGTCCGCTCCTCCAGCCCCAGCTCGACCGGGGAGGAGTCCTCTCAGGACTTCTGACCGGAATACGGAGAAGGCGGGCCCGGCATCCGGTGCCGGGCCCGCCGCGGGGTTTCGCGAAGGCTAGAACGCCTTCGGGTCGCCCTCGTGGAACCGCTTGCCGTTCACGGCCTCCGACACCCCGACCTTGTCCAGGTAGGGGGTGATGCCGCCGGTGTGGAACGGCCAGCCCGCACCGGTGATCAGGCACAGGTCGATGTCGGCGGCCTCGGCCACGACGCCCTCGTCCAGCATGATCCGGATCTCCCGGGCCAGCGCGCGCAGCGCCCGGTCCAGGATCTCGCCCTCCTCGGACGGCTCCTCGCCGCCGACGAGCAGCGCGCGGACCTCGGGGTCGATGCTGAAGTCCGGCGCGTAGATCGCGGTCTTGCCCGCCTTCACGATCTCGGCCAGCTCGGCGGAGACCGCGAAGCGCTCGGGGAAGGCCTCGTGCAGGGTCTCGGACACGTGCAGCGCGACTGCCGGGCCCACCAGCTGGAGCAGCAGCAGCGGCGACATCGGCAGGCCCAGGGGCGCCACCGCGCGGTCGGCCTTCTCGGGCTCGGTCCCCTCGCCGACGGCGCCCAGGACCTCGCCCATGAACAGGGTGAGCAGGCGGTTGACCACGAACGCCGGGGCGTCCTTGCACAGCACCGCGGTCTTCTTCAGCTTCCTGGCGGTGGCGAAGGCCGTGGCCAGGGAGGCCTCGTCGGTCCTCTCGCCGCGCACGAGCTCCAGCAGCGGCAGGACCGCGACCGGGTTGAAGAAGTGGAAGCCCACGACCCGCTCGGGGTGCCGGAGCTTGGACGCCATCTCGGTGATCGACAGCGAGGAGGTGTTGGTGGCCAGGATCGCCTCGGGGGAGACCACGGCCTCCACCTCGGCGAACACCTGCTGCTTGACCTCCATCTTCTCGAACACGGCCTCGATGACGAAGTCGGCGTCGGAGAAGGCGTCCTTGGTCAGCGAACCGGTCACCAGGGCCTTGAGGTGGTTGGCCTTGTCGTTGTTGACCCGGCCCTTCTTCAGGAGCTTGTCCACCTCGCCGTGCACGTGGGCCACGCCCTTGTCCAGGCGCTCCTGGTCCAGGTCGGTCATGACGACCGGCACGTCCAGGCGGCGGGCGAACAGCAGCGCCAGCTGCCCGGCCATCAGACCGGCGCCGACGACGCCGACCTTGGTGACCTTGCGGGCCAAGGACTTGTCCGGGGCGCCCGCGGGGCGCTTGGCGCGCTTCTGCACCAGGTCGAACGCGTACAGGCCCGCTTTGAGCTCGTCGCTCATGATCAGGTCGGCCAGCGCGTCGTCCTCGGCCGCGAAGCCCTCGTCGCGCGTGCGCGTCTTGGCCTGGGCGACCAGTTCGACCGCGCGGGCCGGGGCCGGGGCGGCGCCGTGCAGCTTGCCCTCGACGGTGAACCGGGCCATGTTGACCGCGTTGTCCCAGGCCTCGCCCCTGTCGACCTCGGGGCGCTCGACCACGACGTCGCCCTTGAGGACCCTGGCGGCCCAGCGCAGCGACTCCTCGACGAAGTCGGCGGGCTCGAACATCGCGTCGGCGATGCCCATCTCGAAGGCCTGCGTGCCCTTGAGCACCTTGTTCTGGGCGAGCGGGTTGTCGATGATGACCTTGAGGGCCTTCTCGGCGCCGATCAGGTGGGGCAGCAGGTAGGTGCCGCCCCAGCCGGGCACCAGGCCCAGGAAGGTCTCCGGCAGCGACAGCGCCGGGACGCCCGAGGAGATGGTGCGGTAGGTGCAGTGCAGCGCCACCTCGACGCCGCCGCCCATGGCCGCGCCGTTGACCAGCGCGAAGGTGGGCACGTCCAGCTCGCCGAGCTTGCGGAACACGTCGTGGCCCAGCTTGCCGATGGCGTGCGCCTGCTCGCGGTTCTGGAGGGCCGGGACGCCGGTCAGGTCCGCGCCCACGGCGAAGATGAACGGCTTGCCGGTGACGGCCACGGCCACGATGTCGGTGCGCGTCCTGGCGGCCTCGATCGCCGCGTCCAGGCTGAGCAGCCCGCCGGGGCCGAAGGTGTTGGGCTTGGTGTGGTCGTGCCCGTTGTCCAGCGTGATCAGGACCGCGGTGCCCGCGCCGTAGGGGAGTTCGATGTCACGGGAGAGCGCGTTGGTGACGACCTCGTCGCTGAACAGCTCCCGTGCCTCGTCGATGACGGTGCTCACTTGCCCCCCTCGTAGTTGGTGTTCTCCCACAGGACGGTCCCGCCCATGCCCATGCCGACGCACATGGTGGTCAGGCCGTAGCGGACGTCGGGACGCTCGGCGAAGTGGCGCGCGAGCTGCATCATCAGGCGCACGCCCGAGGAGGCCAGCGGGTGGCCGAGGGCGATGGCGCCGCCCCAGGGGTTGACGCGGGCGTCGTCGTCGGCGAGGCCGAAGTGCTCAAGGAAGGCCAGCACCTGCACGGCGAAGGCCTCGTTGATCTCGATCAGGCCGACGTCGTCCATCGAGATGCCCTGGCGGGCGAACAGCTTCTCGGTGGCCGGGACCGGGCCCACGCCCATGACCTCGGGCTCCACGCCGGCGAAGGAGAAGTCGACCAGGCGCATCCTGGCGCCCAGTCCCAGTTCCTCGGCCACGTCCTCGGCGGCCAGGATCGCGCCGGTGGCGCCGTCGTTGAGACCGGCGGCGTTGCCGGGCGTCACGTTGCCGTGCGCGCGGAACGGGGTCTTGAGGGAGGCCAGCGACTCCATGGTGGTGCCGGGCCGGGGCGGCTCGTCCTGGGTGGCCAGGCCGTAGCCCTTCTCCAGGGAGCGGACCAGGACCTCGACCAGGTCGGGCTGGATCAGGCCGTCGGCGTAGGCCTTGGCGACCTTCTCCTGGCTGCGCACCGCGTAGGCGTCGGCCCGCTCCTTGGTGATGGAGGGGTAGCGGTCGTGCAGGTTCTCGGCGGTGTTGCCCATCACCAGCGCGGACGGGTCCACGAGCTTCTCGGAGAGGAAGCGCGGGTTGGGGTCGACGCCCTCGCCCATGGGGTGGCGGCCCATGTGCTCGACCCCGCCCGCGATGACCACGTCGTAGGCGCCGAAGGCGATGCCCGCGCCGGAGGTGGTGACGGCCGTGAGCGCTCCGGCGCACATGCGGTCGATGGCGTAGCCGGGGACGCTGCGGGGCAGTCCGGCGAGGATCGCGGCGCTGCGCCCGATCGTCAGGCCCTGGTCGCCGATCTGGGTGGTGGCGGCGATGGCGACCTCGTCGACGCGCTCGGGGGGCAGCCCCGGGTTGCGGCGCATCAGTTCGCGGATCACGCGTACGACGAGGTCGTCGGCGCGTGTCTCGGCGTAGAGGCCCTTGCCTGACTTGCCGAACGGGGTGCGGACCCCGTCGACAAACACGACATCGCGGGCAGTTCGCGGCACGATGGCCCCTCCTTCTCCAAGGGTGGATGGACTCGTTGGCCCCCATGCTACTCGTCAGTAACAACTTGTGCGAGCAGCGGACCCCCCGACTTGGGCCAGGGGTGGAATCAGGGGTGGTTTCCGACTTTCGGCAGTGGCGCCGCCCGCCCGTCGCGCGGTTGGCTGGGCGGGCGTTCCACCACGGGACACAGCGAACCACAGCGAACGACGGCGAGACGCCGTGAAGCGACATCGGGGGTCACGTGTCAGATCCGGGCGTGCGCGACGCCGACCACGCCGCGAACACCGGGGCCGCGCCCAAGGCGTCCCTGCGCCGTCTGTGGGGGTACGCCCGCCCCCACCGGCGCGTGCTCGTCCTGGGCGGGGCGCTCACCTTCCTGGGCGGTGTCACCAGCCTGTCCCAGCCCCTCCTGGCCAAGTACGTCATCGACGCGCTCAGCGCGGGGGAACCCATCCTCGGGCCGGTCCTGACCCTGACCGCCGTCATCCTCGGCGGCGCACTCATCGGCGCCCTGGGCGCCTTCCTGCTGGAGCGCACCGGCCAGAGCGTCGTGCTCGGCGTGCGCCGGGGTCTGGTGGGCCGCCTGGTCCGGCTGCGCGTGGCCGAGGTCGACCGCCTCAAACCCGGCGACCTGGTGGCCCGCCTGACCGCGGACACCACCCTGCTGCGCACCGTCGCCACCAGCGGCATCACCAACCTGTTCACCGGTTCGGTGCTGCTGGTGGGCGGCATCGTGGTCATGGCCGTCCTCGACGGCCTCCTGTTCCTGCTGGCCGCCGGGATGATCGTCATGGTCGGCCTGGTCATGGGCGTCATCCTGCCGCGGATCGGCAGCGCGACCCAGGCCGCCCAGGCCGCCCTCGGAGAGATGGGATCGCACCTGGAACGGATCTTCGGCGCCTTCCGCACCGTCAAGGCCTCCTCCGCGGAGGAGGCCGAGACCGCCCGCCTGGACGCCGCCGCGGTCGAGTCCTGGCGCAGGGGAGTGGCGGTGGCCGGGTGGACGGCCGTGTCGGGCACCACCGCCTCGCTGGCGGTCAACGTCGCCTTCCTGGCCATCCTCGCCGTCGGCGGGGGACGCGTGGCCGCGGGGGAGCTGCCGGTCTCCTCCCTGATCGCCTTCCTGCTCCTGCTCTTCTACCTCATGGAGCCGATCAGCACCCTGGTCAGCTCGGCCACCGAGCTCCAGACCGGTCTGGCGGCCGTGCGGCGCGTGGACGAGGTCGCCGACCTGGGGCAGGAGGACCTCCGGGAGGGCGCGGCCCCCGCCGCGGGGCCCGACCGCTCCGCGTCGGTGGTCTTCGACGACGTGGCCTTCCGCTACCACCCCGACCTGGCGCCGGTGCACCACGGCGTGAGCTTCGAGGCCTCCGGGGCCGGCCTCACCGCCCTGGTCGGCCCCTCGGGAGCGGGCAAGACCACCGTGTTCTCCCTGGTGGAGCGGTTCTACGACGCCACCTCCGGCCGGGTGCTCCTGGACGGGACCGACGTGCGCGCGTGGCCGCTGGCGGCGCTGCGCGCCCAGATCGGCTACGTCGAGCAGGACGCTCCGGTCCTGGACGGCACCCTGCGCGAGAACCTGCTCATGGCCGCCCCGGAGGCCACCGAGGAGGAGCTGGACCGGACCGTGCTCCGCGCCCGCCTGGGTGACCTGGTCTCCCGTCTGCCCGACGGCCTGGACAGCGCGATCGGCCACCGGGGCGTGACGATCTCCGGAGGGGAGCGCCAGCGGGTGGCCATCGCCCGCGCCCTGCTGCGCGGCCCCCGGCTGCTGCTGATGGACGAGGCGACCTCCCAGCTGGACGCCGCCAACGAGAGGGCGCTCAAGGAGGTCATGCTGGACGCGGCCCGCCATACCAACGTCATCGTGGTGGCGCACCGGCTGTCCACGGTCACCAGCGCCGACCGGATCGTGGTCATGGACGCCGGTCGGGTGCGCGCCGTGGGCACCCACGAGGAGTTGGTGGCCGCCGACGACCTCTACCGCGACCTCGCCGCCGGGCAGCTGCTCACCGCCGAGGCCCCCTGAACACGCAGAGGGGCCGGGGAGCAGGTCGACCTGCTCCCCGGCCCCTCACAGGCCGCTTCGCGGGGGGCGCCACCCCAGCGGACGCCCTCGGCACGATTCCCTCTCCTCGCCCGCCACCGCCCGAGGGCCGCTTCGCGGGGGAGTGGTGCGCCCCTCAACGGTCGCCCCCGGCGCGGTGCCCCTGCCGCGTGAGGCCCGTGCCCGGGAAGGCACCGGCGCTCACAGCAGCGCGTTGGCCTCGCGGTGGCGGCCCGCGGCGTTGTAGGCGCCCGCCAGGTCCCGGCGCAGGCGCAGCGTCAGCCGCCGCACCTCCGGGTCGCCGGAGGAGTTCAGCGCCACCCGGTAGGCGTCGCGCAGCACCTCCACCGCGTCGTCGGAGCGCCCCGCCTGCGTGTAGGCGCGGCCCAGGCGGTGGTGCACCGTCAGGGTGTCCAGGTGCCCCTTGCCCAGGCGGCGCCGCCGCCCGGCCAGCACCATCCGCAGCTGCCCGATCGCGTCCTCGTAGCGCCCGGACATGCTCTGCGCCGCGCTCAGCCCCAGCCGCAGCTCCTCACGGCGCTCGGTCGAGGCAACGTCCTCGATGGCCCGCTCGTAGTGCACCACAGCCGCGTCCAGGCGCCCGCTGCGCCGGTAGCAGACCGCCAGGCGCATGCGCGCCTCCACGGTGTCCTCGTCGGCCGAGCCGAACTGGCGCTCACGCTCGCGCAGCAGCATCTCCCACTGCCCCGCCGCGTCCGCGGGACGACCGGCGTCCTCGTAGGCCCAGGCCAGGTTCTCACGGATGATCTCGGTGCGCGGATGCTCCTCGCCGAAGACCGCCACCGCCTCGGCCAGGGTCAGCTCGAACTGCTGCACCGCGGCCTGACGGCGCCCCATCTGCGCGTACTTGGTCGCCAGGTTGTTGCGCGCGGTGATCGTGTCGGGGTGCTCGGTGCCCAGCCGCTCCACCAGCGACCGCAGCGTCCGCTCCAGGGAGGCGGCCCGCATCCCGGCGGTGGGCGCGGGGGCCTGGACCACCCCGGAGGCCGCCCGCGCCGCCTCCTCGCGCGCCCCGGTCAGGGCCAGCGGCTCGGTGGGCGCGCCGCCCACCGGCGCGGGGCTCGGCACGGAGACCCCGGTCGGCTGCCCCGCGGCCTGCTCCGTCGGCTGTTCCAAGGGTTGTTCCGAGCGCGAGGACACGGTGGTATCGGCGGACCGGGTCCTGGTCGCGCCCTTGAGTCCGGTCTCGCGCAGCAACGCACGCCAGAACGACAGCACAATCACCACATTCCCCTGATCGCGCACCGCGGCCTCCGGCCTACGGTGTAGCACCCGTTGGACAACCCCTACCCCGAAAGCACCAGGGCACGTTTCTATAACTTAATCGGACACGGGGCTACGGAACAGGCGTCAACCGCCCTGAGAGGACGGTGAGTTCGCTCACTCCTGGGTTGACCGTGTCGGGAGGGGGTAAAAGGCTACGCCTGATCGGCGGTCCGCAACGCTGTGGCCAGGGGTTCCGCGGTCAGGGTGACCTGCCACTCACGGGCCCCGCGCTCACGCAGGAACGCGCCCACCGTGTCGGGGTCCACCATCTGCGGCGGTGCCCACGCCAGGCGGCGCACCGTGTCCGGCAGAAGCAGGTTCTCGGTCGGCATGACGACGTCCTCGGCGATCCCCGTGACCGTGGCCCGGACCGCCTCCAGACGCCGCGCCGCCTCCGGCGCCCGGTCTCCCCACCGGTTCACCGGCGGCGGGCCGTCGCCCGGGGCGTTGGGCCGGGGCAGCTCCGCCTGCGCCATGTCCCGCGCCCGGTTGACCGCCTTGATCCACGTGGTCAGGTAGCGCCGCGCCAGCTTGATCCCGAACTGCCGGATCTTGGCCAGCTCCGTGGTGGTGCGCGGCATGGCCGTCGCCGCCTCCACGATCGCCGCGTCCGGCAGCACCCGGCCGGGCGAGATGTCCCGCTCCTGGGCGATGCGGTCGCGTTCGTACCAGAGCTCGCGCACGGCGGCCAGAGCGCGCTGGTTGCGCACCCGGTGGATGCCCGAGGTGCGCCGCCAGGGATCGGTGCGCGGTTCCTTGGGCGGTGCGGACAGGACCGCGGCGAACTCCTCGCGCGCCCATCCCAGTTTCCCGGTCTCCTCCAGCTCGACCTCCAGGGAGTCCCGCAGGTCGATGAGGATCTCCACGTCCAGCGCCGCGTAACGCAGCCAGTCCTCCGGCAGCGGGCGCTGGGACCAGTCCACGGCCGAGTGCTCCTTGGCCAGCCGCAGGTGGAGCAGCCGCTCCACCATGAACCCCAGACCGACCCGCTGGTAGCCCAGCAGCCGCCCGGCCAGTTCGGTGTCGAACAGGCTCTGGGGGCGCAGGTTGATCTCGGCCAGGCAGGGCAGGTCCTGGTGCGCGGCGTGCAGCACCACCTCGGCGTCGCCCACGGCGTCGTTCAGCGCGCTCAGGTCCGGGCAGGCGATGGGGTCGATCAGCGCCGACCCCGCCCCCTCGCGGCGCAGCTGGACCAGGTAGGCGCGCTGTCCGTACCGGTAGCCGGAGGCGCGTTCGGCGTCCACCGCGACGGGACCCGTCCCGGCGGAGAGCGCGGCGACCACACCGGCCAGCGCGTCGGCGTCGGAGGTGACCTCGGGCAGGCCCTCGCGAGGTTCCCGGAGAAGGGGGGCCCTCTCGGCGTCGTCGTCGTTGCCTGGTTCGCGGGGTTCTGTCTTGGAGTTCAACGCGTTCGCCACACCACTACGGTATGCGCTGTCGCCACCGGACGCGGATCCGGACCGGCCGCGGGCCCCGGGGGCACGGGGACCGGCGGTCAGGGCCGGGAGCGCTTGCCGGTGATGTCGGTGACGTCCAGAGGCGGCAGGCCCGCGGCCGAGGCCAGCAGCGCCGACCACGCCTGGACGTGCCCGGACAGGTCGTCGGACTCCGGTGTCCAGGAGGCGCGCATCTCCACCTCGGTGGTGGCGCCCTGGTCGGCCTTGGTGCCGAAACCCTCGGTGGTGGCACGGGTGACCGTGCCGCTCAGCGTGTGGTGCGTGGCGCCGCACGCGTCCAGGGCGTCGGTCAGCCAGCTCCAGGCGACCGGTCCGAGAAGGGGGTCGGTCGCGATCTCCGACTCCAGTTCGGAGTTGGCCTGGCAGACCACCCGGAAGGGGCCGGGCCAGTCGCGCGTGCCCTCGGGGTCGTACAGGACGATGAGTCTGCCCCAGGCGACCTCCTCTCCGTGGACGGTCACCTCGGCCGAGACCGCGGCGGAGTGGGGGGCCAGCCGCTGGGGGGCGGGGATCTCCCGGACGGTGATCTCGGGTCGCAGGAGGGGTGAGCGCAGGGCCTCGACCGCTCGCCGGAACGTCTCGTGTGCGTCCTCGGCGCTACCGACATCGGGCATGGTGGAAACGTCAGCCTTCATTCTGGGGTGATCACGTCTCGGCGGGGGGCGTGTGGACGTGCTCCGCCTCCCCGCCGGAGGCGGAACGGTGGGCACGTCAAAGACCGTGGCATGAGTCACGGGCTGCGAGTCGGAGTTCGCCCGGCGTGTCGGCGTTTTGTGATGATCTTGGGACCGGCCGACCGCCGACGGCGCCGGTTCGCGCTCCCCCGGCCCCCGTCGCCGGTCCGCGGACGCGCGCCCGGGTTCGGCGATCCGAGTGGGAGCAGCGGGCGGGGCATGGCACGATCGAGGGGTGACGCTGCAAGATTCTCCTTTCCTCCGCGCCTGCCGGCGCCTTCCCGTGTCCCACACCCCGGTGTGGTTCATGCGCCAGGCGGGGCGCTCCCTGCCCGAGTACCGACGGGTCCGCGCCGACGTGCCGATGCTTGAGGCCTGCGCGCGCCCCGACATGATCACCGAGATCACGATGCAGCCGGTGCGCCGCTACGACGTCGACGCCGCGATCTTCTTCAGCGACATCGTCGTCCCGCTCAAGGCCATCGGCATCGACCTCGACATCAAGCCCGGAGTCGGCCCCGTGGTCGCCGACCCGATCCGCGACGCGACCGGCGTCAAGCGGCTGCGCGAGATCGAGCCCGACGACCTGACCTACATCACCGAGGCCGTGGGCCAGCTGGTCGGCGAACTGGGCGACAAACCCCTCATCGGCTTCGCGGGCGCCCCGTTCACCCTGGCCTCCTACCTCATCGAGGGCGGCCCCTCCAAGAACCACGAGCACACCAAGGCGCTCATGTACGGCGAGCCCGAGCTGTGGGACGAGCTGATGCGCCGCCTGGCCACCATCGCCCTGGGCTTCCTGCGCACCCAGATCGAGGCGGGCGCCAGCGCCGTCCAGCTCTTCGACTCCTGGGTGGGCGCCCTGAGCGCCGAGGACTACCGCGCCTCGGTGCTGCCCTACACCTCGTGGATCTTCGGCCAGCTCGCCCAGCACGAGGTGCCGCGCATCCACTTCGGTGTGGGCACCGGCGAACTGCTCAGCCTGCTCAGCGAGGCCGGGGCCGACGTCGTGGGCGTGGACTGGCGCGTGCCGCTGGACAAGGCGGTCCAGCGGGTCCAGCCCGGCACCGCCCTCCAGGGCAACCTCGACCCGGCCACCCTGTTCGCGCCCTGGGAGGTCGTCGCCGAGCGCACCCGCGACATCCTGTCCCGGGGCCGCGCCGCCGACGGCCACGTCTTCAACCTGGGCCACGGTGTGCTGCCCAGCACCGACCCGGACGTGCTCCAGCGGCTCACCGCGTTCGTGCACGAGGAGACCTCCGCCTAGCTGTACCGACCACAAAGGTCCGCCGGGGCCCGCCCCCTCCGCCGTGATCGTGTACTTGTAGCGCGTCTCGACCGCCCAACCTCGCTACAAGTACAAGAACACCGCAGGTCAGGGCACGCGTGGCACACCAGAAACGTTTCCGGCCAGTCCACGGGGCCCGACTGCCCCCTCCACGCCGACGGCGCCCGTCCCCGACACACGGGGACGGGCGCCGTCGGCTCTGGTTCACTCCCCGTCCCCGGGCGGCCTCTCGTCGGGTCCGGAGGGCGCGTCGGGGTCCCGGTCCCTCGCGGTGTCACCGGAGGCGGCGGCGCTCCCCGACGCGGTGTCGGAGGCGGGGCCGCCGGACGCGGCGCTCCCCGAGGCGGCGCCCTTCCCGGAACCGGTCTTCCGGCCGTCCGCAGAGGACGCGCCCTTCGCGCCCTTCGCGGGTCCGCGCCGACGCGAGCGGTACCACCACAGCGGCCCCGCGCCCAGAACGGCGGCGACCGCCAGGAACGGCAGCAGCCAGCCCACGACCACGGCCACGCCCTGGCCGAAGGTCACCAGCGCGCGCCAGCCGCGGTCCAGGCCGCCGAGGAAACCGATGGAGTCCTCCGCGGGCTCCTCCAGGTAGGTCTCCGGGGGCGTCAGGGTCAGGTGCACCGTCGAGTACGCCGTCTGGTTGCGCAGCGTCTCCAGCCGTGCCTGGAAGGCCTCCAGCTCCGCCTGGCGGGTCTGGATCTCGCCCTCCACCCGTAGCAGGTCGTCGACGTCCTCGGCCTCCTCCAGGTAGCCGCGCAGCGTCTCCAGCGCGGCCTCGGAGGACTCGATGCGGCTCTCGACGTCCGCCACCTCCTCGGTGACGTCCTCCACCGACCGCTCCAGGTTGGAGCGGTCGCCCAGCCGTGACAGCTCCTCCAGCGCGCCCTCGTAGTCCTCGCCCGGGATGCGCAGCGTCAGCGTCCCCTCGGGGGAGCCGCCCTGGGGGGTCGACACCCGCTCCGAGGCGACGTAGCCGCCCGCGTCGAGGGTCAGCTCCTTGGCGAGCCCGACCGCCTCGGACACGTCCTCGACCCGTACCGACAGCTCGGCGGTGTGGACCAGCTCCCGGTCACCGATCTCCACCTCGGAGCCGACGGCCGAGCCGCCGCCCTCCTCGGCGGACTGCTGCTCGCCCGCCTGCTCCTCGGAGAGGGCCCGGTCACCTGCCTCGGGCGCCACGGCCGCGGACTCGCTGGTGGCCCCGGCGCCGCCGTCGGCCATGGGGGAGGAGCAGGACGTGGCCAGGAGGGCCGCCAGGCCCGCGGAGAGCACGGTTCCGGCGACACGCCGGGTCGGGGGGAACGCTGAGATAGCCATGCCCGCTTCGACGTACCCCGCGGCGGGCCCGTTTCGGCCCCGTGGTAACGACCGCGCAACGTCGGCGTGCGGTGGCGGTGCGCCGCCGCGGCGCGCGGGACCGCCCGGGACGCCGTGCGCGGACCCGCCCCGGGGCGACGCAACTCACGGGGTGTCGCGGGGGAAGGCGGATCACGGTGACCCAGGTCATCTGGGAAGCTGGGGGTATGCCTGAAGCACCGCACGTCGTCGTGGTCGGGGGTGGGGTCTCCGGACTCACCGCCGCGCACCGCCTCCGCGGCCTGGGCGCCGCCGTCACCGTGGTGGAGGCCTCCGACACACCCGGGGGCAAGCTGCGCGCCTCACCGGTGGCGGGGGTGTCCGTGGACGCGGGCGCCGAGGCGGTGCTCGCCCGCCGCCCCGAGGCGCTGGACCTGTTCTCCGAACTGGGCCTGGACGAGCGGGTGGTGCACCCCGGTCCCGGCGCCGCCGCCGTCTACAGCCGCGGACGGGTGCGCCCCCTGCCCAAGGGCCAGCTCATGGGCGTGCCCGGCGACCTGCGCGCGCTCGCCCGAAGCGGGGTGCTCTCCGGGACCGGAACCCTGCGCGCCGGACTCGACCTCGTGCTCCCTCGCACCCCGGTGCGCGGCGACGTGTCCGTCGCCGATTACGTCGGGGCCCGCATGGGCCCGGAGGTCGTCGACCGCCTCGTCGAGCCCCTCCTGGGCGGTGTGTACGCGGGCCGGGCCGACCGGCTCTCCCTGGAGTCCACGCTGCCGCAGATCGCGCCCATGGCCCGCCGGAACCGCTCCCTGATGCACGCCGTGCGCACCAGCCTGCGCGGCAGGGGGGCGGCGCCCACCAAGGCGGGGCCGGTGTTCGCCTCCCTGCGCGGTGGGGTGGCCGGACTCGTGGGCGCGCTCGCCGAGCGCCACGCCGACAGCCTGCGCGTGGGCTCGCGGGTCCGCGCCCTGGAGCGCCTGCCCGAGGGCTGGCGGGTCCGCTTGGACAGCAACGAGCGCATCGCCTGCGACGGCGTCCTGCTGGCCTGCCCCGCCCCCGAGGCCGCGCGCCTGCTCGCCGAGCACGCCCCCGGCGCCTCCCGCGACCTGAACGGCGTCGAGTACGCCAGCATGGCCCTGGTGACCCTGGCCCTGCCCGCGTCCGCCTTCCCCGGGCCGCTCACCGGCACGGGCTTCCTCGTCCCGGCGGGGGAGGGGCTGACCGTCAAGGCCGCCACGTTCTCCAGCAACAAGTGGCCCTGGATCGCCGAGGAGCTGGCCGCGGTCAACCCCGGCGACGACCTGGTGGTGCTGCGCTGCTCCATCGGCCGCTTCGGCGACGAGCGGGTCCTGGAGCGCTCCGACGAGGAGCTGGCCGCGGCCGCCGTGCGCGACCTGGCCACGGTCACCGGCATGGACGGGGCGCCGGTGCAGACCCGGGTCACCCGGTGGACCGACGGTCTGCCCCAGTACGCCGTCGGCCACGCCTCGCTCGTCGAGCGGGTGCGCGCCGACGTCGCCCGCAGCCCCGGCCTGGGGGTGTGCGGCGCGGTCTACGGCGGCGTGGGGATCCCCGCCTGCGTCGCCGACGCCCTCCAGCAGGCCGAGCGCCTGGCGGGCGCCCTCACGACGAACAGTCCCACCAGCGGCGACCAGGCCGCCGGAACGAACCAGCAAGGAGTCAACCCGTGACGGGCCAGCACAACGAAGCCGCCGACCAGGACGGCAGCGACCTCAACTCCCTCATCCGCTACACCATGTGGTCGGTCTTCAAGGTCGAGTCCCTGGACGGGGTCGACCGCGCCGCAGCGGCCGACGAACTGGCCACGCTCCTGGACAAGGCAGCCGAACAGGGTGTGACCACCCGCGGCAGCTACGACGTCCAGGGCTTCCGCGCCGACGCCGACATCATGTTCTGGTGGGTGGCCGACTCCCCCGAGCAGGTCCAGGACGTCTACACGGCCTTCCGCCGCACGCGGGTCGGCCGGGTGAGCACCCCGGTGTGGTCGGTCGTGGGCCTGCACCGCCCCGCCGAGTTCAACCGCGGCCATGTGCCCGCCTTCCTGGCGGGGGAGGAGCCGCGCGAGCACCTGTGCGTGTACCCGTTCGTGCGCTCCTACGAGTGGTACCTGCTGCCCGACGACGAGCGCCGCGCGATGCTCGCCGAGCACGGCCGCATGGCCGCCCCCTACCCGGACGTGCGCGCCAACACGGTGTCCTCGTTCGGGCTCAACGACTACGAGTGGCTGCTCGCCTTCGAGGCCGACGACCTGCACCGCATCGTGGACCTGATGCGCCACCTGCGCGGCGCCAAGGCCCGCCTGCACACCCGCGAGGAGGTGCCGTTCTACACCGGTCGCCGCAAGAGCGTCGCCGAGCTGGTCGAGTCCCTGCCGTAGCCGGTGGAACGCCGTGTCCGGGACGGAGCGCTCCCGCCCCGGACACGTGCCGGTTCCGTCCGGTTGTGACCGGAGGACTGAGGGAGCGAGACGGTTCAGACGCCGGTTAGGGCCCTCTTGCTGATCTGAGACACGCGCTGGGGTGATATCCCCAGGTACCTGGCGATCTCCAGGCCGGTGAGGCCGGTGCCCTGCAAGCGGCGCACCGCCTCACGCATCTTCTCGGCTGCAGCCAACTGTGCCTGTTCGGCTTCGCGCTGGGCCCGCTCCGCGCTCCGGGCAACCGCGTCGGTGTCCGCGTCGATCGCGATGTGGCTGACGTCCACGTCGAAGGAATCCTCGTCCGAGCCGAGGCTCATCACGCTGTAGTCCCGTGCCATCTCGTCAACTTCGTTCAGGCGCCTGGCCTGGGTCACTCCCACACCGTCGATGTGCAGTTCCCAGCCCCGCTCCCAGCGTTTGACGTCGACTCCGTAGGTCGTCACAACCATCCTTTGGGCAGGCGGGTCAGGCTGCTGGCGATGTCACCCACGGCGCCCGGCGAGATCTCCTTGTGCCGGGGAACGATCGCTCCGTGACGGCCACAAGGGGCGGGGCCACTTGTCATGCCTGCCTCCGCCGGAGAGCTGGGTGCATCCCCGTCGGTTGGGCAGTCGTTCCAGGCCAAGTCGCCGCATAGCCTTTGCCGGGAGTATGAATCTAGCCCACCCAGGAGTTGATGATCTAGGTGGGCCAGATTGCGGTTGGCCGTAAGGAGTGTCGCTAGCGAGCCCGCCGCACGGCCAGGACGTAGAACGGGATGGTGACGATGAAGCCCAGCACGGCGGCGCTCATCAGGTAGATGAGCGTCTGACCCGCGGGCAGCCCCAGGCCCCAGGCGGCCATCAGGGCGACCCCGACGGCCAGGACGCCCAGCACCGCGTGGGCCTTGCGCCCGCGCGGCTTGGGGTACTCCATCCGGCTCACCATCAGCCAGGAGATGAGCAGCACCGCCGTCACCCCCGCCATCAGCGGCGGATCGAGCAGGACCACCGTCACCACGGCCATGGCTCCGAAGGGGCAGGGCAGACCGGTGAAGTAGCTGGAGTCCGGCGCCTGGCAGGAGAACCGGGCCAGGCGCACGATGACCGCGAGCAGCACGGCGCCGCCCGCCGCGACCGGCAGCAGGTCCGAACCCCCCGTCCGCATGCCCCACACGACGAAGAAGAACGCGGGCGCGAACCCGAAGCTGATCACGTCGGCCAGGTTGTCCAGCTCCGCGCCCATGCCGCTGCCGCCCAGCTTGCGGGCGACCCGCCCGTCGAGCACGTCCAGGGCGGCCGCGACGAGCATCAGGCCCACGACCGTGGCCATGGCCGTGCGCGGCAGCGGCCCGGCGATCCCGGCCGTGTCCTGCGCGGACTGGGCCACCACCAGCGCCCACACCGCCAGGAAGCCGCACAGGGCGTTGCCGAGCGTCAGGTAGTCGGCCACCCCCAGACGCAGCCTGGGGGCCTCCTGCGCAACGGTGGAGGCGGCCTCGTCGGCCGCCACGGCGTTCTCAGTCGGCGTCAAGGCGGGTTTCTCCGGCACGGACCTTCTGGCCGATCTCCACCGCCGGGGCGATCCCGGACGGAAGGTAGACGTCGACCCTGGACCCGAACCGGATGAGACCGATCCTCTCCCCTTGCTCGACCTTCTGCCCCGCAGCGAGATACGGGACGATACGCCTGACCATCGCGCCGGCGATTTGAACGACCGTGATCGCACCGATCTCGGTTTCAAGGGTCCAGATGACGCGCTCATTACGCTCGCTGTCCTTGTCGAATGCGGGGCGGAAGCCGCCCGGTCGGTGCTCGACGCCTGTCACCACGCCGGCGAGGGGGGCACGGTTGACGTGCACGTTGAGGGGGTTCATGAACACCGCGACCCTGGTCCGCCCGTCGGGCTGGAGGTCGAGGCTCTGCACGACGCCGTCCGCCGCGGACAGCACCCGTCCGGTCGCCGGGCCGCGCTCGGGGTCGCGGAAGAACCAGGTCATCCCCGCGGCCAGGGCGACCACCGGGGCGGCGAGCGCGGTGCGGGTCCGCGAGCCCCGGGCGGCCAGGACGGCGGCTCCGGCGGCTCCCAGCGCGGGCAGCAGCCACGGGGCCGAACCCTGCGCCATACCCAGGCGCGGGCGCGCCGGGGGGCGGTGGGAGGCGGATGAGAAAGGTGAGTCGTCGGTCATCGAGCGCTTTCGTCGCGGGTCTGTCGGTTCGCCCGCACATCGGTTGCCGCTGCGGGGGTCGACCCGGGGCTCCCGGGTCGGCTGGCGGAGGAGCCGGATGCGACCGGCCCCGCGCGCCGCGCCCCGCGGGCCGACGGGGGACCGGCCGTTGGTGCGCTGGATGCGATTATCCCTGATTCCGCCGAGGACGGGCCGCGGGTGCGCGCCGCCGCCCTCGGGCGGTCCCGGTCCCGCCGTCCGGCACCAGGATCGTACGGCACCTACTCGGTCGGCTCCAGGGTGAGGGCGACGGAGTTGATGCAGTACCGGTCGTCGGTGGGGGTGGCGTACCCCTCGCCGTGGAAGACGTGGCCCAGGTGCGAGTCGCACGCGGCGCACCGCACCTCGGTGCGCACCGCGCCCAGGGAGCGGTCCTCGTGCAGGGTCACCGCGTCGGAGTCGGCCGGGTCGTAGAAGCTGGGCCATCCGCAGTGGGACTCGAACTTCTCACCGGAACGGAACAGTTCGGCGCCGCAGCCGCGGCAGCGGTAGACCCCGGCGGCCGTGGTGTCCACGTACTCCCCGGTCCACGGGCGCTCGGTGGCGGCTTGGCGCAGCACCGCGTACTCCTGGGAGTTGAGCCGTTCGCGCCATTCCTGGTCGGTCCGGGGGATGTCCTTGGGGCCGCTGCCGTTGTCCTGGGCCTGGTCCGCTGAGTCAGCCATGGGACGACGCTACCCCGAATCGGACCCGGATGCCGCCTCGGCACCCTTCGTGGAGCAAACACTCCCATATGACATTTGGGACAGGGAAACCGTCCTAAAGGGCCAGATCCTCCTAACTTCGGCTTACACGACGTTCGGTAGTCAAAGGGGCGGGTACGGCTGTAACCAGGGTCAGTGGTCGAACGGTGCACTTGAGGCAGGTGACATGGCTGTTACAACTCAACAGGCACTCGGAGTAAGCAGGCGACCGCTGCGCGTGGGCAGGATTCGATACGGACTGTGGTGGCTCGACCAGAACACCACGGGCGCGCGGTCCCTCGTGAGGACCGTCGCCGACGGAGCGGCCACCACGGGCCGTGAGCTGCGCTGGGCCGCCGAGCTCAGCGTCCGCTCCACGGTCGTGCGGGTCGGCCGCACCCGGCCCGGCCCCTGGAGCGAACACACGCTGCTGCTCGCCGCCACGGCCGTCGCCGTGTGCGCGCTGGCGGTCGCGCTCGTCCTGGGGTTCGGCATGGCGCGGTGGGCCATGACCGCGTCGGACTCCCTGCCCTTCGCCGCCGCCGGGGCACTGGCGGTGGGACTGGTTCTCCTGCCGTTGGCGTACCTGGTGTTCGCCTCCAAGCGAGGCGGTCGCTGAAGTCGGTCCGAGAGGGGGAGGGGCGCCGGGGACGGCGTCCCTCCCCCCGTTTTCGGGGCGTCGGGGGCGTGCGGCGCGGCTCCGGGGGCGGGGGAGACCGCGCGAGCGTGGCGGGGCGGGGACGGAGGTCGGCTCAGGCGCCGAAGTCGTAGCGCAGCACGTACGCCGAGCCGTCCATGGTGATCTCGTTGAACTCCACCGGCCGGTGGTCGGCGGTCAGCGCGGTGCGCGCCACCTCCAGCACCGGGGTGCCGGGGGCCAGCTCCAGCACCTCGCTCTCCTCGGGGGTGGGCATGCGCACCCGGATCTCCTCGGTGAAGTGCGCCGGGGCGTGCCCCAGTTCGGCCAGGCGCGCGTAGATGCCGCCCGGCCCGCTGTCGTACTCCCGCACACGCCGGGCCGACGGCTCCCCGCCGTCCCCCAGCACGGCCAGGGGCAGGTGCGAGACGGCCTGCTGCACCGGACGCCCGTCCACGAGGTAGCGGCGCGAGCGCCGCAGCACCCCGGCCCCCTCGGCCAGGCCCAGCGCTCGCGCCACGTGCGCGGCGGGCGCCGACTCGTCCACGCGCAGGCTGTCCACCTCGTACTCCCGGTCCTCGCTGTCGACCTGCCAGATCGCGCGCCCGCTGCCCCACAGGTCCTGGGACAGCCGCCGGGCGCCGTGTCTTCGCAGGGGCCGGAACAGGCGGACGTAGATGCCCGAGCCGCGCACGGCCACGGCCAGGCCCTCGTTGATCAGTACGGAGAGCGCCTGCCTCGCGGTGGCCCGTGCGACGCCGTGGCGTTCCATGAGGGTGTTCTCCCCGGGCAGGCGGTCGCCGTCGGCGTACCGTCCGGAGCGGATCTGTTCGCGTAGTTCCTCGGCTATCCCGCGATAGACCGGAGGGGATCCGTTTTCGGACGTCGGCACCACGTTCATCCTCTCGGCCGGGGGGCCAAGCCGGTAAGCCCCGTCAATGCGGTGTGTCCTGTGTCCAGCAGCGGTGTTTCCGGTGGAGGGCACACCTCGGGTATGTCCGGTTGCGGGATGGTTCATGCGTGGTTGTGGGGTGGCCGAAACCGAGCGGTTACCCGTGTGTCCTCCGCAGACGCCCTATTCCCTGACGTAACGCGCGAACAGGCTCCCCTCGGCCTCCAGCAGGTGCGCCATCCGCACGGGCGTGCTCTGCGCGGAGGTGTGCTCCGGCGCCCCGGGGGCACCCGGTCCCCCCGCCACGATGCGCGGCGGCCCCGACCCCAGCAGGTGCGGGCTCAGGGTCAGGCACAGCTCGTCCAGAAGCCCCGCCGCCACGAACTCCGCCAACAGGTGCGGGCCGCCCTCGGTCAGCACGCGGTGCAGTCCGCGCTCGGCCAGAGCGCCCACCACGTGCGCGGGCGTCACCGAGGCCCCCTCGACCACCACGAGGTCGGCGTGCTCGGCCACCTCGCGGCGCCGCCGCGCGGAGGCGCCGTCCGTGGTGAACACCAGGGTGCGCGCGTCCGGCGGCGCTTCGGTGAGCAGGCCGACGGGCAGGTCGAGGGAGCGGGAGACCACCGCCACGGCCGGTGTCCGGGGCCGTCCCTCGCGCAGTCCCTCCCACGCCCTGCGGACGCGGACCGGCCCGTACCCCTCCACGCGCGCCGTGGCGGCGCCCACCAGCACCACGTCGCACAGGGCGCGCAGCGCGCCCATGATCCGGCGGTCGGGCGCCGAGGACAGGTCCCTGCTGCGCCCCGAGGGGCCCACGGCGCCGCCGTCGGCGCTGGCCACCATGTTCGCGCGCACCCAGGGGCGGTCCAGGTCGGCGGGGTAGGCGTAGGCGTCGGCCGGGTCCGCGTCCGCGCCGCCCGGGGCGGGCAGCAGCTGCCGGAACGCGATGGGGGCGGCGGGTGCGTCCGCGCCGGTGTGTGTACTCGACATGGTCACACAGCGTAGGCGGTGACCCAGGGCATGCCGAGGAGGGGGAGCCCGAGCCCCCCTACCCAGCCTTTTTCCTCCAGCATCTCCAACGCGTCGTGCCACCGCCAGAGCCGACGTCGTCCTGTGGACGACCGGGCCGCCGCGTGCGCGGCGACGGGCCCCGCCCGCTCCCGTCAGAGGGAGCGTCCGGGGCCCGCGTGCCCGGTTCCTCAGGACCGGGAGGACGACGTGTGCTTGTGCGACACCCGGCGCAGCAGCAGCAGCGCCCGGTCGATGACCCGCACCGGACCGGAGGCCGCCACGAACGGCCGTCCGTCCACGTCGGGCTCGGCGGTGTCCAGCACGGTCTCCCAGGCCATGCCGTACTCGGTGCCCGGAACGGTGAAGTCCACCGTCTCCGGGCCGCTGTTGAGCAGCAGCAGGAACGAACTGTCCCGGATCCGCCGACCGCGCGGGTCCGGTTCGGTGATGGCGTCCCCGTTGAGGAACACGCCCAGGGCCTGGCCCGTGGAGTTCCAGTCGTCGCCGGACATCTTCCTGCCGTTCGGGCGCAGCCACACGATGTCGGGCAGGCCCTTCTTCCCGGCCTTGGCGCCGCCCACCGGACTGCCCCGGAAGAACCGGCGGCGCCGGAACACCGGGTGGTCGCGGCGCAGTCGCGCCAGCCCGCGCACGTAGTCCAGCAGGTCGTTGTCGGGCTCCTCGTCCTCGCCGAGCCCGGCGCCCTTCCAGTCGATCCAGGCGATCTCGTTGTCCTGGCAGTAGGCGTTGTTGTTGCCGTTCTGGGTGCGTCCCACCTCGTCGCCGTGGGAGAGCATCACCACCCCCTGCGACAGGTACAGGGTGGTGAGGAAGTTGCGCACCTGGCGGCGGCGCAGCGTGATGATCGCGGGGTCCTCGGTGGGCCCCTCCACGCCGTGGTTCCAGGACCGGTTGTCGTCGGTGCCGTCGCGGTTGTCCTCGCCGTTGGCCTCGTTGTGCTTGTGGTCGTACGACACCAGGTCGGCCAGGGTGAAACCGTCGTGGCAGGTGATGAAGTTGATGGAGGCCACCGGTCGGCGGCCGTCGTCCTGGTACAGGTCGCTGGACCCGGCCAGGCGCGAGGCCAGCTCGCCCACCACGGGCTCGCCCCTCCAGTAGTCGCGCACGGTGTCGCGGTACTTGCCGTTCCACTCGGTCCACAGCGGCGGGAAGTTGCCCACCTGGTAGCCGCCCGGGCCCACGTCCCAGGGTTCGGCGATCAGCTTGACCTGCGAGATCACCGGGTCCTGCTGGACGATGTCGAAGAACGTGCTCAGCCGGTCCACGTCGTGGAACTCGCGGGCCAGGGCCGAGGCGAGGTCGAAGCGGAACCCGTCCACGTGCATCTCCAGGACCCAGTACCGCAGCGAGTCCATGATCAGCTGCAACGAGTGCGGATGGCGTACGTTCAGGCTGTTGCCGCAGCCGGTGTAGTCGAGGTAGTAGCGCTGGTCCTCGTCGCTGACCCGGTAGTAGCTGAGGTTGTCGATGCCGCGCAGCGACAGCGTGGGCCCCATGTGGTCACCCTCGGCGGTGTGGTTGTACACCACGTCGAGCAGCACCTCGATGCCCGCCTCGTGCAGCGACTTGACCATCGCCTTGAACTCCTGGACCTGCTGCCCGCGCGAGCCGCGCGCCGCGTATCCGCTGTGCGGGGCCAGGAAGGCCAGGGTGTTGTACCCCCAGTAGTTGGTCAGCCCCCGGGCCACCATGGCGTGCTCGGGCACGAAGTGGTGCACGGGCATGAGCTCGACCGCCGTCACCCCCAGCGAGGTGAGGTAGTCGATCATCACCGGGTGGGCCAGCCCCGAGTAGGTGCCGCGCTGGTGTTCGGGGATGCCCGGGTGGCGCATGGTGAGTCCGCGTACGTGCGTCTCGTAGATCACCGTGCGGTGGTAGGGCGTACGCGGTCTGGACTCGTTGCCCCAGTCGAAGAACGGGCTGACCACCACGCACTTGGGCACGTAGGGCGCGCTGTCCTTGGTGTTCCTGCGCTCCGGTGCGGCGAAGTGGTAGCTGAACAGGGATTCGTGCCAGGTGAGGTTGCCGTTCAGCGCCTTCGCGTAGGGGTCGGTGAGCAGTTTGTTCGGATTGCACCGCAGCCCCTGCTCCGGGGCGTAGGGCCCGTGGACGCGGTACCCGTACTGCTGTCCCGGTCCGACACCGGGAAGGTAACCGTGCCATACGAAACCGTCGTACTCGGTCAGCTGTATACGCGTCTCCTCGCCGTCGTCGTCGAACAGACACAGGTCCACCCGTTCGGCGGCCTCGGAGA
The DNA here is from genome assembly GCF_008638355.1 of Nocardiopsis deserti. Taxonomy (NCBI): domain Bacteria; kingdom Bacillati; phylum Actinomycetota; class Actinomycetes; order Streptosporangiales; family Nocardiopsidaceae; genus Nocardiopsis; species Nocardiopsis deserti. The sequence goes on along the minus strand of NZ_VWVS01000004.1, from coordinate 417,686 downwards.
ACAGGGAGAAATTGGTGCCGGACCCGTCGTAGGTCGCACCGAGCGGATAGGAACTACCTGGCCAGACTTCCACCATAGGCGTCGTCAGTCTCTTGGAGTCGGGGCCTTCGGGAGGGGTGGCTCGGGCCCGCGCGCCTCCGGCCGTTCCTGAAGGGTTAACGCGGTCCCGCTCCCCGTCCGAAAGCAGGCGGTCGTGTTTTGTGACGACTTCTTTGTTCCGCTCCGGACGCCGAAGTATGCCGACCTGGCCGATGATCATTCATCGGCCGCCCCTCTTAGGGGTTTTTGTTGGAATTATCAGGTTAAGAGTGGTAAACGGGATTTGTGAGGTTGAGAAATGGTGTCCGCGCCCCGGCCTCACCGGCTCGGGCGGGCCCGGTCCAGGATGAGCCCGGTGTCCACACCCCTGGGCAGGGTGCCGAACACGTGCCCCCACTCACCCCCCAGACGTGAGGCGGTGAAGGCCTCGGCGACCGGGGTGGGCGCGTGGCGCAGCAGCACCGACGCCTGTAGGACCAGCGCCATCAGCTCCACCACCGACCGCGCCCGGTACTGTGCCTCCTCAGGGTCGCCCAGGACCTGCTCCAACCGCTTGACCGCCGCGTCGTAGTGGTCGTCCACGCCCGCGGCGGTGCGCAGTTCGGCCAGGAACGCCTCCAGCGACTCGGGAACGCGGCCCATCGCGCGCAGCACGTCCAGCGCCGCCACGTTGCCCGATCCCTCCCAGACGGAGTTGAGCGGGGAGTCACGGAACAGCCGGGGCATCCCCGACTCCTCCACGTACCCGTTGCCGCCCAGGCACTCCAGCGCCTCGGCGGCGTGCGCAGGCTGGCGCTTGGTCACCCAGAACTTGCCCACGGCCACCCCCAGGCGGCGGAAGGCCGTCTCGGACTCGTCCCCGCGCACCGAGCGGTCCACGGCACCGGCCAGACGGGTCATCAGCGCCGTCGCCGCCTCCGACTCCAGTGCCAGGTCGGCGAGCACGTTGCGCATCAGCGGCTGCTCGACCAGCACCCCGCCGAAGGCGCTGCGGTGCTCGGCGTGGTGCAGGGCGTGCACCACCGCGGCGCGCATGCCCGCGGCCGAGCCGATCACACAGTCCAGCCGGGTGCTGTTGACCATCTCGATGATGGTGGGCACGCCCCTGCCGGGTTCGCCGACCAGGTGGGCGACGGCGCCGTCGTACTCCAGCTCCGCCGACGCGTTGGAGCGGTTGCCCAGCTTGTCCTTGAGCCGCTGGATGTGCAGCGCGTTGCGGCCGCCGTCCTCCAGCACCCGGGGTACCAGGAAACAGCTCAGCCCCTCGGGCGCCTGCGCCAGCGTGAGGAAGAAGTCGCTCATCGGCGCCGAGGTGAACCACTTGTGCCCGGTCAGTACGTGGTGTCCTCCGGCGGTGGGGACCGCCCGGGTGGTGTTGGCGCGCACGTCCGAGCCGCCCTGCTTCTCGGTCATCGACATGCCCGCGAGGAGCCCGCGCTTGGCGTGCGGCGCCCGCAGCCCGAAGTCGTAGACGGGCGCGGTGAGCAGCGGCTCGTACCGCCGTGCCAGTTCGGGGGAGTGGCGCAGGGCCGGGACAGCCGCGTAGGTCATCGAGACCGGGCACCCGTGGCCCGCCTCGGGCTGGGACCACAGGAAGAACTTGGCGGCGCGGGCCACGTGCGCGCCCGGGCGCCCGTCCGCCCACGGCGCGGCGTGCATGCCGTGCTCCACCGCCTGGTCCATGAGCACGTGGTAGGCGGGCTGGTAGTCGACCTCGTCCACCCGGTGGCCGTAGCGGTCGTGGGTGCGCAGCACCGGCGGGTAGGCGTTGGCGGACTCGCCCCAGGCGCGGACCCGCTCCGACCCGGCCGCGTCGCCGACCCCGCGCACCTCGGCCTCGGCCCATCCGGCGCCCTCGCGCCGCAGACCCTCCAGGAGCGCGGGGTCCTCCGCCGCCGCGTAGTCGCCGAGCGGGGGCGCCTGGTTGAACACCTCGTGTGTGGGGGGCACGGCGGCCACCTCTTTCCGTTGCTGGTCGCGGGTGGTCGGAGTGCGGGAATCCTATCCCCGGACGGGGCACCGAACAGAACCGGGTTCGGTCGCGCCCGGGCCCCGGGGCGGTGGAAGCGCGCCCTTCCCGCTGCGGTGCTCCCACCCGGTCACGGCCAGAGCAGGCCGCGTTCCCAGGAGGCGCCCGCGCCCGGGCGGGTGTAGCGCAGACGCGTGTGGCGGCGGTCCCGGTCGGCCTGCCAGAACTCCACCTCGGCCGGGCGGACCAGGTACAGGCCCCAGTCCTCGGGAACCAGCTCCGGATCGCGTCGCAGTCTCTCCCGGCTCTCCCGCGCCACGCGGTCGACGTCCGCGAGCTCGTCCAGGGGCTCGCTCTGTCTGCCGTGCAGACCGGCCACCCGCGACTCCAGCGGCCGGGCCAGGTAGTCGGCGGCGCACCGCTCCCGGTCGGCCATCTCCGCCCGCCCGCGTACCCGCACCTGGCGGCCCTGCCCGATCCAGTGGAACAGCAGCGCCACCGCCGGGTTCCGGGCCAGCTCCCGCCCCTTGCGCGAGCCGGTCGTGGTGGCGAACCACCAGCCCTCGGGAGTGAAGTCCTTCATGATGACCACCCGGGCCGACGGAGCCCCGGCCTCGTCCACGGTCGTGACCGTCATCGCGTGCGGCTCGGCCACCCCGGCCTCGACCGCCCCCGAGAACCACTCCAGGAACAACTCCGCCGGGTCCTCGGGCGCCGCCCCGGGGTCGAACTCCGGCAGCACCCCGGAGAACACCGGCAGCCCCCGCAGCAGGTCCCGGACACCGCCCCGCCCCTCCGAACCCCGTCCCTCGGACACGGCCACCCCCACGATTCCTCGGTCGTTCGGCGCCCGTTCGCGACGCCTACCTCCGATTCTTCTGGGCCGCGGCCGCGCGGACAAGCCACTTCTCGCGGTTGTGGACAACCGCGGGCGCCCTTCTCCGGGGGCAATGGTCTCCGGGGGCACGGCGTCAGGGGTGCGGCTCCAAGGCACTGCTCCAGGGAGCGCGGCCTCAGGGGGACGCGGCGTCGGTGGTGCGGCTCCGGGGCACGGCCTCGGGGTACGCGGCTCCAGGGAGCACAGCCTCGGGGGACAACGCGAACGGGCGGCCCGTCCAGCGGACCGCCCGTTCGCCTCTCCGTCTCGTGCGCCCCGTTCTGCCCCGTCCGGCCGCGCGTCCCCACGGCGCGGACGCCGGGCACCGCGGCCGACGGAGGCCCCGCCACGACGGACGGCGTTCCCGCCGCAGCAGACAGCGCTCCCGCCTTGACCGACAGCGTCCCCGCCACGAACGGACGGCGCCCCGCGCCTCAGCGGGAGATGGTCGTGTGCCGTGCCGCCACCGCGGCGTCGTAGCGGTCCAGCACCACCCGGGCCGTCTCGGGCACGTCCCCCAGCGCCTCGGACACCGCGCACGCGCCCGCCTCCAGCGACCGGGCGCGCACCCGGTCGGCGAAGAACCCCGGCGCCAGCAGGTAGGTGGCCACGGCCACCCGCGACGCCCCCCGCTCGCGCAGGGCGGCCACCGCCTCCCCGGGACCGGGGGAGGCCGCGGACGCGTAGGCGGCCACGACCTCCCGCCAGGGGCCGCGCCCGGCCAGCTCGGCGGCCATCGCGGCCACGGTCGCGTTCGCCCCGGGGTCGCTGGAACCGGCCGAAGCCAGTACCAGGGCCGTGCCGGGGTCGGGGCGCACCCCCGCCTCGTCCAGGCGCCGCTCCACCGCCTCCGACAGCAGCGGGTGCGGGCCCAGGGTGTCGGCGTAGCGCACCCGCAGCCACGGGCTGCGCTCGCGCGCGTCCGCCAGCACCTTCGGCAGGTCCACCTTGCTGTGGTAGGCCGCCGTCAGCAGCGTCGGCAGCACCACCGCCTCACCCGCCCCGCGCGCGGCCAGCTCCTCCAGCGCGTCCCGGGCGGAGGGCGCCGCGTGGTCCAGGTAGGACACGCGCACGTCGAGCCCCGGCCGCAGCGCCCGCACCCGGTCGAACACCGCCGACACGGCCCGCGCCGACCTCGGGTCCGCGCTGCCGTGCGCCACCGCCAGCAGGGGCACGTCCCCGTCCCGGCCTCCGCCGCTCCGCGTCCCGGCTCCGCCCACGGTCATGGCCACCCTCCTCGTCGCTTCCGAGCACCGCCGCCCCCGGCCCCGCCCGATCCGGGCGGAGCCGCGGCCGGGCCAGGAGGCCCGGCCGCCGCGTACGCACTCAAACGTGGATTCCGCATTCGGTCTTGCCCGTGCCGGACCACCGGCCGCTGCGCGGGTCCTCGCCCGGGGCCACCCGCCGCGTGCACGGCTCGCAGCCGATCGAGGGGTAGCCGTCGTACTGGAGCGGGTTCACGATGACCCCGTTCTCGGCCATGTAGGTGTCCACCTCGTCCTGGGTCCACCGGGCGATCGGGTTCACCTTGGTCATCCGCCGACGCCGGTCCCACTGCACGACCGGGGTGTCGCGGCGGGTCGCCGAGTCCTCCCTGCGCAGGCCGGTCAGCCAGGCGGCGTAGGGCTCCAGGGCCCGCTGGAGGGGCTCCACCTTGCGCAGGTGGCAGCAGATGCCGGGGTCGCGCCCGTGCAGGCGCGGGCCCAGGGCCAGGTCCTGCTCGGCCACCGTGCGGGTGGGCTCGACGTTGATGAGGTTGATGTCGTACACGGAGGCCACGGCGTCACGCGTGCCGATGGTCTCGGGGAAGTGGTAGCCGGTGTCGAGGAAGATGACGTCGATCCCCGGCGCCGCTTTGGAGACCAGGTCGACCATGAGCGCGTCGGCCATGGAGGAGGTCATGCACAGCTGGTCGCCGAAGGTCTCGGCGGCCCAGGAGACGATCTCCGGGGCGGAGGCCTCCTCCAGCTCGCGCGCGGCCCGCTCTGCGAGCTCGGGACCGCCCAGGGGGGTGATGGTGGTGGAGTTCATGAGTTCCCTTCCGTCGGTCTGGAGGGGGCGCCTTTCGCGGAGAAGGACGCGGAGCGCAACCCGACGTACTTGACCCGAAACACCCGGGCACAGGACAGGCAGGCCCAGGGGTAGCCCTCTCCCTTGACGGCGGCGCCCTCCTCCGGCACGAGGTCCTCGTCGCCGCAGTAGGGGCAGTAGTGGGGCGCGGCCCTCTCGGACATGGCGCACCTCTTCCTCTCGCTCGGGTCTCTCAGGTCGTTTCGCGGCCGTGGGCCGGGCCGGTCCGCGTACGGACCGGCCCCGGTGCCGCGGCCGGGGGAGGCCGCGGCGGTCCCGACCGCCCGGACGAACTACTTCAGGTCGGCGTCCTCGGCCCGGCCGACCCAGGAGGCGAACGACTCGCCGTCCTCCTTCTGGGCCTGGAACCGGCGCACCACCCGCTCGACGTAGTCGGGCAGTTCGTCGGCGGTGGCCTTCAGCCCGCGGATCTTCTTGCCGAAGGACTGGGTCAGCCCCATACCGCCGCCCAGGTGGATCTGGTAGCCCTCCACCTGCTCGCCCTCGGAGTTCATGACGAGCTGGCCCTTGAGGCCGATGTCGGCGACCTGGATGCGCGCGCACGAGTTCGGGCAGCCGTTGACGTTGATGGTCAGCGGCTCGTCGAAGTCGGGCAGCCGCTTCTCCAGCTCGTCGATCAGGGAGGCCGCGCGGTCCTTGGTCTCCACGATCGCCAACTTGCAGAACTCGATGCCGGTGCAGGCCATCGTCTGGCGGCGGAACACGCTCGGGTTGACCTGGAGCCCCTCCGCCTCCAGGGCGGAGGTGATCGAGGCGATCCGGTCCTCCGCCACGTCCAGGATGACCAGTTTCTGGTCGGCGGTGGTGCGGACGCGGTCCGAACCGTGCTCCTCGGCGATGTCGGCGACGCGCAGCAGCGCGTTGCCCGACACCCGGCCCACCCTGGGCGCGAAGCCCACGTAGAACTTCCCGTCCTTCTGGCGGTGCACGCCCACGTGGTCGCGGCGCAGGCCCGAGTCCAGTTCGAGGGCGGGGCCGTCGGGCAGGGCGTAGCCCAGGTACTCCTTCTCCAGGACGTCACGGAACTTCTCCGCGCCCCAGTCCTTGATGAGGAACTTGATCCGGGCGCGGGTGCGCAGGCGCCGGTAGCCGTAGTCGCGGAAGATCCCGCAGACCCCGGCCCACACCTCGCTCACCTGGTCCGGGCGCACGAACGCGCCCAGGCGCTGGGCGAACATCGGGTTGGTGGACAGGCCGCCGCCGACGAACAGGTCGTAGCCCGCCTCGCCCGCCCCGTTGCGCACGCCCGCGAACGCCACGTCGTTGATCTCGTGGTTGACGCAGTGCACTGTGCACCCCGACACCGAGGTCTTGAACTTGCGCGGCAGGTTGGAGTAGAGCTCGCTGCCGATGTGGTCCTCGTAGATCTCGCGGATCGCGGGACCGGCGTCGATGACCTCCTCCTCGGCGACCCCGGCCAGCGGACAGCCCAGGATGACACGCGGGGTGTCGCCGCAGGCCTCCGTGGTGGACAGGCCCACCGACTCCAGCTTCTCCCAGATCGCCGGGACGTCCTCCACCCGGATCCAGTGGTACTGGACGTTCTGGCGGTCGGTGATGTCGGCGGTGTCGCGCCCGTAGTCGCGGGAGATCTCACCGACCGCGCGCAGCTGCGCGACCGTCAGCTGCCCCCCGTCGATGCGCACCCGCAGCATGAAGTAGCGGTCGTCGAGCTCCTCGGGCTCCAGGACGGCCGTCTTGCCGCCGTCGATGCCCGGGGCGCGCTGGGTGTACAGACCGAACCAGCGGAACCGGCCGCGCAGGTCGGCGGGGTCGATCGAGTCGAACCCGCCCTTGGAGTAGATGTTGATGATCCGATCGCGGACGTTGAGCCCGTCGTCGTTCTTCTTGTTCTCCTCGTTCTTGTTCAGCGGCTCGTGGTAGCCGAGGGCCCACTGGCCCTCGCCACGGCGGCGCGGCTTGGCCGCGGTCGCTGTCTTGCCGGGCTGCGCGGAAGAGGGAGGCATCGCGGGTGTCTCCGATGAGGTGTCGCGGGGTGCTCACAGCCCCGGCGCCCGCACCGCATGCCCGCGTCGCCGCACATCGTCGTGCTGGCGATCGGGTGGGATCCGCGTGTGGGATAAGGAGGAGAGGCAGGGCGCCGGTGCCGCGCGCACCCCTGGGGTGCGTCAAAGGGCGGTGGGATTAACCGACGCTGCAACAGATGGCGCTGCCGACCCGCAGGAAGTCCACGTGACGGCGCACGTAGAGCATGGGGTCCAGGGCAGCGATCATGTAATGAGAATGTCACGGGCGTCGATGCTTTGTCCAGACGGGCTTTGGCGGCCCCGGAGTGAGTCACGTCACTGGGTCCGTGCGTCCGTGGCGCGGGGCGGCCTCCCGGGACCGCTAACGTTTCCTTCGTGGTGGGTTTCTGGGAGCGGCTGTGGTACGCCGTGGACGGGTGGCTGAGACGCCGTGCCCGCCTGCGCAGCGGGACGCTCCTCGTCCTGCGCACGGTCCGGGCCTTCGCTCGCGACCGGGTCGTCGGGCTGGCCGCCGAGTCGGCCTTCTTCACCCTCATCTCGCTGCCCGCGCTCATGCTGGGCCTCCTGGGCGCCCTGGGCCCGCTGACCTTCGTGCTCGGCGAGGACTTCGTCGAGGAGATCCGGCTGTGGATCCTGGACCTGACCGCGCGCGTGCTGACCCCGGACACGGTGGACAGCGTGGTCGAGCCGCTCGTGGACGACTTCCTCGGGGGAGTGCCGGGCGGAGTCCTGTCGGTGACGTTCCTGGTGTCGCTGTGGTCGGGGTCGCGGGCGATGAACGTCTTCATCCGCTCGATCACGATCTCCTACGGCCTGGACGAACTGCGCGGCTGGATGCGCCAGCGCGTTCTGGCCTTCGTCGCCTACCTGGGCGGGCTGCTGTTCGCCATCCTCCTGCTGCCGGTCCTGGTGGCCGGACCGGACCTGATCAACCGCCTGCTGCCCATGACCGTGGGGCGGCTCAACCTGTTCTACTGGCCGACCGTCGCGCTGCTCGCCGTCGCCGCGGTCACCCTGCTCTACGCCCTGAGCGTGCCGGTGCGCACCCCGCTGTGGCGCCACCTGCCAGGTGCGCTGCTGGCCGCCCTGGTGCTGATCACGGGCTCGGTCGCCCTGCGCGTCTACCTGGACGCCTCCTTCGGACAGGTGACCATCTACGGCTCCCTGGCCGCGCCGATCGCCATCCTGGCCTGGCTGTTCGTGATGGCGATCGCCGTGCTGGTGGGCTCGTCCTTCAACGCCGAGATCGACGCGATGTGGCCCATGCCGCGTACCGCCGCCGCCCGCGCGGAGCTCGCCAACCGGGACTTCGAGCGGGCCAACCGGCTCGTGCAGCGCCGGGAGCAGGCGGTCATCGACACGATCGTGGAGAGCAACGGGCACTGACCGGCGCCGGTCGGCCGGTCGCACCCCGGTGTCCGTAGGTGCCGGGCAACCCGGAAAGTGCTGTCCCGACGGTAATCTCGTCGTGCCGTCGGGCGGGAGGCCGCGCTCCCGCCGCACCCGAGCCCGGACGGCGCCGCCCGTGAGAGGCCTTCCCCCATGACCGTTCCCCCACCGGACGGGGGCGACCGTGACTCCGTGCCCGTCACCGTCGAGACCGTGCTCGGCGGCTCGAAGACCATGTTCTACGCCTCGTTCGGCATGCCGCTGCTGCTGCTCACGCACACCCTGCGCATGTACCTGAGGGGTGGCAGCGAGATCTACTTCGGGCTCTTCGTCATGATGCTGTCGGTCCTGGTCCTGATACCCCTCGTATTCCTGCGCTCCCTCCCGGGGATGATCGAACGGCGGCGTCAGCCGACCAGGTCGCCGCTGATGGAGATCATCATGCTGAGCATGTTGTGGGCCGCTGGCGTGTTCTTCCTCCTCGTCGGCGTCTGGGACCTCCGCGCCGGGGCCCTTCCGTCGCCGCTGCTGGCTCTCCACCTGGTCGTCCTCGTTCCCGTGGCTCTCGGTACGGAGGCCTTCGTACGCGAACGGCGGTGGCGGTCGTGAGGGCGTCCTTCCTGCTGCTCCAGGAGGCGACACTCGGCCTGATGGCGTGCGCACTGATCGCCGGAGGGGTGGGGATCACCGGCAATCCCGTTCCGGTGGCCGCCGGGATCTTCCTCGCGTTTTTGCTGCTCTACCCGGTCGCGCTTTCGGCGGATGCCAATCCGGAACTGACCTCCGGCGAGCTCCACCGTGTGGAGAACTCCCGGCACCTTTTCCGTATGACGCGTCTGTGGTGGTCCGTGGTCGCCTTCCACGGGCTGTTCGCGCTGTTCTCGGTCACCTCCAACGCCGCGTGGTCACTGGTTCCGCTGCTCCTGGTCTCCTTCGCCGCCTTCGTACTCTCCCTCGTCGTACGAAGGCGGGAACGACGGGAACTGCGCGAGGCGCACGCCCGGCCCGAACTCACGGGCCCCAAGGTCACCGGTATCCGGAGCCCGGAGCAGGTGCCGCCGGGCTGGAGTCCGGTGCTGGTCCACCGGATCGACCGGGGGAGGTTCGACATGCTCGTCGACTACCGGATCGTCGTGGACGGCGACCGCGTCGGCACGCTCGGTCCCGGCCAGACCCTCGTGCTCGGCCTTCCGCCGGGCCCTCACAGCGTCCAGGGCAGCCTCGGCAGACTCACCAACGTCCCCGTCCCCTTCACGGCGGAAGCCGGCGCCGCGGTCCACTTCACGGTCGAACCGGCCAGTCCGAACCGCCGGGCCAACGCCGACCGGCGCTCGCGCCCCGGCGAGTACTTCCGTCTCGTCCGGGTCCCGCCCTGGTGAGGCCTTGATCTGCTACGCGTGCGACTGGTGGGAACCAGGTGGCCAGATCCGGCCATTTTCGGTGTGAACTAAATATCTTCCCCAGGTGTCCACTCCATGGTGAGGATGATGCCAACGGCGCCAGCCACATCCCATGTTCGGACAATTCTCCAGGTCACGGAGGGGAGGGCGGGACAACTGCCCCAGGTACACCGGTTCGTGCGTGCCGCGTTGACGCATGGCCGGAATAGGCGAGACGAGCGACGATCAGTATGATCTCGTGCAGCACTGACTACGCGTGCGTCGGCACCACCTCCAGGTAGTCCCAGGCCGCGACCCGCCGTCATCGCTGACCTAGGTCCCCGTACCCCCGTACACGAACAGGTCCACGTTCCCCATGCCTTCGGAGGCACCATGAGCCGGGAGTCCCACCCGGGGCAGTCCCGGCCCACCGCCGTCATCGTCATCGCGCCCGACGAACGCAGCGCCGAGATCCTCGTCGAGGGGCACCGCCAGGTCGTCACGGGTCAGGAGCCCAAGGAGACGCGGCGCGCCGCGCTGGACGTAGCCACCGGCTACGCCGCCAGAATCGGTCAGCCGGTCCTCATCGACGCCCGCGACGCCAACGGCTACTGGCGCCTGGTCGCCACGCCCACGGGTGTGGTGCAGGCGGCCGACCAGGTCATGCCCGGCCGCGAGCCGACGCCGCCTCCTCCTCCCGCTCCGGTCGGCCCTCCCGCCAGCGGTCCCGAGACCGGTGCCCAGCCCGGGGTCAAGGCCAAGACGAAGAGGAAGGGCGGCAGGACCCTCGTCATCGTGGGCTCCGCCGTGCTCGCCCTGGTGCTGCTCGCCGGTGCGGGTGCCGCAGCCTGGCGCTTCCTGCCCGGCCTCGGCGGGGGCCCCGGGGACGATGCCGCCGCGGACGTGACCACCCTCAACCACCCCGCGCCGCCCCACTTCTCCACGACCGTCGACTTCAGCGCGCGGATCGCCCCGGGCAGTCAGCCGGGGGTCAGCCGCCAGGGCGACCTGCTCGCCTACGTCGACCCCGAGCAGCGACTCAACCTGCTCGACGCCGACGGCGAGAGCCTCTGGTCGGTCGACCTGCCGGTGGAGTCCGGCGAGGCCCTCGGAGAACTCCGCTTCGTGGAGTACGGCGGTGAGGGCGCCGTGGTCATGGAGACCGCCGGAACCCTGTGGTTCTGGCCCGTCGCGGGCGGCGAGCCCACCGGCGTGGACCTCCCCGAGAACGCCTCCGTGCAGTACGTGGGCAGCTCCGTGCTCGTGCGTACCGAGAACGAGGCCTTCGTCCCGGTCGGCGCGGAGCTTGAGCCGGTCCGGGTTCCCGAGGGCTCCGCGCCCATGCTGGCCGACGGGGAGAACGTCCTCGCCGCCGTCGTCAACGGCCCCTGGACCTGGGTCAGCCCCGACGACAACCCCGTGCAGGTCACCGCCCAGCGGCCGGACGACGCGGGCGAGATGGAGGCCGTGCTCACCGCCCTGCGCGAGTACGTCATCATCCGCTGGGAACCTCTCCGCGGAGAGGGCGCTGTCCTGGCCTTCCACGACACCCAGGACGGCAGCGTCGTCGGCAGTGCCCAGATCGACCCCGCCGACCTGGAGGACGTGCGCCACCGCTCGGAGGCCGTCGGCCCCCGCCTGGTCGCCTACGGACCCGCGGTGATGGACCCCGAGAACGGCCGGACCGCCGTGGTCCCCGGCCTCAAGCCCCAGATCGCGGTCGGCTCCCTCGTCTTCGGCCAGATCGACGACGCTCCGGTGGCCGTCGACCCCGAGGGCAGGGTCGAGGAGGCCGCTGCGGAGTCCGTCCCACCCATCGGCCTGCTCGGTGAGCGGGCCGTCGTGGTCCACGAGGACCACCTCTATGCCATCCCCTCTGAATAGATCAGTACACGAGAAGAGAAAGGAGTGGGATGACCCCCAAGAAGCGTGTTTTCACCGTGACCGCGGCTGGCCTGTTCATGGCCGGTTTCTCCGCGGGTCCGGCGTTCGCTGACACCCTGGACGCGACCGTGCCCGAGGCTGCCCCCCAGGCCGCCGAGACCACGGTCGTCAACCTCGCTGCCGAGGATGTCGCTTCGGCTGTCGACGCCCAGCCTCTGGACATCGACGTGCCCGTCTTCCCCGGCCCCGGCGACGGCGGTGAAGGCGGCAACCCCGGTCCCGGCGACCCGGGCCCCGGTGACCCCGGCCCCGGTGACCCGGGTGACGGTGGTGGTGACGACGGCGGTGACCCCGGCCCCGGCCCCGGTGACCCCGGTGACGGCGGCGGTGACGACGGCGGTGACCCCGGCCCCGGTGACCCCGGTGACGGCGGTGGCGACGACGGTAACCCTCCCGGTGGCGGTGACGACGGCGGTGGTGACCCCGGTGACGGTGGTGGCGACCCCGGTGACGGCGGTGGCGACGACGGCGGCGGTGACCCCGGTGACGGCGGTGGCGACGACGGCGGCGGTGACCCCGGTAACGGTGGCGGTGACGACGGCGGCGGTGACCCCGGTAACGGTGGCGGTGACGACGGCGGCAACCCCCCCGGTAACGGCGGTGGCGACGACGGCGGCACGCCTCCTGGTGACGGCGACGGCGGCACCGCCCCCGGTGACGGCGACGAGATCCAGGCCCCCGGTACCACCGCCCCCGGTGGTTCCGCCCCCGAGGCCGCCGCTCCGGTGAGCGAGGGCAACGGCGACAACGACGACGACGGCGACGAGACCCTCGCCACCACCGGCGTCGACATGCAGGGCTTCGTGCTCGGCGGCGCCGTGGTGACGGGCATCGGCGCTCTGGCCCTGTGGGCCGGGGCCCGCCGTCCGGCTCCGATCGCCTAACGGCAGCACCCCGCCGCACGGCCGCTGAGGCCGCGCGGCAACGAGGGCCCCCGACCCGACGGTCGGGGGCCCTTCACGTGCGCGGGGGAGGGAACCGCGCCGCTCCGGCGGGCCTGTCCCGGCGGGGAAGGCGTCGCGGTCCTCAGGCCCTCACGTGCGCGGACGCAGGGCGAAGGCGAGCAGGAAGGCGCCCACGCCCGCCCCCGCGATCACCCACAGCGCGTTCCCCAGGCTGGAGGAGTCGGCGATGAAGCCCACGAGCGGGGGGAAGGCCAGGAAGCCCGCGCGGCCCAGCCACCCGACGACGGTGATCCCGTCCCCGGTGCGCACGCCCGGCACGTTCCCCGCCGCCGCCAGTGTCAGCGGGAAGAGCGTGGACACGCCCAGCCCCATCACCCCGAAGCCGATGACCGTGGCCACCGGGTGCGGTACCAGCAGGGCGAACGCGATCCCGCCGCCCGCCAGGAGTCCGCACGCGCGCCCCACGGCGGCCGCGCCGAACCGGTCGGTCATCCGGTCGCCGACCAGCCGGCCCAGCGTCATCATCGCCTGGCAGGCCACGAACGGCATCGCGGCCAGGAACAGCGACGCCTCCAGTTCCGAGGTCATGTACACCGCGCCCCAGGAGGCGGCGGAGTCTTCGATGCCGCCGGCGAACATCAGCAGCACGCTGAGCCCCAGCAGGAGCAGCACGGCCCGTCCGGGCACGCGCAGGCGACGCCCGCTCCCCGCGTCGGTGCCGTCCTCGCGCTCGCTGCTCTCCGGACCGGGCAGCAGCATCCGGCTCACCGCCAGGTTCACGCACAGCAGCAGCGCGGCCACGCCGCCCAGATGCCACAGGATGGGCACCCCGGCACCCGCCATGGCCGCGCCCAGGAGGCCTCCGGCCACCGCGGCCAGGCTCCACAGCGCGTGGAAGGTGTTGATGATGCTGCGTCTGTAGCGCCGCTGGACGCGCAGCCCGTGCGAGTTCTGCGCCGAGTCGGTCCAGGCGTCCGCGCTGCCCAGCACGAACAGCACCGCCGCCAGCATCCACCAGTTCTGCGCCAGCGCGATGAATGGGAGCGCTCCCACAGAGATGAGGCTGGTGCCCACCGCCGTCCGGCCGCTGCCGAACCAGTGGATCAGCGGGCCCGCCAGCATTCCGGTCAGGATCGCGCCGGTCGGCATCGCCGCGATCGCCAGACCCAGTTCCGCGTTGCTCAGCCCCAACTGGGCCTTGAGCACCGGGAGCCACGGAACGGCGTTGGTGTAGGTGAAGCCGTTGACGAAGAAGAGGGTGGAGACCGCGACCCTGGCCCTGCGGGCCTCCGGCGGAGGGGACTCGGTTCTGGTCTGGACGTTCACGGCGGCTCCCAGGACGGCTTTCGGTGCGGGGAGATGTTATCGGGTCCGGTCATCGGATGACAGGCCTTCTCGGCGGACCCGAACGGGCTCGTCCTCGGGGCGGCCCTGTTCCACCGCCCGTGCGGAGGGGTCCTGCGGCGGAGCCGTGGTCCACGGTGGTACCGGCACGACGGGTCCGGCCGGGCCCTCCTTGCCTTCGGGCGGAAGAGGAAGTCAAATAGAGGTCCTGCTCCGTCACCGGGCAGGCCCCCGACCGCCCCGACCGGACCCCCGCCTCCGCCCCCGACCGGCTCCCGAACACCACCGCCACCGCCTCCGTCCCGCTCGGACCCCTCGTCCGCCATCGCCTTCAGGGCCCCGGTCCGAGCCCCCGCCCGGCGGCCCGCTCCCGCGCAGGGCGTCCCAGCCCGCTGTCCGCCGCCTCCCCACGCCGGGAACCGTGTCCGCACGGCCCGGACGGAACCGGAAGAGCCCATGATCAACACGAGCGCGCTGCGAGAGAAGCCCACACTCACCGGGAAGAGCGTACGTCTGGCGCCCCTGGCGGCCGAGCACACCGACGCCTACTTCGCGGCCAGCCTCGACGAGGAGGTCCGCAGACTCACCGGCACCCACCGCCGCATCACCTACGCGCAGGCCAGGGAGTGGTGCGAGAGCCGGGCCGGGCGCACCGACCGCCTGGACCTGGCCATCACCGCACCCAAGGACGGGCGCTACCTGGGCGAGCTGTCGGTCTACGCCGTCGCGCCCGAGAACGAGAGCGCCGGGTACCGCATCGCCCTGTCCGCGATCGGGTTCACCGGCCAGGGCCTGGGCAGGGAGGCCACCCAGCTCGTGCTGGAGTACGCCTTCGAGCACATCGGCCTGCACCGCGTCTGGTTGTACGTCTACACCTTCAACATGAGGGCGATCGCCGTCTACCGCTCCTGCGGCTTCGCCGTGGAGGGGCGGCTGCGCGACTCCCTGCTGTGGGAGGGGCGCCGCCACGACGCCCTGCTGATGGCCGTGTTCAGGAACGGCTTCCGCCGCACCTGAGGGACGGGTTTTGCTCGGGTTCGGGGTTGGAACCGCCGTGTCGGGGGGTATCTCGGTACCACTTTCCAGCGGCTCATCCACACAGCCGAGAGGAGCGGTACCGGGGCCCGGGTCCCGGCGCCGGTGAGGACATGAACCCAGTACCCGTTTCACTGCCCTTCGCCGACCGGTCGGAGGCGGGACGCCGACTCGCGGAGCGGGTGCGTCCCTTCGCGGTCAACGATCCGCTCGTGCTGGCCCTGCCCCGCGGCGGCGTGCCGGTCGGCGCGGAACTCGCCCTGCGGCTCGACGCCGACTTCGACGTGCTCATGGTCCGCAAGATCGGCCTGCCGGGACACCCCGAGACGGGGGTCGGCGCCATCGCCGAGGACGGGCACGTCATCTACGACGACCGCGCCCTGGCCCGGCTGCACGTGCCCCGCCAGGCCCTGTCCGACACCGTCGCCGCCGAACGCGACGAACTCGACCGCAGGCGCCGGGTCTACCGGGGCGACCGCCCGTCCCCGCGCATCGCCGGGCGCGACTGCGTGGTCGTGGACGACGGCGTCGCCACCGGGGGTACCGCCCGCGCCGCGCTGCGCATGGTCCGCCAGGCCGGGCCCGCGCGGGTGGTCCTGGCCGTGCCCGTCGCCTCGCCGGAGGCGGTCGCCCTGCTGCGCGACGAGGCCGACGCCCTGGTGGTGCTCGGCGCGCCGGACAACTTCCGCGCGGTGGGGGAGTGGTACCGCGACTTCGGCCAGCTCTCCGACGACCACGTCACCGCCATCCTCGCCGAGAACGCGCACACGCGGCCGCGGTCGGGCGGAACGCGGCGCGTGCGGGTGCCCGCGGGGCGGGTCCAGCTCGACGGCGACCTCACCGTGCCCGCCGCGGTGCGCGGCGCGGTGGTGATGGCCGCGGGGGAGGGGCGCGCGGACGAGCGGTGGCGGTCGGTCGCCTCCGTCCTGCAACAGGCCGGGTACGCGACCCTGCTCATGGACCTGTTGACCGAGCAGGAACGCTCCCCCGGCGCCCCCGACGCAGCTTCCGACGCCGACGCCGACGTGCTCGGCGGGCGGTTGGGCGCCGCGGTCGCCTGGCTGCGCGGGGCCGAGGACACCGCCGACGAGCCCCTGGGCCTGCTGGCCTCGGGCGATGCCGCTGCCTCAGCCCTGGTCGCCGCGGCTCGGCACCCGCGGGACGTGGCCGCGGTGGTGGTGCACGGAGGACGGATCGACGTGGCCGAGGCGAGCCTGCCGGATGTGCGGGCGTCGGTCCTGGTGCTGCTGGAGGGAGACGACTCCTTCCTGCGCGAGCTCGGCGAGTGGACGCGCGCCCAGATAGGCGGTTCCACGGACCTGCGGGTGGTGTCGGGAGCCGAGCGGCTGCTCCGGGACTCCCGCGAGTGGCGCCGCGTGGCGGCGGAGGCCCTGGACTGGTTCGACCGGCATCTGGACACGGGCCCGCGGTGAGGCGCCGACGGACCGGGCGCGGTCGGTTCGTCCGCCGACGGGGAGGCCTTCACCGGGCTCGGGAGGAGTCCGGGCATGAGAAAACCCGCGGCGCCCTCGACGTTGCTCGTCGGGGCGCCGCGGGTTGTTCGGGGGCCGGGGCCACCGGGGGGAGATCCGCTTGCCGGGAATCCGGACTATGCGGCGTTCGCGCGACGCATACGGCGACGGCGCTCGGAGGCGCGCTCGTCCTCGTTCAGCCCGCCCCAGGTGCCGTACTTCTCCGGACGCGAGATCGCATAGTCCAGGCAGTCGGTTCGAACCGGGCAGGCCGCACAGATCTCCTTGGCCTTGCGCTCACGGATCTCCCGTTCCGGCTGGCGTTCGCCGTCCGGACCGAAGAAGAGCACAAGGTCCTCGCCCCGGCACGCGGCGGCATCCTGCCACCCCCAGCTCGGGCGGGGGCGCAGCGCGGCCTGCCGACGTACCTGAGACATGCTTGAACCACCTCTACTGAAATCACTAGTAAGCTGTCGGAAAAAGCTTCAGTCACCAAAATTGGTCATGCGGCGCGAGTCACCCCGCACGACGCAAACGCCGAGCGGTGCGAGTGATGTTCCCCGGTGTGGCTGAGACCACGAGAAGCACAGGTACTGCGGCACCGATCCGCCGATGGGCGGAGTGCTCTCACGCGAACGGCTGCGGAGGCGGTGACGGCCTCCGTCCGAGCCGGTACGTAATCATGCCATCCCTCATCCCGATCATGCACGGGGGGTAGGGAAATTACTCGCACAACCGTTACCGAAACCAGATGACAACTGACCGGTGTGCGGTCTTTTGTCTGAGTTTGTTGCACATCGCAAGATCTGGGGCCTTGCGAAGGACACAGCACATCGTATGGTGCGATGTCCCTCCTGCCTAGGGGGTCCTCCTGATGTGCGGGTCACATTGCGGTCTGTGCGGAGCTCCGAGTTCGGGCCTGACCGTATGTCCTCACCCTCCGTCGACGCCGGTGAGGAGGGCCGCGGCCCCTCCCGGGCCCGCTTCCGGGCGCCCCCACCGCGTCCCGCGTCCGCTCCCCGCCGGTCCGAGCCCCCTCGCGACACGCCGTCCCGCCGCGCTTCCGCCAACCCCCGCCCGCATGCCTGAAGGCTGCCCCTAGGGGAAGTACCAGGGTGGGGCGTCCGAACGGGTCGTGGTACGCGGACGTCCCAGACGGTAGAAACAACGGACGCGGCCGCTTCCCGGCCGCACGTCCCCGTGCCGGGACAACCAACACAAGGGAGAACGAGAACACCGTGGGCCTCTTGCGGTTCATCCTGAACGTCATCTGGATCTTCGTCGCGGGGTTCTGGCTGGCCGTCGGCTACGTTTTCGCGGGCATCATCTGCTGCGTCCTCATCGTCACGATCCCCTTCGGTATCGCCTCGTTCCGCATGGCCAGGTACGCGATCTGGCCCTTCGGGCGCGACCTGGTCCGCAGGTCCGGCGCGGGCGGGGGCAGCACCTTCCTCAACGTCATCTGGGTGATCGTCGCCGGCTGGTGGCTGGCCCTCGGCCACATCGCCACCGCGATCGGCCTCGCCGTCACTATCATCGGTATCCCCATGGCCTGGGCCTCGCTGAAGATGATCCCCGTCGCCCTCGCGCCCTTCGGCAACGAGATCGTCGAGAGCGGCCGCCCGCGGGAACCCTGGCAGTTCTGACAGCGTTGACCTCCCACCGGGCCCGTGGGAGACACGGGCCCCACTCGTTCGTCTCCCGCGAGACCACCCCCATGCGGCCGTCGGTACCCCGACCTCCACCGCGCAACGTCCAGAGAATGGAGTCCATGTGCAAGCCCAGCGGCCGGGAGTGTGGGCGCTCCTGAACAAGTGGCTCTCCGCCCGCAGAGCCCGCGCCGAGCGCCTCGCCAGGCTGGAGGCGGAGAACGAGCGCGGCGCCGAACCCCAGGTCGCGGACGAGGACTCCCACGAACAGCAGGGCGGCCCGGACAACCTGCTGCGCTCCATCAGCGACGTGGCCTGGCGGGTACTGATCATCGGCGTGGTGGCGGGCCTGCTCGTCTACGCGCTCGTCTACCTGTCGGTCGTCACGCTGCCGGTGATCCTGGCGGTGTTCATCACCGCCCTGCTCATGCCGATCGCCAACGGACTGCGCCGCAGGGGACTGGGCCGGGGACTGTCGACCACCATCGCCCTGCTGGTCGGGCTCATCATCTTCAGCGGCGTGATCTCGCTGATCGTCACACCCGCCATCCAGGGCTTCGGCCCGCTGGTGGACAGCGTCACCAGCGCGGTCGGCGAACTCCAGAACATCCGCTTGCCCTTCGTCGACCCGGCCCTGTTCACCGACATGATCGACGACGCCTGGATGCAGATCCAGGGCATGATCACCGAGAACCAGGACCAGCTGCTCAGCGGGGCCTGGACCGCCACCTCGGCGGTGATCTCGGTCCTGGTCGGCATCGTCCTCATCATCGCCCTGACCGTGTACTTCGTGCACTCGGGCGACCAGCTCATGGACTGGCTGGTCACCCTGCTGCCGTCCGGCTCGCGCCCGGGCATGCGCCACGCGGGCGACGTCGCCTACGGGGTCATGGGCCGCTACGTGCGCGGCGTGGCCGCGGTCGGCTTCTTCGACGCCGTCGGCATCGGCATCGTCCTGGTCATCGTCCTGGACATCAACCTGGCCATCCCGCTGATCGTGCTGACCTTCATCGGCGCCTTCCTACCGATCATCGGCGCCTTCATCACCGGCCTGCTCGCCGCCCTGGTGGCGTTCGTGACCGAGGGCTGGATCGTCGCGCTGTTCGTGGTCGGTGCCGTGCTCCTGGTACAGCAGCTGGAGAGCAACGTCTTCGCGCCGCGCATCTACGGCGCCTCGCTCGACCTGCCCTCGCCCATCGTGCTCATCGGCATCTCCGTCGGCGCGGTCGTCGGCGGCATCCCCGGCATGTTCCTGTCCACCCCGGTGGTCGCCGTGCTGGCCGCGCTGCTGCGCAACCGCCCGCCCTCCAGCGGTGACGACTCCGACCCGGGGGACGAGGACGTGGCCGAGGTCAAGGCGGACACCGTCGTGGTCAGGGCCGACCAGGAGTCCGGCCAGGACGGCGAGGGCGGAGCCACCCCGGTCGATCCCCCCGAGCAGAAGTAGGTGCGGGGCGGCGCCGCCCCGTCCGCGCCGCCTCCGGGAATGCCCGGCGCCCCCGACCCGTTGACCGGGCGGGGGCGCCCGCGTTCCGGTCACATCCCTCGTGCCGCCCCCGCCGGTGCCGTTAGTCTGGGTCGGTAGGCCCGAAGCCACCCCTCCCGCCGCCGCTGCGAGGGAGCACGTCTCCCCGCGGCGCACACGCGTGCCCGGCCGCACAGCCCGGCTGCGCGGACCGGTGACACAGACCGGCCGCACGGAACCATCCCACCACCTCGTAGGAAGCCCCACCATGCTGATCGCCACCGACCTCGAACTGCGCGTCGGTCCTCGACTCCTGTTGGAGCCGACCACCTTCCGCGTCGCCGCCGGGGACCGGATCGGACTGGTCGGCCGCAACGGTGCGGGCAAGACCACCATGACCAAGGTGCTGGCGGGCGAGGGCCTGCCCACCGGCGGTACGGTCACCTCCTCCGGCAGCATCGGCTACCTGCCCCAGGACCCGCGCACCGGCGACCTGGACGTGATCGCCAGGGACCGGATCCTGTCGGCGCGCGGCATCGACGAGGCCCTGCGCGGCATGCGCGAGGCCGAGAAGAAGATGGCCAGCACCGACACCAAGACCCGCAACAAGGGCGTGCGCGCCTACTCGCGCTGGGAGGAGCGGCTGCACGTGCTGGGCGGCTACTCCGCCGAGTCCGAGGCCGCCGCCATCTCCTCCAGCCTGGGACTGCCGGACAAGGTGCTCGGCCAGCCGCTGCACACGCTCTCGGGCGGTCAGCGCCGCCGGATCGAGCTGGCGCGCATCCTGTTCAGCGGGGCCGACACCCTGCTCCTGGACGAGCCCACCAACCACCTGGACGCCGACTCCATCGCCTGGCTGCGCGACTTCCTCAAGTCCCACCAGGGCGGGCTCATCGTGATCAGCCACGACGTGGACCTGGTCGAGCACGTGGTGAACAAGGTGTTCTACCTCGACGCCAACCGCAGCACCATCGACGTCTACAACATGGGCTGGAAGCTGTACCTGGAGCAGCGCGAGGCCGACGAGCGCCGCCGCAGGCGCGAGCTGGCCAACGCCGAGAAGCAGGCCGACACCCTGCGCAAGCAGGCCGACCGGTTCCGGGCCAAGGCGTCCAAGGCGCGCGCCGCGCAGCAGATGCTCAACCGGGCCGACCGCCTCCTGGACGGCGTGCAGGGCGTGCGCAAGTCCGACAAGGTGGCCAAGCTGCGCTTCCCCGACCCGGCGCCCAGCGGTCGCACGCCGCTCATGGCCGAGGGCCTGTCCAAGTCCTACGGGTCCCTGGAGATCTTCGCCGGGGTGGACCTGGCCATCGACCGGGGCAGCCGCGTGGTGATCCTGGGCCTCAACGGCGCGGGCAAGACCACCCTGCTGCGCCTGCTCGGCGACGTCGAGAAACCCGACACCGGCCGGGTCGTGCCCGGGCACGGGCTCAAGCTCGGCTACTACGCCCAGGAGCACGAGACCCTGGACGTTGGCCGGTCCGTGCTGGAGAACATGATGAGCGCGGCCCCGGACCTGCCGGAGGTCGAGGCACGGCGCACACTGGGCTCGTTCCTGTTCACCGGCGACGACGTGGACAAGCCCGCGGGCGTGCTCTCCGGCGGTGAGAAGACCCGGCTGGCGCTGGCCACGCTGGTGGTCTCCAGCGCCAACGTGCTGCTGCTGGACGAGCCCACCAACAACCTGGACCCCGCCAGCCGCGAGGAGATCCTGGCGGCGCTGCGGGGCTACAAGGGCGCGATCGTGCTCGTCACCCACGACGAGGGCGCGGTCGAGGCCCTCCAGCCCGAGCGGGTCATCCTCCTGCCCGACGGCGTGGAGGACGTGTGGAACGCCGAGTTCGAGGACCTCATCGCGCTGGCCTGACACCGTCCGCGACAGGCGCGGAACGTGGGGGAGGTGGACGCCCGGCAGGCCCGGGAGGTTCACCTCCCCTCTTTTCGGTCAGTGTTTGCCTCGTGCCGAAAACGGCGTTCTCGGCGGGGCGCCCGCGTGGTGTGGCGGGCCGCGGGCCCGATACCGGATCATGAGGGTGTCCCACGACGGGCGATCCGACGACTCTGAGGAGCGAGCAAGTGAACGACGCGCAGATCAAGCGCCCACGGCTGGCGGGAGAGGACCGCTCCGCGCTCGCCGCCCAGCTCAAGAGCCGCTACGACGCGGGGGAGAGCATCCGCATGCTGGCGGCGGCCACCGGGCGGTCCTACGGTTTCGTCCATCGGCTCCTGAGCGAGGCCGGGGTGGAGCTGCGCGGCCGCGGGGGGCCCACGCGCAAGGCGTGAGGCGCCTCGGCCCCGGCCCGCTCGCCGCCCTGTGTTACTGATGGGTAATATCCGGGGTGACACCGAACACGACGGAGGAACCCATGGCACAGGCGACGAACGGGCCCGGACCGGCGCCCACCGAGGAGGAGCTCTCCCGGGCCCGGCTCAGGCTGGCGGTGCGGGGGCCGGTCGCCCGCATCACCATCAGCCGCCCCGACCGCCGCAACGCGATGACCGGGCGCACCTGGACCACGCTGGCCCACATCGGCCAGACCCTTCCCGAAGACGTCCGAATCGTCGTCATCGACGGGGACGGCGACATCTTCTCCGCCGGGATCGACCTCGGCATGTTCAGCCCCGAGGGCGTCGACGGCGAGCGCTCCATGGTCGCGGGTCTGGCCGACGGCACCGCCTCCGACGCCGAGGTCCGGGACTACATCGCCGGCCTGCAGGAGGGCTTCCTCTGGCTGCGCCGCCCCGACCTGGTCACCGTCGCCGCCGTGCGCGGCCACGCCATCGGCGCGGGATTCCAGCTGGCCCTGTCCTGTGACCTGCGCATCCTGGCCGACGACGCCCAGCTGTGCATGAAGGAGCCCGCCCTGGGCCTGGTCCCCGACCTCACCGGCACCAAGCCCCTGGTCGACATCGTCGGCGTCAACCGCGCCGTCGAGATCTGCCTGACCGCGCGCCGCGTGGGCGCCCAGGAGGCGCGCGACTTGGGCCTGGCCGAGCTCGTGGTCCCCGCCGCGGAGCTCTCCGGTGCCGTGGACGACGTCGTGGCCGCCCTGCTCGCCACCGACCGCGCCGCCGCCACCGCCACCAAGGCCCTGCTCCAGCAGGCCGCGGGCAACACCCTCCAGCAGCAGGCCGAGGCCGAGCGCGCGGCGCAGGTCGCCCGGCTCGCCGCCCTGGCCCGTGCCACGGCCGAAGGCGCCCGCTAACGGGCCGACCGGAAGGGTTCTGACCTGCGTCTTAGCGAGGTTCGGCGCTCCAGGCTCGCTATAAGTACAAGATCACGGCGAAGGGGCGGGTCGGATACCCAGCGGTTCCGCGAAGATGTGGACGGGAGGGGGAGACCCTTGTCACCGGTCGAAAACCCCCACCCCGTCCCCGTCGTGAGGCGATCTCTAGTAGTCTTCTACGAGCGGTCGTGACATGCCGCGCGCATCCGAGCGCGCCGAGGCCGCGCAAGACGCGGAGAGCGTGCCGACCCGGTCGGCGCCACTCTTGACCCGAAGAGTCGCTCGTCCCCCCACACCAGTGAGGATCTCACGAGCTCAGGAGCCCCACACACATGCAGGGGCCCGCTTCCGCGTGTGATCAGGCGCGTTTGTGTGATTTCTTCGCTGGGTCGGTCATGGCCGTGTGAAGCCTTCCTCGAAACGCCGCCAAACGATGAGGAAGGTACACGTCACTTGACGACGGACACTGCCGTAACGCCTGCCTTCGACAGCCTGGGCCTGCCCCAGGACATCGTCGATGAGCTGGCCAAGAACGGTGTGACCACCCCGTTCCCGATCCAGGCCGCCACCATCCCCGACGCCATCGAGGGCCGCGACGTCCTCGGCTGCGGCCGCACCGGATCGGGTAAGACCCTGGCCTTCGGCCTGCCGGTCCTGATGCGCGCCGCCGAGCGCCGCGCCGCCGCCAACCGGCCCCGGGCCCTGATCCTGGTGCCCACCCGCGAGCTGGCCCACCAGGTCCGCGACGCCCTGCGCACCTACGCCCGCATCGTGGGCGTGCGCGTGGGCGACGTCGTCGGCGGCAGCTCCTACACCCGCCAGATCAACGAGCTGCGCCGCGGCGTCGAGGTCCTGGTCGCCACTCCGGGCCGCCTGTCCGACCTGATCGACCAGGGCGCCTGCGACCTGAGCGACGTGGAGGTCTCGGTACTGGACGAGGCCGACCAGATGTGCGACATGGGATTCATGCCGCAGGTCAGCGAGCTCCTGGACCAGGTCCGCCCCGACGGCCAGACCCTGCTGTTCTCGGCCACGCTCGACGGTGACGTCGACAAGCTGGTCCGCAAGTACATGAACGAGCCGCGCACCCACTCCGTGGACCCGCCGGTCTCGCAGGTCACCGCCATGGAGCACCACCTGCTCAAGGTGCTGCCCCGCGACAAGAACACGATCGTCACCCAGATCGCCGCGCGCGAGGGACGCACGATCCTGTTCGTGCGCAGCAAGTACCGCGCCGACACCATCAGCGAGCAGTTGGCCCAGGCCGGTGTTCCCTGCGCCTCGCTGCACGGCGGCAAGACCCAGAGCGTGCGCACCCGCACCCTGGCCAAGTTCCGTGAGGGCCGCATCCAGGCCCTGGTCGCCACCGACGTCGCCGCCCGCGGCATCCACGTCGACGGCATCGACATGGTGGTCAACGTCGACCTGCCCACCGGCCACAAGGACTACCTGCACCGTGGCGGCCGCACCGCCCGCGCGGGTGCCTCCGGCCTGGTGGTCTCCCTGGTGGCGCCCAACCAGCGCCGCATGGCCCGCCGCCTGCTCAGCGACGCCGGTGTCGAGGCCAAGCAGCACCTGGTCAACCCCGGCGACGAACTGCTCAGCGAGGTGACCGGAGCCAAGGAGCCCTCCTGGGAGCCGTGGATCGAGCCGCCGGAGCCCGTGCGCGAGCGCCGTGGCCGCGGCGGCCCCCGTCGGGGCGGTCCCCGCGGTGGCGGTGGCGGCGGCTACCGGGGTGGCGGCGGCTACCGCGGCGGTGAGCGCCGTGGCGGCGGCGGTGGCGGCTACCGGGGCGACCGTCCCGGTGGTGAGCGCCGTGACTACGCCCCGCGTGGCGAGGGCGGCTACCGCGGTGGCGAGCGCCGCGGGGACGACAGCCGCGGGGGCTACCGGGGCGACCGTCCCGGTGGTGAGCGCCGTGACTACGCCCCGCGTGGCGAGGGCGGCTACCGCGGCGGTGAGCGCCGCGGCGGCGGTGGCGGCTACCGGGGTGGCGGCGACAACCGCGGCGGCTACCGCGGCGACCGTCGCGGCCCGCGCCGCGAGGAGCGCTTCGACTCCGCTCCGCAGTACTGATCCCGCAACCGCTCCCGCGCTTGGAGCGGTACCGGTGACAGACCCGGGCCCGGCAGGTGGCACCTGCCGGGCCCGGGCCCTTTTTCCGGGGTCACCCACTTCTCTCGGACACTGCCACCTCCCGCAGGTCGAGGCCCCTGGTCTCGCGGGAGGCCGCGACGGCGGCCTAGGTCCGCGGAGCCCCCGTCGCCGCGTCGGCGTCCCCCGTGTCCGAACCGACGGCCGCCCTGCCACCCGAGGCCGTGTACCGGGTACGCAGATGGCGCAGGTAGGCGTCGGCACCGGGGTGGCGCCGGTCCTGTGCGCCGTGCCGGTGCAGACGCAGCTGTCCTTCGCCGGTGATCCGGACCGTGGTGGTGGCCCGCCTGCCCGTCTCCCCGGCGGGATCCGCCCACCCGGGACCCGGCCGCTCCAGGACGGGTACGGCGGCGGGGAACATGGCCAGGGCCTCACCGGTGGTGGCGGCGGGCGGGCGGCCGGTGCGGTTGGCACTGCTGACGTAGAGCACCGGGTGGTCGTCCAGGAGCGGGCGGAGCGGTTGCCAGCGGGTGCCGAAAAGCAGAACCCACCCGTCCTTGGCGGCCGGTTCCAGCCAGGCCGGCCGCTCGGCCTGCGGGTGCAGCGGCAACAGGACGGTGAGGTGCTCCTCGACCAGCAGGCGCCGCGCCAGCACGCGGTCCTCGGAGGTGAGGGCCCAGACGTCGTCGAGGGCGCGCAGGGTGTCGGGGTGGTGCGCCCACAGGGCGACGGACTGACTGACGGCGCGGCCCTTGGCGCGGTTGACGGCGGGCGCGGTGGCGGCGGTGATCACGTGGGTGAGGGGCGCGGGGTTCGGCAGCACGACCGCCGTGCCGCGGCCCAGGACCTGCCGGGCCTCGGCAAGGGTCACCGGTGTGCGGGGCCGGGTGCCGTCGTCGGGGTTCACGAGGCTCTCCCGGCGGTGGTGTGGGCGAGGCCGTCGAGGTAGTCGGCGAACGCGTGGTCGTCGACCACGGCCCGCCCGGTGCGGAAGGCACGGGACTTCACCCATGCCATCGCGGCGGAGGTCTGTTCGCGGTCGAGGGTCCTGCCCAGGCGGGAGGCCACGGCGGTCACCACGCGGGCGCTGGCCAGGTGGGTGAGGACGACGGTCGGTTCGATGCCGAGGAGCTGCTTGGGGTCGTAAGGCTGGAAGAGCTGCGGGTGGACGAAGGGGGTGCCGGTGGAGATCGTGCCCACCCCGGTGCCGACGACGGGCGTGGTGACGCTCAGCGGGACCCCGGTCTCCTCGGCCACCAGCCGCGCGATCCCCGGCAGCAGGGTCAGATCCGGTTCCCTCCACCACAGCTCGGCGTCCGCGCCGAACAGCTCCGTGCCGTGGCGGGCGAGGAGGAGCAGCAGTTGCTCGGTGGCGACCATGCCCGCCCGCTCGGCGATGCCCAGCCACGAGCTGGACACCACCCGCACTCCGCTGGCCATCGCCTGCAGGGTGTTGGCCAGCCCGAGCCCGAGGTCGTTGTGCAGGTGCGAGGCGAGGACCACCTCGTCGCCGGCGCCCGCCCGTACCCGGGAGAACATCTCCCGGCAGTCATGGGGCAGTTGCGCTCCCACCGTGTCGGCCAGAACGACCAGTCCGGCCCCGGCGCCCGTGAGCTCCTGCGCGGAGTGCGCCATCAGGGCGTGGTCGGCACGGGAGGCGTCCGCCAGGCACACGTCCACCGCGACCCCGTCGTCGAGTCCGCGGGCGTGTCTGACCAGGTCCGCCCCGGCCGTGAGCGCCTCCGCCGCGGTGCGATGGACCATCACCTGGGCCATCGCCTCGGAGGCGGGCACCACCACCATCACCCGGGCGTGGCGGCTGCCCTTCACCGAGGCGACCGCCTGCTCCACGTCCCGGAGAGCCCCCCGACACACCGCCGCCACGCTCACCGCGCCCTCGGCCTCCGCCGCGACCTGACGCACGGCCTCGAACTCCTCATCGCACACGGCTGGGAAGCCGGCCGCGAAGACGACCTGCCTCGGGCCGTCGGCACCGAAGATCCGGCCGGTCTCCCGGGCCAATCGCACCCTGGCCGCGGGAGGGATCAAGGTCTTGGCCTGGGCTCCGTCCCGGGCCGACTCCTCCCACAGCACCACACGATTCGCCTGTGCAGACTCCCGCACTACGTCCACGGACGTCACTCCCTCTTGTTTCCAGCCCGGCCATGTCCACCGCGCCGTCAGCAGAAACGATCACAAAGCTGTGTAAAGCGCGGATTTCGTTAATATGATCATTTGCAAGCGGTAACGGAACAACTTCACTCCGCTACGACGCGCGTATCCGTGCAGCTCGTCCACGGGTCCGGAGGAACAGGGCCGCTTCCCCACCGATGGCGGAGAACCTCTCGGCGTACGCCGTCGGGTGGTGCGGTCGGTCAGGCGGGCCAGCCGGAGCGGACCTGCCAGCGTGCCGCGGACGCCGGCGCCGGTCCGGCGCCCGATCATGTGCCCGCGGCGGGTTGTTGACCCGTTACGGTCCTTTACCGCTCCTTCGCGTGTCCGCACGGCCTCCCATCCCCGGTGACGTGGACACTTGCCGAAGACCGGACCGCCTGAAGGGGAGCGCGTGAACAACGCAGTCGTCGCCGTCAACGACTTCTTCTGGAGCTACTTCCTCATCCCGCTCCTGATCGTCCTCGCCGTCTACTTCACGGCGCGTTCTGGGATCGTGCAGGTGCGCCTGCTGCCGGAGATGTTCCGCGTCCTGGGCAGCGCCCCGGGCGTGGCCCCCGACGGCAGGCGGGAGATCTCCTCCTTCCAGGCCTTCTCCATCTCGGCCGCCTCGCGGGTGGGGACGGGCAACATCGTCGGCGTGTCCACCGCGATCATCCTGGGCGGCCCGGGCGCGGTGTTCTGGATGTGGACGATGGCCGCGGTGCTGGGCGCCGCGGCGTTCGTGGAGTCCACCCTCGCCCAGCTGTACAAGGTGCGCACCAGCACCGGCTTCCGGGGCGGCCCGGCCTACTACATGGAGAAGGGGCTGGGCAGGCGGTGGATGGGCGTGCTGTTCGCGGTGATCATCACCGTGACCTTCAGCCTGGTGTTCAACACGGTGCAGGCCAACAGCATCGCCGCCGCCGTGTCCACCTCCGTCGGCACCCTCGGCGGGACGCCCGGCCTGCTGCTGTCGGCCGTGATCGGGCTGGTACTGGTGGGCCTGACCGCGCTGGTGATCTTCGGAGGGGTCCGGCGCATCGCGCACGCCGCCCAGGCGCTGGTCCCGCTCATGGCCGTCCTGTACATCCTGCTCGGCCTGTGGGTGGTCGCCCTCAACATAGGCGAGCTGCCCCGGGTCGTCGGCGACATCTTCGCGTCGGCGTTCGGCGCGCGCGAGTTCGTCGCCGGGGGAGTGGGCACGGCCATCGTCCAGGGCATGCGGCGTGGCATGTTCTCCAACGAGGCGGGCCTGGGGTCGGCTCCCAACGCCGGTGCCACCGCCTCGGTCTCCCACCCGGTCAAGCAGGGACTCGTGCAGACCCTGGGCGTGTACTTCGACACCTGGCTGGTGTGCTCGGTGACGGCCTTCATCGTCCTGGTCCACGGTCCCCAGTACGGCGAGGACATGGGCATCCAGGTCACGCAGGGGGCGCTGGAGGCCAGCCTGGGCACGTGGTCGGTCCACGCGCTCACGGTCATCCTCTTCCTGCTGGCCTTCACCTCCGTGCTGGGCAACTACTACTACGGGGAGACCAACCTCCAGTTCCTGGACAGCAGCCCCCAGCACATGACCTACTTCCGCTACGCGGTCCTGGCGGCGGTCTTCCTCGGCTCCGTGGCGCCCCTGACCCTGGTGTGGAGCCTCGCCGACATCTCCATGGGCGTCATGGCCACCGTCAACCTGCTGGCCCTGGCGCCGCTGTCGGGAACCGCCTTCCGGCTGCTGGCCGACTACAGCCGCCAGCTGCGCAACGGTCTGGACCCCCAGTTCACGCTCGCCAAGATGCCCGGTCTGCGGAACGTGGAGTGCTGGGGCCCGGCCTCCGGACCCCAGCCCGAGGACGTCCTCCGCGACGAGGGAGAGGCGCCCCCGGACCCGGGCGCCGTCGCGGCGGAGCACGAACGGGACGGGGAGGAGAACGGCCCGGGGGACGCGGAGTCGCACGGCTCGACGGCCGTGGACGAGGCCGGTGACGCGGACCGTTCCGACGGCGACGACGGCCCTGAGGAAGGGAACCGGGGCTCCGGTACGGAGCGATAACCGGGGTATGACGAAGGTGACCACCTCCCCCCGTTCCACCTCCCCTCTGGTCTTCCTCCTGGCCGCCGCGGCCGGGCCCGCCCTGGGCGCGCTCTCCCTCCTCGGCGCGGCCCTGCTGCCCTGGGTGTTCGGCGGCCTCTTCACCGACGCGGCGGCGGGCTGGTGCGCCGTCGCGATCCTGTTGGGCCTGTGGGCGAGCACGCGGCTGGCCCCGTGGCAGGTGCCGGTCTGCGGAGCCGTCGCCCTGCTCAGCGCCGTGGTGTGCTACTACGGTGTGGCCACCGCCCTCACTGACGGGCCGGGCGCCCTCCTCGACCCCGTGGGATGGCTGCTCCCGGCCTGGCTGTGGCTGCTGGCCGCGTGCGCGGCCGGTCCGCTGCTCACCACCGCCGGGGCGTGGATCCGCCACGAGCGCCGACCGCGCCGCCTGGTGGGGCTCGGCCTGCTGGGCGGTGTCTTCCTCGCCGACGCGCTGCTCCCGGTGCTGGACTGGGCGCACTTTCGGATCGTGTCGCCGGAGGTGACCCTGCCCCACTCACCGGTGCCCATGTTCGTCCAGTCCGCGTTCTACGTGCTGGTGGGCCTCGCGCTCGTCCTGGTGATGGCCCGCAGGCCCGGGGACCGGCCGCGGGCGCTCGCCGCGATGGTGCCTGCGGGACTGGTGTGGTACGTGGGTGTGTGGGGAGCGCAGAAGACTATTTTTCTGGCCGGGATGGGCTATCTCGGTTGAAACCGGGGGGTGGTTGTCCACAGGTCGGAGTGGGACGCTGACGGGCGAAAACGATTTTCGGTACGATGCGTGGAGTTCCCACCCGACCACCGCGGAGTACCACCGTGTCCGACCGGACGACGCCCGCCGCCGCACCTGACCCCGCCGCGCCCGGCTCCGCCCCGCCCAACGCCTCCGCCCCGCCCAACGCCTCCGCCTCGCTCGGCGACACCCTCGCCGGGGGGTGGAGCGACCGCGGCGACGAGCTGCCCCCCGAGGACTGGGGGCGCAGGAGCGGTCAGCGCAGAACCGGGACGGTCTGGCTGTTCGCCCTCTTCATCACCGCGATGGCGATGGGGCACGCCTGGGTCACCGACCAGTTGACCAGCGACGCCTTCCTGGCCTGGGCCACCATCTTCACCGCGATCAGCTTCCAGGCGCTGCCCTTCCTGGTCTTCGGCGTCGCGCTGTCGGCGGCGCTCACCGCGTTCGTCCCGACCTCGGTCTACCAGCGCCTCATCCCCTCCAACCCCGCACGGGCGGTGCCGGTGGCCGGGGCCTCCGGCGCCCTGCTGCCCGGATGCGAGTGCGCCTCGGTCCCCATCGCCGGAAGCCTGATCAAGGGCGGGGTCGCGCCCGCCGCCGCGCTGACCTTCCTGCTGGCCGCGCCCGCCATCAACCCGATCGTCATGATCGCCACCGCGGTGGCCTTCGCCGGGCAGCCCGAGATGGTGCTCGCCCGGTTCGTCGCCTCGCTGCTGGCCGCCGTGGTCGTCGGGTGGATCTGGGTGCGCTTCGGGCGCGCCGACTGGCTGCGCCTGCCCACGCGCACGCACGCCCCCGGCGAGTCCCGGTGGGTCGTCTTCCGCGAGTCCATGTTGCACGACATGATGCACGCGGGCGGCTACCTCGTGGTCGGCGGCCTGGCCGCGGCCTCCCTCAACGTCCTGGTCCCGCGCGAGTGGCTGGTGACGGTGGCCGGACTCCCGGTCGTCTCGGTGCTCGTGCTCGCCCTGCTCGCCATCCTGCTGTCCATCTGCTCCGAGGCCGACGCGTTCGTCGCGGTCAGCCTCACCGAGTTCTCGCCCACCGCCAAGCTCGCGTTCATGGTGATCGGCCCGATGGTCGACCTCAAGCTCATCGCGATGCAGGCGGGCGTGTTCGGCTGGCGCTTCGTGGCGCGCTTCGCGCCGCTGTGCCTGCTGGTCGGGCTGCTCAGCACCTTCCTGATCGGAGGCCTCGTCCTGTGAACCGTATCGCCCAGGGGCTCACCCTCGTCCTGCTCGGCGCCGCCGCGCTGACCAGCACAGTGGCCACCGACCTCTACCTCAACTGGGTCAAGGCGGGTTTCGGACCCTTCCTCATCGCCGCGGGTGTGGTCATGGCCGTGCTCGGCGTGCTCATCATCGTGGCCGAGCTGCGCGGGGAGAGGGCGGCCGCGACCGCCTCCGAGGACCACTCCGACCACTCCGCCGACGACCACGGCCACGACCACTCCCGCGCTCCCCGAGTGGCCTGGCTGCTCCTGCTGCCGGTGCTCGCGGTCTTCGTCGTCGCCCCGCCCGCGCTGGGCGCCTACACCGTGGAGTCCACCGCTGCCTCCTCAGCCCCGCCGCCCGAGCAGGCGCGCCCCGGCCGCTTCGACGACGGGTTGGCCGAGGCCGGGCCCGGCGAGGTCGTCGCGATGGACATCCGCCAGTTCGTGATGCGCGCCTGGGTGGACGAGGAACGCCAGCTGGCGGGGCGAGAGATCGAGCTGACCGGTTTCGCGGTGCCCGATCCCGAGGGGGACGGCTGGTTCCTGGCCCGCCTCCAGATGTCCTGCTGCGCCGCCGACGCCATCGTCAACAAGGTGCACATCTCCAACGAGCCCGCGCCGGAGACCGACACCTGGTGGACGGTGCGCGGCACCTGGGTCGAGCCCGAGGGCGACATCGTCGACGTCAGCCAGCACGAGTTCGAGGTCCTGGAGATGGAGGAGGTCAGCGACCCGCCGTCCCCCTACGAGCAGTAACCGCCGGTCCGCTCGCCGACCGCCGCCACACCGCCGTCGCTTCGACGGATGTCCGTCCCCCTGGGTGACAATGGGTCGGTGCCAGGTTGGGATGACGGGCCCGGGAGGGTGTGGGATCGGATACGTCCCCGGTCGATTCGGGCCCGGGTCACGTTCGGCGCGGTCGCGGCGCTGGCCGCGGTCACCGGACTGGGCCTGGCCCTGACCATCTTCCTCGTCCGCGAGGCGATCGTCGAGCAGGTCCGCGACCTGGCGGCTGAGGAGGCCCGCGACGTCGCCGACTACATCGCGGTCCAGCGCTATCCGGAGCTGATCCCCGGCGGGGAGTCCGTCCTGCGGATCCAGGTCGTCGCGCGCGACTCCGGCGAGGTGCTCGCCTCCAGCGACGCCCTGGAGGGGCAGCCGCAACTGACCGCCGAGCGTCCCACCACCTCCGATCCACGGGTGGACACCACGGTCTGCGGTCCGGTCGCGGGCATCGACCCCCGGACCTGTCTGCTGGTGTCGGGCTACGCCGTCGACGACACGGCCTACGGCGACGTCGTGGTCCTGGCGGCGGTGGGCACGCCCCAGGTCGTGGCCACCCACGTGCTGGAGGACGCGCTGGTGGTGATGTCCTGCGTGCTGCTCACCATCACCGGTCTCACCGTCTGGTACGGGGTCGGCCGCGCGCTGCGCCCCGTGGAGCAGATCAGGGCCCAGCTCGACACCCTCTCCGTCAGCGACCTGCACCGCAGGCTCCCGGTGCCCAGGAGCGACGACGAGATCGCCTACCTGGCCCGTACCGCCAACCACAGCCTGGAGCGGATGGAGGAGGCGGTCACCCGGCAGCGGCGGTTCGTCTCCGACGCCTCCCACGAACTGCGCAACCCCATCGCCGGGATGCGGATCAAGCTGGAGATGGAGCTCTCCGACCCCGATCCCGACCCCCGCATGCGTGAGCGGCTGCTCTCCGGCCTGCTCTCGGACACCGAGCGGCTGGAGAACATCGTCGCCGATCTGCTCGAACTCGCCCGTCTGGACACCGGGACCGCGCCCGTCCAGGAGCGGTTGGACCTGCCAGCGCTGATCGCGGAGGAGTTCCTGTCCGATCGCCGCGCTCCCGAGCTGCGGCTGCACTCCTCCGGCCCGGTCCACGTCGACGCCAACCGCCTGCGCCTCGTGCGGCTCCTGACGAACCTGGTCGCCAACGCCGACCGGCACGCCAGGTCCCGCGTCGACGTCATCGTCCGGCGGGAGGACGGCTTCGCCGTGGTGGAGGTGCACGACGACGGGACGGGGATCCCGCCGGGGGAGCGGGAGCGGATCTTCGAGCGCTTCGCGCGGTTGAGCGAGTCGCGGGAGCGCGATCCCGGCGGCAGCGGCCTGGGGCTGGCCATCTCCCGCGAGATCGCGCGGGCCCACGGCGGCAGCCTGCTGGCAGGGCACAGCGAACTGCTCGGCGGGGCGGCGTTCATCCTCCGCCTCCCCGAGGCATCCGAGGACCCCGAGGACCCCGAGGACCCTGAGCGCCTCGGGCATTCCGACCGCCCCGAATAGTGCGGACCGCCCCGTCCGCCACGAGTGCGGCGTCCGTCCCGAGCCCCCGGAGCGCCGCGGACATCCCGCTCGTCCCGAACAGCGCGGAAAGCTGTGCGTCCGCCCCGAAAGGCGTGGACCAGCCGGTTCTGCGGGGGTCCGGCGCCGGGCGTACTCTGTGGCCATGGGTGAGGACACGCGCGGTGTGCGCGCCGCGGACGTGTCGCGGCTCGTCCTGCTGCTGCTCTGGGCGGCGCTGCTGGTGTCGGCGCTGCTGTGGGGCCCCGACCTGGAGACCCTCCAGGCCTGGGTGGAGGACGCCGGAGCGGCGGCTCCACTGGCCTACCTGAGCGTGTACCTGCTGGGGGTGTTCGCCTTCCTGCCCCGGCCCGCCCTCAACGCCGCCGCCGGCCTGCTCTTCGGAATGTCCCTGGGCCTGGTCCTGGCCGTGGCGGGCGGGGTGTGCGCCGCCCTGGCCCAGTTCTCGGTCGCCCGCCACGTGGCGGGCGACGCGGTGGACCGGCGGCTGCCCGAGGGGGCCCGAACCCGGCTGGAGGCCCTGGCGGGCGGGCGCGCCCTCCTGGCGGTGCTCCAGCTGCGGCTGATCCCGGTCATCCCCTACCAGGTGGTCAACTACGGCTTCGGTCTGACCCGGATACGGATGTGGCCCTTCGCGCTGGGCACGCTCCTGGGCGGGGTGCCCAGCACGGCGGCGCTGGTGCTGGTCGGCGTCGGGGGCACGGACCTGGGGCTGCCGGTGGCCGTGGCCGGGGCGGTGCTCGCCGTGGTGATCGGCGCGCTCTGGTGGGTGCGCTCGCGCCGCGGGCGGGCGCGGGCCTGAGGCCCGCCCCGGCCACCCGGGTCCCCGCAGCGGTCGCGGACAGCCGCGCTCCTGTGACGGACGTGCCGTCCGCCGTACCCGAACCGGTGGCGGTACCGCTCGGGCACCGCCACCGGCCCTCCGGTCTACCCGCCGGACCCCCCGAAGAGGGCCACCTCGTCGGGCGCGGGGCGCTCCAGCTCGAAGGGCAGGATCTGCCCGCCGCCGCTGTCGGTGACCATGGGCTCCTGGAGGACCTCGGGCTCCTCACCGGCGTGGTGCTGCACCACCATCACCCCGGCGTAGCCGCTGTGGTCGTTCTCGGTGGCGTTGAACGGCACCAGACCGGGACCCGTCCACTCGTGGGAGTTGAGGGTGGTGAGCAGGCTCTCCCGGGTCAGGTCGGGGCCGGTCCGCATCAGCACCTGGGCGAACAGGACCGCCTGCACCATGCCGTAGACGGTGGTGTCGGTGAAGGGCGTGCCCTCGTTGTACTGCTCGTGGACCTCCAGGAAGAACTCGGTCCACGGGTCCTCGCGCTGGGCGGCCATCGGCAGGAACGCGGTGATGATCAGGTCGTCCAGGAAGGCCTCGGGCGGGACGTTCTCGGCCGCCGTGCCCTGCGCGTACTCCTCGATCAGCCCGGTGGCCACCGCCACGTCGCCGCCGAAGCTGGGCGCCACCCACTGCGGGGTGTAGCCGATCGCTGTGGCCTCCAGGACGGCCAGGGCCAGGAAGGCGGGGATGCAGTAGCAGACGGCGATCTCGGCGCCCGAGCGCTTGAGCTCCTCGACCTGTCCGACGAGCTCGGGGACGCCGGGGTCGTAGGACTCCCAGGCCACGATCTCCTCGGTGAGGTACTGCTCGATCCCCGCGTGGGAGGAGGGGCCCACGTCGTCGTTCTGGTAGAGCAGGCCGACCTTGTCGCCGGGGAAGTTCTCGGCGATGTACTGGCCCTGGATCTTGGCCTCCCGGGTGTAGTCGACCTGGAAGCCGTAGCTGTAGGGGTAGACCTCGGGCTGGTCCCAGGCCAGGGCGCCGGAGGAGACGAACAGGTCGGGGACGCCCGCCTCGTTGAGCTCCTCGATCACGGCCTCGTGGGTGGGGGTGCCCAGGCCGCCGAGCATGGCGAAGATCTCCTGGTCGTCGATGAGGCTGCGGGTGGCCTCCAGGGTCTGCGCGGGGTCGAACGCGTCGTCCTGGACCTGGTACTCGATCCGGCGGCCGTGGATGCCGCCGTTGTCGTTGATGTAGTCGAACACGGCGCGGGCGCCGGTGGAGACGTGTCGGAAACCCGGGGAGGCCGCCCCGGTGAGCGGCTGGTGGGTGCCGATGACGACGGCGTCGTCCGTCACTCCGCGGGGGTCGGCTCTGTCGGAGCCGTCCGTGCCGCTGGAACAGGAGGTGAGGAGAACCGTGACGGCCAGCGTCGAGGAGAGGATTCTCAGTGGTCGCATGATGGTGTCCTGGACTCGGTCGTGCCTTCGCGGAACGGGCGGGGCGGGGCCCGTGGGGGAGGTACGTGTCTGCGGAGTGGACTGCGGGGGTAGGTCTACTCACCAGTACGTTACTTGCGGGTAAACACTCTACGCATGTCCCCAGACCGCGCAAACCGACCGGTCGTCATGTGACGTGTGTCCAGGTGGGAGGGGGTGGAGTGTGTCCGGATCAGCCGTTGGGCGTCCCCGGCGCGCGTCCGCCGCACCGCTCGCCCGCCGCATGGCCGACACCGGACACGGGGCCGCCCGCGGTCTCGGCGGCGCCCGAGGGCACGGGGTCCAGGGTGCGGGACGGACCGCGCAGGATCTCGCGGGCCAGCCGCGCGATGGTGTCGGAGGCCTGCTGGATCGGGCTGTCGCGCCGCCAGACCAGCAGGTGGCGCAGCTGGATGGGTGCGCCCTCCAGGGGGCGTATCACCACGTCCGGACCGGTGTCGAAGTCCGGCTGGCACGGCGCGACCGCCCGGCGGTCGGCGATGAGGTCGCGGATCTCTGAGCGGTCGTAGAGCCGGTAGGGCACCTCGGGGGTGAACCCGGCCCGCTGGCAGGCCAGGTAGAAGCACTCCGGCCAGCCGGTGCCGTCCGGCGGGGTCAGCGCCCACGGGGACCCCTCCAGGTCGCCCAGCCGGACCAGCGGCCGGTTCGCCTGGGGGTGATCGGCCCACAGTGCCACGTGCAGCGGCTCCACCGAGAGCATCGCCCAGGACAGGGGGCCGTCCGTGGACAGGTCGCGGTCCACGTAGTCGATCGTGGTCCCCAGGTCCAGACGGCCCGCACGGACCAGGTCGGTGACCAGCTTGGGGGAGTACTCCGTGCGCACGTGGACCGGCACGTTCGGGAAGACCTCGGGAATGCGGGCCGACAGCTCCAGCGTCAGCGGCCCGACCCCGCCCACGCGCAGCGTGGTGGGGGAGGCCCCGCGCGCGGTGATGTCGTGCAGCAGGTCGTCCATGGACAGCAGGACCGAGCGGGCGCGCACCAGCACGAACTCGCCCAGCTCGGTGGGGCGGACCCCCGAACGTCCGCGGTGGAACAGCGGACCGCCGACCTCGCGCTCGATCCGCTGGAGCTGTGTGGTCAGTGCGGGCTGGGAGGTGGAGAGCGCGGCGGCCGCCTTGGTCACACTGCCGGTGTCGGCCAGGAGACAGATAGTGCGCAGGTGGCGGAGTTCGAGGTCCATGCGTGGAATCTAGGACGAGGAGGGGGCTCGTGTACAGACGTGCTGTCGTCGCGGGCTCGGCGACCCGCCCCGTCTAACGGAACGGTGGCCGGAGCGGTGCGCTGTCCAAGGGGCCGGAGCGCCGGGCGCACCCGGCTTGTGGAGCTGGGGTGCCGTGCGTCACCATATAGTTGGACGTCCTACTAGGTGTCCACATGTCGGACAGGCGCGGGAGAGGTTCATGACGGTCGCACGTACGCTGCACACCCCCGAGGCGGAGCAGCTCCTGGAACTGACCCGAGAGATCGTGGACAAGGAGCTCACCCCGCGGGCCGCCGGGGACGAGGAGGGCGGCCTGTTCCCCCGCGAGGTCTTCCGCGTGCTCGGCGGCGCCGGACTGCTCGGCCTGCCCTACCCCGGCCGGTACGGCGGCGGGGACCAGCCCTACGAGGTCTACCTCCAGGTGGTGGAGGAGCTGGCCCGGGGCTGGCTCGCGGTCGGCCTGGGCGTGAGCGTCCACACCCTGTCCTGCTACCCCCTCGCCTCCTTCGGCTCCGACGCGCAGAAGGACGCCCACCTGCCCGGCATGCTCGGCGGCGACCTCCTGGGCGCCTACTGCCTGTCCGAGGCCGCCTCGGGCTCCGACGCCTCCGCCCTGGCCACCCGCGCCGAGGCCGACGGGGACGGCTACCGCGTCAACGGGGCCAAGGCCTGGATCACCCACGGCGGCCAGGCCGACTACTACACGCTCTTCGCCCGCACCGGCGCCCCCGACTCCGGCGCCCGCGGCATCAGCTGCCTCCACGTCCCCGCGGACACCCCCGGCCTGGGCTCGGCGGCCCCCGAGCGCAAGATGGGCATGAACTCCTCGACCACCGCCGGAGTCCTCTTCGACGACGTCCGTCTCGGCGCCGACGCCCTGGTGGGTGAGCGGGACAGGGGTTTCGGCATCGCCCTGTCCGCCCTCGACTCCGGACGCCTCGGCATCGCGGCCTGCGCGGTCGGTCTCGCCCAGGCCGCCCTCGACGCCGCCGTGGACTACTCCCGCGAACGCCGCCAGTTCGGCAGCGCGATCGGCGACTTCCAGGGCGTGGGCTTCATGCTCGCCGACATGGCCACCCAGGTCGCCGCCTCCCGCGAGCTCTACCTGTCCGCCGCCCGCCTGCGTGACGCCGGGCGCCCCTTCGGCAAGCAGGCCGCCATGGCCAAGCTCCTGGCCACCGACACCGCGATGAGGGTCACCACCGACGCCGTGCAGGTCTTCGGCGGCTACGGCTACACCCGCGACTTCCCCGTCGAGCGCTACATGCGCGAGGCCAAGGTGCTCCAGATCGTGGAGGGCACCAACCAGGTGCAGCGCATGGTCATCAGCCGCCACCTGGCCCGCGAGGGAGCCTGACCGCCTCCCCGCGCGGGGGAGGGCGCCGCCGCACGCCCCCGCCACCCGGCCCGCGAGAGCGTCTGAGGGGGCCGGGGCGGCCGGGCTCCCGGGAGGACCCGGTCGCCTCCCGGGAGCCCGGCCGCCCCTCGGGGTTCAGCCGCCGCCCGGGCGGGAGCGCAGCAGCCTGACGGTCTCCTCGTGGGGACGCAGTTCCAGCTCCAGCGGCCGGTCGGTCAGCGCCGCCAGCGCGGAACGGTACTCCTCCCCGCCCCGGTCCGAGGCCGCCCCGACGTCCAGGTCCGCCAGCGCCACCGCCTCCGGGCCCCCGCCGCCCTCCCAGGCCAGCAGTTCGGGGGCGGCGTCCGCCGGGCTCACCAACACCCGCCGCATCCCGCCGGACAGGCCCAGGCCGGTCGCCTTCAGCAGCGCCTCCTTGCGGGCCCAGTAGCGGAAGAAGGCGCCGACCCGGTCGGCGGGGGAGAGGCGCTCCCAGGCCCGCTGCTCGGGCCCGCCCAGCGTGTAGCCCGCCAGGCCCTCCAGGTCGCGGGCCGGGGACACGCGTTCCACGTCCACGCCCACGGGTACCTCGCGGGCCAGGGCCAACACCACCCACTCGCCCGAGTGGCTGACGGAGACCTCCCACCCCTCGGCGGGGCCGGAGGGGTGGGGTTTGCCGTGCGGGCCCTGCGCGGAGTCCTCGCCCCGGCTGGCGCCCGCGCGCTCCTTCTCCTCACAGGAACGGCAGCGTAAAGCGAAGGTCACCTTCTCGGGCGGGCAGTCGGCCCGCTCGGCCAGCAGCAGCCGGGACACCGCCCGGCCCAGCAGGTGCCGGTCGCGGTCGGCCTGGAGCCGGAAGCGGGCGTTGCGTGACCGTTCCTCCTCGTCCAACAGGCGCAGCAGGCGGTCGTCGGCGGCTGAGGTGCGTACCCACCACACCTCGGTGGGCAGTGGTGCCGGATCGAGCTTCATGCCCCCCATTGTGTCCCGATCTTCCCCGCGTTCGGTGGTGTGAGGTCAACCCAAACCGGGAATT
This sequence comes from Nocardiopsis deserti, assembly GCF_008638355.1. NCBI lineage: Bacteria > Bacillati > Actinomycetota > Actinomycetes > Streptosporangiales > Nocardiopsidaceae > Nocardiopsis > Nocardiopsis deserti. The sequence goes on along the minus strand of NZ_VWVS01000004.1, from coordinate 378,488 downwards.
CGGTTATTGGCAGGTCAGCCCGTCCCCTGGGAGGCCCAGATGTCTGTCGTGGTACTGCTCGGCGCGGGAGCGCTCGTCGGTCTGGTGGCGCTCACGGCGGTCGTCGTCGTCACCCTCCTACGGGAGGGGGCCCAGACCCCCGGGGCGGAGGCCGCCGCTGAGACGGAGGGGGCCGAAACCGCCTCCGGGAGGGTGCCGGAGCAGTCGGCACCCGAGGAGGTCGCCCGGCCCGGCCGGGTCCCCACCGCCGACGGGTCCGTAGTCTAGGGAGTCGCGCGGGACCGTGGCCCGTGCCCGAGCAGAGCACGGAAGTGGGTCCATGGCCGAGGAGAACCGTCCGGCGTTCGCCGCCGAGCGCCGGGAGCGCATTCTCGAACTCGTGCGCGCCAACGGCACCATGTCCCTGCGCGACATCGCCGTCAAGGTCCGCGCCTCGGAGGTCACCATCCGCCGCGACGTGCGCGCGCTGGAGACCGAGGGGCTGGTGGACCGCCGCCGGGGCGGGGTCGCCCTGCCCGGGAGGATCGGCCACGAGCAGAGCTACTCCGGCAAGAGCGGCCAGTGCGCCGCGGAGAAGGCCGCCATCGCCACCGCGGCCGCCCGCCTGGTCCGCCCAGGCGACGCCGTCACCATCGGCCCCGGCAGCACCGCCGAGGCCTTCGCCCGCGCGCTCCTCACCCGCACCGACCTGACCGTGGTCACCAACTCCCTGCGCGTCGCCGACGTCCTGGCCGGTGCCGCCGGTGTCGAGGTGGTCGTGACCGGCGGCACCCTGCACGGCCCCATCCGGGCCCTGGTCGGGGCCGCGGCGGAGGAGAGCCTGGCCGGACTGCGTGTCAACCGGGCCTTCCTCTCGGGCAACGGGGTCAGCGCCGACCGCGGCCTGAGCACCCCCAACCCGGCCGTGGCCAGCGTGGACCGCGCCCTGGCCGCCTGCGCCGAGGAGACCATCGTCCTGGCCGACCACACCAAGATCGGCGCCGACACCATGGTGCCCACCGTCGCCCCCGAGGAGATCGCCCACCTGGTCACCGACAGCAGCGCCGACCCCGAGGTGCTGATGACCCTGGAGGAGACGGGCGCCCTCGTCCACGTCGCGGTGGTCGCCCAGGAACGGGGGCAGTGAGGGAGGACGAAGGCGGACTTCTCCTCTGCGAACAGAGGAAAGGACCGCGTACCCTACCGTTCACACGCGTATCCCGCGTACGCTCCGCCCGTCCCGCACCACCCGCCCGATCCCGCAGGAGCCGCCGCGCATGTCCTCCCAGCCGTCTCCCCAGCAGCCGTCCTCCCCGCCCGTGCGCGTCACCCCCCAACCCGTGGCGCTCCCCGCACCGTGGGCCGAGTCCCGGGTGACGGTGGTCGTGCCCACCTACAACGAGGCGGACAACCTCCCCGTGCTGGTGGGCCAGCTCATGGCCCTGGACCTGCCGCGGCTGCGGGTGGTGGTCGTGGACGACGGCTCGCCCGACGGCACCGGAGAGGTCGCCGACAAGCTCGCGGTCGAGTTCGCCGGACGCGTCGGCGTCGTCCACCGCACCAGCAAGGACGGCCTGGGCCGCGCCTACGTCGCGGGCATGACCCGGGCCCTGGAGGAGGGCGCCGACTACGTGGTGCAGATGGACGCCGACCTCAGCCACCCCGTGGGTTACGTGCCCCAGTTGCTCGGCACCCTGCACGCCACCAGCGCGGGCGTGGTGATCGGCAGCCGCTACGTCCCCGGCGGCAGCCTGTCCGAGCAGTGGAACCTCAGCCGCCGCCTCCTGAGCGGCTGGGCCAACACCTACGTCAAGACCGTGCTGTCCATCCCGATCCGCGACGTCACCGCGGGCTTCAAGATCTGGCGGGCCTCGGCGCTGCGCGTCCTGGACCTGCCCGGCATCGAGAGCACCGGCTACGCCTTCCAGGTGGAGATGCACTACCGGGCCTACCGGCGCGGACAGAAGATGGTGGAGATTCCCATCCACTTCGAGGACCGCGTGGTGGGCCAGAGCAAGCTCGACGGCTCCGTCGCGCTGGAGGCAGCCCTGCGCCCGCTGCTGCTGCGCCGTGCCGAGCGCGCCCGCCGCCGGTAGCGGGCCCCGCCGCGCGGCCGCCCCCGGTCCGCCCCGCCGCCCCGTGCACCCGCGGGTGACATAGGTACGCCGGTTTGGGGCACGGGACTAACGAGGGAAAGGGGGCGAACATGACTGAAGAGCCCTATGACGTGGACACCGACATGGGGGACGACCCCGAACTGAGCAAGGCCGTCGCCCGGGAGCGGCGGATCGAGGCCGACTACGACATCCAGGAGTACGACTTCGAGGACCCCGACATGCCGGGGACCGACAGTTCGGCCGAGCCACGGGGGATCGACGAGGGCGTGCGCTCCGAGCGCAGCGACCTCTACCCGCGCGAGAGCTGGGGAGGGGAGACCCGCAGCGCCGAGCAGGAGGCCATGCACGAGGAGTCCGACGACGTCACGCCCGACGTCGACGAGGGCGCGGCCGTGCGCAGCGAGCACCCCGACAGGCCCTACGAGCACCCGGCGGACACGCCCCACGGCGACCGGGACGACGAGCGCGACCGGACCACCGACACGGCGGGCTACGTTCCGGACGCCGAGGACCCCAGGGACACCGGGGCCCCGGACACGTGAGGCACCACGCCGCCTGAGGGTCGCGGTACCCGGGGCGGGGTCCCGGGTGCGCCCGGCGGTTCGGGGTGCACACCGAGAGCGCGGGCCCCCTCCACCACTGAGGTGGAGGGGGCCCGCGCGTTTCCCCCTGCGGCGACGCGTGCGTCCGCGGGGCCGTGGCGGCCTACTCGCTGGCCAGCGCCCCCGTGATGGAGGTGGCCGCCGCCCGGCGGGCGGGCAGCACCGAGGCCAGCAGCCCGGCCAGGACGGCGATCACGATGAACACCGAGATCTGGCCGAAGGGCACGGAGAAGATCATGTCCGGTAGGACCGAGGCCCCGGCCGCCCAGCCGAAGACCACGCCCAGCACGATGCCGATACCGGCGCCGATCAGGCACAGCAGCACGGCCTCCACGCTCAGCATCCGGCGCAGCTGCCCCTTGGCCAGCCCCAGCGCCCGCAGCAGCGCGGACTCGCGGGTGCGCTCCAGCACCGACAGAGCCATGGTGTTGGAGATGCCGAACACCGCGATGATGACCGCCAGCCCCAGCATGGCCGCGATGGTGTAGAAGGCGATGTCCAGGATCTCGGTGAACTGGTTCTTCATCTCGGCGGCCGACCCGATCTGCATGGTCGGGTAGTCCTCGAGCGCGGTGTAGACCGCGTCGCGCACCTCGGCGGCGTCGGCTCCCTCGGCAGCGCGGATGAGCAGCAGGTCGTCCTCTTCCACCGCAGGGAAGGCCGCGGCGAAGTCCTCCGGGTGCAGGGTCACGCCCGACAGGGACTGCATGTCCTCCACGACCGCGACGATCTCCACGGACAGCTCCTCGCCGTCCTCGGTCGGGAGGGTCAGGGTGTCGCCCACCCCGGCGCCGTCGGCGTCGCTCTCCACCACCGTGGCCTTGCCCGGGCCCATGTCGGCCACGTCGCCCTCGACGGTGTCGCTGGTGAGGTCGACGCCGATCTCGGCGCCCGGGTAGGTGTAGACGGTAACGCCCCGGTCCCCGTACGCCTCGACGTAGGTGCTGCGCTGGCCGATGATCTCGCCCAGGGCGGACTGGCCCTCCAGAGCTACCCGGACCTCGTTCGGGACGGTGGGGAGCCCCTGTTCCTGGGCGGTCCCGGTCTCGTCGGCGGCCTCCGCTCCGGAGCCCTCACCGGCGCTCGCGCCCTCGGTCGACTCCACGGGTTCGGCGGGGCCCTCGGCTCCGTCTGCGGGAGACTCCCCGCCCGTTCCCCCGGCGGGCGCGTCCTGGGCCGCGGCCTCCTCACCACCGGCGGGAGCCTGCTCGGAGCCCTCCGAGTCCTCGGACGTCTCCGTGCCGCTTCCGGTCTCCTCCATGGAGAACTGCGGGGAGACCTGGTAGTCCACCGGGAACTGCTCCTCGAGCATCCGGGTCATGGTTGTCTCGACGGAGGCGCTGATCACCGAGTACCCGGTGATGAGGGTGGCGCCCACGGTCAGGGCGATCATCGCGGTGGCCGCGCGGCGCGGGCTGCGGGTGGAGTTGTCCACCGCCAGCATGCTCGGCACACCCACCTTCCGCAGGGGAACACCGACCAGGCGCACGATGCCGCGCACCAGCAGCGGGCCCAGCACGACCACGCCCACGAACGTGATCAGGGCGGCGGCGGTCACGACGACCAGCCCCATCTCAGCCAGGTCCGCGTTCAGGGTCAGGGCGACCAGAACGGCCGAGACCGCGAAGGTCAGCAGGCCGAAGACGACACGGACCCAGCCGGTGCCCTTCTCCAGACCGGCGGCGGAGGCGCTGGTGCGCAGGGCCGCCAGCGGAGCCACCCGGGTGGCGCGGGTGGCCGGGACCAGGGCGGAGAACACGGTCACCACGGTGCCCACGGCCAGACCGGTCAGGACCGCTGTCGGAGTGATCACCACGGGCACCGCCTCCCCGGAGCCCAGCAGCGGGCCGCCGAAGGTCGCACCGGCCATGCCGACGCCCACACCGGCCAGCACGCCCAGGGCGGAGGAGACCAGCCCCACGACCACCGACTCGATCAGCACCGACCGGAAGACCTGGCCGCGCTTGGCGCCCACGCACCGCAGCAGGGCCAGTTCGCGCTGGCGCTGGGCGATGAGGATGGCGAAGGTGTTGTAGATGACGATCCCGGCGACGAACATCGCGACGAAGGCGAACAGCAGCAGCGCGGTGCGTATCAACGCGGTCTCGCCGCCCGCGTCCTCGGCTATCACCAGACCGAGCTGCTCACCGGTGCGCACATCGGCCGCCGCCCCGAGCTCGGCGGCGACGGCGTCGGCCACCTCCTGCGGGGTGTGACCCTCGGCGGCGAGCACGTCGATCTCGGTGTAGTCCGTCACGCCGGTCATCTCCCGGGCCGTGCCCGGGTCGAAGACGACGGCGCCCGCGGCGCTGTAGATTCGTTCCACACCGAACTCGACCAGCCCGGTGATGGTGAACTCGCGCTTGTCCCCCTCGGGGTCGAGCACGGTCACCGTGTCGCCGACCGTGAACCCGAGCTGCTCCGCGGTGGAGGTGGCCAGGGCGATCTCGTCCCCGTTCGCGGGCAGCGAGCCCTCGTCGGCGGAGAACCGGCTGACTCCGTTCAGCCCGAGCGCCAAGGGCGGCAGGAAACCGGTCGCCCGGCCCTCGGAGTCCAGGAGCACGGCCTGGCCCCGGAGGAGCCCGCCCGCGTCGGCGACCTCGGGCAGCGCCCGGACCCCGTCCAGTTGCTCGTCGGTGAACGGAACCGGGTCCTCGGGCGCCTCCGTGCTCTCGGGGTCGAACTCGGGCTCGGTGGGGACGGCGACGGCGTCGACGCTGGTGGCCGAGCCCATGACGGACTTCTCGTAGCTGGCGTTGAGGGTGTCGGCGAAGACCATGGTCCCCGACACGAACATGACCCCCAGCAGGATCGCCAGCACGGTGGTGACGTACCGGGACTTGTGCAGACGCAGCCCGGCGAGTGTGGTGCGCAGCATGTCCCTCAGGCCTCTTCCAGCTTCAGCAGCCGCGCGGAGACCAGCTCGGCGGTGGGCTCGGTGACCTCGTCCACCAGGTGGCCGTCGCGCAGGAAGACCACGCGGTCGGCGTAGGAGGCGGCCACGGGGTCGTGGGTGACCATGACGATGGTCTGGTTCAGGTCGCGGGCCGATCCGCGCAGGAACTCCAGCACCTCGGCGCCCGAGCGCGAGTCCAGGTTGCCGGTGGGCTCGTCGGCGTAGACGACCTCGGGCGCGTTGAGCAGGGCGCGGGCCACGGCCACGCGCTGCTGCTGGCCGCCGGAGAGCTTGGCGGGCAGGTGGCTGAGCCGGTCGCGCAGGCCCACCACGTCGATGATGTGGTCGAAGCGCTGCTTGTCGACCCCGCGCTTGGCGATCTGCGACGGCAGCAGGATGTTCTGCTCGGCGGTCAGCATCGGCAGCAGATTGAACGACTGGAAGATGAACCCGATCCGGTCGCGGCGCAGCAGGGTGAGCTCGGCGTCGCGCAGGCCGGTGATCTGGGTGCGGCCCAGGTGCACGGTGCCCGCTGTGGGCACGTCCAGCCCGGCCAGGCAGTGCATGAGGGTGGACTTGCCCGACCCCGAGGGGCCCATGATCGCGGTGAAGGCGCCCCGGTGGAACTCCACGTCCACCCCGGCCAGGGCGTGGACCTGGCTGTCGCCGGTGTCGTAGGTCTTGGTGAGGCCCCGGGCGACCACCACCGGCGGTGAGGTGACCGTGGGGTCGGGCTTCACAGTGGACTCGGTCACGGCAGACAGCTCCAGGATTCGGGGATGGTGTGCGGACCGGACGGGCTCTCCGTCTCGGCTCCCCACCACGCTAGGGCCGTGGGTCCGGCCCGGGCGTCCCCCGCGGGGCCGATTCGCGACTCGGCCAAAGGAACGGTGACGGGCGGGTTCGCGACTCCTTCGTCTGGCCGACGTACCGACTTTCGTCGGGGGTCGGCGGGTCACCCGCTGTGGCGAACCCGCCACGGACCCTTCCCCGCCGGGGCTTTCGCGCGCCGACCGACGATCGGACCGCGTGGGACCGGACCCGGTGCGCACACGGGTCCACCAGGGGCGCCGCCGTAGACTCCGCAGCATGAGGAGCTGGGTGAACGACCGGGGCAGAGACGCTGGTGCCCTGTGGAACAGGGACCGGGAGTGGTGGTGGGCCCACCGCCTGACCATCGCCGACTGGCTCTACGCCGTGCTGCCGCTGCTGTTCAGCGGACTCCTGCAAGTGCTGGGCAGCCTCCAGCTCGGCCTGTTCCGCGGGCTCGTCGGGGCCGTCCCCGTGGCCCTGGCCTCCCTGAACATCTCGCTCGCCCTGGTCAGCGGGGTGATCCTCTACGTGATCCCGGTGCTGTTCGCCGGTGCCACGGTGCTCCTGCGGCGGAGCTCCCCGCAGTGGATGCTCGTCACCGCGTTCGTGCTGCTGCTGTGCTTCGCCAACTTCGTCCCGGCCGTGATCGCCCTGTACTCGTACTCGGTGTACCACGCCAACCGGGGCCTGCTGGTGGGCTGGTTCGCCCTGTTCAGCCTGGCCATGGTCGTCGCCTACCCGACCAGCGTCCTCATGCCGATCTCCCTGATCGCGATGGTGCTGGTCGTGCCGATGACCTTCGGCCTGTGGGTGGGCACCCGACGCCAGCTCATCGACCGCCTCCACGAGCGCGCCGAACGCCTCGAACGCGAACAGCACATGATGGCCGAGCAGGCCCTCACCACCGAGCGCACCCGCATCGCCCGGGAGATGCACGACGTGGTCGCCCACCGGGTCAGCCTCATGGTGCTGCACGCGGGCGGGCTGGAGGTCTCCTCCCAGGACCCGCGCACCGTGGAGGCGGCCGGGCTCATCCGCACCACCGGCCGCGAGGCCCTCACCGAACTGCGCGGCATCCTCGGGGTGCTGCGCGACGACACCGACACGGCGCCCACCGCCCCCCAGCCGGTCCTGGCCGACCTGGACCGCCTGGTGGAGGAGTGGCGCACCGCCGGGATGCCCATCCGCCGTGAGGAGACCGGCCAGGTCCGCCCGCTGCCGGCGGGCGCCCAGCGCACCACCTACCGGATCGTCCAGGAGGGGCTGACCAACGCCGCCAAGCACGCGCCCGGTGCCGCCGTCACCCTGCGCCTGCACTACGCCGACCGCCAGCTGGAGGTGGAGGTGGCCAACGCGCCCGTGCAGGGCCCGGCCTCGCCCATGCCCCGCAGCGGCTTCGGGCTCACCGGGCTGCACGAGCGCGTCGTGCTCTCCGGTGGCAGCCTCAGCGCGGGGGCGTGCCCCGACGGAGGGTGGCGTCTGCGCGCTATCGTGCGAACCGACGATCCATCCGGCACGGAGGAAGAGGTTTCCGAAGGTGATCCGCACGCTCCTGGTCGATGACGAACTCCTGGTCAGATCCGGCCTGCGGATGATCCTGGACTCGGCACCCGACATCGAGGTCGTGGGCGAGGGCGGCGACGGCGCCGAGGCCGTGCGCCTGACCGAGGAGCTCACCCCTGACGTGGTGCTGCTCGACATCCGCATGCCGGGCACCGACGGGATCACCGCCGCCGCCCGCCTCACCGCTCTGCCCCGGCCGCCCCGCGTGGTCCTGCTGACCACCTTCGACCTCGACGAGTACGTGCACAGCGCTCTGCGGGCCGGGGCGGTGGGCTTCCTGCTCAAGGACACCCCGCCGCGCGACCTCATCGGCGCGGTGCGCACCGTCCACGAGGGCAACGCGATGCTCGCGCCCAGCGTCACCAAGCGCATGCTCGAACGCTTCGCCGCGCCCGCCCCCGCCGACTCCGCGGCGGGCCGAGCCGAGGCCGTGCGCCGCCTGTCGGTGCTCAGCGAGCGCGAACGGGCGGTGCTCCTCGCGGTGGCCCGGGGCAGGTCCAACGCCGAGGCGGGCCGCGACCTGGGCATGCGCGAGGCCACGGTGAAGGCCCACGTCAGCCGCATCCTGGCCAAGCTGGGCATGTCCAACCGGGTGCAGGCCGCCATTCTGGCCCACGACGCGGGCTGGGCGTGAGGGGCGGACCGGTGTGAGCGGCGGCGGATCCGCCGCCGGACGGTAGGCGCCCCGCCCTCCCGGGGACGCGCTCCGACGGCCTCCTCCCGCCCAGCAGGGAGCGCACCTGCGACGGGGTCGCGTCCACCGAGCGGCGCAGGCGCTCGGTGAAGTGGGAGTGGCTGGCGTAGCCGAGGGAGGAGGCCAGCGCGGACAGGTCGTTGAACCCCTCCGCCAGGGCCCGCAGCGCGGAGGCCAGGCGCAGCCGCTCACGGAACCCGTGCAGGGTGGTCCCCTGCACCGCCCGGAAGACCCGGGCCAGGTGGTAGGGGGAGCAGCCCGCCGCGGCGGCGGCCGCGTCGAGCAGGCGCGGGACCGGCTCCGCGTGGTGTTCGGCGACGAAGGAGGCGGCGGCGCAGGCGACACGGCGGTGGGCGGGCGACGCCCGAGTACCCTCCCTCCCCGTTCCCGCGGCCGCGAGGACCTCTCCCACCCGGATGAGGGCCAGTTCGCGTACGGCGTCCGGATCGCGGACCCGCTCGCGCAGGGCACGGCGGAACACCAGGGTTCCCAACTGCTCGCGAGGATCCAGCACCACACGGCCCACCGGGGGCGGACCCGCCTCGACCGCCTCGTCCCACAACCGGTGGGACAGGGCGACCACCACGCACGCGTCCCCGCCCCCCACCGGATGTCCGAAGCGGTAGGGCTCCTCCGCCTGTAGGAGGAGGGCGCTCCCCGGTTCCACGACGTGCGGGGTCCCCCGCACCTGGCAGGAGAACACGCCGTCCACCGGCAGCACCAGCCGGGGCAGCCCCGCGGCCTCCTCCGCGCCCAGCGGTGCGCGCGCGGCCGAGCAGAGCACGTCGGTGATCCGCACCCCGCCTGCGTCGGCGAGGGTGAGGCAGCGCAGGGGCGGAGGGCTCACCGCGAGGAGGCCCTCTCCGGGAGCCCGTCACCGACGAGGTCGTAGTGCGCCGAGTGCTCGTCGAACCGCCCCAGGAGGGCGCGGGCGCGCTCGGGGACCACCGACGCCTCCGGGTCGCCTCCGGTGAACGCGGCGACCGCGTGCACGTCGTCGAAGGACATGACCGTCACGAACTCCACCTCACCCGCCCGCTCCGGACGGCGCCACGCCTCCAGGCCGCGCAGCCCCGTCAGGCCCCGCGCGAGGATACCGGGGAAGACCTCGTCCAGCAGCAGCCGCTCGTAGGCGTCCGCGTCGGCGGGAGACGTCCACCCGTGCCACAGCCGTCTGATCACCGTGCTCCTCCTTCGCGCCGCGCTGCGTCCCGTCCCCCACGATCGTGCCCCCCGCCGCCGCCCCGCGCTGTCGTGATCCTGCTCGGCCTCGCGGTGACACACCTCACCCCCGACCCCCGTGGTCCGGGCATCCCCCCTGCGTGCCTCCTGTGTGTCCGGAATCCCCGCACATGGGCGGACCGGCGCCGTTGTTCACCTCGGTTGCGTTTACCGCCGGGTAGCTCGGTACGCTGCAATGCGGTCCCATCCCCCGGAACACCACGTCGTGGCTGATCACAGCAGCCGCAGGAGAAGAGGAGCCCCTATGTCGCGCTCGGTACTGGTCACCGGCGGCAGCCGTGGAATCGGTCTGGCCATCGCCCGTGAACTGGCCGCGGGCGGAGACGACGTCGCGGTGACCTACCGCTCCGGCGAGCCCCCGGAGGGCCTGCTGGGTGTCCGCTGCGACATCACCGACTCCGCCCAGGTCGACGCCGCCTTCAAGGAGGTCGAGGAGGCGCAGGGTCCGGTCGAGGTGCTCGTGGCCAACGCCGGGGTCACCAAGGACCAGCTCCTGGCCCTGATGAGCGAGGACGACTTCTCCTCCGTGCTGGACACCAACCTCACCGGCTCCTTCCGCGTGGCCAAGCGCGCCGTGCGCGGCATGATGCGCAAGCGCTCGGGCCGCATCATCCTCATCTCCTCCGTGGTGGGCCTCCTCGGCTCCGGCGGCCAGGCCAACTACGCCGCCTCCAAGGCCGGTCTGGTCGGCTTCGGCCGCTCCCTGGCCCGCGAGCTGGGTTCGCGCAACATCACGGTCAACGTCGTCGCCCCCGGCTTCATCGAGACCGACATGACCGCGGTCCTGCCCGAGGACCGCCGGACCGAGATCAAGAAGAACGTCCCGCTGGGCCGCCTCGGCTCCACCGACGACATCGCCAGGACGGTGGGCTTCCTGGCCGGGCCCGGCGGCGCCTACATCACCGGCGCCGTGATCCCCGTCGACGGCGGCCTGGGCATGGGCCACTGACCGGGTCCGCCCCCCTTTTTTTCTCCCTTCAGCCACCGGGAGGGCTCCCCTTCCGCAACGGATCACAGACAGGACGGACGACCCGAACATGGGAATCCTCGAAGGCAAGCGCATCCTCGTCACCGGGGTGCTCACTGACTCCTCCATCGGCTTCCACGTGGCCCGCCTCGCCCAGGAGCAGGGCGCCACGGTCGTGCTCACCGGCTACGGCCGCCTGAGCCTGGTGGAGCGCATCGCCAAGCGCCTGCCCGAGACGCCCCCGATCCTGGAGCTGGACGTCACCGACGACGAGCAGCTCGGCACCCTGGCCGCCCGAGTCGGCGAGCACGTGGACGGCCTCGACGGCGTCGTGCACTCCATCGGCTTCACCCCGCAGGACGCCCTGGGCGGCAACTTCCTCAACACCGAGTGGTCGGACGTGGCCACGGCCATGCACACCTCGACCTTCTCCCTGAAGTCGCTGACCACCGCGCTGATGCCGCTGATGAAGAACGGCGGCTCGGTCGTGGCCCTGGACTTCGACAACAGCGTCTCCTACCCCATCTACGACTGGATGGGCGTGGCCAAGTCCGCGCTGACCTCCACCGCCCGCTACCTGGCCCGTTACGTCGGCGAACAGAACATCCGGGTCAACCTGGTCTCCGCCGGGCCGTTGAGCACCATGGCCGCCCGCAGCATCCCCGGGTTCTCCGAGCTGGCCAAGCACTGGCCCGAGCGCGCCCCGCTGGGCTGGGACGTCACCAACCCCGAGCCCGCGGCCAAGGCGGTCGTGGCGCTGCTGTCCGACTGGTTCCCCGCCACCACCGGCGAGATCGTCCACGTCGACGGCGGCTTCCACTCCACCGGAGCCTGACCGGCCCGACAGCCCTGACCGCGCCGACCACCGGCCCCGGCTCTCCGGACCGGTGCCGCGGCGCGCGCGTGCGGTAGGTTGACGCGGGCGGGCCACCCCTCAGGGGCGGCCCGCCCGTCTGCTGTCGTGGGGCAGGTGCGGCGTGTACACCCGTGTGCTGAAAGCGGCGCGTGTGACCCGGGCAGGCGGCAGTGCGAGCCGAGATTGAAGGGGACGGGGTATGGATCTGGGACTGACGGGGGCGCGGGTCGCCGTGACCGGGGCCAGCAGGGGGATCGGCCGGGCCATCGCCCAGCTGTTCGCCGTCGAGGGCGCCGACCTCGCGATCTGCGCGCGCACCCCCGGACCACTGTCCGAGGCGGCCCGGGAGTTGGAGGAGGTCGGCGCCCGGGTGTTCTCGCGCGCCCTGGACGTCACCGACCACGACGCGCTGCCCTCCTTCGTCGACGACGCCGCGACCGAACTCGGCGGCCTGGACGTGCTGGTGTCCAACGTCTCCGGCGGCAGCGCGCCCACCCCCGACCAGTGGGAGCGCGGCTTCGCGGCCGATCTGATGCCGTTCGTGCGCCTGACCGAGGCGGCCCGGCCCCACCTGCTGGCCTCCGAGCGCGGCGGCGCGGTGGTGCTGATCTCCAGCACCTCGGCGCTGCACACCACCGTGCCCGCCGGACCGCGCTCCTACGGCGCGGTCAAGGCCGCGCTCAACCACCACGCGTCCTCGCTGGCCCGCGCCTGGGCGGGTGAGGGGGTGCGGGTCAACACCGTCTCGCCCGGACCGATCGAGTTCCGGGGCGGGGGCTGGGAGCGCCGCCGCGAGAACGACCCGGAGTTCTACGAGTCCGTCCGCGAGCGCATCCCCTACGGCCGCCTGGGCCACCCCGACGAGGTCGCCCGCGCGGTGGCCTTCCTGGCCAGCCCGGCCGCGACCTACGTCACCGGGCAGAACCTGATGGTCGACGGCGGGTTCCTCGACCGGATCTGAGCGCGCCCCGCCGCGGCCGGGCCCGCCGGTCGGGCCGCGGTGGGGCCGCCCCGTGCGCCGGGGGTCAGGCCCGTGCGCGGTCGCCGCGCCGGTGTGCCAGCGGGCGCGGGGCCATGACGGTGGCGTCGCCCCGTGCACCGGGGGTCAGGCCCGTGCGCGGTCGCCGCGCCGGTACGCCAGCAGGCGCAGGACCACGACGGCGGCGCCGAGCACGCCCGCGGCCAGCGTCGCCGCCGTCACGTCGGGGACCCACGTCAGGGCCGGGCGCAGACCGTAGCTCGCCGCCAGCCCCACCGCCGCGACCCCCGCGACCAGCCCGAGGGCCGACCACAGCCCCGTCGCCCACCGGCGGGGCCGCCGGACCCGCACGGCCGCGACGGCACCCGCCCCCAGCGCCGCCGCGGCGGCCGTGGGCGTCCACACCGACGCCAGGTACAGCGGGTCGGTGCCGGGGGAGGAGGGGGAGTCGCCGCCCGCGACCATGTGGGCCAGTCCGAAGGCGACCGCCTGGATGCCGTCGTCACGCAGCATGTCGTAGGTGTTCTGGAGGACCACCACCGCCCTCTCCCGCTCGGGCAGTACCACCACGATCGCCGCGTACCCCGGGGTCGACCCGCCGTGGAAGACGATCGGCTCACGGAGGTCGGACAGGGCGGTGTCGCGCCAGCCCAGGCCGTACTCCTGCGCCGAACCCGGGACCGGGACCAGCCCCGTGCGGGCCCGCTCCAGGGAGGCGGCGTCCAGCACGGGAGGCTCCGCCTCCAGCTGCGCCCGCGCGAACGCGGCCAGGTCGGTGATGTCCCCGCCCAGGTAGCCGTAGGCGGCTCCCGCGTCGTCCACGCCGTCCGCGTCGGCCACCGGCACGCCCCACAGTGTGCGGTGCCCCGCGCTCAGCCCCGCCTCCCGCGCCTGGGCCGCACTGGTGAAGACGCCGTCCATCCCCGTCGGTTCCAGGACGCTCGCGCGCAGGTGGGAGCCGAAGTCGCCGGTCACCTCCTCCATCACGGCGCCCAGCACGAGGTAGTTCGCGCTGCTGTACTCGTGCGTGCCCGGGTTCCCCGGCTCCGAGGCGGCGACGCGCGCCACTCGCGTGTCCAGGCCCGGGGCCTCCTCGCCGTAGAGGTCGCTGGTGGCGGCGGCGGTCCGCGCGGTGAGCCCTGAGGTCTGGGTGAGCAGGTCGCGCACGGTGGGGTCGGCGCCGAACCCCGCGAGGACCGGCAGGTACTCCTCGACCGGGGCGTCCAGGTCCAGGCGCCCCTCCTCGGCCAGGACCAGCGCGGCGGTGGCGGTCACGGGCTTGGCCACCGACCCCCACAGGAACGGGGTGTGCTCGTCGACCGGGGCGCCGTCGCCGTCAACGCCGAAGGCCCCCCGGTGCTCGACGCCCTCGGGGCCGACCACGGCGTAGGCCAGACCGGGGGTGTGGGTGGCCTCCATCCGTTCCCGGACGTAGGCGTCCATCTCGGCGGGGCCGGTGGGAGCCGCGCCGTCCGGTGGGACCGTAGGTGCTGTCGGGGCCAAGGGGGCCGATGGGACCGCTGCGCTTACGGGGGTCAGGGCGAGCAGCAGGGCGAGAGGGGCGTGCGTGAGGGGGCGGGGCATGAGAGGGCCTTTCGATAACCGTATCTCCATACGATTATGACCGTACCATGATACGGTTATCCGGTGCCAAGAACCGCAGACCATGCCCAGAGGCGCACGCAGATCACCGGCGCCGTGTGCGAGCTCATCGCCGAACGGGGGCTGGACGCCGTGACCGTGGCCCGCACGGCCGCGCGCGCGGGGATCTCCGTCGGACTCGTGCAGCACTACTTCCCCTCCAAGGACGACATGCTGCTGCACGCGTTCGAGCGGGTCAGTGCGGCCGTCGCCACCCGCGTCGCGGACGTCGTCGGTGAGGGGACCCGGCACGAGAGGACCATCGCCGAGATCCTGCTGGCCGCGCTGGCCGAGCACCTGCCCCTGGACGAGTCCCGTCGGGCGGAGTTCCGGGTGATCCGCGTCTTCGCAGGACGGGCTCTGGAGAACCCCGCCCTGGCCGAGGTGGACGCCCGCACCGCGGACGCGCTGCACGCCGAGATCGCCCGGGCGGTGCGCAACGGCGTGGAGTGCGGTGAGGTGGAGGCGGACGTGGACGCCGTCGCGGCCGCCGCCCGCGTGGCCGCCGTGGCCGAGGGCCTGGCCACCCAGGTCTACCGGGGCGGACCCGGAGCCGCCGAGCGCGCCCGGGAGGCGTTGCGCGCGGAACTGGGCTCGGTGTTCACGGGGGAGTGCCGCCAGTACACGCGCTGAACCGCAGCCCCGTCCCCGTCCCCGTCCTCGGTCGCGGCTGAGGCTGCGGTCCGCGTGACCGCACCCCCGTGTCGCCTTGTCACCCCGAAGGCGGGCGGGCCCCTGCTGTCCTTCCGGGGCGACGGTGGCGGAGTCCCCGCCGGTCACGCCTGTGATTCGGGTGCGCTGAGGCGCTGGGTCTGCCTGTGCAGGATGTCGATCGTCCTGGTGACGTAGTCCTCGATCACGGTGAGTTCGGTCTCGTCGTACCCGGCCATCAGCTCGCCCATCGCCCGGGACAGTCCCGCGAAGGCGTCGGCGGGGTCGGGCCGCGCCTCGACGTCCGCCGAGACGAGCACGCGCCGCCGGTCGGCCGGGTCGGGGACGCGTTGGACGTAGCCCAGGCGGAGCAACCTGTCGACGAGCCCGGTGACGGCGCCGGGGGTCAGGCCGGTCAGCTCGGCCAGCGCAGCGGCGGTGAGCGGGCCCTGACGCTCGATCAGGCCCAGCGCGCGGTGGTCGAGCGCGCGCAGTCCCAGGCGTTGGCCGACGGCCTCGTGGAAGAGTACGACGGCGGTGCTCAGCTGCCACCCCAGGTCGCCGCCGCCGGCTGGGTTGTTGTCCGTGTCGTTCACGCCTCGACGCCCCTTCTCCTGCCGCACCGTGGACATCCTTTAGCCTATCGAATATTTTAGTTTAGTGAACTAAAATGAATGTCCGACAGGCGACGCGAACCGGGAGAGCGACGATGACGGAGAGAGCCACCACCCCAGCGCTGCCCGCGCGCGCCCACCTGCGCTTGGCTCTGGAGCCCCCGCGCTGGGCGCTGGCCTTCTACGCCCGCCATCTCCTCCTGGTGGCGGGGCTCTCCCTCGTTCCGGCGGCCGAGCGCTTCGGGGTGGCGCTGTGGGGCGAGGGGCTGTCAACGCCCTCGCACGTCGCTCTGGAGGTGATCGCCCAGGGCGCGCGGGTGGTCCTGATCATCCTCGTCGTCCGCGTCGCGATCCTCAAGGACGAGCGGGTCCGGCGCGGGCGGCACCTGGGCGACGGCCGCCGAGTCCGGGCCTTCCTCGACCACAGGTGGCCCAGCCTGCTGTGGCAGAGCGCGCTGCTGCTCGCGCTCTTCGCCGTCTTCTCCGTCGTCCCCGAACAGGTCGTGCCGCTGTGGATCCCCGCCTCGGCACAGGACCTCTACTGGGCGCTGCTGCTCGCGGGCAAGAACGTCACGGTCATCGCCGTCACCCTCGTCTGGATGGTCGGTGCGGTCCGCCAGATGCTCATCGAGGGCGGACGCCTGCTGGAGGAGTCGTCCGGGCCAGGATCCGAAGAGGCGTGAGTGAGCGGTCTTCGTGCAGGCTCACGGGGAGGTCGGGGGGTCCGGCTGGTTGAGCAGGGTGGCGATGTGTTCTTTGGGGTAGCGGCGTGCTCCGCCGGGGGTGCGGAAGGGTTGGAGGACGTTGTCCCATTCGCCTCGGTGGAGGCTGCGGGGGCGGATGTTGAACAGTTCCGCGACTTCGCCGGGGGTGAGGACGTCGGGGCGGCCGTCGAGGAGGTAGCGGTAGTCGGGCATGAGGGGCTTTCCGTGTCTCAGGGGTCCGCTGTTGTGTGAGTGGTCGGTGGCCCCGCCCTCCCGGGGAAGGAGAGGGCGGGGCTTCGGGCCGGTGCGGAGGTCACCGGCCCGTCCGCACCGGCCCGGGGGGACAGGTCGGGTGGTGCGGAGCAGGGAAGTGCTGCTGGGTCACCAGGGGAAGACGGCGCGGACGGTGATCGCGCCGCAGGAGTGTTGCTTCCAGTCCCAGTAGGAGCACAGGGCTTCGACCAGGCGTAGGCCGTTGCCGCTGGGTCGCAGGGGTTCGGGAGAGGGCACGGCCGGGAAGGTGGGTTTTTCTCCGGGGCGGGGGCCGTTGTCGGTGACGCGGAGTTCGAGATGGCGCGGGGTGCGTTCGATCTCCACGCGGACGGAGCCTCCCGGAAGTCCGGACGCCGAGTGGCGCAGCGCGTTGGTGGTCAGCTCGGAGACGGCGATGCCGACGGGTTCGGCCAGGCTGGGCCGGGAGCGGGTGGCCTGGGCGGCCCAGCGGCGGGCGATCCTGACGTGGCCGAGTTCGGGGCCGAGCAGAATGCCTGATTTGGTGGCGGTTCCACACAGTCGGCGTGGAAGTGCCGGGGCCTGAACGATAGGCTTGTTCATGTCTCACCTCGGGGCTTTCCGGGTGGGGCACTCTGCCTCGGCGGTCGCTCTCTACTTCGACTGCCGGGGCTTTTTGTGCCCTGGCGCCGGGCTGTCCTGCCCAGCTACCTACGAACGGATGGAGTAGCGCCTTGTTTCCGTCCCGACCAGGACGGGAATTTGAGCCGTCCCCTTCTGTTGAGGAGCGGACGGCAGGCGTACGAGGCGCTAGGAGAAGATCAGCCAACGAGGTTCACGTCTGGTCCGTGCTTCCCAAACACGACTATGCACATGCGCAGATCAGAGATCTATAGCAACCTAGAAACTGTCACTGAAATGCACTATGAGGTAGTCTCGGGTCGCTTTTTGTTGTAACTTGGTTTCATGCCCCTCGACGTGAAAAAGAAGTGGGTGCCCTTCGGCAAGGAGATGCGCAGACTTCGTAGCGAGCATGGTCTTTCCCTCGCTGAGGTGGGGAAGCGCCTCGGAGTGACAGGCGCTCAGGTTGGTCATCTTGAAAGAGCCACAAGAGTCCCAAAACGGGATCACGTGGACAGGCTGGAAACCCTCTACGCAACCGGTGGCGAACTCCTGTCCTTCTGGAAAGACACCGTGCGCGAAGGGCGCGTGCCGGACGGATTCCGAAGCGCCTTGGCGATGGAGCGGAAGGCTAGACATATCCGTGAATATCAGTCGATTCTGGTGCCAGGCCTGCTGCAAACCCCGGACTACGCCCGAACGCTCATCCGCGCTCGACGCCCACAAGCCACGTTCGACGAGGTCGAAGAACTCGTGATGGCGCGCATGTCCCGGATGGGAGAGTTGCAGGAGCGTGGGGCTGTCCTGTGGTGTGTACTGGACGAACTGGTGCTTCTGCGGCCGATTGGCTCTGAGCGCATCCTGGTAGACCAACTCCAGAGGATCACCGACTTCATCGAGGCCGGTACGATCCGACTTCAGGCTCTTCCCCTCGACAACCATCCAGGGCTGTGCGCCCCCTTCCGTATCGTGACCTTGGGCGATCAGAGGTCCGCGCTCTACTTGGAGAACGCTCGCGGGGGCGAGATTGTGGACAAGGCGGAGCAGGTCAACGAGATGTCGATGCTCTTCAGTGCGATGCAAGCTGAGGCGCTCACGACCCGTGCCACCCTTGAGATGATTCGTAGTGCGAAGGAGCAGCTGAAAGCATGAACGACTGGCACAAGTCCAGCTACAGCGATGGCACTGGCGGCAACTGCGTGGAGGTGTGCGAGGGCGTGGTCACCGGCATCCGCGACACCCAGCACAGGGAGCTGGGGCATTTGTCGGCCGAGGCTTGCGAGTGGACGGCCCTGCTCGCGGCGGTTCGCGGACAGTAGCCGAAGCGCTGTCTTCGCGCCGGTCCCTCGAAGCCCTCCGTGCGAGCATGAAAGGTCTGTGATGAGCACCGCCGAGAAAGGTTCCTGGCACAAGTCCAGCTACAGCGATGGCCGTGGCGGTAACTGTGTGGAGGTTGCGGAAGGACCGGTCACCGGTATCCGTGACACCCAGAACCGGGAGTTGGGCCACCTGACGGTGCCCGCGCCGGAGTGGACCGCGCTGATGAACGCGGTGCGCGGCCAGTAGCGAAGTAGCGCAAACCGGCCCCGCTCCTCTCTGGGCGGGGCTGGTTTCTGCCGCGAGCCTGAGGCCAACCGGCAGCGCCGACTCCGCCCAAGGGCTGAAGGACCCCTACAGCACCGGACTCCTCACACCGGAAGCTTCCACGACGGCCCTCCCGGCGAACTCAGCCACACCCGCTGTTCCCGCGGTGACACGGTGAGGCCGAAGTCGGACACCGAGGGCTCTCCCAGCGCCCTCCACCACCGGACGTTGTCCTCGACGCGGTCCCAGAGGTTGACCGGTCCGTGCTGGCTCACCATCGCCTCGTGTGCGTCCTCGTCCACCAACGCCCAGGACCCGGTTCCGATATCGCGTACACCGCGGCTCGGTCCCATCACCATCGGTATGGCCTCAGGGACAGCGAGCTGGGCCACGAACCGCCCCGTCCAGTCATCGAGCACATCGGGTCCCACATCCGTGGAACGCTGGGGCACACCCGGCCCCAGCACGAGCGGTGCCTCCGCCGGTGCCTGCATCGACCGCGCCATCATGAACGGCCTCTGCACGGGCAGGAACCGGCCCTGCATGGTCCCGTCCTCTTCGACTTCCAGCAGCACCTGTGCGTTGGCGCCCAGCCATCCCGCCAAGGTGACGAGGACCTTCGTCCCCGGCCCGACCTGTCCGAGCCAGGGCAGGGGGACGAACCGGAACGCGCACGTGGCGATGATCCGGTCGTAGACCACATCCGCCTCATCGCCCCAGTTCTCCCCCTGGGCCCAGCCGCCTCCGTACCCGTCCTGGACCAGCAGGCGAGGGCGGTAGCCGACGTGGGCCAGCGCCTTCTCGGCCCGCGCCGCCACCCCGGCGTCCACCTCCACCGAGGTCACCCGCTCCTGGCCCAACCGGTGGCACAACAACGCGGTGGAGTACCCGGTTCCGGTCGCGACCTCAAGAACCCTCTGGCCGTCCTGCACGTCCAGGTCTTCGAGCATCCCCACCACCAGACTCGGCAGGGACGAGGATGATGTCGGCGCTCCCACGGACGGCGGGTGCGGGTCGGTGGCATTGACCCCCTCCACCTGCGTGACCCACGTGTCGTCCTGGTAGACCATCGTCAACCAGTCCGTCTCCGACAGGTCCGAGCGGCGGACCACCTGCCACAGACCGCCCTGGTCGAGCCGGTAGAGGGCCTCACCCACGAACACCTCGCGCGGGATCGCCTCCACCGCTTCCTGCCACCCGTTCCCGTGTAGCACCCCATCGGCGAGTAGTTCCTGGGCCAGCGCAAGGCGCAACCTCCGCCCCGTCACGTCCTCACTCATGCACGGCTCCTCTCCAGTAGGCCAGCAAGCGCCCTCGTGATGCCCCGGACGGTGTCGGGGTCCAGGAAGGCCCACTGGCCGTTGGGGTTGCACTCCAACATCACCCAAACGCCGTCCGAGCGCAGGGCGAAGTCGAAGGCGCCGACTGTCAGCGGGATTGGCCGAACCTGGTCAGCTGACCTGCGCAGTTGGCTGGCCAGCCTGAGGCGCGTGCCCGTGGGGCTCGGACCATCCCCGGGTGCGCGGGGGCCGCAGGCTGTCCACAGGGCGAAGAGCGGCCTGGTGCGGTGTCTGACGGGCGGGCTACGCTCGATTCGGGGGAGTTTTCGCTCCGCGCAGGTGCGTAACGCGCCCCCGAATCCAGTCTGACCGGTCCTCCCACCCGCCGCCAAGCCCCAATCTCCGCCTGTGGACGACCATCCCCGCGTGCGCGGGGAGGATGCTTCCTGGGCTGCGGGTCTATCCCTCGCGCAGGATCCTCACCAGGCGGGTCGTCCGCTCCTTCGCCGCGTTCTCCCGCACCCCGGTCTCCAGCCCGCCGCCGGTCGCGTCCACCAGCGACACGTGCCGCGTCGCGCGGGTCAGCGTCGTGTACACCTGCGGCCGCGACACCGGCACCTCGGGCGGGAACACCGCCACCACGGCGGGCCAGCGTCCCCCGTGCGCGGCGGCCACCGTCACCGCCCAGCCCGGGCGCAGCGCCGCCGGGTCGGTGACCTTCACCCGGCCGCCGCCGACCAGTTCCACCACGGCTCCGCCGTCAACCTTGCGCAGACGACCCGTGTCGCCGGGCCCGTAGCCGGGTCCCTCCGCCGTGAACAGCACCCGGTCGCCCACGTCGAACCCGCCGTGCGCACCCGGGCCCGGGTTCAGCCTCTCCTTGCACGCGGCGTTGACCGCCCGCGCACCCGCCGGGCCGTCCTCGCGCGCGGTCACCACCTGCACGTGCTCGGCCCCGATCCCCAACGCGCGCGGAATCGAGTCCGTCACCAGCTGCACCACCCGGTGCACCGCCTCCTCGGCCGACGCGGCCAGAACCCGCACGACCTCGCGTCCGGGCGCCTCCACCTCGGGAACCCCGCCCTCGGCCACGGCCGCCGCCAGCTCCGCGATCGGCCCCGGCGCGCTGTCGTCGGCCACCTCGGCCACGTGCGCGGTCCGCGACGCGGCCACGTCCAGCACCACCTGGCCCGGCGTCGCGGACGGCGCCTGGTTCGGGTCGGCCAGCAGCACCAGGTGGGCGTCGTCCGCGCACACCGACGCCAGCTCGGCGGCACGGGCCGCGCCCACCGACATCGCCTCGCAGAGCACCACCAGCCCGGCACCCACCGGCGCCTGCGCCAGCAGTTCGGACAGCGACACCGCCCGCACAGGGGACTTCGGGGACTCGTCGGACCCCTGTGCTCCCTGCGCCCCCTGTGTCTCCTGGGCTTCCTCGGCCTCTACGGCACCCTGCGTGTCAGGGGCCTCCGTCTCCTCAGCGTCATCAGCCTCCGCAGCCTCCTGAGGCTCTTCGCTTCCCTGAGTCTCTTCGGACCCCTCAGTCCCCTCAGCCCCCTCAGCCTTCTCGGCTTCCGGAGCCTCCTCAGCGTCCTCGGCCTCCGGCGCCTCTCCGGTGTCCCCGGTCTCCGCGGGAGTCTGCGCCCCCTCGGGACCCCCGGCCGCGGCCCGCTCCCCGCGGACCCGCGCCAGTTCGGCGTTGACCGCCGCCGCGGCCTGCGCGGTCGGCGCCGCCACCGCGATCCCCACCTGGCTGTCGGTGGCGATCGCGTCCAGGCACACCAGCGCCCGCGCGACCTCCGCGGCGTCGCCGGGGCCGTGCCGCAGCACCGTCACCGGGCGCAGGGTCGCCGTCACCAGGGCCTCGCGCGTGCGGTCCGAGATGGTGAACCCGCCCTGCTCCACGGCCGCGTCCACCGTCTCGCCCGCGGTCATCGAGTCCATGATCGGTTCGTTGCCGCCGATCAGCCGCAGCAGCTGGTCTCCCAACCGCTGTTCGGCGTGCCCCACGTCGGGCAGGGCGTAGAACAGCTCGGTGTCGGGCAGGTCCGGCACCCCGCCCCCGCCCTCGGTGAAGTCGAAGTCCTCGTCATCGTCCTCGTCGGTGCTCTCCAGCACCACCGCGCTCCCGTCGGCCACGGCCGCCTCCAGCGCGGCGGCCGGGTCGGCCACCCCGAGCTTGCCGACCACCGAGGCCAGCTTCCTCTCCTCCACCACGGTGTGCCCGCGCGCGGCGGACATCCGCAGCACGTGTTCGGTGAACGCCGCCAGCCGCCGGGGGTCGTCGGGCCGCGCGCCCTCGCCCAGGTGCCTGCGGGCGCAGAAGTCGGCCTGCTCCGCGGTCACCTGCGGCAGGCGCAGCAGCAGCCACGGGTTCGCGTCCAGCGCGGCGGCGGCCCCCGGCCCCAGCACGCCCAGCAGCCGGGGCGCCAGGGCGCCCGGCGCGCCCATCCGGTCAAGGACGGCACTGACCTGTTCTGCCTCGGACACCTCGGGCGGTTCCCCTCGTCGTACGGTTCACGGACTCTGGGGGAGCCTATCGACTGGCGACGACGCTCAGTTCCCGCTCCCGGGGTCCGCCCGCCGACGCCCGCCCCGGTTCCCCGCACTCCCCGGGCCTCCCGGACGCGCTTCGGAGTCTCCCCGACCCCGCGAACTAACCCCGCGAACGCCCCTGGTTCTCCCGCTTCCCCCGCCTTTCCCGCCTGCCCTGCCCCTCCCGTTTCCCCGGCTCCCCGGCCGGATCGCCCTCGCCGACGACCTGCCGCACGGCCGCGCACGGGTCGGTCGTGGGGGAGGACTCCTGGATGGCGACGGCCGCGCGCTGGGCGATCTGGCGGAACAGCTCGCGCGCGGGCGCGTCCAGACCCGCCAGGACCTGCTCCTCCACCTCACGCACCCGTTCGCTGGCCGCGGCCAGGACCTCGTGGCCGTGCGCGGTGGCGCACACCCGCCGCACCCGCCGGTCGCCGGGGTCGACCCGGCGCCGCACGAGGTCGGCCTCCTCCAGGTCGTCGAGGAGGTAGGTCATCACACTGCGGTCGATCAGCAGCCGCTCGGCCAGGGCCGCCTGCGTGGGGGGCTCGTCGAGCGAGACCGCGGTGAGCACGTGGTAGCCGCGGCTGCCGTGCGGGACGCCGTCCAGGACCGCCTCCACCCGCTCGTGCCACCGGCGCAGGACCACGGCCAGCGACCACCCCAGGTTCGTGTCCTGCCCCGGGTCCGCGACCGGGGCCGGGAGCGGGAGCGGGTCCGCGTCCTCTGCCGGGGGCCGACCGGGCTTCGGAGTGGGGAGTGCCATGCCCCGAGGCTACCAGGAATAGGTGGAACACAAGATAAGTTGTTGCCAACATCGTTGGTTTGACAAACTATTTTCGGCGTCCTCCCGAGGAGAGAACCCATGCCCGACTACGGACACCCCCTGAGGTTCGGCACCTTCGTCACACCCGCGGCGCAGGACCCCGACCGCACCGTCGCGCTCGCCGAACTCACCGAGGCGGCCGGACTGGACCTGGCCACCTTCCAGGACCACCCCTACAACCCCGGCTTCCTCGACACCTGGACCCTGCTCAGCTGGGTCGCCGCCCGCACCACGCGCCTGCGGGTGTCGGCCAACGTCCTCAACCTGCCCCTGCGCCCGCCCGGGGTGCTCGCCCGCGCCGCCGCCAGCCTCGACCTGCTCTCCCACGGCCGTCTCGAACTCGCCCTGGGCGCCGGGGCCTTCTGGGACGGCATCGAGGCCATGGGGGGCAGGCGCTTCACCCCGCGCCAGGCCGTCGACGCGCTCAGCGAGGGCATCGACGTCATCCGCGCCGTCTGGGACACCGACGCACGCGGCGGCGTCCGCGTGGACGGGGAGCACCACCGCGTGCGCGGCATGAAGCGCGGCCCCGCGCCCGCCCACGAGATCGGCATCAGCCTGGGCGCCTACAAGCCCCGCATGCTGCGCCTGGTCGGCGCCAAGGCGGACGGCTGGCTGCCCAGCCTCGGCTACCTCAAGCTGGAGGACATGGCCGAGGCCCACCGGACCATCGACGAGGCCGCGCTGGCCGCCGGGCGCGACCCCCGCCAGGTCCGCCGCATGCTCAACCTCGCCCAGAGCGCCTTCCTGCCCACCGGCAAGGACTTCCTCCAGGGCCCGCCCGAACAGTGGGTCGACGACCTGCTGCCCCTGGTCCTCGAACACGGCTACTCCACGTTCATCGTGGGCACCGACGACCCGCGCACCATCCAGACCTTCGGCGCCGAGGTCGCCCCCGCCCTGCGCGAGGCCGTCGACCGCGAACGCGCCGACGCGGGCACCGCCACCGGCCCGGCCCGCGCCGCCGCCTCCCTGGCCGCGCGCCGTCCCGGCATCGACTACGACGGCGTCCCCGAGAGCCTGCGCGAGCACGCCGTCGAACCCGGCGACCGCGCCTACGCCCGCGTGCGCCACGGCTACATGCAGCACGGCTCACCGGGCCTGGTCCTGCGCCCCGGCAGCGCCGAGGAGGTCGCCGAGGCCCTCGCCCACGCCCGCGCCCAGGACGCCGACCTGCACGTGCGCAGCGGCGGCCACGGCATCAGCGGGCGCTCCACCGGCGACGGGGGCGTCGTCGTGGACCTCGCGCGGATGAACGGCGTCGAGGTCCTGGACGCGGACTCCGGCCTGGTCCGGCTCGGCGCCGGAGCCCGCTGGGGCGAGGTCGCCGACACCCTCGCCGTCCACGGCCTGGCCCTCAGCTCGGGCGACCACGGGGGAGTGGGCGTCGGGGGTCTGGCCACCACCGGCGGCCTGGGTTACATGGCCCGCGCCCACGGCCTGACCATCGACAACGTCACCGCCGTCGAGGTCGTCACCGCGGACGGAACGCCCGTGCGCGCCGACGCCCTGAGCCACCCCGACCTGTTCTGGGCCATGCGCGGCGCGGGCGCCAACTTCGGTGTGCTCACCGCCGTCGAGGCCACGGCCGCCCCCGTGCGCGACGTGGTCCTCGGCCAGTTCGTCTACGACGCGACCGACACCGCCGCCTTCCTCCGGGCCTGGGGTGAGGTCGCCGTGGCCGCGCCGCGCGAGGTCACCGCCTTCCTCACGATGGGCCCCGCGCGCGGCGGACGCGGTCCCGCGGCCCAGGCCATGGTGGTCTACGCCGGGGACGACACCGACCTGGCCGTGCACGCGCTGGAGCCCTTCCTGTCCGTGGGCCCCGTCCTGGACCAGCGCGCCCAGCTCGCGCCCTACTCCGCGCTCCTGGTGCGCGCCGACGGGCCGCACCAGGGCCACGGGCTGCCCGAGTCGCGTTCGGGACTGCTGCGCCACATCACCCCGGACACGGCCGAGGGCCTGGCCGGGCTGCTCGCCTCGGGCGACGTCATGTTCATGCAGCTCAGACAGGTCGGCGGCGCGGTCAACGACGTCGCGGCCGACGCCACCGCCTACGCCCACCGGTCGCAGAACTTCTCACTGGCGGCCATGACGGCGACCCGCAGCGCCGCGCGCATGGACGAACGGTGGGCTGACCTGGACGAGCACCTGGAGGGCATGTACCTGAGCTTCGACACCCGCACCGGCCCCGAAGCGCTGGCGCGGGCCTTCCCCGAGCCCACCCTGGACAGGCTGCGGGCCCTCAAGGCCGTGTACGACCCGCACAACGTGTTCGACAAGAACTTCGCGATCCCGCCCGCGGCCCGGGTCTGAGCGGCCCGGCCGCGACAGGGAGCCAACGGGGGTCCGCCGCGCGGTGAGGGCGGGCCCGCCGGAGGGCTCGCCCACCGTGGGACCGGCTGTGGGCGCACCGCGCGGGTGGGGCGGGCACGGTCACCGGAGGGGCCTCCGCTGGTTCGCGCGGCCCGGGGACCGGGGGAGGGCAACCCGAGGCCGCCGCGGTCGTTCGCGCCCCCGCGTGCGCGGGCCCCGGAGGAGGGGGCCGGGGGCGGCACCGGCCGGAGGAGGGGCGTCAGCGCTCGTGGCGCGCCGTGGCGTCGTCGAGCGCGTCGCGGATCTTGGGCGGCAGCTCCACGCCCTCCACGCCCAGGACCTCCTCCAGCTGCGCGAGGGTGCGCGGTCCGACCACCGCCGCGGCCACGCCCTCCTGGTCGCGCGCCCAGCTCAGCGCCACCGCGAGCGGCGACACGCCCAGCCCCTCGGCCGCCGTGCACACCGACTCCACCACCCGGCGGCTGCGCTCGTCCAGGTAGGGCTCCACGTACGGCGCCATGTGGGGGAACGCCGCCCGCGAGTCCGGCGGCGTCCCGTTGCGGTACTTGGCGGTGAGCACACCGCGGCCCAGCGGCGACCACGCGATGAGGTGGGCCCCGGCCACCGCCGCGGCGGGCCGCAGACCGTGGTCGGCACTCCGGTTGAGCAGCGAGTACTCGGTCCCCACGCTCACCAGGGGCACCCGTCCGGGCCGCGCGCGCTGCCAGGTGGCCAGGGTCGCGAACTGCCACGACTCCAGGTTCCCCGTGCCCACGTAGCGGGCCTTGCCCGCCGCCACGGCAGTCTCCATCGCGGCCAGCGACTCCTCGGGCGGGGTGGCGGGGTCGAACACGTGCAGCTGCCACAGGTCCACGTAGTCGGTCTGCAGGCGCCGCAGCGAGGCGTCCAGGGAGGCCAGCAGGTGCCGCCGGGAGGCGTCCACCGGCCGGTAGCCGTCGGGCGTGTGGCCGGTCTTGGTGGCCACCACCACGTCCTCGCGGCGCACCGAGGCGCGCAGCAGGCGCCCCAGGATCCGCTCGCTCTGGCCGCCGGTGTAGATGTCCGCGGTGTCCACGAGCGTGCCGCCCGCGTCGACGAACGCGGTGAGCTGCTGCCCGGCCTCCTCCTCGGAGGTGTCCTTGCCCCAGGTCATCGTGCCGAGAGCGGTACGTGAGACCCAGAGCCCTGATCTGCCCACCTGTCGCTGTTCCATGCGGCGGAGAGTACCGCGTCCGTCCGACGCCGTCCCCGGACACACCCTCGCCACATCCCTCCGGGGCGGCCGCCACCGGGGCGTTCGCCGCGCTCACGGCCGTGTCCCGGGGCAGGGGGCGGGCGGCCCGAACCTGGTGGCCCGGATCCGCCCCACCCGGCCCGGCACACCGTTCCCGCGGCCCCGGCCGGGGTCCTGCGCTCCCGTCCGTTCCGGGCCTACCCTGTGACCATGGCGACACCCGCAGCACCCCAGGACACCCCGACCCCGCCGCCCCCACCCGAGGCGGTCACCCTCCTCCTCATCCGGCACGGGATGACCGACGCCACCGGCCCCCGCCTCGCGGGGCGCGCCGCGGGCGTCCACCTCAACGACACCGGCCGCGTCCAGGCCGCGCACCTGGCCGGTCGGCTCACCGGGCTCCGCCCGGCGGTCCTCGTCTCCAGCCCGCTCGAACGCTGCCAGGAGACCGCCGAGGCCGTCGCCGCGCAGCTCGGCGTCCCCGTCACCACCGACGAGCGCTTCGTCGAGTGCGACTACGGCTCCTGGACCGGCCGCGGTCTCGGCGAGCTGTCCGACGAACCCCTCTGGCGCGTGGTGCAGGACCACCCCAGCGCCGCGCGCTTCCCCGACGGGGAGGCCCTCGCGGCGTCCTCGGCCCGCGCGGTCGCGGCCGTCCGCGACTGGAACGGCCGCCTGCTCTCAGCACCGCACGCGTCCTCCGCCGCCGACGCCCCGTCCGCACCCGAGGACCCGCCCGTGTACGTGGTGTGCAGCCACGGCGACATCATCAAGTCCATCGTCGCCGACGCCCTGGGCATGCACCTGGACCTCTTCCAGCGCCTGCGGGTGGACCCCTGTTCGGTCACCTCCATCACCTACACACGCACCCGTCCCTTCCTCAACAAGCTCAACGACACCGGGGAGAGCCTGCCCGCCAGTCTGCCGACCCCCGCCGAGGCCAGCGGCGACGCGGCCGTGGGCGGCGGCGCCGGTTCCCAGGAGACCCCCGCCGACGCCCCCTGACGGGCCCTCCTCCGGCCCGGGACCTCTGGGAGGCCCCGGGCCCTGGAGCCCTGGACTCGTGCCCGGCCCCGGTGGGCCGTCGAGGAACCCCGGCGGTCCGCCGGGGCCACGGCCCGACCGTCAGGCGCGCCGGAGACCCCGGTCGGCGTCCTGCCTCCCCGAGACACGCCCTGCCTCACGGGTCAACGGGTCACTGGGCCACGATCATGTTCTGGCCCGCGCTGATGCGCCAGCCGTCCTCTCCCCGGGCGTGGACGTACAGCGCGCTGCCCGCGGGAGCGCCGGTCGGCTCCCCGTCCGCGTCCACCGCTGTCTGGGCCACCTGCACGGCGATCACGTCCGGGCGGATCTCCAGCAGGTTGGCCACCTCGTACCGGGCGTAGGAGTCCGCCAGCCTCGGCGCCATCTCCCTGGCGAACGCCGCGATCTGCGCGGAACCGACCATCCGCTTGCCCGCGGCCGAGGCCCACAGCGCGTCCCCGGCGTAGTGGCCGGCCAGCGCCACCGGGTCGTGGGCGTTGAAGGCGTCCTGCAGGCTGCGCACGAGACCGTGGATCTCGGCGCGGGACCCCGCGCGGTCCTCGGGGCTCCGGCGGGTACGGGTCTCGGCCTTCTCGGCGTCGCTCATGGTCACGTCCGTTCCTCTCGGGGGGCGGCGGTCCGCCCGCTGGAACAAACCAACAACCTCAACATTTGTTGAAGTCAAGGCGCCGTGGCGCAGCGCACGCCCGCCCCGCGCCCGCCTCCCCGCCCCCGGTACGGCTCACCAGCGCGTCCGACGGGTTTGGCGCCGGGACGCCCGCATCCCGTAAGGTTCTTGCCATGCCCGTCTTTCAGTTCAATCCGCCGGAGCGGTTCGTCGCGGGGACCGTGGGCCAGCCGGGAGACCGCACCTTCTTCCTCCAAGCCGTGGGCGAGGGGCGCATCACCAGCGTGGTTCTGGAGAAGGCGCAGGTCGAGGCGCTCGCCACCCGCATCGAGGAACTACTGGAAGAGGTGCACCGGCGCTTCGGCTCCCCGCCGGAGGACACCGCCCCGCCCGAGGACGACGCTCCCCTGGAGCAGCCCATCGAGCAGGACTTCCGGGTCGGCACCCTGGCCCTGGCCTGGGACGCCGAGGCCGCCCGCGTCATCATCGAGGCCCAGGAGATCGACGAGACCGCGGGCGAGGACCTGATCGAGGACGACGAGGAGGAGCTGGAGGTCTTCGCCGAGGAGGCCCCCGCCCACCGCGACGTCCTGCGCGTCTACCTCACCCCCGGTGCCGCCCGCTCCTTCGCCGGACGCGCGCTGAAGGTGGTCGCCGCCGGACGCCCGGACTGCCCGCTGTGCGGACGCCCGCTCGACCCCAACGGCCACATCTGCGTACGCCAGAACGGCTACCGGCCGGACAGCCTCGTCTGAGGCGCGGATGAGCACACCAGCGGCGGGCCACCGGGCACGCAGACCCGGGGGCCCGCGATGAGGGACACCGCCGACGCCTTCGACGGCCTCAGCCCGGCCGTCGGGCTCGACCTGCTCCGTACCGGCGAGATCACCGTGGAGGGGCGGCTGACCGCCGCCTCCAACGCCACCCTGTACTGCACCGTCTCCGACGGTGTGCGCTCCGCCGCCTGCGTGTACAAGCCGGTGGCGGGGGAGCGGCCGCTGTGGGACTTCCCCGACGGAACCCTGGCCGGGCGCGAGGTCAGCGCCCACGCCGTCTCCGAGGCGCTGGGCTGGGCGGTCGTCCCGCCCACGGTGCACCGCGACGGCCCGTTCGGCGAGGGCAT
This sequence comes from Nocardiopsis deserti, assembly GCF_008638355.1. Classification (NCBI taxonomy): domain Bacteria; kingdom Bacillati; phylum Actinomycetota; class Actinomycetes; order Streptosporangiales; family Nocardiopsidaceae; genus Nocardiopsis; species Nocardiopsis deserti. The sequence continues at coordinate 348,766 of NZ_VWVS01000004.1, read as the reverse complement.
GGTGCAGCTGTGGGTGCACGGCGACACCACCGTGGACCTGGTCGCCCTGGCACGGCAGACCGACAACGCCGCCCTGCGCCGCATGGCGGTGTTCGACGCGGTGATCAACAACTCCGACCGCAAGATCGGCCACCTGCTGCCCACCCCCGGCGGGCACCTGTACGGCTGCGACCACGGGGTCTCCCTCGCCGAGGACTACAAGCTGCGCACCGTGCTGTGGCAGTGGCAGGGCCAGCCGCTGCTCCAGGACGCCCTGGAGGCCCTGGAGTCGGTGCGCGACCAGCTCGCCGACGCGGACAGCGCCCTGTCCCGGGAGCTGGCGCTGCACCTGACCGGCCCGGAGGCCTACGCGGTGCGCAGCCGGGTGGACCTGCTCATCCGGCACGGCATCCACCCCTACCCGGCGCCGGACTGGCCCGCGGTGCCCTGGCCGCCGATCTGAGACCGGGCCCGGCTTCCGGCCGCCCGGCGCGACGGGCACGGGACGGGCGCCCCTGACTTCCTGTCTCCCGCGAACACCTGGACGGGCGCTTCCCCGAGCAGGAGCCCGCGACCGGGGCCGGACCGGTGTGAGGCTGTCCGGCTACCGGGGGGTGGGAATGGCGTGCTCCCTGCCCCTGACGGCACAATGGGGCACGTGAGCAACGAGTGGAACTACCTATTCGACATGGACGGCGTGCTCGTACGCGAGCAGCACCCCATCCCGGGCGCGGACGAGCTCATCGCGGAGCTGCGCGAGAACGGGATCCCGTTCATGGTGTTGACCAACAACTCCATCTACACCCCCCGCGATCTGCGCGCGCGTCTGCTCAGTTCGGGCCTGGACATCCCCGAGGAGTCGATCTGGACGTCGGCCCTGGCCACCGCCCAGTTCCTCCAGACCCAGCGCCCCAACGGGTCGGCCTACGTCGTCGGTGAGTCCGGACTGACCACCGCCCTGCACAACGTCGGCTACGTGATGACCGAGCACGACCCCGACTACGTGGTGCTCGGTGAGACCCGCACCTACAGCTTCGAGGCCATAACCCGCGCGATCCGGCTGGTCCTCGGCGGCGCCCGGTTCATCGCCACCAACCCCGACGAGACAGGTCCCACCGCCGAGGGCCCGCTGCCCGCCACGGGTGCGGTCGCCGCGCTGATAGAGAAGGCCACCAGACGCCGCCCCTACTTCGTGGGCAAGCCCAACCCGCTGATGATGCGGTCGGCGCTGCGCCGGATCGGCGCGCACTCGGAGAACACCCTGATGGTGGGCGACCGGATGGACACCGACGTGCTCAGCGGTCTGGAGGCGGGCCTCCAGACCGTGCTGGTGCTCTCGGGCATCTCCGGGCGCGAGACCGCCGAGCAGTTCCCCTACCGCCCGACCCGCGTGATCGGGTCGGTGAAGGACCTGGTGGGCATCACCCACGATCCCTTCCAGCGGGACTGACACCCGGACACGACGACGGGGGCGGCGGACCGTGTCCGCCGCCCCCGGGTGTCGCGGGGTGTCAGGCGCTCTGCCGCTGCCTGGCGAGCTCCTCCACCTTGGCCGCCTCCTCGCGGCGGCGGGCGCGGAGCAGGGCCAGGCGCTCGGCGAGGACCTCCTCCAGGTCCTCCATGCTCCGGCGCTCCAGGAGCATGTCCCAGTGGGTGCGCGTGGGCTTGGCGTTCTTGGGCTCCTCGCCGGAGCCGTCCCGCCGCAGGGCGCGGTCGCCGCAGAAACGGCACTCCCACTCGGCGGGAATCTCTGCCTCGGTCGCGAAGGTGACCGAGAAGCGGTGGCCCCGGGTGCAGTCGTAGGTGACTTCCTGCCGCGGAGCCAGGTCGGTGTTGCGGTCGTTCTCGTAGCTCGTCGCCCCGAGCCGGGTGCCGCGAAGTGCTCGCTCGGCCATCGTGTGGGTGCCTCCAGGCGCTTGTGCGGTCTCGCGGGGTGTAACGCGTCGGTCCACGTCAAGATTCCCCGCTGACCTGAGGTCGAACCACCTCCGGCGCCCGGGGGCCACCCCGATCCCAAAACATCGTCCGGTGCGCCGAGTGTGGCACATGTGACCTGGGACACTCCAGGCTGGCTGTTTCGGGTGTGTCTCTATATACGCCTGCCAGGGGCGAAAAACGTCCGCTAAGCCCTGCTTTCGCCTTCCCGGCACACCCTCCTCCCTGGTGGGGGAGGGCGCCGCGCCTCCGCGACCGAATCAGCGGCCGCGCGATCCCGCCGGTCGCCGCCCACGACCGCGGGGCGGTCTTCTCGGATCCCCGCCCGTCACACTGTGTCCACCCTTACCGCGCTTCCCTCCGGGCCCGTCGCCGCACGGTTCCCGCAGTTCACGACTGGAAAAGGCGTGCGCCCGACAATGGCTTCAGGAAAGGGGCGGGCCTTCTCCCACTGTGGATTATCACTCTCCGGAACGCGCGCTGTGGTAGGGAATGACGCTCTCCGTCCCCCGGTGTGCGATAAGGATCCATTATGCCGACATGGCTGCCCGAGGTGTCTGGTGGTATGTTGACTCGCCGTACACCGAAAAGCTTAGGTTGGGGAAATTCGTCCCCTTCCTTTAGGTGTGCCCAGCGTGCCGGAAATGTCCCCTTCGGTGCGTCCGCCCGTGCCGGAACCAGGAGCGACGGCGCGGCTGGACGTGGAGCCCCATGACTGCTGAGACCCCCCTCCCCCGAGGAGCCCTGCCCGCGTGGCTGTCCGCGCCGCGCTGGCTCCTCCTCCCGCTCGCGGCGCTGCCCTTCTGGGCCGTGCTCCCGTGGGCCGTGCCCGAGGCCCGGACCCTGCCCGTCCTGGCCGCCTCCGCGGTCCTCCTCCTGCTCCTGCTGGTCCTCGCGGTGCTCCTCAACCAGCGCGACCGGCGGCTCCGCGACCTGGGTGCCCGGCTCGACGCGCTGCGCGCCGACAGCGCCTCCCTGGCCGACGAGCACCTGCCCCTCCTGGCCCGGCGCCTGCGCGCGGGTGACTCCGCCGACACCGCCCTGCGCGCCCTGCCCCTTCCCGCCGACCACGGGAGCCGCGCCGTCCTGCGGGCCGCCGCCACCGAGATCGCCGCGGCCGAACGCCGACGCTCGGCCGCGATGGCCGCCTGCGCCACCGCCGCGGGGCGCGTCCAGGCCCTGAGCACCACCATGCTCGCCGACCTGCGCCGGATGCAGGAGCGCCACGGCGACGGTGACGCGAACGCCGACATCCTCGGCGACCTCATGCACCTGGACCACAGCACCGCCCAGACCGGACGCGTCGCCGACAGCATCGCCGTCCTCACCGGGGCCCGCTCCGGCCGCCGCTGGGGCCGGGCCATCGGCATGGAGAGCGTCGTCCGCGGCGCCATGGCCCGCATCGGCGCCTACCAGCGCGTACGCGTGCACAACGCCTCCACCCAGGCGGTCGCCGGGTTCGCCGCCGAGGGCGTCATCCACGCCCTGGCCGAGATCCTGGACAACGCCACCAGGTTCTCTCCGCCCACCGCCGAGGTCCACGTCCACGTGGAGGAGGTCCAGGCCGGGATCGCGGTCATGGTCGAGGACGGCGGTCTGGTCATGGGGGAGGAGGCCCTGCGCCGCGCCCGCCGCACCGTCGAGAACGGCCTGGACCTGGCCGCCATCTCCGGAACCCGCCTGGGCCTCTCGGTCGTCGGCCAGATCGCCCACCGCTACGGCCTGTCGGTGTCCTTCCGCTCCTCCTCGCGGGGCGGCACCGCGGTCGTCCTCCTGCTGCCCCGCAAGCTCGTCAAACCCCTCCCCGCGCCCGCGGTCCCCGACTCCCCGGCGCCCCCGCCCGGGGCCGCACGGGAACCCCGGACCACCCCCACGCCCGTCCCGGCCGCTCCGGCCGAGGCGGAGACCACCGCCGAGGACGTCGGCGGACTGCCCCGGCGCCGCCGCGGCCGGACCCTCGCGGCGGCCGAGAACACCAGGCCCGCACCGCGCAGGAGCAACCCCGCCGCCGTGGCGAGGGGCTTCGGCGAGTTCCGCTCCGCGGTGCGCGGCCCGACCGACAAGGACGCATGATGGACCTCGACAAGCTGACCTGGCTCCTCGAAGGCCTCCTGGAACGCACGCCCGGCACCCGCCACGCCCTCGTGCTCTCCCGCGACGGGCTCAAGCTGTGCCACAGCTCCGGCCTGCGCGCCGACAGCGCCGACCACCTCGCCGCGATCGCCGCCGGGGTGCAGAGCCTGGCGCACAGCGCCTCGGTGGAGTTCGGGGACGGGGCGGGCGGCGTCCGCCAGGCCATGGCCGAGTTCTACGGCGGACTGCTCTTCATCGTCGAGGCCGGACACGGCGCCCACCTGGCCGTCATCACCTCCGAGGAGGCCGAACCCGGCCTGGTCGGCCACAACATGAACGAGCTGGTCGAGCAGATGGGTGAGTACCTGACCACCCCGCCCCGCGCCGCCGCGGGACCGGTATGACCCGCCCGCACCACCAGGAGGGGCCCGACCGCCTCTACGTCATCACCTCGGGCCGCAGCGGCGGGGCCGACGAGTCCCTGGACGCGGTGACCCTCATCGTGGCCGAGAGCGGGCCCGCCCCCGGCATGCAGTCCGAGCACGCCCGGATCCTGCGGCTGTGCCGCGGCCCGACGGCGGTGGTGGAGATCTCCGCCCACCTGCGCCTGCCCGTGGCGATCGTGCGCATCCTGGTCACCGACCTCCTCGACACCGGCCTGGTCACCGCGCGCCATCCCCGGCCCGCGCCCTCGCCGGCCCGACCCCTCGCCTCCCCGGACGTGTTGGAGAAGGTGCTCGTTGCACTCCACAACCTCTGATCCCCCCGCGGCCCCGCCCCCGGCCGCCTCCGCGGACCCCGCCCGCGTCCCGCTGCCCGACACCGCCGAGTACGCCCTCAAGATCGCGGTCGTGGGCGGCTTCGGGGTCGGCAAGACCACCCTGGTCCGCTCGGTCAGCGAGATCCGCCCGCTCAGCACCGAGGAGACCATGACCCGGGCGGGGCACGGGGTCGACGACGTGGACGGCGTGGAGGCCAAACGCGTCACCACCGTCGCCTTCGACTTCGGCCGCATCACCCTGGACGCCACCTCGGTGCTCTACGTCTTCGGCGCCCCGGGCCAGGAGCGCTTCTGGTTCCTGTGGGACCGCCTGTTCTCCGGAGCCTTGGGCGCGGTCGTCCTGGTCGACACCCGCCGCCTGGAGGACTCCTTCTACGCCATCGACCGCCTGGAGGCCCAGGGCACCCCCTTCGTCGTGGCCCACAACGACTTCGGCGGGACCGGCCACAGCCTGGAGAAGGTGCGCGCCGCCCTGGACCTGGACGCCTCCGTCCCCCTGCTGCGCTGCGACGCGCGCTCGCGCGACTCGGCCAAACAGGTCCTCATCGCGCTGGTCGACCACGTCCGCGCCCTGGTCACGGGAGGCACCCGGTGAGCGGCCCCCACTCCTGCCCGGTCCACCTCCACGGCCCCGGCTTCCGGGACGACCCCGGCGGCCTCTACCGGACCATGCGCGCCGAGCACGGTTCGGTGGTGCCCGTGCTCCTGGAGGGCGACGTGCCCGCGTGGCTGGTCATCGGCTACCGCGAGCTGCACCACGTGCTCAGCACCCCCGAGGTGTTCGCGCGCGCCTCGCACCGGTGGAACGCCTGGGACCGGGTGCCGCCGGACTGGCCGCTGCTGCCGCTGGTGATGCAACTGCCCACGGTCCTGTACTCGGAAGGGGACGAGCACCGCAGGCGCGCAGGCGCGGTCGGTGACGCCCTCGCCGGGACCGACCCGCACGAGCTGCGCGCGGTCACCGCCCGCCTGGCCGACCGCCTCGTCGACGGGTTCTGCGCCTCGACCGGGACGGACCTGCGCCCCTCCTACACCGCGCGCCTGCCGGCCCTGGTGCTGAGCTGGCTCTACGGGCTGGACGACGAGCGGGGCGACCACGTCGCCTCCCTCATGACCACCATGATCGACGGCGGCGCCCGGGCGCTGGAGGCCCAGCGCGCCCTCCTGGCCGCCATGGCCGAACTCGTCGCCCGGCGGCGCGCCGAACCCGGGTCCGACGTGGTCTCGCGCCTGCTCGCCCACCCCGCGGGCTACACCGACGAGGAGGCCGTCCCCGAGCTGGTCGTCCTGCTCGGGGGCGGCAACCAGCCCACCGGCGAGTGGCTGGGCAACGCGCTGCGCCTGATGCTCACCGACGACCACTTCGCCTCCTCCCTCGCGGGCGCCCGCCACAGCGCCCGGGAGGCCCTCAACGAGGTCCTGTGGGAGGACACCCCCACACAGGTCCACGCGGGCCGCTTCGCCGTCCACGACGTGGAGCTGGACGGACAGCTCATCCGCCGGGGAGACCTGGTGCTGCTCGGGCTGGCGGGGGCCAACACCGACCCGCGTGTGCGCTCCGCGGTCCCCGCCTCCGGTGACCGGGGCAACCACGCCCACCTGTCCTTCTCCCACGGCGAGCACTCCTGTCCCTACCCGGCCCAGGAGATCGCCGAGATCATCGCGGTGACCGGAATCGAGGTCCTCATGGACCGGCTGCCCGACCTCGAACTGGCCGTCGACCCCTCCGAACTGCGATGGCGCCCCTCGCCCTGGGTGCGGGGCGTCGCCTCACTGCCCGTGGCCTTCACCCCCGTACCGCCCCTGGGAGCGATCTGATGCCCTGCCCCGTCCAGCACGACCCCCACGGCACCCTGGTCCTGGACCCCCACGTCACCGACCTGCGCGCCGAGCGCGAGGCCCTGTACGCCGCCGGGCCCCTCACCCGGGTCGAGCTGCCGGGCGGCGTGACCGCCTGGGCCGTCACCCACCACGAGGCCGCCCGCGCGCTGCTCACCGACCCCCGCCTGGTCAAGGACGTCGCCCACTGGGACGACTACCAGAGCGGCCGCATCCCCGAGGCCTGGCCGCTGCTCAGCACCATCCCGCCGACCCCCACCAACCTCCTGGGCACCGACGGGGCCGAGCACCGCAGGCTGCGCCTGCTCACCGCCCGGGCCTTCTCCGCGCGCAGCGTCGAGCGCCTGCGCCCGCGCATCCATGAGCTCACCGCCGAACTGCTCGACGCCATGGAGCCCCGCGCGCACCAACCCCTGGACCTGAAGTCGGAGTTCGCCTTCCAGCTGCCGATGAACGTCATCGGCGAGCTGTACGGGGTGGACCGGAGCGAGTTCGACCGCCTGCGCGAGCTGTACGTGAAGTTCTTCTCCTCGGTCACCGGCCCCGAGGAGTTCATGGAGGTCTACGCCACCCTGGAGAAGTACTACGACGACATGGTCGCCGACAGGCGCGCCCGGCCCGGAAACGACCTGACCAGCGAACTCCTCCGGGCGGATGAGAACGGCGACGTCCTCACCGACCTGGAGGTGCGCGGCACCCTCCAGGTCACCGTGGCCGCGGGGCACGAGACCACCGTCAACCTGCTGTCCAACGCCGTGCGCGCCCTGCTCGCCCACCCCGAGCAGTTCGCCCTGGTCAAGGAGGGCAGGGTCGGCTGGGACGCGGTCGTGGAGGAGACGCTGCGCTACGACCCGCCCACCTCCAACATGATCTTCCGGTTCGCCACCGAGGACGTCGAGGCCGCCGGGAGCACGATCCGCAAGGGGGAGGCGCTCATGGTCTCCTACGGGGCGGTCAGCCGCGACCGGGCCGAGCACGGTGAGGACCCCCACCCCGACGCCTTCGACCTCACCCGGTCCGGAGGCCGCCACATCTCCTTCGGGTACGGGCCGCACGTGTGCCCCGGCGCGACCCTGGCCCGCATGGAGGGGCGGATCGCCCTGCCCATGCTCTTCGAGCGCTACCCCGACCTGGAGCTGGCGGTCCCCGACGGGGAGCTGCGCAACCACCCCTCGATCATCGTCAACAGCCTCCAGGAACTGCCCGTGCTGCTGCGTCCCTGACGCGGTGGCCGCAAGGCGCACCGGTCCGCTTCTTGCGCCGTGATCTTGTACTTGTAGCGAGGTTGGACGGTCGAGACGCGCTATAAGTACAAGATCACCGGGGGATGGGCCCCTCCCACCACACCGGCAACGGTTCCGGCCAGCCTGCCAGCCCGCCAGCCCGCCGGGCGGCCCCGGGAGCGGCCTCCCCGCCGTGTCCCGGGGCCCGCGTGGGCCTCGGGGCGGCCCCCGCGCCAAGAAGTCCTTACGTCGTGCGACCCCCGTGTTGACGCCTCCCGGCCGTAGGCTCGGCTGGCCGCCGGTTCGCACAGGGGGAGAACGGACATGACGCCGACCAGGTTGGCCGCCGCCGCGGCCCTGGCCCTGATCGTCACCTCCGGCTGCGGGGCGCTGCGGGACGCGGCCCCGACCGGGGAGGGGGCGGGGGAGGGACGGACGGTCCAGCCCACCGACCTGCCCGGGCCCCGGCCCGGACAGCCGGACGCCGACGGCGCGACGCGCGGGCCCGAGCGGTCCGCGGCACCGAGCGCCGAGCCCCGGGGCAGGCCCTCCCCGCACGCCCCCCTCGCCGGAACCGACGGGGAGGACGCGCGCGCGGTGGCGGCGTCGGGGAGGACCGTGGCGGAGTACGTGGACGCCCTGGCCCGGGCCGGGGACCCCGGACGGATGCGCGAGGGGCTGCCCCGCACCGCCGAGGACTCCGCCGCCCGCGCCTACCTCCTCCACCAGGCGGCGGTCGCCCAGGCCTGGGCCGACGAGGGCCGCCCCGCCTGGAACGCCGAGGTCGGGCACACCCCGGACGGCTACGAACTGTGCCCCGGCGGCGACCCGGACGCCGAACCGGACGCCGAACCGGCCTGCGTCGCCTACGGCGGATTCACCGCGGAGGACGGCCTGCTCACCGACCTTCGCGTGGACGGCCGCGATCCGGGCCCCGGCCTGCTGGTCGCCGAGGACGTGACGGACGAGTCCGAGGGGGTGCGCGCCCGGCTGCTGACCGCCTACCGCGCCGCCCCCGACGAGCCCCTGGCGGTGACGGTGGAGTTCACCACCGACGACGGCGTCAGTCTCGACCTGCTCCAGGCCTCCTACGTGGGAGGCGGGAGCGGCGGCGGTGACGGTGGGGGCGACGGCGGTGAGCACCGGGCGAGCGAGGCGGTGGGGCGCTACGCGCTCGACGCCGGAGAGGGCACCCACGCCGCGTTCTTCTTCCCCGAGGCGGAACCCGGCGGCACGCTCACGGTGGGCGGCTGCCTGGAGGAGTGCTCGGCCATGGTCGACATCGAACTGCCTGTCGGGTAGCGGGTCGCCCGGAAGTGTTCCCGGTGTGACGGGAGGTCCCTGACCTGCGGCGAAAGGGGGCGGGCCGGTGAGCCTTCGCGGCCGCCGCCCTACCCGCGGTGCTCACCGCGCATGACCCGCGCGGGCAGATCCGAGACCAGGGTGCCGTATCCGGTCGCCGCCCACACGCCGTGCTCCGGCGGCACGGAGCAGCAGGGAAGCGGGCGTCCGCCCCTTCCGCGCCGAGGACCCCCTACCGCTCGCGGCGTACCCGCCCCTCGTCCCACACCGGCTCCGGCGCCTCGTAGACGTCCCCGTCGGCGCCGAACACCACGAACCGGTCGAACCCGCGCGCGAACCAGCGGTCGTGCGTCACCGCCAGGATCGTGCCGTCGTAGGCCTCCAGCGCCGACTCCAGCGCCTCAGCCGACACCACGTCCAGGTTGTCCGTGGGCTCGTCCAGCAGCAGCATCGTCGATCCCGACAGCTCCAGAAGCAGGATCTGGAACCGCGCCTGCTGCCCGCCCGAGAGCGTGTCGAAGGTCTGCTCCGCCGCCGGTGCCAGCTCGTAGCGGTCCAGCGCCCGCCCCGCCTCGTCGCGGGGCACGCCCCGGCGGGTGCCCTGCCCCCGGTGCAGGATGTCCAGCAGCGTGCGGCCCGCGAACTCGGGGTGCTCGTGGGTCTGCGCGAACCAGCCCGGCAGCACGCGCGCGCCCAGCCGCGCCGTGCCGCTGTGCTCCACCGGCGGCACCTTCGTCCGCTCCTCCTCCGGCAGCACCGACGACTCCGGATCGCTGCCGCCCCCGGCCGCCAGCCGCAGGAAGTGCGACTTGCCCGACCCGTTGGAGCCCAGCACCGCCACCCGCTCGCCGTACCAGACCTCCAGGTCGAACGGGCGCATCAGCCCGGTCAGCTCCAGCCCCTCGCACACCAGCGCCCGCCTGCCCGTCCGGCCGCCGCGCAGCCGCATCCGCAGGTTCTGCTCGCGGGGCAGCTTCTGCGGCGGGCCCGCCTCCTCGAACCTGCGCAGCCGGGTCCGGGCCGACTGGTAGCGCGAGGCCATGTCGGAGTTGTAGGCGGCCTTCTGCTTGTAGGTGACCACCAGCGCCCTGAGCTTGGCGTGCTCCTCGTCCCAGCGCCGCCGCAGCTCGTCCAACCGCGCGAACCGCTCCCGGCGGGCGTCGTGGTAGGTGTCGAAGGCGCCCCCGTGCACCCACGCCGTGTTGCCCGCGGCGCCCAGTTCGACCGTGACGATCCGGTCCGGGACCCGGCTCAGCAGCTCCCGGTCGTGCGAGACGAACAGGACCGTCTTGGGGGTGGCCAGCAGCGCCTCCTCCAGCCAGCGCTTGCCCGGCACGTCCAGGTAGTTGTCCGGCTCGTCCAGCAGCAGCACCGGCGCAGGCCCCCGCAGCAGGGCCTCGATGACCAGCCGTTTCTGCTCCCCGCCCGACAGCGTGCGCACCTCGCGCCACCGGCAGCGCTCGTAGGGGGCGCCCAGCGCCGCCGTGCAGCACTGGTCCCACACGACCTCGGCGTCGTAGCCCCCGGCGTCGCCGTAGCGGGCGATGGCCCCGGCGTAGCGCATCTGCGTCCTCTCGCCGTCGTCGACCATCATGGCCGCCTCGGCCGCCTCCAGGTCCGCGTGCGCCTCGCGCACCGGCGCGGGGGAGACCGACACCAGCAGTTCGTGGACGGTGGTCTCGTCGCGCACGTGCCCGATGAACTGCGGCATCACGCCGAGCTCGCCGTCCAGGGTGACCGCGCCTCCCTGGGGGCGCTGCTCTCCGCGCACGATCCGCAGCAGGGTGCTCTTGCCCGCGCCGTTGGCCCCCACCAGCGCCGCCTTGGACCCCTCGCCGACGCGGAAGGACACCGAGTCCAGCAGGACCCGACCGTCGGGAAGGGTGTGGCTGACCTGGTTGACGTCGATGTAGCCCAAGACCGCTCTCCACAGGGGTTCCGCCGTACGCGCCCCGCCACCGCCGCGAGCGCCCCGGCAGGTTTCCACGGCGCGACGCGCGCCCGCAACCGGTTTTCCCAGGTGCGGGCATCGGCGTGCGACCTCGGACGGCCCGGTCAGAGGGGCACGCGCTGCCCTCGGGGGAGCAGACGGACGCGCTCGCCCCAGCCGAGGCCCTCCATGCGGTCGAGGAAGCGGCTGAGCGGGGACTTGAAACGCCGGTAGTCGTCGTAGTGGATGGGCGCGGCGACCGCCGGGTTCACCAGACGGGCCATCTCGGCACCCTGCCTGTCGTCCATGGTCACCAGGATTCCGCCGGGCAACGCCGTGCCGCCGAGGTGGAGCAGCGCCATGTCGATGTGCGGGTACCGCTGGGGTATCCGCGCGATGTCCTCGTGGACCAGGGTGTCGCCGGTGACGTAGATACGGAACGCGTCCCTCTCCCCGACCGCGCCGAACTCCAGGATGCTGCCCATGACCGGCGGCAGCAGCCGGTGCACGATCCGGGGTCCGTGGCGTCCGGGGACCGAGGTGACGCGGACCCGGGTGCGGCCGCGCGTGATGGTCTCCTCGTCCCAGGTCCGCAGCCCCACCGCGGCGCCGAACCCCCAGCGGTCCAGGCGGCGGGCCGCCTGGCCGGTGGTCAGGATCGGCGTCTCCCGGGCCAGGCCGCGCCGCGCGACGCGGTCGAAGTGGTCGCCGTGCATGTGCGAGAGCACGATCCCGTCGACCCGGCCGACGTCGGAGACGTCCAGGGCGGGGCCGATCCGGCGGCGGGTGGCCAGGCCGTAACCGAGGTAGGCCCACTGCCCCTCGTGCAGGAAGTTGGGGTCGGTCATCACCACGAGGCCGTCCCAGCCGATGAGCACCGTGGCGTTTCCGACGAACTGGATCCAGCGGCCGTGCTCGGTACCGTCCATGCCCCCGCACTACCCGGCCCGGCGCTGGGCTACCAGCCATGCCGGAGGGTCTTCGCCGCACGTCACCGGCGCGCTCAGCCCGCGGCGGCCCCGAACCACCTCGGCATCCGGTCGAGCAGGTCCCGCTGGTCCTCACCGGCCCACGCCACGTGGCCGTCCGGCCGCAGCAGCACGGCGGGCGCGCCCAGCTCCCCGCTGGCGTCACCGACATCGACGACGTGGTCGACCCGGTCCGCCCAGCCCGCCACCGAGAGCCGACCGGTCCGGTCGAGCAGCAGCCCGCGGCCGCCGTGCGTCAGCTCGTAGAGGCGTCCCCGCGTCAGACCGATGTCGCGCATCCGCCGGCCGAGCAGCGCGTGCCCCTCGCCGAAGTCGTAGCGAACGTCCGTCGCGGTGACGAGCCCGGTCACGTACCGGTTCACCTCCTCGAAGTCCATCAGCTTCGAGAGCAGTCCCCGCAGCGCGACCGCACCCGGCTCGGTGCCCAGCAGCGTGATCTGCGCGCGGGTGTTGTCCAGCACGTCGGCGGCCACCGGGCGCCGTTCGGCGTGGTAGCTGTCCAGCAGCCCCTCCGGCGCCCAGCCGTTGACCTCGGCGGCCAGCTTCCAGCCGAGGTTGAACGCGTCCTGGACACCGAGGTTGAGCCCCTGCCCGCCGGTGGGCGGGTGGACGTGCGCCGCGTCCCCGGCCAGCAGCACCCGACCGACCCGGTAGCGCTCGGCCAGCCGGGTGGCGTCGCCGAACCGGGACAGCCAGCGCGGCGAGTGCACGCCGAAGTCGGTGCCCGCGTGGGCCCGCAGCTGCCGCCTGAACTCTTCGAGGGTCGGCGTGCTCGTGCGGTCCTCGGCGACCCCGTCGGCGGGCACGACGACGCGGTACACCCCGCTCCCGGCCCCGTCCGCGTTCCCGCTCCCGCCGCCGTCCCCGCCTCCGCCCGTGAGGGGAGCGAGGCCGAACCGCAGCTGGGTCCTGCGGACCTCCTCGACGACGGCGGCGATCGTCACCGGGTCCTCGGCCGCCTCCATCTCGCCCAGCAGCGTCTCGACCCGGGCGGGCTCACCGGGGAAGCCGACGCCGAGCAGCCCGCGCACCGTGCTGCGGGCGCCGTCGCAGCCGACGAGGTAGCGCGAGCGCAGGTGCGTGCCGTCCGCCAGCTCGACGGTCACCCCGTCCCCGTCCTGGCCCAGCCCGACCAGTTCGCGGCCGCGCCGGACGTCGGCACCGAGTTCGAGGGCGCGCTCGTTGAGCAGCCGTTCGGTGACCGGCTGCTCGATGGCCAGGCCGTACGGGTGGGCCGTGTCCAACCGGTCGGGCCACGGCTTGGTGATGCCGCCGAAGAGGCCGCCGACCCGGAACTTCTCACCGGCCGCGAGGAACCGCTCCAGCAGGCCGCGCTGGTCCATCACCTCGATGCTGCGCGTGTGCAGGCCGAGGGCGCGGGCCTGCCGGGTCGGCTCGGTCAACCTCTCCAGCACGACCACGCGCACGCCGTGCAGCCGCAACTCGCTGGCCAGCATCAGGCCGGTCGGTCCGCCGCCGACCACGATCACGTCAACCATGAATTCCCCGTTCAACAGACTGCTTCTCCATCAGCCGTTCCGCGTGTTCCGGCGGCACGCGCATCCGCTTCTCCGAACCGGCCACCTGCGAGCGCGCCCCGGGCCCCACCAGCGCTCCGACACCGGCGCGCGTCCCGTGCGCCGACAACGGCACACGCTTTTCGCGTGTCCCGTCGCTTATCCCGGATTGCCGCGGATTCCGGCTTCGAGGGGAAATTGTGCGGCACGACCCGGGTCTTGCCGCAAGCCCCCGGGTGCGCTATAGATTGAGAATGGCGGAAGATATTTTTCCGCTCCCCCGTCGCTTTCCGTAAGCAATGGGCGACTCCCTCGTGAACGGCGCCGCGCGACCTCGCGCCCGCGGCGCGGGCGCGAGGCCGCACGGCCCCGGTGCCCGGCCCGGATCCGGCTGCGGATGTGTGTCGCAACCCCTTCGTCGCTCCGAGCGGTAGTTGTATGGGTGCCCTGGGTGATCGATGAGTGGTGAGGGGCGCCAGGGGTCCCGCGTCGTTCCACCGGTCCGGCCGAGGACGGGGCCGGCGGTGCGCGCGGACCGCCGCCCGGTGCCACCGGACGGGGGAGACGCATGCAGATCGGGTACAAGCTGGCGGCCGAGGCCTTCGGGCCGGAGGAGCTCGTCCGGCAGGCGGAGCTGGCCGAGCGCGCCGGGTTCGACTTCGTGGAGATCAGCGACCACTACCACCCCTGGCTGGACAACCAGGGCCACTCGCCCTTCGCCTGGACCGTGCTCGGCGCCATCGCGACCAGGACCGAGCGGATCGGCCTGGCCACCGGGGTGACCTGCCCGACCGTGCGCTACCACCCGGCGATCATCGCCCAGGCCGCCGCGACCCTGTCCCTGCTCTCGAAGGGCCGCTTCGTCCTCGGCGTCGGCTCCGGGGAGCGGCTCAACGAACACGTCGTCGGCCAGGAGTTCCCCGACGCGGTCCACGTGCGCCACCACATGCTGCGCGAGGCCCTGGAGATCATCCGCCTCCTGTGGAACGGCGGCTACCAGTCCTACGAGGGCGAGTACCTGCGGCTGGAGGACGCCCGGGTGTTCGACCTTCCCGAGGAGGCGCCGCTGATCGCCGTCGCCGCCAGCGGCGGGGAGTCGGCCAGGCTCGCCGCCGAACTCGGCGACGGGCTGTTCGCCACCGAACCCAAGTCCGCGATCGTGCGGGCCTACCGCGACGCCGGGGGCGACGGCCCCCGCTACGCCGAGGTGCCCATGGCCTGGGCCGAGGACGAGCACACCGCCGCGCAGGCGGCCCTGGAGACCTCCCGCTGGGCCCTGACCGGCTGGAAGGTGATGAGCGAGCTGCCCAACCCGGTCAACTTCGCGGCCGCCACCACCACGGTCCGGGAGGAGGACGTGCTGGGGCACTTCGCCTGCGGACCCGACCCCGAACGCTACGTCGAGGCCGTGCGCGCGTACGTCGACGCGGGCTTCGACCGCCTGGTCATGCAGAACGCCGGGCCCGACCCCGACGGGTTCGTCGACTTCTACCGGCGCGAGCTGGACGGACCCCTGCGCGCGCTCGCCACCTGACCGGTGCCAGCCAGCGGAGCGGGCCGGTGCCCGGGCCTTCTGGACCTACCGTCCGGACACCGGCCCCGACGTGCTGTTCTCCCCGGGGTGAAGCGGATCCGCCGATGGAAGGGTCAGCTTCCTCGTCCCGGTCCGCACGTGAAGGTGGTGAAGGAGACGGGAAAACGCTCACGTCCCCGACAGGGAGGGGAGCCGTATTTTCTTTTGTGTTGACACCTCTGTGCGCCTCCGTGAGGATCTCCGGTAGCACGCGCGTGTACGCGCGCGGTTTCCGTCCACACGAAAGCGCTGTCCATGACCGGCTACCGGATATGGTTCACGGCTGCCCTTGCCCTCGTGCTCTCCCTCGTTATCGGCGCAGGGGGGCTGCTGCCGGAGAGCTGGCCGGAATGGGTTTCCCGCGTGGTCGTCGTCGTGGGCCTGGCCGCCGGTGTGGCGCTGCCCCTGACCGCCAAGGTTCTGGAGAGGGAAGCCGCGAGCAGATCGGCCAGCGCCCTCCCGCCGGGCGTCTTTCTGCGGAGAATCGCCGATATCAGGGAACTCGGCGTGCTGGGCGTCAGGCCCGCACGCGAACCGTACACAGGTGACGGGGACGGCGTCGAGAGAACACCCGCCTATGTCGAACGGTCGGCCGACGCCGAACTGCGGGAAAAGCTGGGGCGTTACCCGTTTCTCCTGCTCGTCGGCCGCCCGAAGGCGGGAAAGTCCCGCTCGTTGTTCGAGGCCTTGCGCGTCCGGCCGTGGAAGCGGTATTCCCTCGTCGTCCCGAGCGGCAGGGAGGACCTCGCCGCGGCCGCGCGCTATGCCGCGGCGAAGCGCCGGACCGTGCTCTGGCTGGACGACCTGCCCCGGTTCCTGGAGGACGGCAAGCTCCCCGCAGGTGCGTTGCACACGATGATCGCCGAGGGCAGGGCTCCGCGGGTGGTCGCGACCGCCTCCACCTACCTGGAGGAGGAGAGCGGGAGGTGGCTCCGGCCGGAGCACCCCGACAACATCGACGCCAAGGTCCTCCACCTGCCCGTCGACAACCCTCCGGCCGACGAACGCGAGGCCCAGCGGCTCGGGCGCCTGGACGGCCGTCTGGCGGACGCGCTGCGTCAGTGGACCGCGCACCGCGTCGACATCGCCCGTTACCTCGCGGCCGGGACGGAGGCCGTCGAGGAGTGGGAGAGCCTGCGGTCCGAGGAGGACCAGAGGGTGGCGGTACTCGTCCAGGCCGCCTGTGACCTGCGTCGGATGGGGATGACCGGTCCCCTGCCCGTGGACGCGGTGGAGCTCGTCTACCGGTGCCACCGGGGCGGAGACTGGTCCGAGGAGCGGGAGGACCTCCCCGAACTGTGGCGGCTGGCCGGACTCGACCGCAGGACGAGGTCCGACGCCGACGCCCGCCCCGACGGGCTGCTCACGCTCCTTCCGGACGATCCGGACCGGTGCGTGGTGAGGGAGGACCTCGTCGACGAGATCCAGCGCAACCCGGACCTGGGCGCGGGGCGCCCGCTGCCGGAGGTCACCGCCTTCCTCCTCCAGCACGCCGGGACCGGTACCGAGGTACTCACCGCGGTCATGCTCGAAGCCTTCAACAGCGAGGACTGGCAGATGGCGGAGCGTGCGGCGCTCCACCGCGTCGAACGCGCCGAGCGCGCCGGAGCCGACGAGGAGGAAACCGCGAGGCTGCGTATAGACCACGCACGTGCGCTGCAGTTCCTCGGCGGGCACGACGAGGCGGAACGGGTCCTCGCCGACGTTCTGGAAAGCGCCGACGACCAGACCCGGTGGTCGGCGATCGGCGCCCTGCTCACAGTCGGCTTTCGGGCCATGAAGCACGGTTCGCTTCAGGAGGCCGAACGGTGCCTCACCCGGGCCATGGAGGGGATCGGGCGCTGGCCCGAGGCACCCGAGGCCGATCCCACGGCACCGTACGTCTACCTGGGCGAGGCCGGCGTGCTGGCGGCCCTGCTCCACGACGCCGGCTTCGGAGACGGTTCCGGAGCCGTCGAAGCGTGCCAGCGCTCCTACGACGAGCTCCACAGCAGGCTTCCCGCGGACCACTCCTACGTCCTCCACGCACAGGTGAACCTGGGCACCGCCCTCCTCGTCGAGAACATGTCCGACGGCTCTGGGACAGACGTCTCCCATGCGGTCGACCTGCTCTCGCACGGGCTGGACAAACTCGAACACGGGGTCGGCGAGCGCCACGTGTTCGTCCTTGAGGCCCAACTCATGCTCGCGATGGCGTACATGCACCAGCGCAGGAGGTCCGCGGCGACGGAGACGCTCGACTCCCTGATCCGCCGCGCACGGGGCCCCGGGACGGACCTGTCCCCCCAGGTGCTGGTCGCCGCGCTCGCCCTGAGGGCGTCCTGCGATTTCTGGGGCGGACGGGTCCGTCGCGGAGAGGAGACCCTGGCGGAGGCGATCCGTACGGCCGACGCGTGGCCGGACCTGCCACCGGACGCCGCTCACATGCCCCGTCTGATCCTGGCGCTGCGCCTCCTGGCGGCCCGGCGGTTCGAGGAGACCCACGCCGTGATGGAGCGGGCGGAGGAGGGGCTCTACCCGTCCCTGTCCGCGGACGGGACCTTCAGCGAACTCGGCGTGTTCCTCGCCCGGTACCGCCTGCACCACCGCGGTGCGCGCGACGCGGAGGAGACCGCCCGGCGGGTCCACGAAGGCCTGGCCAGGGCGCTGCCCTCCGGTGACGTCCAGCGCAGGGAGGCCGCCTACACCCTCGGGGAGGCCCTGGCGGGGCAGGGCCGGTTCGAGGAGGCCGAGCCCCACTTCGCGGAGGCGTTGCGCGTGGACGCCGAGGGCCGCCGCGAACCGGTCGGGGAAGCGGATCCCGATCGGGAGCCCGGTCGCGCGCTGGCGTTCCTGGTCCGTGCCAACGCCGCGCTCGCGCTCCAGAGGGCGGGAACGGCCGGCCTCGACGTACCGGGCCACGTCCCTCAGCAGAGGCGCCGCCGTGCCGGGAGAGAGGCAGGGCACCTGTACACGGCGCACGCGATGCTTCGGTGCGACAGAGAAATGGTCCGGGTCGACGCGGCGTCGCGCCCGGCTACGACTGAGAGCCAGGAACTCCTCGTCAGGCTCGGCCGGGGGCTCCTGGAGGACGGCGAACTCCGGGCTGCCGAGCGGCTCCTGCGCTCGGCCGTGCTGGTGCGCGACCGTTCCGGTCGCGGCGACGGCACACCGCGGGAGGCCGCCTCCCTGCTCGCCCTCTCCCTGCGCGGCCAGGGAAAGGAGGACGAGGCGCTGCGGTGGTACAGGCGCGAGCTCAGGGCCCTTGAGGACGCCCGGGCGGGCGACAGCGCGGAGGCGGTGCGCCTGCGGGGGGAGATCGCCGACCAGAAGGAGGCCGCCACCCGTGTCCGGGAGCTCGACGAACGCCTCGACAGGGCCGTGCTCGCCTCCGTCAGCGGTCCCGGCCCCGTCGACCACGGTCCCGTCACCGAAGTCGAGCAGGAGTACCGTGAGCACTACGTCCGGTCCCTGGCCGACCTCGGCGACGGCCACCCCATCACCCGGACGGCCGCCTACGGTCTGGGCCGCTGTCTGGCGGCGCGGAACCGTTTCGCCGAGGCGCACCTCTACTTCTGCGCCGCGCTGGAGATCGACCCGAGGACCGGTCGCTCCCAACGCCGGGAGCGGTACTCGTGGGGCACGCGCGCGGGCGCGCTGATCGTCGTCGTGTGTTTTCTCCCCCTCTACTGGCTGGTGTTCGCCCTGGTGCGGGCACTGGCACGGACCAGGCCGGTCCTGTGGACCCAGCCTGTGCGCGGCAACGCGAAGCGGTACAGGCCGAAGGCACAAGGGCTGCGCGTCTGGCGCAGCGTTCTGGGGCCCGACAACTGGTGGGTGGCCTTCCTGACCGCTGACATGGGGGAGAACGCCCACGCCGCCGGTGACCTCGACTCCGCCGAGAGGCATCTGCGCGAAGCGGTGCTGCTCCTGGAGGGGCCCGACCGGAGGGATCCCTACCTGACCGTTCTCACCACCCACAAGCTGGCCTCGGTGCTGGTCGACCGGGGCGACTACGCCGAAGCGGCCCACTGGTTCCTGCGCACGGCCTCCCTCCTGGACCGTGTCTTCGGAGAGGAGGCCCGGGCAGCTCTGGACCTTCGCGGCGGGGTCCTGCCGCTGCTCCTCCACGCGGGTGACTACGTCCGTGCGGAGGAAGTCGTCCTCGACCTCCTGCCCAAGGTGGAGAGGGTGTTCGCCCCCGACTCCGCCGAGGACGTCTTCGTCCGCCACTGGTACGGGACCGTCCTGCGCAAGACGGGCCGCCGGGACAGGGCGGAGGAGGTGCTGGCCGCCGTGGTCGAAAGGGCCCGGGAGCTGAGGACCGAGATCCTCCCTCTCTCGCTGGCCCAGCTCGGCTGCGTGATCCATGAGCGGGGACGTCCCGGGGAGGCCCGTCCTCTGCTGGCGGAGGCCGACACGGCCTTCGACGAGGAGGGGACGGAAGGGCCGCTCGTCGATCTGGTGCGCGGTTACCTGGCCGAGGGGAGGCCCCTGGTCTAGGGTCTGTTTTTTGAACCGGCCTCAGCTTGTGGGGGGTTGGTTCGGGCGCCCACGGGGTTCTGGAGGTGGTGGGGGCGGGTTTCCGTGGGAGAACCGCGCCGTAGGCGTCCGTTGAGGGTGGTGGCGGGCGACGGGTGGGCACGAGCGAACCCGCTGTAGACACCACCCTGCCTGCTCCAACCCGATTCCCGTGCTTCGGGCGCCCGGACACGGGCCGAAGCGAAGCGGAGGTCCCCAAAAACACTGTCTAGCCGCGCGCTCCGCGGGTGCGCGCCCCGGGCGGGCCGACCGCCGAGGAAACGTCGCCGGTGACGCCTACGATCGCGACATGGATCCCCAGAAGGCTCTCTCCGTACGGCTTCCGCCCGGACGCACGGTGTCCTCGGAGGACGGCACCCCGCTGCTGTGGCTGAGCGATGACCCCGTGCCGTTCGGGCTGTGGTCCCGGCTACACGCCGAACACCCCGAGTCAGGGCTGTGGCCGCTGCTGCTGGACGGACTCGGCAGCGAACCGGATCGGCCCTGGGAGTCCCAGGAGCTGTACCCCGAATGGATCTCCTCGCCATCCGACCACGACCCGGCGGCACTGCTCGCCCGGTGGTGGAAGGAGCACGCCTGCGGTGAGGAGGCCGATCCCAGTGCCGACCGGTTGTCGGTGACCGCGCCCTACGGGGCGTCCTGGCCGGGACGGGCACCGGCCGCGCAGGTGGAGGAGGACCCCGGGGAGTCCGCCGCCGAGTGCGCCGAGATCCTGGTCGAGAACGGGGTCGGCTCGCGGCTGGGGCTGGTCCCGGCCGCCTCGGGCGCCGAGGCCGTCGCCGCTTCCGGATGGGTGGGGCCGCTCAACTACGACAACGACACCGCCGTGTTCGCGGCCGTGGTGGCCGACTGGGAGCGCCGCTTCGGCGCGCGCGTACTGGGCATGGGCTTCGGCACCCTCACCCTGAGCGTCGCGGCTCCGCCCTCCGACACCGCGGCCGCCCTGCGGGTGGCGGCGGAGCACTTCGCATTCTGCCCGGACAACGTCTGGCAGAACACCGACCCCGGCAGACTGGAGGTCTACGCGGAGCAGTTGGTCGACTGCCCCGTCTGGCGCTTCTGGTGGGACTGAGAGAACTCGGAGAGAAAGCTGCGCGGGGGTCACGGCCGGGGCGGTTCGGGCGCGCCCGAACCGCCCATCCACCGCGCCAGCTGTCCCCGGTCCACCAGGGTCATGTAACCCTCGCCCTCGCGGGCCGCGGCCTCGGTGAAGCCGTTCGAGGCCACGAACACCCCCCGGTACCCCTCGTAACTGGTGGCGAGGACGCCGAGGAAGGCGCGGACCTCGTTCGGGGGCACCGGGCTGTTCCACCGCTTGCACTGCACCACCACGGCCTGCCCGTCCGGCGCCCGGCCCAGCACGTCCACCCCTCCGTCGTCGGCTCCGCCGACCACCGTCACGGCGGTGTAGCCATGCGTGCGCATCAGCCCCGCGACGTGCTCCTCGAACTCCACCCCGCTCATCCGGTCGACCTCCGACAGGTCGACCCGCGCCACCCGCCACTTCTCCCGGGCCAGGCGCAGCCGCATGCGGCACCACCACACCAGGGCGGCCACCCCCAGCGCCGCCACGCCCCACAACAGCGGACGCGCCGAACTCTGGGCCACCCACGCGCCGACCATCAACGCCACGACCACGGCCAGTACGAGGGCGTACCGGTGGCGCCACACGAACCGCCACTCCCGGGGGCCGGTCCTGCCCTCGCCGGGGTACGTCCTGCCTTCAGCCGCGTCGTCCGGGGAGATGTCGGTCATGGACTGCCCCTTCCCCGTCCGGGCGGATCGTCACCCTTTCCGGTACCGGGACCCTGTGGGGAACCCCACGGCGCGGAGCCGTTTCCGGTCCGGGACCCGCCCTGACCACCGCACGCCCACGACACGGGGACTACCATGGCCGCGCGGCGACCGACCCCTCGCGGCGGCGACCGCCCGGGGAGCGGTGTCCCGCCGCCCCGGGGCACCCACGGGAAGTAGTCCTTCGATGTCAGTTCTCACGCGCGTCGCCGACTTCGTCGGCAGGTGGTTCGCCCTGCTGGTCCTCGCCGGAGGGATCGTGGGCCTGGCCGCCCCCGGGCAGGCCGCCCTCCTCGCCCCCTACATCTCCCCGCTGCTCGGGGTCATCATGTTCGGCATGGGGCTCACCATGCGCCCCGTGGACTTCGCGGTCGTCGCCAGGCACCCCAAGGCCGTCGTCCTCGGCGTCCTGGTCCAGTACACGGTCATGCCGCTCCTGGGCTGGGGGATCGCCCAGGCCCTCGGCCTGCCGCCGCTGCTGGTGGTGGGCATGGTCCTGGTCGGCTCCGCCCCCGGCGGCACCGCCTCCAACGTCATCGTCTACCTCGCCCGCGGCGACGTGGCCCTCTCGGTGGCGATGACCTCGATCTCCACCCTGCTCGCCCCCGTGCTGACCCCGCTCCTGGTCCTGGGCCTGGCCGGTTCCACCCTGCCCGTCGCCGCCGGCGACCTGTTCGTCTCCATCCTCCAGGTCGTCCTGGTCCCGGTCCTGGCGGGACTGCTGCTGCGCATGGCCGCGGGCCGGTTCGTGGAGAGGATCCTGCCCGTCCTGCCGCTGGTGTCGGTCATCGGCATCGTCGTCGTGGTCGCCGCGGTGGTGGGCGCCAACGCCGACGCCGTGCTCTCCACCGGCCTCCTGGTCGCCCTGGCCGTGGTGCTGCACAACTCCCTGGGACTGGGGCTCGGCTACCTGGTCGGCGTGGTCACCAAGCTGCCCGAGGCCGCCCGCCGCGCGGTCAGCGTCGAGGTGGGGATGCAGAACTCCGGGCTCGCCGCGGCCCTGGCGACCGCCCACTTCGCGCCGCTCGCCGCCCTGCCCGGCGCCCTGTTCTCGGTCTGGCACAACGTCTCCGGCGCGCTCGTGGCCACCTACTGGGCCCGCCGCCCGCCCGCGGACGCCCCGGCTGAGGCCGCGCCGACCGGGAGCGGCCCGGAGGGCTCGCCCCGGACCTGAACCCGGACCCCGTCCGCGCCCTGCTCCGTCCGCGCTCCGTCCGCGCCCCGGCCGAGGACACGCCGCCTCCGCGCCGGGGCCGCACCGCTACCGCGCGGTCGCGCGGGACTCAGGGGTCCGACGGCGCGCGCCACCGTCGCCACCGCCGGCGCGACCGCCGGAGGAGCACGACACCGGACCCCAGGCAGCCCTGGGCGAACGCCAGGCCGAGCCCGAGGCAGAAGGCGTTGACGAGGACGAGCATCACCAGTGAGGTGCCGACCCCGCTGCCCGGCCCCGCGTCCGCGTAGGCGCGGTCCCGGGTCGTGGTCGTCAGCCAGGTGTCCTCGCCCGGAACGAGGCGGGCCTCCTCGGTGCGTCCCTCCTCGCAGGCCCCGGACAGGTACAGGTCGACGTCGGTCCGCACGGGGCCGTCCCCCGCAGGTCGGAAGGCGCCCACGCACTGCCGCTCGTCGCTTCCGAAGTCCACGCCCACCGAGCCGGTGACCTCCAGAGCGCCCTCCTGCCCGGCCCAACCGTAGGCGGCCCCCACGGACCGCAGTTCGTGGCCGGAGAACTGCACCGCGACCTGGAGAAGGAAGTAGGTCACGAGCGCGCAGCCCAGGAGCAGGCCGAGCGCCATCCTGGTGGACAGGTTCTCACCCGCCCTCGGCCAAGGCCTCTTCCCACCCATGCCGTCCCCCTCACCGCTCGCGCCCGCGCCGGACGCGGCCACGCTGTGGGACGCGGCAGGCGCCGCCCCGGTTCGCGCGGTCCGGGGCGCAGGGCGGGCGGAACCGTACCCCGGTCAGTGGACCGAACCGGTTACCCAGGCACAACATGGTTCACACGTGTCACCCCTGGCCTGGACCGGACACCTCTCCTTGTGTGATCGGTCCACGACACAAGGCGACGACTGTCAGGCTGGTGCCCATGCCCGAGCGACACCGTCGGTCCCTCCGCCCCTGCTCCGGACTCCTCGCACTCGCCCTCGCCGTCGCGCTGGGAGGCCCCCACGTCCTCCTCGCGCCGTGCACTCCTCCCGCGCACACCGCGCCCGTCACCGCCCCCGTCACGGAGGCCGACCCGCGTCGCACAGCCCTCCGCGCCCGCGTGCGCGGACGCTGCCCGCGCCCCCGCAGGCCCGAACCGGGGATCATCCCGCACCCCCGCTGCTCCTACGACTGACTCGGCTTCCCACACTGTCCGCTGCCGTGCGGTCGGGGCCCTCAGGGAAGGACGGTCACGGCGGCGCCGGACACGGCACCCGCAAGCAGTCAGGGACACGGGGTAGCCCGGCCGCGCTCCAGTGCGCGGCCGGGCGGTGGTATCCCCACCTGCCCCGAACGGCTCAGACCGCGTCGAGGAAGCGGTACCCGAACTGCTCCAGCCGGGCGCGGGCCCGGGTCAGCTCCTCCTCGGTGAACAGCGGCGAGAACTCCGGGCGCAGCACCAGCGCCTCCACCGTCAGGTCCAGGCGGCCCCGCTCCCACAGGTTCGCGAACCCGTCCGAGACCGCCGGGGCGTGGAGCAGTTTGCGCGCGGTGCCCAGCGGACCCAGTTCCGAGAGCATGCCGAGGAAGGAGGCCGCGGTGTAGTCGGCCTCGGACTTGGCGCGCTCGTAGACCGACAGCATCGCCCGACCGAAGTCGGCGGTCACCGGACCGGAGGCGGGAACCTCCTCCACCGGCTCCTCGGCGGCCTCACCGGCCGCGTCCTGCCCGAGCCGGTCCACGAAGCCCAGCAGCGCCTCCACCGACGTGAACACCTCATAGCCGAGCTCCTGCAACCTCGGCAGGTCGGCCTGGTCGGGGTCCAGCTCCAGTACCGCGGGCTTGCCGACCCCGTGCTGGAGCCCGTCCGGCCAGAACGCCTCGGCCTCGGCGATCACCCCGCCCCGTTCGGGGTCGCTGATCACCGCGTCCAGCTCCGGCTCCGCGAACCCCAGACGCCTCAGCTCGTCCACCATCTCCTGGACCTGCACCGACCGCGCGTCGTCGGGTTCGGCGCTGAGCACCGTCATGGGCCGCAGCGGCCCCGCGTCCGGTCCGGTCGTCGCCTTGCCCGAAGCCAGACCCGACAGGAAGTCCTGAGCCGCCCCGGCCAACAGCTCCCGCCGCGCCGCCAGGAAGTCGGGGTAGTTCTCCACCTTCCACAGGTCCGGGTCCATCGGGATCCACTGCGAGGCCAGAGCCCCCGGGTGGCGTTCCTCCACCTCGGGGAAGTACTCCTCCGGAGTGCGCGCGGAGACCTCCAGGTTCGTGTCCTGGGTCAGGAAGCAGAAGTTGGCGATGGCGTTGACCTGGCGGTTGTCGTAGCGGGCCTCCCGCAGCACCTTCTTGGGGAAGACGTGGTGCACCTGGAGCGAGGACAGCTTGCCCAGCATCTCCGCCTTCAGCTCCAGACCGCTGCCGAAGTCGCGGGCGCCGTGCACGCGGGTGAGCATGTACAGCAGGGGGTAGAACCGCGACCCCCGGGTCGCGCCCTCGAAGTCGTGCGGGCGCACGTCCAGGTTCCCCCCGCGCCACCGGGACATCCGTTGCAGCAGACCCTCCACGCCCGACTCGTTCACCGCGTCGTAGTCGAGCTGGAGGAAGGTCTCCGTCGAACCGGCGTAGCGGCCCCACAGCGCGCTGTGCACGTACCAGTAGAGCACCTTGTCCCGGTGCGCCGCGTCACTGAACCTGCCGCCGTTGAGCTCCAGCAGCCGTGAGACCACCGGCGCCGCGTACCTGCCCATCAGCACCCGGTCGTGGTCCAGTCCGAGCCGTCCCGACACCGCGTCCAGGAAGGTCCCCACGTGGTCGACCGAGCTCTTCAACGCCGTGGCGAACCGGTCGGGCTCCACGTTCTCCAGGGAGGTGAACAGCGCGCGTCCGGTGGCCACCGCCGTGGCGTTGCGCAGCAGCCAGTCCATGCTGAAGGAGAACCCCGCCTCCTCCCAGTCCGTGATGCTCTGGCGCATGGTCGCGCGGATACCCGGCTGTACCGCGCACCGCCGGGCCAGTGCCAGGTCACCCTTGGAAAGCTTGGTGCCGCCCGAGTTCACGCGGTTGAAGATCTCCACCACGTCGTCGATCGTCTGGTTGGCGTCGGTGATGCTCTCGTAGTGGAAGTCCCGGTCCACGATCTGGCTCAACGCGTTGAGCCGGGGAAGATACCGGTTGGCCTTCTCCGGCTCACTGGTGAAGCGCGTCAGATAGGGCACCAGGCCCTGCTGGAACAGCCCGGTGACGTCCACCCACAGCGGATCGTTCTTCATCTTGTTCGGCATGTAGAACTCGAACGCCTGGCTCTCCAGGTTGAAGTACAGGTCCGTGAACGCCTGCGTGTTGCCCTGGAAGAACGCCGGAGCCTTGCCCCTGATCACGCCGTACAGGGTGGTCATCCGCTGCTGGCCGTCCAACAGCAGCAGGTGGGCCCCGGCACCGTTCACCACGCCCTGCACCGCCTCCTCGGCGTTGGTGGTCTCCCACATCAGCAGGCTGCCCACCGGATGGCCGAGGTAGACGGAGCGCATCAGCCCGCGTACCTGGTCGCGGTTCCACACGTAGCCGCGCTGGAACTCCGGGAGCAGGATCGTCCCGTTGTCGATCTGGTCGAGGAGCGTGGACAGTTTCGCCATGGAAGGTCGTCTTTCTCGTCTCTGCGGTCTGGGGGAACGGGAGTCAGGGGGTGAGGAGCGCTTCGACGAAGGGACTGGGTGTTCCGTGCCAGCTCACGTGCAACTGCTCCCTGGCACGCGTGCACGCCACGAACAGCAGGCTGCGCTCGCGCAGCAGGTCGCGGGTGTGGGCCCCGGGGTCCTCGTCCGCGGGGGTGACATGCCTGGCGAGCGGAAGCTGGTCACCGCCCACGCCCACCACCGACAGGCAGCGAAACTCCAGCCCCTTCATCCGGTGCATGGTGCCCACGGCGACCGCGTCACCCGCCCCGCTGTTCTTGGCCAGCGCCCGTGCCGTGACACCGGCCTTCGTCAGGGCCGCCACGGCCTGCTCCACGCTCCGGTTGGAGCGGGCGGCGATCCCGATCTCCGAGGGCAGGACCCCGGCCTCGGTCCAGGAGCGCACGGCCTCCACCACGTGCTGGAGCTCCCGCTCCCACGTCGTGAAACCGGAGAGGACGGGATCGGCACCGCGCATCTCCGAACGGCAGCCGGCCACCGAGTCCAGACCACCGTCCATGTCGTCCACGGTTTGCCCGTGCATCAGCCCCAGACTCCAGCCGAGGATCTGGGCCGTGGTGCGGTAGTTGACGCGCAGTTTCGAGGACCGTCCGCGTACGTTGAGGCCGACCTCGGCGAGGCTGACCTGCGGTCCGTAGATGCGCTGGTGGGTGTCGCCGGCGATGAACACGTCGTCGGGCCCCTCGGCCGCCGCGGCGCGTAGCAGGCGCCACTGCCCCGGGTAGAGGTCCTGGGCCTCGTCCACCACCACGTGGTCGAAGGGCTTGTCCACGCGCCGCTCCAGCAGCCGCGCTGCCTCCTCGACGACCGTCTCATAGGTCCACAGGCCCTGGGCGGTCAGCTGGGCCCGGAAGGCCTGTACCGCCTGCCACACCTGAGCCTTCTTCGCCGCCGAGAGCCCGCGGCCCCGCCCGGTGCGCTTGGCCGCCAGGTACTCCTCGGCCGTCTCCACCCGGCGGGCCAGGACCACCTGCCGCCATTCCTCGGACAGGAAGGCCGGTGGCAGGTCCAGGCCCAGGCCGTCGAGCACCTGTTCCCACAACCGCCGCTCCCGTTGCGGACTCAGCAGGTCGGGCAGACCGTGCTCCTCCCGGAAGACACGGTTGGCCAGACGGTCCACGTGCTCCACGCGCACCCGCTCCAGCACGGTCAGCGCGTCTCCCGCACCGTCGGTCTCCGCGAGCAGCCGTAGGGAGCCCTCCAACGAGTCGGCCAGCGTGGAGGTGAAGGTGGTCAGCAGCACCCGACCCCCGCCACGGGCCAGCCGGTGCGTCCGGTGCAGGGCCACCACGGTCTTGCCCGTTCCCGGGCCGCCGCTGACCCTGGCCGGGCCACGGTGCGAGGCCTCCACCACGGCCCGCTGCGCCGGATGCAGGTAGATCCGCCACAGGTCGAACGGGTGCTCCAGGGCGGCCATCAGCTCGTCGGGGCCCTCGACCAGGAGCACCCGGTCGGAGCTGCGCCGGACCGCCGCGTCCAGGTCGTCGGGATCGATCTCCTCTGAGATCGCCGAGCCCAGCTCCGCCCACACCTCCTCCGGGGTCATCCCGGCTGCCAGTCCGTACAGTACGTCCCACTGCACCGGCGGCAGCAGGCCCCGCGCCGCGTCGAGCTGGAAGGGGGCCGTGAGCACGCGCGCCAGGGGAAGGGTGTGCTCGTCGATGCCCAGACGGCGCAGGTCGGCGTCCCCGACGTGGTCGAAGAGACGCTGGGGCACGGAGGCGGCCATGCGCTTCATGTGCGGGATGCTGGCGTCGAGCGCCGCCACGTCGCGGATCTCGATGCCGCCCGTGGCCATGTTCACCGACGCCCTGCGGCGCTTGGCCCAGTCATAGGCCTCGTCGTGCCCCAGGACGCGCAGAAGGGTGTAGGTGTCGCCCTTCTCCGGTGCCAGCACCACACCGCGCCAGAACTGGTCGATGCGGATGGTGCGGAAACGGTCGTCGCGGGCTCCGGTGATCTTCTCCAGGTGCAGGCCCGCGTGGGTGGCGTTCTCGAACTTGCCGAACACCTCTCCCACGCGTTCCCGGACCGGCTTCTCGAGTCCGGCGAACTCCTGCAGGAAGTCCCGGTGGAGGGCGAGTCGTGCCACTGCTGCTTTCCTAGCCTCGTGAGGGGTGGAGGAGGGCCACGGGTCCGCGCCTGAGAGTGCTGAGGGCCTCGCGGGCACACACCCGACACACCTCGCCCGCAGCGGGCGGTGGCGTCGCGGTGGAACGGTGCACTGGGGGTGGCACATCCTCGGGGACGGACGGGGGCTGGGGCTGTGCGTCTTCCACGCTAGTTTCCCCCGTGCCAGAAGACGCGTGGGCCCGAGTTCCGGTTGTCCAGTCGTTACACGGATCGGTCGGCCCCGCCGCACCAGGACGCGGCTGTCACGACTGACCGAAGACGCGTCCCAGCGCGGTGCCGTACATCCGGTGCGGGCTGGGCAGCGAGGGCGGGTGCAGGACTCCGGGCAGCGCTTCGAGGCCGGTGACGAAGCCGATCAGGCGCCTGTACACCTCGTTGGCGTCGCGCGGGCGCTCCTCGGGCTTCTTCTCCAGCAGCGCCGTGACGACGTCGCAGACCTCCCTCGGTACGTCCGGACGCAGCGATCGCACGTCGCGGGGTGTTTCGCTGACCTGTTTGGAGGCCAGCCCGAAGGAGGTGGAGGCGGAGAAGAGCCGCTGACCGGTGAGCATCTCGTACAGCACGCACCCCAGCGCGTACAGGTCGCTGTGCGCCGTGCTCTCCCCGTTCAGCAGCTGCTCGGGAGCCATGTACGCGGGGGTGCCGGGGGTGTGCCCGGTCCGGGTGATCTGCGACATGTCGGGGCGTCCCAGCGCCACGGCCAGCCCGAAGTCGAGCACCTTGACGCCGCCGTCGGGCTCCAGGATCAGGTTGGCGGGCTTGAGGTCGCGGTGTACCAGGCGGGCCCGGTGGGCGACGCTGAGCACCGAGCACACCTGCGCGGTCACGCACGCCGCCCAACTCACGGAGAGGCGTTCCTGCTCGGCGACCAGGTCGTGCACGCCGATGCCGTGAACGCGCTGCATCACCAGGTAGGGCAGTCCGTCCTCGGTGCCGGTGTCGAACACCGCGGGGACTCCGGGGTGTTGGAGCCCCGCGGTGATGCGCGCCTCCCGGCGGAAGCGGCGCACCATGTCGGGGTCCTCCATGCCGTCGGGGAAGTGGAGGAACTTGACCGCGACCTCCCGGTCCAGGCGGGTGTCGTGGCCCACCCAGACCTGGCCCATGCCGCCGCGTGCGAGCGGTGTCGGACTCAGCCTGTAGCGCCCGTCCAGGAGGCGTTCCGCACCGGTCATACTTCCAAGCTCTCCCGCCCGCCGGGGTTTTCGCCCGACGCTACCGCATCCCGCGCCGCCGCTGTCCGGGTTCACCACCCGGGTCGAGAACGGACGAACGCGGTCCGGACCGGAGCGGCGAACCCGGGGACGAGTTCTAGCGGGAGAGCTGCGCATCCTGGGGAGGACCGACCAGGTGGGGCCTCACCCCTGTTCGATGTAGTACGCCCCGTGCAGGAAGAGTTCGTTCTTCTCATCGTAGTAACCGGACTGGGGGAACTGCCTGGCGTCCTGGTACGTCGCCTTGATCTCGTCCATGCGCAGCAACACGCTGCTGCTCCCCGCGAAGATCAGCGAATCCCCCGCGACATGGCTGATCGAGTTGTTCTGGGGGTTCTTCTTGTCGTCGTTGTGCTGTTTGATCTTGAGGAGCACCCCGGCCGTCGCGGTCGCCAGGCCCCCTGCCGGGCGGGCCATGCCCAGGTAGCCGGGGTGGTAGGTGTAGGTCCGCGTCACGCCCGCGTCGTTCTTGCGGGTGAAGAAGATGACGAGGTCCTTCTCCTTGAAGTAGGGCTTCTGGGCCCTGCTGGCCAGCATGCCGTTCTCGACCCGCACGTCGGTGACCCTGATCTGGCGGTCGGAGTCCTCCAGCGGGCAGACGGTCGGCCTCCCCGAGGAGGAGTCCTTGACAGGGATGTTGATGTCGTGGGGGAGGACCCGGTAGGAGGTCGTCCTCTCGATCTCACCGCTCATCAGGTACGACCCTTCTGTTTCACTGGTTTCCGGAGTTGTTTCCCAAGGCGCCCAGAAAGAAGCCCAACGTCGTATACCCGGCCTTCTTCGCGTTCTCGACCCAGCCGGAGTCCTGTGCGCCGCTGTCACCCCCTGAGGTCTCAGCGGGGTCGGGCGGCACATGTGGCAGACCGGGGATGAGCGTGATCGACGAAGAGCTGTGTTCGCTCCGCACCGTCACGGATTGTCCGGGTTTTCGTTGCTCGCTGAGAATCCTGTTCAGTTTTTCCTGGAGGAGGTCTTTCACACCGTGTACGTCGCCGGGGCAGTCGTCGGACTCCAGAACCGAGCAGAAGGCTTTGGAGAACGCGCTCCAGGACAGCCCGTCGTCCTCGGATACGTAACTCGAGACCTGACCGGACCCACAGCTGAAGACGAACGCCCACTTACGGTGCGCGGACACGGCTATCCGTCCCCGGCTCCACGCACGGCGTCGGCCCACCGCACCCATGACCGTGGCCTGGTCGAAGCCCTCGCGGCAGGCGTCGACCAGGAAGACGACGTTGGCGGCGGACGTGTCCGATATGGTCGCCGCCCACTTGTCGACGCGGACACAGGCGTCGCCGAGGTCGTGCACGTGCTGCACCGCGTCTGAGGGGACCAGGTAGTCCACCCCGGCCGAGTGTGCTCCGTGGCCGCTCAGGTAGACGACCAGGGTCTCCTCCCTGCGTCCGGAGGCGATGAAGCTCTCGACCTCCGCGATGACCTCGTTGCGGGTGGGCGCTGTGGAACTCGCTCGGGACACCGTGAACCCCCGCTTCTCCAGGCTCGCTCCGACCTTGTCGAGATCGTTCGCGATGAAGTCCAGGTCGGGGATGTTCGGGTCGCGGTAGGAGGCGACCCCCAGAAGGAATGCCCGCTGCATGGCGCGCCGCTTTCCGCCTCAGAGGTCGAACACCAGGGTGATGGCACCCTTGGAGCCGACCTCGGTGGTGCCGATGAAGTTGACGCCGCCCTTGGCGGTGACCTCGAACTGGACCTGGACCTGACTGATCCTCATGCCGGGCCCCGCGTCGTCCCTGACCGAGGAGAAGACCTCCCGGAGGCGGGCGACGGAGGCCTTGATGTTCCTGGCCAGGGCGGCCGTGGAGATGTCGTGGGTGGTGACCTCGCGCTCGCCTCTGCGAAAGAGGCCCATGGTCTGCGACGTGTCCTCGGGTTCTTCGGAGACGAGAAAGGAGAGCGTCTCCGGCGTCTCCACGGGTTCGTTCATCGGAGCTTCCCGTTCCGCTCGATGTTCCTGGTGTCCGGTATCGGCCCGATCATCTCCGAACGTGAAGAATTCGAAAGGGCGGTGCCGGCCCTCTGTGTTGGGGTTTCGTCTCTGTGGGTGCCTGGCCACTGGCCCGGTGTCGCTCTTCTCTGTTATGGAGCGTCGCGCCTGGCATAGATGTTCCCATTTCGTGGGCCCCGGTGCGGGAAAACCATGGTCCACGACGTCCGGAAGCGGCCATTCTTCGAATGTTTGGCCCGCGCGCAGTGCCCTTTCGTCACCGGTGTCCATTTGTCCGTCCCCTGCACCATGTGCACAAGGGTGCCGGGGAGCCGGAGACCGCCACCGGTGGCTGTTCTGTCCTCACCGAATGAAGTCACTTCGGTTCGGCGGGCGCACTTCTGCCCTCGAATGTTTTCTTCGTCGGGCGGGCGAATCCGGTGAGTATTTTTCGTTCTGCCCCGCGAGGTCGATACGAGGGCCGTCCGGGCGGCCTCCTCGACTCCTGGACGGGCGGGAGCATCGCCTCGGTCAGCCCCGTGACCTCCCTCTTACGGTCAGGGCGGGCGTGCCCTGCCGGGCGCTGCCGAAGGGACGCCATCGCGATCGGGCGCCGACTCGGCGGGCGCGTGTGGTGCGAGCCGCCGTGTTCAGAGCGCGGAACCGCTGTGGGAGCCCACCGGCCTCAGTCGGCCGTCGAACCGTCCGGTGCGTGCTCTCCGGGTACCAGGGCCCCCGAGGTCAGGCCCTCACGGGCCAGCTCGGCGGCCTTGTCGGCGAGCGCGGCGAACTTCTTGGCGCGCTGCTCGAAATCGGCCACGGCGCGAAACGCGGCGCCGTAGCGGCGCTGCTCCGCCACGCCCATCTTGGGGACGCGCGCGGCGCGGGCGTCGGTGCGGAAGGTGCCGCTGGCACTGGTGGAGCGGTGGGTGTTGGCCGGGCTGCGCAGAAACCCCTGGAGGAAGTCGGTGTCCACCTGGTCGCTGACCGATCGCAGGGTGTCCCCGTCCAGTTCCACCAGGCCCGCGTCGAGGAGGTCGGCCACTCGCACCCGGGCGTCGAGCGGTTCCACGGACCCGGCGCCGAGCGCGGGCAGAGTGGTGCGCAGCTCCCCGGCCAGGCGGTCCAGCTCCGCGCGAGCGGAGGCGAAGGCCTCGGGAAGCTCGCTGAGGTCGGGGCCCACGTGCCGAGCCGGGCTCAGGTTGACCTCCTCGTCGAGCAGGTCGATCAGGGGGACCTCCGCTCCCGGCTCCGGGGGCAGCTTCCACGGCCCGTCGGGGTCGTACGAGACCAGATCCCACATCCGTACCACGGGCGCCGTGTCGGAATCGTGCAGGGGCCGACGCAGCAGCCACAGGTGGACCGGTTGGGAGTGCGTGGCGGCCAGCCCCGCGGGCAGGGCCACGACGTCGGTCAGCAGCCCGCTGCGCACGAGTTCGGCGCGGATGCGCCTGCCGGTGCGCCGGTAGGCGCAGGAGGTGGACAGCACCACCGCGGTCTGCCCGCCGGGGGCGGTGTGCGCGTAGGCGTGCTGGAGCCAGGCCAGCTCGGCCTCGGCCCGAGGCGGCAGGGCCAGTGTCCAACGGGGGTCCATGAGTAGTTCCTCGCGGCCCCAGTCGGTGGTGGCGGGCGGCGGGTCACACACCACGAGTTCCGCCTGGTGCCCCGGCCACTGATCCGCGCGGAGCGAGTCGCCGACGCGGACGTCGGCCTCCGCGCCGTGTTCCAGAGCCGCTCGCGCGTGGGTGAACCGGGCCGCGTCCGAATCGGTGTCCTGGCCGGTGCGTCGCGCGTCCGGTGCGCCCGCGGCCAGCAGCAGGGCGCCGATGCCACACGCGGGGTCGAAGACGCTGCGCGCGTCAGAGCGGACCAGGGCGGCCACCGCACGGACCAGACGCGCGGTGGAGGCGTGAGCGGTGCCCGAGCGCTCCCCGGAGCCGAGGAAACGCGCGGCGAGCGCGGCGCTGACCTGCCCTGGCGAGGTCTCCCCGGCCAGGGCGTCGGCCAGTTCCCCGGTGCTCCCGCTGAGTGCTCCCGGGCTGCCGTCGCGCAGGTACTCGGCAGTGTCGGCCAGCCCTTGGAGCATTCGTCCGGGGTGGTCCGCGCGCAGGGAGTGCCACAGCCGCACCTCGGCGGACTCCTCGGTCACCTTGTTCTGGCTCTCCAGCCACTTCCTGACCCGCGCCAGCTCGAACAGCGGGCTGGAGGAGGTCCCGCCGGTGGGAGAGGGGAAGTCGTCGTGTCGCCGTCGCCAGTTGGAGACCGCCGCCCGGGTGACACCGGCCAGGCGCGCGATGTCAGCGGCGGTGACCTGCTGTTCCTCTGCGGAGGCCTGCTGCTGCCTGGAGTCCATACGGTCACAGTACACGGGTTGGTACATGAAACTCAGGTAGGGGCTGTTGGCCCTGTTAACGCGGGGTTCTTTGCTGTAGGGAGTGCCCACTGCTGTCCGCGCGGGTGGGCTCCCATGTGCACGCGCCGGATGTGTGGGGGTGCCTGTTCACGAGGATGTGCTCGGATTGGCTGTTCACAGGGAGTGTCCATGCCCCCGTACGTGCGCCGTGAGGCGCTACCAGGGCGCGGCTGTGAGACAGATAAGCCCTGAAGGAGGCCAAAGGCCCGTTTGAAGCGTGATTTCCCGGGGCACTCCTGCCCCGCTCGGCACCGAACGGGCCTTCTGTGTCATCCGTTTCCCTGGACGACGCGTCCCATCCTCCGAGAGGGTGTGAATGCCATCCGACCGCCTACCCCCCTGCTGGAGTGCACTCTCCTGCTCGGGTGCTGGTTTCCGTCCAGCGGGGTTGTCCCCCGTCTCCACACGGTTGTATGTTTGCTCTGTAAACAGACGCCAGCATGTTTGAGTGGCGGGGTTCTGTGTACTCATGGGCGTCGCGGCCCCACTCCGCAAGCACGGGGGTGCGCGTTCGTGTGCACCAGCGGACGGCGGAGCGCGGGAGAAGAGCGATGGAACGACAGTGTGTGGCGGGGCGCTTCCAGCTCAGGGGGATCATCGACCGCGGCAACATGGGCGAGGTCCACCGGGCCGAGGACACCGGGGCAGCCCCCGACGCCCCCGACCGCGAGGTCGCGGTCAAGCTGATCCTGCGCCGCCGCTCCGGCGCCCCGGTCGACCCCAAGCACAAGTCGGTCCGCCGCTTCGCCCGCGAGGTCGACATCATGCGCCGCCTCGACCACCCCGGCGTCCCCCACATCGTCGACGGCGGAGTGGACACCACCGACGGCGACCACCTGCCCTACCTGGCCATGGAGCTCCTGGACGGACGCACCCTGCGCGACCTCAGCGACGAGGAACCCCAGCTGCCCGTCTCCTGGGTGGCCGCGATCGGCGCCCAGGCCGCCGACGCCCTCTACGCCGCCCACGCCGAGGGCGTCATCCACCGCGACCTCAAGCCCGCCAACGTGATGATCACGCGCGGCGGCCGGGTCAAGGTCCTGGACTTCGGCATGGGACTGATCGTCGACGACCCCGACCTCAGCCAGCTCACCAGCGCCGACACCACCGTCGGCACCGCGCGCTACATGGCACCCGAGCAGTTCGAGGGAGCCAAGGTCACCGCCGCCGCCGACCTGTACGCCCTGGGCTGCGTCCTCTACGAACTCCTCACCGGCGCCCCGCCCTTCAACGGCGCCACCAACTTCGAGTTGGGCTACAAGCACAACAACGACGAGGTGCCGCCGCTGGGGCTGCTGCGCGCGGACCTTCCCGCGCCGCTCACCCACCTCATCGAGCAGCTGCTCAGGAAGAAGCCCGCCGAGCGCCCCGTCAACGCCGCCGAGGTCCGTCAGACCCTCTTGCCGCTGGCCACCGACGACGGCCGGGTCAGCGGCTGGGGCGACTTCGACCCGCGCGACCACCTGCCCGTCCTCACCCCCGCCGCGGTCCTGCCCGACAGCACCACCGGCCGCAGCGTCCACGACGCGCCCCTGGGCGTCATGGACGTGTTCTCCCTGCACGGCCAGCTCATCAAGGAGTACCGGGCCTTCACCGAGGGCGGCACGGTCATCCGTGACGACCGCATCGCCGACTTCCTCAAGGACGACCTGGACGCCAAGTCCCAGTGGCCCGACCCCTGGCTGTCTCTCAACCCGTTCTTCGCCTCCGGCGGCACCGTCCCCGAACTCGTCCGCGAGGGCCTGCTCCACGAGGAGACCGCGCGCGTCTTCCAGTCAGGCAAGACCGAGGGCAGTACGGTCAGCGACGGCCGCCCCCTCACCCTGCACCGGCACCAGCGCGAGGCGATCGAGGCCGCCCGGACGGGCGAGTCCTACGTCCTGACCACCGGCACCGGCTCCGGCAAGTCGCTGGGCTACATCGTGCCCATCGTCGACCGGGTCCTGCGCGAGCGCGACCGGGAGAGGGCCGAGGGCCGCCGCACCAACCGGGTCCGCGCCATCATCGTCTACCCGATGAACGCCCTGGCCAACAGCCAGCTCAAGGAGCTGGAGAAGTTCCTCGTCAACGGCTACGGCGCGGGTCGCGAACCGGTCACCTTCGCCCGCTACACCGGCCAGGAGAGCGAGGAGAAGCGCAAGGCCCTGCGCGACAATCCGCCGGACATCCTGCTCACCAACTACGTGATGCTGGAGCTGATGCTCACCCGCCCCGGCGACCGCTCCTCCCTCATCAAGATGGCGCGCGGGCTGGACTTCCTCGTCTTCGACGAGCTGCACACCTACCGCGGCCGCCAGGGCGCCGACGTGGCCCTGCTCATCCGCCGGGTCCGCCAGGCCTGCGAGGCCCCGGGCGTGCAGTGCGTGGGTACCTCCGCCACCATGTCCTCCGAGGGCACCGCCGACGACCAGAAGGCGGTCGTTGCCGACGTGGCCACCAGGGTCTTCGGCACCCGGGTGCGCCCCGACAACGTCATCACCGAGACCCTGGTCCGCGCCACCGAGGACGGTCCCGTCCGGATCCCGGCCGAGCGCCTGACCGAGGACGACGCCCCGCGCTCCTACAACGACCTGTACCACGACCCCCTGGCCCGGTGGATCGAGTCCACCTTCGGTCTGACCATCGACCCCACCGGGCGCCTGGTCCGCCAGAAGCCCACCAAGGTGGAGGCCGTGGCCGCCGACCTGGCCCGCGACACCGGTGTGTCCGAGGAACGGTGCGTCCAGGCCATCCGCCGCACCCTGGAGGCGGGTGCGGAGGCCTTCCACCCGGGCAACCGCCGCCCCCTGTTCGCCTTCCGCCTGCACCAGTTCCTGTCCAAGGGCGACACGATCCACGTCACCCTCGAAGACCCCGAGGAGCGCCACCTCACCCGCGAGTACCAGCTGGAGAAGCCCGGCTCCGACGGCCACATCCTGCTGCCCCTGGCCTTCTGCCGCGAGTGCGGCCAGGAGTACATGACCGTCTGGCGCACCGAGACGGCCAAGGGCACGGTCTACCAGCACCGGCGCGACGCCAACGCACCCTCCGACGCGGCCGCCGAGGGCTACCTGCACGTCTCCTCCGAGGCCCCCTGGCCCTCCAGTGTCGAGGAGGCCCTGAATCGGCGCCTGCTGCCCGAATCCTGGCTGGAGCTGGACGAGAACCACCAGGAGAACGTCCACAAGAACTACCGGGGCAACATTCCCAGGGCCGTCACCGTAGACGTCCGGGGCAACGAAGGACAGGGCGAGCTCAGGGCGGCCTTCATCCCCGCCCCGTTCCTGTTCTGCCTGCACTGCGGGATCAGCTACGAGAGCAAGCGCGGCAAGGACTTCGCCAAGCTCGCCAGCCTCGCCCAGGAGGGCCGCTCCTCGGCCACTTCCCTGGTCTCGGGCACCATCGTGCGCGCCCTCAAGGCGGTGCCCGCCGAAGCCCTGCCCAAGGAGGCCCGCAAGCTCCTGACCTTCGTGGACAACCGCCAGGACGCCTCCCTCCAGGCCGGGCACTTCAACGACTTCGTGCAGGTCACCGAGCTGCGCGGTGGCCTGTACCGGGCTCTGGAGGCGGCGGGGGAGGAGGGACTGACCTCCGAGAACCTGGCCTCGCGGGTCGCCGACACCCTGGCCCTGGACCCCGCCGACTACACCGGCAACGCCAGCCTGCCGCCCCGCCTGGCCAGCCAGGCGGCCAGTACCCTGCGCGACGTCATCGCCTTCCGGCTCTACCTGGACCTGGAGCGCGGCTGGCGGGTCACCATGCCCAACCTGGAGCAGACCGGCCTGCTGCGGGTGGACTACGCCGACCTGGACTGGGTGGCCGAACAGGAGGACCGCTGGGCCAAGGCCGCACCCGAACTGCGCGACGCCGAACCCCACGTGCGCAGGGTCATCCTGCGGGCCCTCATGGACGAGATGCGCCGGGGCCTGGCCATCGACACCCCCTACTTCCGGGACGAGGCCTTCGAGTCCCTCCAGGGGGCCAGCGAGACCCGGCTGGTCGACCCCTGGGTGCTGTCCAAGGGCGATCGCCCCCGGGTGGGGATCGCCTACCCGCGCTCCTCGGGCCGGGGTATGGACCGCACCGGGCTGTTCCTGTCCGGGCGCGGCAAGTACGCCAAGTACCTCCGTCGGGCCCACTTCGCGGCCCTGAATGCCGACGAACTCCAGACCATCATCGGACAGCTTCTGGAGATCCTGGCCGACAACGGTCTGCTCCACCGAACGAGGGAGGCACCCCAGGGCCGCCACAACCGCTTCCACCGCACCGACGACGAGGCCGTCACCGGTTACCAGGTCGACGCCGCCTGCCTGGTCTGGAAGGCCGGGGACGGCAAGTTCGGCGCCCAGGACCCGCTCACCCGCACCTACGCCAGCGGTGACGGCCCCCGCGTCAACATCTTCTTCCGCGACCTCTACCTGGGCGCCGCCGCCTCCCTGACCGGCCTGGTGGCCCGCGAGCACACCGCCCAGGTGCCGCCCCAGGTCCGCGAGGAGCGCGAGGGGGCGTTCAGCGACGCCGAGCTGAAGCTGCTGTACTGCTCGCCCACCATGGAGCTGGGGGTGGACATCAAGGAACTCAACGCGGTGATGATGCGCAACGTCCCGCCCACCCCCGCCAACTACGCCCAGCGCAGCGGACGCGCCGGGCGCGGCGGCCAGCCCGCCCTGGTGACCACCTACTGCGCCACCGGCAACAGCCACGACCAGTACTACTTCCG
This sequence comes from Nocardiopsis deserti, assembly GCF_008638355.1. Taxonomy (NCBI): domain Bacteria; kingdom Bacillati; phylum Actinomycetota; class Actinomycetes; order Streptosporangiales; family Nocardiopsidaceae; genus Nocardiopsis; species Nocardiopsis deserti. The sequence goes on along the minus strand of NZ_VWVS01000004.1, from coordinate 310,068 downwards.
CAGGTCGGACCGGATGGTGGCTGGAGTGGTGCAGCCGCCGCGCCTGGACCTGGCCAACGAGGACCTGGCCGTGGCCCACCTCCAGGCGATCTGGCTGGCCGAGACCGGCCTGAAGCTGGGCCGGGCCGTCCCGGAGGTCGTCGACGTCGCCTACGACGGCGAGCAGCGCGTCCCCGACCCCGTGCTGCCCCTGCACGACACCGCGCGCAGCGCCATCGACGACCCCGCCGCCCAGCGCCGCGCCGTCGCCGCCGCCCGCAAGGTCTTCGCCGACGTCTTCGAGGACCTGGAGAAGATGGTCTGGTGGGACGACTCCTGGCTGGAGCGCATCGTGCGCAACGCGCCCGAGCGCTTCGACCGGGCCTTCGACCGCTGGCGCGGCCTGTTCCGCGCAGCCCTGGTGGACCAGGCCGAGCAGAACCGCCGCGTGCTGGACCACAACGGGCTGAACGAGCGCGACCGCCGCAACGCGGGGCGCCGTCGCACCGAGGCCGAGACCCAGCTGGCCCTGCTCAAGAACGAGAGCCAGGACAGCAAGTCGCTGTTGAGCGACTTCAACCCCTACCGGTATCTGGCCAGCGAGGGTTTCCTGCCCGGCTACTCCTTCCCGCGCCTGCCCCTGGCCGCCTACATTCCCACCCGCCGCAGCCGCTTCGAGGAGGGCGACTTCCTCCAGCGGCCCCGGTTCGTGGCCATCCGCGAGTTCGGCCCCGGAGCCCTCATCTACCACGAGGGCTCCCGCTACCAGGTGACCCGTGTCCAACTGCCGCCGGAGTCCAGCGGAGACCTGGCCACCACCAAGGCCAACCGGTGCGGGCAGTGCGGCTACCACCACGACCCGGAGAAGCGCGACGACCTCTGCCAGATGTGCAGGCATCCGCTGGGCGCCCCCACCCCCGGGCTCCTCCAGCTGCACACCGTGTACACCACCAAGCGGGAGAAGATCTCCTCCGACGAGGAGGAGCGCCGCCGGGCGGGTTTCCGCCTGGTGACCTCCTACCGCTTCCAGGACCACGGCGAGCGCCTGGGCCGCCAGGACGCCCAGGTCACCGACCCCGCAGGGAAGCTGGCCACCCTGCACTACGGCGACTCGGCGACCGTGCGCATCACCAACCTGGGCCGCCTGCGCGCCAAGGACGGCGACCTCGACGGCTTCTGGCTCGATCCCGCCACCGGCAAGTGGCTCAACGAGCAGGACGCCAAGAAGGCGGTCGGCGACACCGCCGAACTGCCCCTGATCGAGGACGGCGGCGAGGAGCGCGGCCACAAGAAGCGCGTCATCCCCTACGTCGAGGACCGCCGCAACATCGTGGTGCTGCATCTGCACGAGGCCCTGCCCGAGGAGCAGGCGCTGACGCTGATGTACGCCCTGGAGCGGGGCGTCGAGGCCGCCTTCGAACTGGAGGACGCCGAACTCACCAGTGAGCTGCTGCCCCCCGACGACGGCCCCCGCGACCGGATGCTGTTCACCGAGGCCGCCGAGGGCGGCGCGGGCGTACTGCGCCAGCTCCAGTCGGTCCCGGCCAACCTGGCCAAGGCGGCGCGCCGGGCCCTGGAGATCTGCCACATCGACCCCGTCGACGGCACCGACACCGCCACGGCGTGCGCCCGCGGCTGCTACGACTGCCTGCTCACCTACGGCAACCAGACCCACCACCAGCTCATCGACCGCCGTCTGGTGCGCCACCTGCTGCTGCGCTTGGCCGACTCCGAGACCCTGCCCACCGGCCAGGGCGTCTCACGCACCGACCAGATGAGGACGCTCAGCTTCCAGTCCGACACCAGCCTGGAACAGGACTTCCTCACCTGGCTCAAGGAGCGCGGCCACCGCCTGCCCGACGAGGCCCAGGTCCTGGTCCCCGAGGCCTCGGCCAAGCCCGACTTCGTCTACCGGATCGCCGGGGCCCGGGTCGCGGTGTTCGTGGACGGCCCCGTGCACGAGGACGCACGAATCGCCGAACGCGACGCCGAGGCCGAGGAGCGCCTCGTCGATGCCGGATGGGACGTGGTGCGCGTCCCCCACGACGCCGACTGGACACAGGTCGCCGCACGCTACGAGGCCTACTTCGGTCCCGGCTCGCGCCGATGAACTCCGCCTGACCCCGATGGTCTTGCTCCTGGTGGCACCCTCGACCGCCGACAGTGCCACTGGGAGCAAGATCATCGCGGATCCACCGCTCTTCGTACGCCCCGCACGACACGACGTGAGGACCTCCTCCCCATGACCACCACGTACGCCCCCGGCTCCCTGGTCTCGGCCCGGGGACGGGAATGGGTGGTGCTCCCCGAGAGCGCCACCGACATGCTGGTACTGCGGCCCCTGGGCGGCGGTGACGACGACGTGGCCGCGCTCTTCCCCGCCTTCGAGAAGGTGGCGGCGGCCAGCTTCGCCCCGCCCACCCCCGACGACCTGGGCAACGCCCAGGCGGCCGGGCTGCTGCGCTCGGCCCTGCGCATCGGCTTCCGCTCCGGCGCGGGCCCCTTCCGCTCCCTGGCCGGGATCGCCGTCCAGCCGCGCGCCTACCAGCTCGTGCCCCTGCTCATGGCGATGCGCCAGCAGACCGTGCGCATGCTCATCTCCGACGACGTCGGCATCGGCAAGACCGTCGAGGCCGGGCTCATCGCCTCCGAACTCCTCGCCCAGGGCGAGGCCAGCGGCCTGGCCGTGCTGTGCTCCCCGGCCCTGGCCGAGCAGTGGCAGGAGGAGTTGCGCTCCAAGTTCGGCATCGACGCCGAACTCGTGCTCTCCTCCACCGTCTCGCGCCTGGAGCGCGGCCTGGACCTGGGACAGTCGCTCTTCGACAGGCACAGGCACGTCATCATCTCCACCGACTTCATCAAGTCCACCCGGCACCGCGACGACTTCGTCCGCCACTGCCCGGACCTGGTGATCGTGGACGAGGCGCACACCTGCGTGTCCGCCGACGACGTCACCTCCAAGCAGAACCAGCTGCGCTACGAACTCCTCCAGAAGGTCGCCAAGGACGAGAACCGGCACCTGCTGCTGGTCACCGCCACCCCGCACAGCGGCAAGGAGTCGGCCTTCCGCAACCTGCTCGGCCTGGTCAAACCCGAGCTGGCCGACGCCGACCTGGACTCCGAGACCGGGCGCAAGCTCCTGGCCCGCCACTTCGTGCAGCGCAAGCGCGCCGACGTGCGCCAGTACCTGACCCGGGAGAGCGACGGCCTGGCCGACGACTCCCTGGCCGAGACCACCGCCTTCCCCTCCGACCGCGAGTTCACCGAGCAGCCCTACAAGCTCTCCCCGGCCTACCGGGCGCTGCTGGAGGACGCTATCGCCTACGCCAGCGAGCGCGTCGAGCAGGCCAAGGGACAGAACCGCCGCGACGCCCGCATCGCCTGGTGGTCGGCGATCGCCCTGCTGCGCTCCATGGTCTCCTCACCCCGGGCCGCCGCCAAGACCCTCACCACCCGCTCGGCCGCGGCCGCCGCGAAGACCCCGGAGGAGGCCGACGCGCTCGGCGCCCCGCTCATCCGGGACGCCGCAGACATCGACGCCCTGGAGGGCATGGACACCGCCCCCGGCGCCGAGACCGAGAGCGGGACGGAGGCCGGGGCCGACGGGCGCGGCTCCGGGGTTCCGAAGGACCGCCTGCTGGAACTGGCCGAGCGCGCCGAGCAGCTGGAGGGCCCCGAGGGCGATCTCAAGCTCAAGGCGCTGATCACCTACCTCAACGGCCTGCTGGCCGAGGGGTACAACCCCATCGTCTTCTGCCGCTACATCGACACCGCCGAGTACGTCGCCTCCTATCTCAGCGGTGAGAAGGATCCCAAGGGCAAGAGCCCCATCAACAAGGGTGGCAGGAACGGCTGGAAGACCACCGTCAAGGCGGTCACCGGCAAACTGTCCCCGCAGCAGCGCGTCGAGCGCATCGAGGAACTGGCCGAGGAGGCCGCCCAGGCGGCGGGGGAAGCCGCAGACGGGGGAGGGGCGGGTACCCGCCGGGTCCTGGTCGCCACCGACTGCCTGTCCGAGGGCGTCAACCTCCAGCACTACTTCGACGCCGTCGTCCACTACGACCTGGCCTGGAACCCCACCCGCCACGACCAGCGTGAGGGACGCGTGGACCGGTACGGGCAGCAGCGCGACAAGGTCCGCGTGATCACCCTGTACGGCAGCGACAACGGCATCGACGGCAAGGTCCTGGAGGTGCTGATCCGCAAGTACCAGCAGATCCGCAAGACCCTGGGCGTCTCCGTCTCCGTCCCCGACGAGACCTCCACCGGCGTCACCGACGCCATCGTCGAATGGCTGCTGATGCGAGGCCAGGGCCAGCAGGAGGCCCTGTTCGAGGCCGAGGACATCAAGGTCGACACCGGCGAGACCGAACTGCTGTGGAAGTCGGCGATCGACCGGGAGAAGACCTCCCGCGCCCGCTTCGCCCAGCGCGCCATCCACCCCGAGGAGGTGGCCCGCGAGGTCGCCGCGATCCGCGAGACCCTGGGCGGCACCGGCGAGGTCCGCGCGTTCGCCGAGAACTCCCTGCGTGAGCTCGACGCCCTGCTCCGGCCCCTGCCGGGCGGGGGTACGGGCGGTCGGGGAGCGGGCAGTGGTGGAGGTGCTGACGGCTTCACCGCCGACGTGTCCGGCACCCCCGTGGGACTGCGCGACGCCTTCGCGCCCCTGGTCGGCGCCGACGTGGTCGAGAAGGGCAGGCCACTGCCCTTCCGCGACACCGCCGCCGTCCCCCGGGGCGAGGCCGCTCTCGTGCGCACCGACCCGGTGGTGGGGGCGCTGGCCTCCCACGTGCTCGACGCCGCCCTGGACAGCGGGACCGGAGGGCCCCGCCCGGCCCGCCGCTGTGGGGTGGTGCGCACCGACGCCGTGGACAAGCGAACCACGCTGCTGCTGGTGCGCTACCGGTTCCACCTGACCCTGCCCTCACGGCACGGAAACCGGCAGCTCGTCGCCGAGGACGCCCGCCTGCTCGCCTTCACCGGGGCCCCGGACAAGGCCGAATGGCTCGGCCAGAGCGAGGCGGTCGCCCTGCTCGACGCCCAGGCCACCGAGAACACCGCGCCCACCATGGGCGAGAACACCATGCGGCGGGTGCTGGACGCGCTGCCCGCCACCGCCGACCACCTGGCCGCCTACGGTGACGAGCTCGCCGCCGAGCTCGCCGACTCCCACCGCCGGGTGCGGATCGCCTCCGACGAGATCCGCCGCGGCCTGAAGGTCGAAGCCCAGAAGCCCGCCGACATCCTCGGCGTCTACGTCTACCTGCCCGACGGCTCCGCTGCCGTCGGCGCTGCTCCCGCCGGAGGTAACGCCTGATGTCCGCCATCGCTCGAAACCAGGTGCTGACAGCCGTGCACACCGTCGGCGGGCTGCTGCCCACCGACATGCTGGCGCGGATCAGCGAGGGCAAGGATGTGGTCGGCTCCAAACCTGCCGACTACGGGGTGATCGGTGCCCGCTCGGTGAGTGACGAGGCCGAACGCCACTGGGACTACCTCAAGGGTGGTTGGCGTGAGCTGCGCAAGCAACTGCCCACGGATACCGACGGGAGGCCTGCTGTTGACTCGGTCAACGCCGCCCTGTCGCAGTGGGTGGAGCCGCTGTTCAACCTTCTCGGTTTCGGTCGTCTCCCGGCCGGACCGGGGGAGGGGATCACCAGCGACGACGGGAAGAAGGCCTTCAAGGTCTCCCACCTGTGGCAGCACGTGCCGGTCCACGTGGTGGCCTGGCACGCTGACTTGGACAAACGTCCGGGTGGGACGGGGACCGTGCCGCCGCAGTCGTTCGTACAGGAGATGCTGAACAGTTCGTCGGGGCACCTGTGGGCGGTGGTGACCAATGGGCGCCAGGTGCGGTTGCTGAGGGACTCCAGTGCGCTGGCCACGGCGGCGTATGTCGAGTTCGACCTTGAGGCGATCTTCGACGGTGAGCTGTTCAGCGAGTTCGTGCTGCTGTACCGGCTGCTGCACGCGTCGAGGTTCGAGGTCAAGCCGGACGAGGCGCCGTCCGCGTGCTGGCTGGAGAAGTGGCGTGCCGATGCCATCACGTCCGGAACCCGCGCGCTGGAGCAGCTGAGCGGGAACGTCCGCGAGGCCATCACCGTCCTGGGCACCGGCTTCCTGCGCCATCCCGAGAACGTGGAGCTGCGCGCCAACCTGGACGTGAAGGAGTTCCACGGGGCGCTGTTGCGGCTGGTGTACCGGATGCTGTTCCTGTTCGTCACGGAGGACCGGGATGCCCTGCACCCGCCCACGGCTGATGAACAGGCGCGGGAGCGGTACGCGAAGTACTTCTCGTCAGCGCGGCTGCGTCGCCACGCTCGCAAGCGCCGGGGGACTTCCCACGGCGACCAGTACGAGGCGCTGCGGCTCGTGCTCGACGCTCTGGGAGACGTGAACGGACGTCCTGAGCTGGGCATCCCCGCGCTCGGCGGCCTGTTCACCGACGCCGAGGCCGACGCTCCGCTGCGCGGACTGAAGCTGTCCAACGAGGCGTTGTTCGGGGCCGTGCGCAACCTGGCTCAGGTGCGTGACACCGACTCCAAGCGTTGGCGCTCGGTGGACTACCGCAACCTGGACGCCGAAGAGCTGGGGTCGATCTACGAGTCCCTGCTGGAGCTGGTACCCAAGCACAGCGACGCCGACCGTTCGTTCCAGCTGGTGGAGGTCGGAGGGAACGACCGCAAGACCACGGGTTCGTACTACACGCCGTCCTCGCTGATCGAGACGCTGCTCGACTCGGCCCTGGACCCGGTGATTGACGATGCTTTCAAGCGGGGACATGAGAAGGCGTCTAAGTCGGGGGAGCCTGATCCGACAGAGGCGGTCACGGCCGAACTGCTGAAGCTGACCGTGTGCGACCCGGCGTGTGGGTCGGGGCATTTCCTTGTTGCTGCCGCGCGGCGTATCGCCAAGCAGGTCGCGGCCGTGCGCGAGGGTAACCCGGAACCGACCGTGGATGCGGTACGCAGCGCCATGCATGAGGTGGTGGCCCGGTGTATTTACGGTGTGGACCTCAACCCGATGGCGGTTGAGCTGGCCAAGGTGTCGCTGTGGCTGGAAGCCCTGGAGCCCGGTAAGCCGCTGAACTTCCTGGATGCGCATGTGAAGCACGGAAACGCGCTGATTGGCACCACGCCGTCGTTGCTCAAAGGCGGTATCCCGGATGAGGCCTTCAAGCCGATCGAGGGCGACGATAAGAAGTACGCGCGTTTCCTCGCCAAGACCAACAAGGAGGAGCGCGGCGGTCAGGCCGGGTTGTTCGACATTGATTTTGAGTCGGTGAAGATCACCAACACCGCTTTGGCCCAGAGCCTGCGTAAGATCACGGCGGTGATGGGTGACTCGCTGGACCAGGTACGCAATCAAGAATCTGCTTACCGAGAGTGGACCGACTCCGATGAGTACGTTCGTACCCGGAGGGTGGCGGACGCTTGGTGCTCGGCGTTCATGTGGAAGAAGACCCAAGACGCTCCGCGCGCGGTCACGGAAGGGGTCTTCCGGAACCTGTCCAACGCGAATCAGGGCAACGGCGCTCCGTTCACCACGATCGAGGAGATCGACCGGCTGCGGGACCAGTACCGGTTCTTCCACTGGCACCTGGAGTTCCCGGACGTGTTTAACGTCCCGGAGAGCAATGGTGGAGTGGACGGGGCCACAGGTTGGGAAGGTGGATTCGACTGCGTGCTCGGCAATCCGCCGTGGGACCAGGTTCAAGTGGACGCGCGCGAGTTCTTCGCAGCGAGGCGAGCTGACATCGCGGAAGCCGCGAACATGACTGCGCGAAACCGGATGATCAAGAAGCTGGAGCAAGAGAACCCGGATCTTTTCGATGAGTACCAGGAGGAGAAACGAGCCAACGACGGGTTCAAACACTTTGCTCACGCGTCAGGACGCTTCCCTCTGACCTCCTACGGGCGTCTTAACACCTACTCTTTGTTCGCAGAGTCAGCGCGTTGGCTAGTAGGAGGATTTGGTCGAACTGCCCAGATCCTTCCCTCGGGTATCGCTACTGACTCGTTCAATCAGTACTTCTTCAAGGACTTGGTGCAGACTGGTTCGATCACAGCTATCTACGACTTCGAGAACCGCAGAGGACTTTTCCCGTCCGTGGACTCTCGCATGAAGTTTTGCATCTTGTCTCTCGCGGGGCGTTGCATGTGCGAGCCTGAGGCTTTCTTTGCATTCTTTCTGCATGATCCGGCTGAGCTCGAAGTATCTGACAAGGTGTTCACTATGACCACAGAGGAGATTGCTCTCCTAAACCCTAACACTGGCACCAGTCCAGTATTCCGTTCCCGCCGTGATGCCGAAATAAGCCTAGGAATTTATAGGCGCGTCCCGGTGCTTGTTGAGGAAGGCGACTCTAGTGGGAATCCTTGGGATATTTCTTTCCAGTTGATGTTCATGATGAATACTGACTCGGATAAGTTTCGTGATCGCGAGAGTCTCGAAACTGGAGGGTGGCGTCTCGAGGGAAATGTTTTTGTCAAGGGTGGCAAGCGTATGCTGCCGTTGTACGAAGCGAAGATGATTAATTCCTATAACCACCGCGCGGCCGACGTGGTAAAAAGCTCTACGGCTGCGAAGCGTCAGAATCAGCCCCGATATTTGGGAATTGAAGAACTCCAGGATGCGCATCGCATGGCGATGCCTATGAATTGGGTGTTGGAGTCCTCCTCTGGGGAGGAAAAGAGTGCTCAGGGGGCGGCAGGGGTAACCGTCGAATCTCGTCTGCAGAGTGCGAGCTGGGAACGTGGATGGCTTTATGGTTGGTGTGATGTAACGTCGCCAACTAATGAGAGGTCTGCGGTTCCAGCTATCATTCCTCGCGCTGGAGTTGGCCACAAATACTTGCTAGCTATGCTTCCTGCTGAGGCCAGGTCTGTGGCGTGTTTGTGCGCATGTCAGTCATCCTTCGCCTTCGACTACGTCAGCCGCCAGAAGCTCGGCGGAACGAGTATGGCCTTCTTTGTTTGGAAGCAGCTTCCGGTTTTCACTCCTGATCAGCTGCGAAGGCATGAGATCTTCGTCTCCTGTCGTGCTGCGGAGCTGACTTACACTGCATGGGACATGGAAGCGTTCGCACGAGACTTGGGTGATGAAGGGGCGCCGTTCCGGTGGGATGAGGAACGCCGTACTATCATGCGGGCGGAGTTGGACGCGCTGTTCTTCCACCTCTACGGGATCAACCGTGATGACGTGGACTACATCATGGAAACTTTCCCGATCGTGAAGCGCAAGGACGAGGCGAAGTACGGCACCTACCGAACCAAGGACCTCATCCTGGAGATCTACGACCGGATGGCGAAGGCCGGTGTTTCGCTCGATAACCCGTTGATCGACGGTGAGAACTTCACTTCCACCCTCACTCCGCCGCCTGGCCACGGGCCCCGGCACGCCCCTGCCTGACCCGGCAAAGCACTCGGCCCCGCCTGCTGGCTCGTAGCAGGCGGGGCCGGACACCCGTGATCTTGCTCTTGGTGTCAATTTCGGCGGCGAGAGTGACGCTGGGAGCAAGATCATCGGCGAGGGGCGGGCAGTGATGGAGGTCAGACGCCCCTGGTGGTGTCAATAAAGGCCTGCCACTCGCCCGAGCCGAAGGAGAGCGCGCCCAGCTCGCGGTGCTGGGTGTCCCGGACGGCTCTTTCCTCTCCCAGGTCGGCCACCTCAACGCAGTGGCTCTCGGTAGCGCTGTAGGAAGACTTGCGGAACTCCATGTCAGGCCTCTTTCAAGACTCTCTTGAACGTTTTGGCGGACTCGTTCTCGCTCAGGGCCGAGCGCATCAGGGAGGCGAAGACCCGGCGGTAGTCGTCGACCTCCTCGTCCTGTTCCAGGAAGGTGCCTCTCGTGCGACCCTCCAGGTAGACGAGTGAGGGGTCGGATTCGTCGGCGTAGTCCAGGATGACAAAGCCCGAACCCATCGACGCGTGTAGTCCTGCACTGAGCGGGAGCACTTGCAACGTGATCCTGTTGACTCCTTCGCTCAGTTCGATGAGGTGTGAGATCTGTTCGCGGGCCATGTCGGGGGAGTGCACCAGGCGAAGGAGGGCGCACTCGTCCACGATGGCCGAAAGGTTCAGGTCGTCGTGGAGTAGCTTCTGGCGCTCCAGGCGCGCAGTGACGACCTGGTCGATGTCGGCTTCGGTGACGGCTCCGCTGGCTCGCGCCGAAGCCGCCGCGTAGTCAGCGGTTTGCAACAGGCCCGGCATGACGGCCGGTTGGTAGACGCTGATGCTGGAGGCCTCAGCCTCGAATCCCAGATAGTCCGCGTCGAGAACGTTGTTGTAGCTGTGCCACCAGCCCTTCTCCCTGGCCTGCCGCCCCAGGGCGAGGATGGCGTCGACCTTGTCGGTGTCCTCGACTCCATAGATGCGCATGAGGTCTCTGAGGGCACTGGGGTCGGTTCGATGCCTTCCGTTTTCGAGGTGGTTGATCCGTCCTGCGGCCCATCCCAACTCCCGCGTGACCTGCGTGGTTGACATCCCTGCGGCTTCGCGGAGCCTGCGGAGTTCTCGGGCCAGACGACGACGGCGCACAGTCGGTGAGGACCTCTTAACCATGGGGGAGATGCTAGCGGCCGACGAACCAGACATACTCATCAATTTAGGAATCCTACTTGATCTCATCAATTGATGAGTCCATTCTAGTGACAGCGGGACAGAAGACGGTGCGGTCCAAGGCGTCCCACCCGTACGTGACTGGGAGGAACCGGCCCCAGCCGGTGAGAGGTGACTCCTCCGAAACACAGCACGGGCGAGCGGCACCCTGGAGAGCCCCGCGATCTGTCCTGGTCACCGGTGAGAGCACCAGTCAACCGCCGGGACGGTCGTCCACACGGGCGACCCCGCATGAAAACGGGCTCTGGGGGCGATTGCGGCGCCTCCAGAACCCAACGACAACACCGAGCTCCCTACCGAGGAGAAGTGCGTCATGTCCATTGTGCCGCGTCCCCGTACCCCGTTCCACACCCCCACCCCGCCCTTGGCCGGGCGCCGCTGGGCCTCCCGCGTCTACCCCGGCGATCTCTCCCAGGCCGCGTGGGCGCGGGAGGACCTGCGCGCCGACCTGTTCCGCCTGGAGGGTCTGTGCCCCGACCTGGCCGACACCGTGGTGCTGTGTGCCAGCGAGATGTTCGCCAACGCTGTTGACCACTCCCGTTCCGGTGAGGCGGACGGCCGGGTCGTTCGTACCCTGTCCATGCCCACCGCCACCACCCTGCACCTGGGGATCATCGACGACGGGGTACGGGAGTCCGCTCCCACCCTCCCGGAGATTCCGTGTCAGCGCACCGAGTCCGAGTGGGAGGAGGCCGAACGCGGCCGGGGCCTGCTGCTCATCGACTCCCTGGCCGCCAGGTGGGGCACCCGTGCCGTGGTGGACTTCCCGTTCTGCGGAGCGCTCGGCACGGTGGTGTGGGCTGAGTTCACCCTCACTCCCGCCAGCAGCACCGCCGTTACCGGGGCCGACCGGTGAGCACCGAACCCGTCTCCTCAGGGGTGCGCGCGGTACTGGACGCGCCCCGAGGACGGCGCTTCTCCAAGCCCAGCTACCCGGCCCCGCTCACCCGGGAACAACGCCTTCTGGCCCAGATGGAGGGTAATCCCCGGGTGGCCTACCGGCAGACCCACGGCGTTCTGCCCGCCTGGATGCACGTCCACGCCGCCCGACTGGCCGAACGCGACACCCCGGCACCCGAAGGCCCTGCGCGACCGCGCAAGCCCGCCACGACGCCGAAACGCCTGCAGGAACCCGTGGTTCCGCGCCCGCGCCCGGCCCCCGACGACGGACCGTTCCCGCCCCGGCGGGAACGCCCGCCACTGCCGCGCCGCCGCCCGAAGCATCCGCACAGCCAACGCCCGCGCAGCCACCGCAAACCCCGCCGCTGGTTCCGCACCGGACCGGCCCGCCTGCTGGCCGCCTACACCCTCGCCATCAGCACCGGAGCCCTGGCACACCACCTGGCCACGACCCTGCTGTAGCGGGGAAGCGTCCCGCACTCGAACCACATCAGGAGGCCGCGCCGGATCGGGGGCCCGGCGCGGCCGTCACCTTCTTCCCCTCTCAGTCGCTCTCGTTCACGAGCACCGACGGCCAGGGAAAGTCCTCAGGGATGGCGTCCATGACCACCTCACCGCAACGGCGTCCTCGCCACTGCCCGGCGCTGCGCATGGTGCCCACCTCACGGAAACCCGCCTTGGCATAGGCGTTGCGGCCCGCGGTGTTGGGCTCCAGCACCTTGAGCCAGACCATCTCCAGCCCGATGACGTGGAAGGCGTAGTCCAGCGTCAACCGCGTCGCCGCAGTACCCACACCCTTCCCCCGGGCCTCGGGCGCCACAACGAGAATGAACTCGCCCGTGCGCACCTGGTGGTCGATGAGCACACTGGCCAACCCACACGGCACCGGCTCGCTCCCGCGCACGTCGTAGACGGTGAACCGGGCCTGGTCGGGTGCTCCGCGCAGTTGGTGCTCCAGCCCTTCGGCGCGGGACTCGGAGCTCTCGGGCACCTGCCGCCCGTAGCCCAGCACGGCACCCGGGTCACTCTCCCACCGCCAGTACTCGCGGGCCAGATCGGCGCGCAACGCTCCCAGGGCGATCCCCTCGGCCTCGGTCCACAGGATCGATTCGGCGATGTCACTCACAGGACTCCTCAAAGGGTGTGTAGTCGGTGATGTCGTCGGATTCGGCGACCGGTCGGCCGCCGACGTCGACCCAGGCGTGCAACCGCACCGGGTCGGTAGCCACCCCGTGCCGGAAGGTGGACCGGTAGCCCGCCCAGCGCAGGGCGACGGTGGTCGCCGCGGCCTCCTCCCAACATGCCACGCGCAGTGGCAGCAGGCGGCCTGCTTTCCTCACCGCATAGGTTGCCTGCACCGCCGCGGCATAGTCGGCGATGCCTGTTTCCGTTCGCTGCACCAGGTCCCGGGTACGGGCGAACGCACTCCTACGTCTTCCCCACCCCCTGGTCAGTACGACGAGGAGGGCAACGCTTCCCAGGGCGTACCAGCGCAGGGGAGCCCGTGGAATCGGCGCGAGAGCGGCGGGGCTGTCCCGTGTCCCCCAACTGGGGGAGGAGGGATTTCCCCGCCTGACCCTCTCCCATGAACACGGTTCCTCTCGCTGGATGAGTACACCCGTGTCCACCAGCGCCACCAGAGCCCGCTCCTGGACCGGGTCCAGGGAGAGAGCTGGAACCGCACCCCTTGCACTCCACATGCACGAGATGATCCGGCTGGCCTCCTCGGACAGCAACAGCACGGACCCCCTCTCCACGTCCAGGGCGACGCATGCCGACGGGAAACAGACCAGCCGCAGATGTGGGGCAGGGAAGAGCGAAGAGGGGAGGGTCATTTTCCGGCCTCCTGCCGAGCTGGGACGCGAGTCCACGAGGGCGGAGCGCTCGCTTCGATCACGCGTCCCCATACCTCGGCGGCGATCACCGGCTCCAGCAGCCCCCACGGGGTGTCTCTGCCTGACGCCGCCGAGCGCAGCTCCTCGCGCATCGTCTGCGGGTCGATCAGGCCGTGGCCCGCCAACCAGCCGTCGACAAGAACCGACACTTCCGGCAGGTGCGCACGCAATCCCAAGTGATGGTCGGAGTCCGTGCCACCCTTGGTGCGGCGCTGCGCGATCACCTCGGGCAGAACGCCCCGCATCGCTTCCGTCAACTGCGGTTTGTAGTGCCAGGGAGATCCTCGATCCTCGACGCGGAAGGCCAGTGCGGCCTCCACCACGGCCCGATCCAGGAACGGGGACTCCAGGCGGACGCCGAAGAACGCGGCGAACTGGGCGTCGGCGTGGGCGGTCCGTCCGATTCCGCGCAGCGCGTGCAGCTCTGCGTTGCCGCGTAGGAACTCTCCGGTTCCACGCGCAGGCCCCGACACGGCCATGTACCGTGCCTTTGGAGTGAGCCAGCGCGAAGAAGGGCCGCGCTCGCCCCGGGCCAGGCTTGACAGCAGGCGCCCCGGGCTCCCGCGGTCGAGTTTGGCCCACCCGTGCAGGTCACGTAGAGCGCGGAGTACACGGCCGCGTGCCGCCAGCCGGAGAACGAGCTCGGGCGACTGCATCAACAACGCGTCGCCTCCGTCACCGGTCATGTGGAGGGTGCTTCCGGTCGCGCGAATCCGCTCGTAGGCGAGCACGTGCCGGGCACTGGTGATGGTGGCCGGAGCCGGTTCATCGGTCGGCGGGACCCGGTCCAAGCCGCTGTAGGGAAGTTCCTTGTCGGTCAGAGGCAGCAGCATGTGGTCCACGTCCGGACGCTCTCGCACGGCCTGGCGTGCGTGGTCCAGGTCGCCGCCATGGTCCCTGGAAGCGGGATGGACCGTCCAAGCGGTGAGGGCGCGCGATCCCGAGGCCCGGTTCGAGGCGAGAAGGCACAGCGTGGTCGAGTCCAGGCCCCCGCTCAGGTCGCAGGAAAGGTGTTCCGCCTGAGCGAGCCGTGTCATGACAGCTCCCTCCAGGGCCTTCCTGAACAGCCGCAGGGCCTCGACCCGTGGTGCGCTTCTGGGCGCTGACCACCACCGGTCGACTGTGGCCCGTCCTCCTCTGTGCGCGTCTAGGCGGTGCCCCGGAGGAACGGTGCGCACCCGCAGGAAGGCGCTCCTTTCCGTTCCGTGCCGTCCGGCTGGGTCTGCCAGCAGGTCCGATATCCAGGCAAGGTCCACCCCACCGCCGGTGACACCCGACAGGGCGCGGCTGGAGGATGCCCACACCACCGAGTCCTCCACCTCACAGAAGTGGATCGGAAGTGCGTGCGCGGGATCGGTGAACACGGCCGCCCCTTCCGGATGGCCGACGACGACTGCGTAGGTCCCCGGCCAAGAGGGAGGGCCGAAGCGCCAGCTCCCCGACAGCCACGTCCGCAGACCGTCCGTGGTTACCGTGTGGCTGCCGAGCACGACCCCCTTCAGCGGACCGGCCTCGGCAACGGTCCCGGTGCCCCTGCCCACCGTCCACAACTCCCCGCAGGGAAGCGCTGTGGACCACGTGGGGGAGGCGGGTCGCACGGTGGGAGAACCGGTAGCCGCGACCACCCCGCCGAACCACTGCATGTCTCTCCTGTTCTTCGGGGCGGAACACGGCCACCGATCCCGCATCGGCCTACTGGTACTTGTAGCGCTTGTCCTCGCTGCCGCTCCTGCTGCTGGTCCCCTCGGTCAGCTCCACAGCGTCACCGATCTCGACGACAACGGGAGAGGCGATTTCCGCCTCTCGTACTTCCGTGGGCAAGGTGTGGTCCCGCATTGTTGTGTGCTCCCTTCCTCGGATTCCTCTGGAGCCATCAGTCTGTCCGTGCTCTGTGGGACGCCGCTACCGCACGAAGGACGCCTCGAAGGACGTCCCGGTGCGGTAGAAACGTCCCTATGCCCCCCAACGAACGGCTCCGTGTCTGCCTGGAACAGTCCGGCCACACGGCGGCATCTCTCGCCGCGCACGTGGGCACCGACCCCAAGACCGTGGCTCGCTGGATCAGCACCGGACGAGTGCCCCACCGCCGCAACGCACACGCGGTGGCGCGTGTACTCGACGCGGACGTCCGTCAACTCTGGCCCTCCCTGGAGCGACGGACCAAAGGATCAGCGGGTACGGACGAAGATCTGGTGGCCGTCCACCGGCAACGCTCCGACGTACCAGCCGAGCAGTGGCGGGGTATGTTCGCGGCTGCTGAGAGTTCGATCGACATCCTGGTATACGCGGCTCTGTTCCTCCACGAGCAGATTCCGGGGTGGGACGAGCTACTCAGGAACAGGGCCGAAGATGGCGTCCATGTGCGTGTACTCATCGGGGATCCCGGTTGCGAGGCCGTGCTCGTACGCGGTGGAGAGGAGAGCTTCGGCCACGGCATCCAAACCCGATGCCACCTGGCCGCGATGCACTACCGGCCTCTGACAATGGTTCCGGGAATCTCGGTAAGGGTGCATTCCACGACGTTGTACAACTCGCTCTACCGAGCCGATGACCACATGTACGTCAACACGCACCTGTACGGGGTCAACGCTTACGGCAACCCGCTGTTGCGGCTCAAACGCACGGCTTCTCAGGGGTTGTTCGACGCCTATGCCGCCAGTATGGACGCAGTGTGGGACATCGCGCGACCCCTTGAGGAGTGAAGAGGACATGGCACGCACCGAGTACTACGACGATCCGTCAGCTCCCGTTCCCAACAGTCTGGTGGTCGCGGCCAGTGCGGCCGTCGTCGACGATGGGGGGCGCCTGCTGCTGCAGCGTCGGGTGGACAACGGCCTGTGGGCGATGCCGGGCGGGGCGATGGAGATGACCGAGAGCCTGCCCGAGGCGGCCGTACGGGAGGTGCGTGAGGAGACCGGTTACGAGGTGGAGGTGACCGGGTTGGTGGGCACCTACACCGACGCTCGGCACATCATCGCCTACGACGACGGTGAGGTGCGCCGTCAGTTCAACGTGTGCTTCCGCGCCCGTGTGGTGGACGGACGCCTAGCGGTGAGCGATGAGTCCCACGAGATCTGCTGGTTCACCCCCGAGGAGGTGTCGGGCTTGGACATGCACCACACCCAGCGACTGCGCGTGGAACACGCATTGGGGAGCGGTGAGCCGTATCCCGGGTAAGTGGCCGGGGCTGGAACCGGACGGCCTACACTTTGGGTCTGGCCTCGGTGATGGACTCGTGTACCACCGAGCCGGGTGCATAGCACGTGAGGATCTCCTCCAACCTCGCCTCGAACGTGGTCGGCTGGCCGGTGGGGCCGCTGGTCAGGTCCTTGTACCACAGGGCCTTGGCGGCGGTCGACATCTCCCGGGGGAAGGCGTCCAGTTGGTCGGCCAGGCCGCGTCCCCTCTCTTCGTACTTCACGCCGGTGTGATGGGCGACCAGGCACACCAGCCGTTCGTCCGTACCCTGTTCGCGCAGCCAGCGGGCCCTGTCGAACGGATGGAATCCGGTCTTGGTTAGGGATGGGGTGTAGCCGATGTCGTGTACCGGGGCAGCGGCGCTCAACAGTTCCGATCTTCGGGCGCGACCGTCAGGGACGCCTGCCAGGTCTGCCACGCTGCACAGCGTACGTGGGACAGCGGTGTCCCCACGTCCGACAGCAGGGCCTCGGCTGTCCGCTCGGCCCACTCCACTAGACACATGCACACCACTGCAGTCCCGGCGCAGCCCTTGGCAGGAGATACACGGGCAAGGTCGGCCACACCTTCGCCTGCATACGCCGCGTTCAGGAGCCGAACTGTATTCCCAGCGCGAACACTGTGAGGACCGCTGTGCCAGTCCAGTAGAAGATCCGCAGTTTGCCCGTCGAGTGAATGGCCTGGCGATACGGCCAGGATTCATGGAAGTACGACGGTAGCGGGCTGGGGCTGGAGGCGCTGATCTGGCGAGTGAGACCGGCTTTGGGGAGCGTCCGGCGCAGTTCCTCCTCCAGAACCTCACCATGCTTGACCGAGCCGATCAGCAACCGGTGGTACCAGGACTTGTCCACGAAGAAGAAGGCCAGCCACAGGGTTAGGCTCAACCACAGCACTAGGGCGGAGAACTTCAGTGAGATGGAGAAGAAGTCCACCGCGATGTTGTGCCGGGATGTCACGGCGGCCGTTCCCAAGGCAAAGGTCATGACGGTCAGTGCCAGGCCGCGAATGCGCCAGCTGATGTCGTTGAAGTGCTGCTGGACCGTGATGGTCTGCTTCCACAGTTCCACGTAGTGCTGTGTTCGGGCCTCTTCGCCCAACGGCTCCTGCTCCACCTATACCTCCCGGAAGTCAAACATGTCCAGCAGTTCCGCGAACCCCTGACGTGCCACACGGGTGGGTACCACTTCAGGCCGCTCGGCCAGCGTTTTCTCCCTTTCGATGTCTTCCTGCGTCCAGTGGGACACCCGCCGCAGAAGCTCGTATCCCTCATGGTCGTGGGAGACACCATAGGCGGCGTGTACGTCGTGGACACCGAAGTCCTGGGCCATGGCGACGTCCTTCATGAGGCTGTCCCCGATGTAAACCGTCGCGTGTGGTCCGACGGGGAAGTCGTCGAGGATCCGCCGGAGCACCTCCTTGTTCGGTTTGAGTAGGCCCCGCGGTACCTGCCGGTGCTCTGTCTTCTTCAAGTCGTATTCGCTGTTCGGATACATACGGAGGTCCTCAGGGCTCGTCCCCCGAGGGAAGTCGTGGTCGGGAGAGGAGTACATGACGTCGATCAGACCGTCCAATCCGGTGTTGCGCATCCGCCACTCCGACCAGAAGGAGATCGATTCGGTATAGGCGACCACGGGCACACCGCGGTCCCGAAGGAAATGAAGCGTCTCCCTGACCCCCGGGTAGAGGCCGATGGTGTGCTTACGCGCGCTGTTGAGCGCGTGCAGCGCCTCATCGTAGACCTGCATCGGAGAACGGCCCCGGGAACGCTCTCTCAACGAGGGTAGTTCGTCCAGCAGCAGAGAGTACGCGGTGGTTCCCCGGAGGCGGTGTACCGCCCGCATCTCTGTTTCCAGTTGCTCCTGCGGAACCCCGCTCAGTGCGGTGAGCCGGCTCAGTAGGGCGGAGAACGAGGTGTGCCATGTGTGGAACCAGTCCCACAGGGTGTTATCGAGGTCGGTCACCAGGAGGGACACACGCGGCTTGGGGGTCTCGGAGAGCACGTTGGCCTCTCTGCCGGAGGAAACGGACACGGCGGTCGACGGTAGGAGGAGTCTACGTGCGTGGTCTGACAAGCGGGGAGCAGAGTGTTTCCCTACTTCTTCGGATGGGGTCAGGAGAATACGCGCTTCGATAACGGATGCTCTATATCCGTATGGCGTTTCTGTTTATAAATCTCGTACGGATGTTCGTTTTGGTGGTGCTTCTGTCGCCTCTTGTGGTGCTCGTTGGGCTTTTCGTCCTTTTGTGTGTTTCGGGTGTTACTGGTGGGGCGGTTGTTTCTGTGTTTTTTGGGTTCTGAGCCATAAGGAAAAGCGCCTTCTCAGGTTGGTATTGCTTTCCTTTGGGGTTCCTTCGATAATCTCCGTTGTCTTTTCATCCCCCTGACCGCCACCTGGCCGGAGGCCCTCTCGATGCCGGTTATCCCCCGCCGACGTCCCTTTTCAGCTGTCCGAAGTGTTGGTGCCCTCTTTCCCGAGGACATGCTCGTGCGTGTGGGAGAGGGAAGGGATGTTCCGGGCGGTGCCCCGGCCGACTACGGAGTCGTCGGCGCCCGTTCGGTCGCCGACGAGGCCGAACGGCACTGGGACTACCTTCTCGGTGCCTGGAGAGAACTCCGCCGTCACCTGCCCCGTGTCGGGGAGGGGGAGCTCCTCTCCGACCCGTCGGGAGCGGCCCTCACCCAGTGGGTCGCCCCCCTCCTGGGGGAGTTGGGCTTCGGACGCCTCGGCGCACTGCGGATCGAGGGTGTGCGTGCCGACGACGATGAGGGACGGCTCTTCGCCGTGGGCTACCGGTGGCAGCACGTCCTGGTCCACGTCGTCGACTGGGGAAGCCGGTTGGACAGGCCCGAGCGACGCGGGGTTCCCTCGTCCCAGTCCGTGCTCCAGGAGGCGCTCAACCATACACGTGCGCACCAGTGGGGAGCGCTGACCAACGGCCGGAGTATCCGGTTGCTGCGGGACTCCAATTCCTTCTCCACATCGTCGTACGTGGAATTCGATCTCGAATCCATGTTCGACGGTGAACTGTTCAGCGACTTCGTCCTTCTCTACCGCATGCTCCACGCATCGCGTTTCGAAATCCGGGAGGGAGAACCACCATCCTCCTGCTGGATGGAGAAGTGGCGCCTTGAGGCGGCCCAGTCCGGCGTCCGTGCCCTGGACGCTCTCAGGGACAACGTGGAAAGAGCCCTGGCCGCCCTGGGCACCGGTTTCCTGCGCCACCCGGCCAACGCCGCCCTGCGCCAGCGCACTGACGCCGCGACACTGCACCGGGCCCTGCTCCGCCTGACGTACCGCCTGATGTTCTGGTTCGTCGTCGAGGACCGGGACCTGCTACATCCGCCCGGCACCGACGAACGGACCCGCGGGCGCTACACCGCTTACTTCTCCTCCAGCCGGTTGCGCCGCCGCGCCCGGAGCAGGGCGGGCACCTCCCACCACGACCAGTACGAGACCCTGCGGGTCGTGCTCGACGCGCTCGGGGACGAGGAGGGATGTCCCCAGCTCGGCCTTCCCGGCCTCGGAGGACTGTTCACACCCACCCGGGACGACGCTCCGCTGGAGGGGCTGCGTCTGGCCAACCGCGCTCTGCTGGAGGCGGTACGTCACCTGGTCCAGGTCTGGGACCCGCGGAGTCGCCGGTGGCGGGTGGTCGACTACGCCTCGCTCTCGGCGAGGGAGCTGGGCAGCGTCTACGAGGCACTCCTGGAGACCGTGCCCGAGTACGACGCCGCCGAGCAGTCCTTCACCCTCGTCTCCCGGGCGGGGAACGAACGCAAGAGGACCGGCGCCTACTACACCCCCACCTCCCTGATCGAACGCCTCCTCGACTCCGCCCTCGACCCCGTCCTGGACGACGCGGTCAAGCGGGGCGAGGCCAATGCGACGGAGTGGGGTGAGGTGGACGCCGGCGAGGCCATCGCCGAGGAACTGCTGTCGGTCACCGTGTGCGATCCGGCGTGCGGTTCCGGACACTTCCTGGTGGCCGCGGCCCACCGGATCGCCAAACGGGTGGCCTCGGTCCGTGAACACACCCCCGAACCCTCCGAGGAGTCCTTCCGCCACGCCATACACGAGGTCGTCGCCCGTGGTCTGTACGGCGTCGACATCAACCCGATGGCGATCGACCTGGCGAAGGTGGCGCTGTGGCTGGAGGGGATGGAGCCCGGCCGTCCCCTGGACCTGCTCGATCCCCACCTCAAACACGGCAACGCCCTCCTCGGTGCGACCCCCAGGCAGCTGCGCGGGGGTGTCCCGGATGTGGCGTTCGCCGCCGTGGAGGGAGACGATCCCAAGGTCGCCGCCGCGCTCATGCGCGCCAACGCCCGCGAGCGCGAGGGACAGGCGACGCTCTTCGACACCGGTGACGGTGCGGTCAGGGTCGCCAACACCGCCTTCGCCGAGGGTCTGCACGAGCTCTACTCGATCCGTGCGGGAAGCCTGCGTGACGTGCGTCGTCAGGAGAAGGTGTATGAGGTCTGGCGTGAGTCACCCGACTACCTGCGGGACGTGCACATCGCCGACACCTGGTGCGCGAACTTCATGTGGGAGGAGACCGCGGACGCCCCGCGCCCGGTGACGGACGAGGTGTTCCGTGCCATGGACGACCCCCGCGGTGCCGCGGCGTCCGCGCGAGCGCACGAGGAGGTTGTCCGCCTGCGCGAGCGCTACCGCTTCTTCCACTGGCACCTGGAGTTTCCCGACGTGTTCCGGGTGCCCGGGGACGGTGTCGGGGTGGATCCGGAGACGGGATGGGACGGCGGTTTCGACGTCGTGCTGTCCAACCCGCCCTGGGACAAGGTCGACTTCGAGGACAAGAAGTACTTCGCGGTGGCGGAGCCGTCCATCGCGCGGATGGCGGGGATGGCACGCAGGCGCTACATCGCCGAGTGGCGGAAGGAGTTCCCGGAGGCGGGTGAACGCTACCGGCAGGCACGGCGTGAGGTGAAGTCCATCTTCCACTTCGCGGCCAAGTCTGGTTCGTACGAGCAGTGCGCGAAGGGCCTGAGCGTGAAGGGGGTGACGATGCTCCAGACGGACCAGTTGTTCGTTGAGCGCTTCACTGCCATTGCACATCGGAAGGGGAGGGTCGGGGCCGTCGTTCCCACGGCGGTCGCCACTGGCGCGAGCTCCCAGAGGCTCTTCCAGGACCTGACAACACGTGGCAGGATACGCAAGCTTCTCGACTTCGAGAACAAGAAGATCTTCCAGGGCGTGGACCAGCGACAGAAGTTCTGTCTGCTCTCACTCACTTTGGAGGAACGCCAGGCGCCTCCCACGGAGTTCGCATTCTTCGTGATCGAGGACCATGAGCTTGATGACCCGCGTAGGAAGTTCGAGCTCACCCCGAAGGAGATCTCCCTTCTCAATCCCAACACCCGGACCCTGCCGGTCTTCCGCTCCCGGCGCGACGCCGATCTCACCACGTCCGTCTACCAGCGGTTGCCTGCCCTGTGGGATGAGTCGAAGCGGTCCGGAAACCACTGGGCGCTGCGCTTCAAGGCGACGCTCTTTCACATGACCGACGACTCGGGCCTGTTCCGCACACGTAAAGAGCTGGAGGCCGACGACTGGGAGCTGGAGGGCAATGTCTTCGTCCGGGACGGTGAGCGGATGCTACCTCTGTACGAGGGCAAGATGGCGCATCACTTCGACCACCGGTGGAACAGCTTCACCGGGACGGGAAACGACAGCGTGCGCCCCCTGAATCCCGCGGAGAAGCACGGCCCGGAGGCGGTCGCTCAGCCCCGCTACTGGGTGCCGGAACATGACATACCGGACGACGGAACGGACCGCAGGGGGCGGCCCTCCGTCCAGGAAGGGTTGTCCGCGAGACTGGCCGCCTCGGGCTGGGACAGGGCGTGGCTCTACGGCTGGAGGGACGTCTGCCGGGCCACGGACGAGCGGACCGCCATCCCGGCGTTCCTGCCCCGCGGAGGTGTCGGGCACACCTTCCCGCTGGTGCTGTCCCTGAAGGAGCCCGAACTCCTCGCGGCGCTGTGCGCCGTGCAGAGTTCCCTCGTCTTCGACTACGTGAGCAGACAGAAGATCAGCGGCATCCATATGGCCCTGTCGACGTGGAAACAGTTGCCGGTCCCCGCTCCCGTTGATCTGGAGCCGCACACCGCCTTCCTCGTTCCCAGGGTGCTCGAACTCGTCTACACCGCCCATGACATGGAACCGCTGGCCCAGGACCTCGGCTACGACGGGCCACCCTTCGGCTGGGACGAGGAGCGCCGGACCGCTATCCGTGCCGAGTTGGACGCCTACTGCCTGCACCTCTACGGGATCGGTCGTGAGGACGCCGACTACATCCTGGAGACCTTCCAGACTGGCCGGGGCGGGCTCAAGAACAACGAGATCGCTCGTTACGGCACCTACCGGACCAAGGACATGGTGTTGGTGGCCTTCGACCGCATGGCGCCGACGGGCGTCGCGCTCGACCGGCCGCTGCGGGACGGACGGGAGTACAACACACCCCTCAGCCGGTGGCCTGGCCAACCCACTCCTTGAGCCTGTTGGTAAGTGACGTGCTTTCGAGCCCGTACACGTGGTGGACGCACCCTGCCCGGCGACGGCCGCGCAGGGGCCATGCATGGTTTACGACGGCGGAGAGCCCAATGGCGGTTCACAATCGTCCTGTGTTCACTGACGCTCCATGGAAGTATGTTGACAGGGCTTTCATTGTCTGGTCTGCTGTGAGCATCGCCTCTGATGGCAGAGGCTTCCCCCAGTAGTCCACGGCATCGGAGGACGCCCGTGTACCTCGAAAGACTCCAACTCAGGGGCTTCCGTTCGCTCGCCGACGCGACCATCACCCTCCAACCCGGTGTGACCGTGCTGGTGGGAGAGAACAACGCGGGCAAGTCCAATGTCATGGACGCCATCCGGCATCTGACCGAGCCGTTGGACGGCAAGCGCGACCTCCACCTACAGCGCGACGACCTGTACCGCGACGGATGCCCTGCGGGAGGGCACCGGCCTGACTGTCCGCTCAGCATCGAGTTCGCGGGGCGGTACGCCTTCCAGAAGATCAGTGACCTCGCCCCCTACAACCAGGCTCTCAACCCTGACCGGAACTCGATCAGCTATCGGCTCACCTACACACCGCCCCCGACCGTGAGCCAGCGGGGAGAGCTCTCCTGGCAGGCGGGTGAGACGGACACGGCCGACCACGACCCCGAGCCCGCCGCTCGTAAGCGCATCCGTCACCTCTATCTGCCACCCCTGCGCGATGCCCGGCGTGAGCTGGCGTCCAGCGCGGGTAGTCGGGTCCAGCATGTGGTTGAGCGGCTGCTCAAGGATGTCGACAAGCGCCAGAGTTTCATCGCTGATGTGGAGAAGCAGTTCCAGATCATTGAGGAACTCCCGGTTCTGACCGCTGCGGCCAAGCACGTCCAGAAGGGACTGACCAGACTCACGGAGGGAGCTCACCATCAGCGAGTGGGAGTCGGCTTCGCCGAGACCTCTCTCGCGTCGGTGACCCGCGCGCTGCGCCTGCGGCTGGAACAGGTCGGGTTGGACCCCCGCGACCTCGCCCAGAGCGGCCTGGGTTACGCCAACCTGCTGTTCATGGCCACCGTCCTCACCCAGCTCCAGGACGCCGCCGAGGCCGATCTGACACTGCTGCTGGTCGAGGAACCCGAAGCCCACCTGCACCCCCAGCTCCAGACGATCCTCATGGACTACCTCGCCGAGGAGGCGGCCAGGAGCCATCAGCGCGAAGTCGTGGGCGACGCTTGGCTGGGACGCATCCAGGTCGTGGTCACCACGCACTCACCCCACATCGCCACCGCTGTCGGTCCGGAGAACTTCGTGGTGCTCCAGCGGCACCGTCACATGGAGCCGGAAAGGAAAGAAGGTGCTGAGAAGGAAGAGGAGGCTGAGCTGGAAGCCACGACGGCACGTCTTCCGGAATACCGTTCCAAGGCGGTCGCCGTCCAAGGCCTCGGACTGACGGACGCGAGTCTGCGCAGGGTCCGCCAGTATCTCAACGCCACACGCAGCACCCTACTCTTCGGCCCTCGTGTGCTCCTCCTGGAGGGAATCGCCGAGGCCATCCTGGCACCGGCCTTCGCGGAACAACTCCTCGACCGGGCCGCTCTACAGCGTTTCCGGGGAACAGCGGTGGTGCCCATCGACGGAGTGGACTTCGAGCCCTACCTCCGGGTCCTGTTGACCAAGGACCGGCAGAGTGGCCACCGCATCGCCCAGCGGGTCGCGGTCATCACCGACGGGGACTTCTTCGGTCTGGACGAGAAGAGGAGGGTCGATCGCCCAGGCAACCTCCGGGACCTCTTCGCCGAGCTGGAGGCTTCGGACGACGTCGCTCAGGTCTTCTCCAACCGGACGACGCTCGAACCCGAACTGCTGGCGGCCGACGAGCGCAACGCGCCCCTTCTCCAGGAGGCATGGAGAAACCAGCGTCCCCAAGCATGGGCGGGTGACTGGGATGCCCTGCCCACCGGGCCGGAGGAGGCACGGGCCAGGGCGTTCGCAGACCTGTTCGGCAAACACGGTGTTCGCAAGGGTGACTTCGCCCAGGACCTCCTGGAGGTCGCGGCGGAGCTCGGGCCGGACAGACACCTGATCCCTCCGACGTACTTCCGTAGCG
The DNA here is from genome assembly GCF_008638355.1 of Nocardiopsis deserti. NCBI lineage: Bacteria > Bacillati > Actinomycetota > Actinomycetes > Streptosporangiales > Nocardiopsidaceae > Nocardiopsis > Nocardiopsis deserti. The sequence goes on along the minus strand of NZ_VWVS01000004.1, from coordinate 284,860 downwards.
CGCTCTCGTGGATCACCCAGGGGGAGTCCACCGATGAGCACTGACCTTCAGACCCCGGGCGTGGGGAGCCAACTACGAGAGCAGGCTCGGGTCGCCCAGCGCGCGGTCGTCGAGGTTGAGACGCTGCCAGGGCAACCCGTTGGTGTTGTGGCATGCCCCGGAGCCGGTAAGACCCGCGTCATCGTGGACCGACACCTTGAGCGGACCCTCCCCGTGCGTAAGGGACGGGCGATCGCGTCGTTCACCAAGGTGGCGGGTCGTGAGCTGCGCAGACGCTGCCGTGAGGCGGGAAAGCCCGAGCTGGCTGCCTTTCCGCACTTCATCGGCACGATCGACACCTTCATCTGGCTCCATCTGGTCCGTCCCTACCTGCGCGTCCCCACGCAGGGCGGACGGTCCTGGCGCCGGTTGGAATCGTGGAGGGATCACCCCGGGGCCAGCGACCGCGGACTGAACCTGGAGGACTTCACCTTCACCGCGACCAACAACGGCATGCGTGTGGGAGCGGCTGCTCTGAGGGAGTCGTCCCGCTACAAGCTGGGAGGGCGTAGCCCCTACAACCCCCAGCTCTGGGCTGCGCAGAAGATCGGCGAGCTGTTCGAGGAGGGATACGTCACCGGTGACCTCGTCCGGGACCTTGCGCTACGGTTGCTCGCTGTTCCAGAACTGTCTGGGGCGATGATGTCCGTACTCACCGCCAGATTCAGCGAACTCGTCGTCGACGAGGCTCAGGACTGCTCGGCCGAGGACCGCAGGATCCTCCAGGACCTGGCTGCCCGAGGTCTGCCGCTGATGCTTGTCGGCGATCCCGACCAGGCCATCTACGGGTTCCGGGACACGGCGTCCGCGAGCGACGCCCCCGTGCTCCTCGATGCGGCACGGCCATTGCGGCTGCGGCACAACTGGCGCTCCAGCCAAACCATCTGCGACCTCGCCGCGACCCTGCGCACGAGTGAGCGGCAAGCTGATATCGCGGCCGGTTCGCACCGGGACGAGCGGGTTCCGATTCTCCTCACCGCCTTGCCGAGCCGCGGGACCGGCCACGTCCGGGCCTTCTGTGAGGAGGCCGACCGAATCGGGATCCCGCAGGAGGAGCGCCTCGTCATCGCGCACCGCAGATCCTCCCTGCCCAAGGACCTCACGGGCGCGGCAACGCCACCCACATCGCATATCGGCAGGCTGGCCTGGGCGGTCGGTGTCCTGAACGCCGGGTCTCCTCCGACCAAGCAGCGCGAGGAAGCCGGAGCGGTCATCCGGGCGAGCATCCTGGACGTGTGGTGCGGAAAGGACGACCTTCCGGAGGCGGCCAGGCTGAAGAGGCACAAGGTCACAGCGCAGGGATTGGCCCGGAGTCAGGCTCTGGTGCTACGCGACCTTCCGCCCCTGGACCAGGCGATGGGGGAGTGGAGGGAGCAGGCCAGGGAGGTGTTCAGGCGACACAGTCCCAGCCAGGACCTCGTAGACCCCAAGCACAAGCCTCGATGGACACCCAGGAACACGAAAAAGGACGGCGAACCTGCCTACAAGGTGGGTGGTCACAGCCAACCCCAGGCCGACGCGCCGGTGGAGGTGGGCCGGGTCACCAGCATCCATCAGGTCAAGGGTGAGGAGGCCGACGCCGTCCTGGTCATCATTCCGAAGCCGACCGAGAGGAACTTCTGTGAGGAGCTGCTCTCCTCCTGGCTGGACCAGGAGCGCCCCGCCACCCAGGAGCTCGTAGAGGACCGCAACGTCCTCTACGTCGCGGCCACGCGTGCTCGTCGTCTGCTGGCTTTCGCGCTCTGCGCGGACCATCTTTTCCGGGTCAAGGCATTCCTTGAGGAGCGCGATATTCCGTTCCGGGTGGCAACATGAGGCCTTCTCACACGTGTTCGGGAACATGAAGTGGTGAGGAGCCGGCCGTTGCGCATGGACTCCTGCAGATCTCAGACAAGCGGCCGTCCGCGAGGCGTTGGACGAGACCCGCTACCGGGTCGGTGCGGTGGAGCATGTAGCCACGTTCGAGCCGATGATCGGCACGCTTCGCAGCTCCCACCACGTCTTCGTGGGATGTGACGCTGAACTCGTCGCGGACCCGACCGAGTTCGACGAGGGCGTCTACGAGCGGGCGCCCCTTGCCAAGGTCCGCGGTCTGACCGTTGGAGGGCGGGTACGGAGATCGGGCACCCTCGCCCTACTCCACCTGCTCGCCGTCTGAGAGGACCCGGGGCTCCAGGAGCGGGCCGGGCGGGCGCCCTGGCGGACCTAAACGAACGCTCGGACGGCGCGGAGGCGCATTGTGTCTGCCGTGCTCCGGGGCGCTGGTCCTGGAGGCTCATCCCCCGAGTCACAGGAAACGTATCCCTCGATGCTCGCGACGTACTCCTCCTCGGTGTCGAACGCTCCCCAGTACGAATCAACGTAGAGCTCCGAGAACTCGTACCCCTTCATCTCGCCGCACCAGTCCACCGTGTTGGCTTCCAGGACATGCAGCATCGCCTCGCGGACCTCGCTCTCTCCCGGCCCGGGACCTGCGGTGTCCCACTCGTCCTGGTCAGCCACCACGCGATAGCCTTCACCGGTTTCCACAAGGACGCCGGTGTCCAGAAGCACCGCCATGCCATCGAAAGGTTCGAGGTTGTTGGCCTCCTCGACCTCTCTGCGCTCCTCGTAGTAATCCTCGATGTTCTCCATGACGGACCCGTCCTCGTTCCTGGCGAACATCTCCTGGATGACGTGGGCGTCGATGGCGTTCTTCACCCAGAGCTCTGGCACCCGCTCACCCGACACCTCGGAGGCGGGGGAGTCGCCTCCGCTCGATGAACCGTCGGGGGAAGTGCACGCGGAGACAAGCACGAGAACACCGCCGGAGACGGCAGCCAGCGCCAGCGGAGCCTTCTTCACGGAAGACCAGCCCTCCTTTCGAAACCAGAAGCAGGAAACGTTCGTCATGAGCTCGGCGCGTTCGCCGGGACTCCTTCCCTCGATCCACTCGGTGAGACCGCGTGCGGCTTCCCCGTCGTCTCCCCACTCGTGGGTGTAGAGCTGACCGATGATGCGGTCCGTCACGTTCTGCGCGGTCTCCTCGGTCCAGGGAAGGTCTCCCTCGACCCCTTCGGGGTAATCCCCGGTGAGAACCGCGTAGTTGGCGTCCTCGTTGCGCGTCGCGACGTCGAGGAGGCCGGACATGGAGCTGTCGTCGCCTCCCAGGGCATCGATCCGTACGAGCGATGCCGAGACGGTGTCCATCATGCGGGTCGAGAACTCGGCACCTCCTTCGAAGTCCTCGTGGGAGTTCGAGAGGAGGTCGTCGAGGTAACCCGCCCGCTCCATCCAGTCCGTGTGGGTCTGGGTGTACTGGCCACCGGCTCTGACACCGCTGAAGTCACTCCAGCAGTACCCGCAGCAGGGACTGCTCGGCGGTCAGCTCCTTGGCGGTGTCCAGGGCCCGGGCCGCTTCGGCGCGCTCGGCCGCGCTGGGCTTGCACAGCACGACCTCGGACAGGTTCTGGCGCCCATACATCGGGGTCAGGTACAGGCCCAGCGCGTTCATCTGAGCCGGACCGGCTGTTGAGGCGCGCGAAGCGGGTGCCGACGTGGTCACGTGTCGGACGACGGGCGCGTGGTCCTGCCGGAGCAGCGGCCCGATCAGCCGCTCGCTCTCCCACACCAGGCCGCTGACCAGACACAGCTCGAACGCCTCCACCCAGGTCTGGGGGGTGAGTTCCAGGTCGACCGTGGGCCGAAAGCCAAGGTCGGGGTCGTCGCCGTCCATGTTGGACAGGGCGGCGCCCAGCAGCGGCAGGGGGATTTTGAGGTCTCCCCCGGGCATGACCAGGCAGTCCAACCCACCGTGGGATGCTTCGGCCGCGGTGCGTAGGACCCTGTGGGTGAAGGCCCGGTCAGTGACGAGCGCCGGATCGTGCACCGAGCGGGCGGCCACGTGGTCCACCAGGTCCCGGCTCAACTCCTGGAGCCTGCTCACCAGCGAAGGGCCGTGTCTACGACATCGAGCCCGGCGACGCCTCCCGCTGGGTGCGCCTGTGCGACACCGGCGACCAGGTCACGCTCACGGTCAAGGAGATCGACTCCGACGCCATCGGCGGCACCCGCGAGACCGAGACATCCGTGGGCGACTTCGCCACCGCCAAGGCCCTGCTGGGCAAGCTGGGCTACACCCCGAAGGCCCACCAGGAGAACCGCCGTCGCAGTTTCACCCTGGACGGCGCCCACCTGGAGACCGACTCCTGGCCGCGTATCCCCGCCTACCTGGAGACCGAGGCCGACAGCCGCGCCGACGTGGTGCGCGTCGCGGCCCTGCCCGGCTACGCCGAGGCGGACCTGACAGGGGAGAACACCACCAACCACGTCAGGAGACCGCGCCGGACCCGACACCGGGCCCGGTGCGGCCGTCACCTTCCTTCCGCCCCAGCCGCCTAGTAATCGCCGCTCGCGAACCACACGAGCGAGAACACGTACAACAGGCCGAAGCCGAACGGAACGCTCAACGCGAGCACCCACACCAGCGCCGCGCCCCGGGCAGCCCACCCGCGGCACAGCGCCAGGACGAGCAGCACCAGGGCCCCCTCGAGGATGAGCACGCCCAGGTGGACGTCCTCCCCTCCGGCCCCCACGTGTGCTCTGACGCTCATCCACAGGAAGACCGCCATCAGCGCGAGGGGAAAACCCGCGGCGAACGCTCTGACACCCGTGACGTGTGATCGGACCCTGCTCCCGAGGGACCCCAGGACCGCGCCCATGATGAGCCCCACCGGGACCCAGACCCCGTACTCCTGCACGTTGTGGTCATCGGCCGCCAGATGCGTGGTGGCCAGGTGCCCGAGAACGGCGGACAGGTACGCGGCCGAACCGGCGGCGGCCGCCGCCCAGGAACGGAGCGCCGACCAGCCGAGCAGCACCGGCGGCACGACGTACAGTCCGACCGACCACTCCAGGAACGGGACCCCCTCGGCGTTCAGGCCGTCGACGAACACCGCGAGCGCTCCGCAACCGAAGCCCGCTCCCACGGCCAGGGCCAGGAACAGCACCGGATACCGATCCAGGAAACCCCGGAGGGCGTGGGGAGGCGCTGGTGGAGGGCTGTCCTGCTGCGCTGCCCGCCTGCTCCGCGAGGAGGGCGTGGGTCGCGTACTCACCGGGGGTACCCCCTGTCAGGACCTTCGCCCGGACAAGGGCGCTCGGGGCTCGGCGCGGCCTCGCCGGGGCCTTCGGCGCCGACTCGGGGGTGTCCTCGTGGGGGGAGGACAGGGTGTCGGCGACCTTGGGTGAGGGCGGCTAGTCCTGCTTCGGGTTGCTGTTCAGCTTGCGCCGTTCCCAGCGGTTGGGGTGGCGGATGACCACTCCCGCCATGCCGCCGGACCCGGTGAGCCGGATCAGCGGGGTTCCCGCGAGCCGGTCGGGAGTGGTCTTGTCCTTCAGGCCGCCGATGCCGGGGTCCATGCCGCTGGTGTCCGCGGCCCAGCCGTCGGGGATGATGATCGTGACGCCAGCCGCCTCCCCGTACGTCTCCACCGCGACCTCCGTGAGGCGGCACTCGGCCCGGGTGAAGTCGATCTTCACGCCCGCTATGCCTCCGTGAGCGATCACGTGCCCGGGCACCTCCCAGCGCCCGGGGCCGCGGGACGCACCGTGCATGCCGCCCTTGAGTACCAGCGGCGGCTGGCTTTCGGGGGGCTGCGGCTTGGGCAGGTCGGCGGTCAGGACGGCCAACTCGGCGTGGGTCCTGGAATTCAGCGCCTGCTCCAGACGCGAGTCCAGCTCGTCGAGGTCGATGCGCCCCTCGGCTGCCGCGTCGCGCAGCTGCTCCACCACTGCTTCCCGGTCGTCGTGTGAGGCGCGGAGCCCTCCGGAGGGAGCGGGGCGCGGAGAGGGTTTCGGGGGCTGGGCGTTCATGGCCTTAAGAATAGGAGCCGGCGAACCGGGCTGTACATCCCGAGGGCCTGAGCGATGACTGGGGCTGGGGCGGCAGGCGCATGTCCAGGGCACCGCCTATGCCTTCTCCCCGGCCCGGGGAAGCAGCCGCACCACCCAGCCGCACCACCCATCAGCCCGAGCCCTCCGCCCCTCACGCCACGACCGGCGTCCTGGGTCTGCCCAGGCGGCGCAGCACGTCCAGCGCGGCCGCGCGGAGAACCCGGCGGGGCGTGTACGGCCGGACGCCCTCCTGCCGCGGGTTGACCATCTTGGCCTTCAGCCGCTCGTTGTTGGGCCAGCGGACCTTGGAGGCCCAGCCGAGCTTCTCGAAGATCCAGATGAGGCGGGCGGAGATGTCGATCTGGCCCTTGAGCACGCCGTGGCGCGCGCAGGTGGGGTCGGCGTGGTGCAGGTTGTGCCGGGACTCGCCGAAGGACGGGGTGGCCAGCCACCACACGTCGCGGGAGCGGTCGCGCACCTCGAGGTTCTCCTCGCCTGCCGGGATGCGGCGCACTGCCTGGATCTTGAACTCGAAGGAGTAGGACTTGTCCGCCTGTTTGGCCACCAGCGCTCCCGGGCCATGGATCCGCCACCGTTGGTACAGGCGCCGGATCGGCCATCGGGACACTCCCAGCGTGGTCGCCACCGATTGATCGGACCTGCCCTGCTCGAACCACGCTATCGCGGCCTCACGTTGGGAGGGGGTGAGCGAGCTGTTCGCTCTCATGGGACTGCTCCCTGGTTGATGGAACTGGATTTCCAGTCCAACTTCCAGGGAGCAGTTCACACCGGCGGGCCCCAGGGTTCTTCACACGTGGATCAGTGACGCTCGGAGGCGGCGGCCCTCTCCCGTCGGTCGCGCACCCGGGTGACCACGGCGAAGGTCACGGTGGCCACCAGTCCCAAGGCCGGCAGGGTGATCCAGGTCATCGCCCACATGAACTGCCGCGTTCTGGCGTTCTCGACCACGTCCGTGGAGGCGACGCCGAACTCGGAGGTCGGGTTGCTGCAACTGATGCTGTAGGTGCCGCTCTCGGTGACCTCCAGGCTCTGGACCAGGTGCCACTCCTCGGCCCCGTAGTCGAAGCTGCTCGCCCCGTGGGTCCGGTACTCCCCCGAGGCGCCGGAGGGGGTGGTGAACGAACAGGAGCCGCTGTACGACAGGCCGTAGACCCCGATGGTGTCGAGGTCCTCCCTGTCGACCTCCAGCCGGACGTACAGGTTCGTGCCCACCTCGCTGATGAAGTCCGGTGCGGGTTGACGCACCCAGGGGCCCAGCGCCAGCAGGACCCCCAAGACCACCAGTGTGACCACAGCGGAGACCAGGCTCGCGACGTAGCCGCCACGCAGACCACGCTTACGCGGGGCCTGCGGGGCCTGCGGGGAGCCGGGGGGAATGGAGGGAGAGGGGGAGGAAGGGGAAGACATGGACGACATCATGTCAGCGGGTCACGACCAGAAGTGAGCGGCAGGCGAGCGGTGTCTTCCGTGGGGGCGCACCGACGGCAGGAAGGGCTTCGGCGGCCTGTGCTGTCGTAGGGGCACCGTAGGTTGCCGGTCATGAGTTCTGGACTGATGGCCTACAGCGTCGACCTCGACAGGATCTCCTCCGAGTACACCCGGGGGGAGTGCGAGCTCCACGGGACCTTCCTCGACAACCGCCCCTTCTCACCGGTGTACCACTGGTGGTTCGAGGAGGTGGACGCCGTCCTGCGGAAGCTGGGCGTCACCGCGGTGAGGATGGACGACCTGTGGATGGGTGAGGAGTCCGGGGAGGAGTGGGGCAAGAACGCGGTCCGCACCGCGGCCTCGCAGGCGGCCAAGGTGACCACCGAACAGGTCGACGCCCTGGACGACCACTCCATGCGCGAGTCCGTGCACACCGTCCTGGAGTGGATCCGCGCGGCGGCCGGACGGAACCACGGAATCGTCGGCTTCTACCACTGAACACCTCACACGAGCCGCCTCACACAAGGCCCGGGGGACGGGGGACCGGGAGACCCCGGGAAGCGCCCGTCTAGACTCGGTCAGCACCCCCACCCCCCGTATGGAGAGGCCTCCGTGCCAGCGACCGTCACAGGCCCGGTCTGGGCCGGTAGAGGACTGGACCCACGGGGCGGGATCGATCCGCTCCGGGTGGCCCGTCCTGTTCTGGACACCGTGGACCGACTGCTCCCGGGCGTCTCCACACTGACCCACTTCGCCCGCCCCTACGCGTTCTACGCCGCTCTGGCTGAGCACTGCGAACGCGTGGGCGCCGACGAAGAGGAGCAGATCCTGCTCCTGCGCCGGGGCGAGGTGCTGATGGCGGCCGTCACGGCGGCGTGCCAGGACGCCGGACACGTCCACGACCGCGTGGCCGGGGGCAAGCCGCACGGCACCGACGGGGTCCGGCCGCACCTGGGCGACGACGGGCTGGACCTGGCCGCCTGCGCGGCGGCCCACAGCGCCGAGGCGCCGCTCCGGAGCTACTCGCCGCGCAGACTCGGGTTCTGGTCCGACTACCGGGGCCCGTGCCTGTCCCTGGGGGTGGCCTCCGGAGGCGATGCCCTCCCGCTGCCCGGTCGGCACGCGTGCCCCGAACCGGTCCGTGAGGTGTTCGCCCCGCTGTTCGGGGCGAGCGCGCACGACCACCTGTCCCGGGACCGCCTGGTCGCGCTGGCCGAGGTGGGGGCGCACCACCTCACCGAAGCCGAGGTCCCGTGGTTGGCGGGCCTGTTCACCGCCTCCGAACGGGGGTTCCACGACCCCGACTCCTGGGAACCCGAGGACCTGCACCGGCGCGCCGCCCTGCGGATCCTGGGACGTACCGCCGCGCTCTACCGCGAGCGCCCGGACTGGTCCTGGGAGTGGGACTGGGAGCGGGCCTTCCGCGCCGCCGTCGCCTACGGGGACACCGCGGTGACCGACCCGGTCCTGGGCGCCCACCCCCAGGCCCTGGGATGGCGCGGAACCCTGCTGCGCCGGTTCTCGGTGGGAGCCTGGCGTCGGCTGTGGTCGTTCGTGACCGGCTGCATGAACGACGGGGACTCCGGGTCGGGCTCGACCGAGGACGAACTCCGGGAGCGGGTGGCGTCGCTGATGCCGGACACGAGTGTGCGGGCGTTCGCGCGGGACCTGCCCGACACCACCGGGGGCGGGCACCCGGCCGCCGCGGAGGAGGGCCTCCTCGACGCCCACCACGAGGACGGCCCGCGACTCAACGTGGAGTTGCTGCTGTTGGGCGCGCGCAGAGCCGGGGAACTGGAGGGGGACGCCCACCGGGCCTTCCTGGGGCAGGCCAAGGAGTTCCTGAACCCCCTGTGGGTGGCCCAGCGCAGGGACGACCTGCTGGACCGGCCCGTCGCCGAGTTCGCCGCCGGACTGGTCTCGGACATGCTCCACCAGTCCCAGCGGGTCGCCCGGGAGAAGACGAGGATCGGGGCCGGCGGCAGGATCACCGTGTTCTCCAAGGTCCACGAGCGCAACGGCAGGTACTACAGCACCGGTGACGAGGGCAGGGGCGAACCGGCCACCCGGATCAACGAGATGGCCGGTCTGGCCCTGCAACTGGACCTGATCAGCGAGGACAGGGGACCCGCCGGGGCCCTGACCGACACCGGCGCGAGGCTGCTGGGGGTGGCCGGGTGAGCCTGCACTCCCCGCTGAGCCTGCTCCACGAGTGGCACGAACGCACCGACGGCGCTCCGCTGCGCGAGTTCCTGCTCACCGGGTTCACCATGGACCTGCCGTTCCTGGAACGCGCCGCGGTGCCCATGGCCCGTGGTCTGGGCGCGGCTGTCACCCTGCTCGGCGACGCCGCCCAGAGCAGGCACGACCCCGTGGACGTGCGCAGGGCCGGACGCGACTACACGCACGCCCTGGCCTCCTGCGGGAGGTCGGCCTTCCACCCCAAGCTGGCGCTGCTGCTCGGCGACCACGAGTTGGTGGCGGCGATCGGCTCGGGCAACCCGACCCTGGCCGGATGGGGGCACAACGACGAGCTGTGGACGGTGCTGCGCGGCGACTTCGACGGGATGCCCTACGAACTGGACGGCCTGGTCACGTGGTTGCGCGAGTGCGCCGGATCGGGGGCCGTGCGCCTGCCCGGGTACATGGTGGACCGCCTGGACCATGTGGCCGACCAACTGGAGGAGCTGCTGCTGGTCGGCGCACCGGACGAGACCGGGACGCGGGTGGTGCACAACCTCGACCGGGGCCTGATCGAACAGCTGGACGCGGGTCCCGTGGACGAGCTGCGCCTGTACGCGCCGTTCGTGGACCCCGGCGCCCGCGCACTTCGGGCCCTGGTGGAGCGGCTGAACCCGGCCCGGGTGGTGCTGGGGGTGCAGGAGTCCTCGGGCAGTTACGACGGTGACGCCCTCGCCCGGGCGCTCACCGGCACCGACGCCGAACTCCGCCTCCTGGAGGAGAAGGTGCCCCGCCACGGCAAGCTCGTGGAGTGGTCGGCGGGGGAGGGGCGGTGGGCGCTGACCGGCAGCGCCAACCTCACCGAGGCGGCGTTGCTGCGTTCCGTCCATGAGGGCGGCAACTGCGAGCTGGGCACGATCGTCCCGGTCGAGACCTCCCTGATGCCCGAGGCCACGGCTCTTCCCGTCTCCCGGCTGGCGGGGGTCAACACCATCGCGCGGTTCGAGAGCGAACACGCCTCCGGCGTGCCCGTGCCGCTCGGAGCCTTCCTGAAGGGGGAGGGCCTGGTGGTGACCCTGGCCGACGCCCACTCCGCGGACGTCGTGGTCGAGTCGTCCCAGCACGGTTCCCCCGGGACCTGGGAGGACGTGGGCACGATCCGGGCCGGTGAGGTGGAGGCAACCTTCGCCACCTGGGGCGGGGGCGGGCTGGTGGTACGGGTGCGTGTACCCGACGGCAGAGCCTCCGCACCGGTTTTCACCGTCGACCCGAAGGCGTGCGCGCGGCCGACCGGGGAGGACCCCAGGCCGCGGATGCGCCGTGCCCACACCGAGGAGTCGCTGTTCGACGACGCATCGGAGCGGGAGTTCCAACGGGACGTCCTGCGACTGGCGGAGGAGCTGGCCGCGCACGGCCTGACCGGCGCGGCGACCCGGGAGACGGCAGCCGTCGAGGACCGCTCCGGCACCGTTGGGGCCTTGTTCGGGGACCGGTGGGCGGAGTACCTCGAAGACTGCGAGAGGACCTTCGGCGTACCGCTGACGGTGAGTATGTTCGGCCACCGAACCCCCGCCGCGAGCCGAGGCGGCTCGAAGGCGGGAGAGGAACGCTGGAGCCTGGCCGGGGCCCGGGAGGAGGACGAGGAGAGCGAGGAGGGCACCCAGGAGGAGGCTCCGGAGGCCGTACAGGCGGGGGAGGCGCGCGGGAGGGGCTTCACCGACCAGCAGAAGCGGAACTGGCGCGGGTGGACCAGGCGCGCGGTGAACACCTGTGCCCCCGATGAGGGCGCTCCCGTACCGCCCCTCGTGGTGCGGCTCCTGGTGACCCGTGTGGTGGTCCGGCTGCTCGGCGGAGGCGTCTGGAGCAGCGGGGACGAGTCCTGGCGCCCCGAGCTGTCCCGTTTGGCCCGCGGGCTGGTCCGGGAGGAGGAGGCGATCCCCGACCAGGCCCTCGAACAGGCCTGCCTGGTGACCGCCGTGTGCGCCGGACTGCTGTTGGAGGACGTCCCGCTCAACGCCGGGACCCCCGAATCCCAGGAAGCCCGCACCACCTGGTCCCGGTTGCGCGAGCGGGTCGCCCTGGCCGACCCCGAACTCGACCCGGGGCTGCTCCTCGCCCCCGAGGCGCCCCACGCCCGCGTGCTCGGCCCGGCCGGGCTCGAACGGGTGATACGGCTGGCCTGGGAGGACGATCCCCTGGCGTCCGTGCGCGAGGAGCTGCTGGAGACGTCGGGCTGGACCCTGGAGACCGACTCCGGGGTGCACCGGGTCTACGGGGACTTCACCAACCCGGTTCCGGTGGCCGCCCGGGTCGCCGAGATCCTGGAGGAACACGTCGGGCCGGTGATCGTGCACGCCCAGGGCCCCAAGGCCTGGGCGCTGCTGGTGTGGAGCAGGCCGAGGATGCTGCTCGCCTCCCGCCCCAGGGGGAGCGCCTGGCGGCTGTACCGCGTCGATCCGCCCGCCACACCGTTCTCCCGCCTGGGCGGCGAGGAGCTGTCGCGGGTGGGGCTCCTGCGTACCAGCGCGCCGCTGCACCGGGCTCCGCACCCGGACGTGAGCGCCTTTCTGGACGGCCTCGGCACCGATCACATCGCCCTGTTGGAGAAGGTGGGCTTCCTCCACGTACCGCTCTGAACCGAAGCGGGCATGCGCGCTGTCGCACCCGAACACCACCGGCACAGCCCGTGTTGGAACGGTTTGCCCTGACCGCCTTTCCCCCGTTTCCTTACGAGCCCATCGTATTGGGTCCCCGTCCGGAAAACTCGGGGCGCCTCAATCAGTCGGTGGTGCCGCGCGGGATGTCGGGTCTTGCCGACCGACACCCCGCGCGCGTGGGGGATGGGTGCTACTTGACGACGGTTTCGTTGGTGACCATCACGCCGACGTTCGAGAGGTCGATGAACTTCGACTCATCGGGATTGACCTTGGTCTTGTAGTTCACGGACGCGAAGAAGGAGTCGTGGTCGTCCCACGAGTCGAACCAGATCTCGGTCAGTCCGTCGTAGGCCGGTTCCGGGTAGCCGTCGGCCGTGACCGGATGCGAGACGGCGTACCTGCGCACGTACTTTTCCGTTTCGGGAATGGAGGTGAACAGGGGTGCGTGCCTGTCGCGGTGGTAGCGCTGGAAGTCCTCGACCGTCATTCCGGGCAGACGGTTGATGAGGAAAGCGAACTTGATCACAAGGGTCCTTGGAATTGATAGGCGTCTGAAAATCCGAGATGCGGTGGGTTCACTGGTAGGTTAAACGGTGACATCAGTGTCATGGGCAAGAGGAGAGTCGATGCGGATCGGTGAGGTCGCGGAACGGGCGGGTGTCAGCCGGCGGTCGTTGCGGTACTACGAGCAACAAGGGCTCATCGAGGTTCGCCGGTCGCCGAGCGGTCAGCGCCTTTACGAGGAGGAGCACGTTCGCCGTGTTCGCCTGATCCAGACCTTCTACGCGGCCAAACTCACCAGTGCGACGATCGCCGAGTTGGTTCCGTGTATGGAGCGCTCCCCTTCACGAGCGGTGGCCCAGCGCGCGCAAGCGGTGATGGAACGTGAGCGCGGCCGGTTGCGTGTGGCCATCGAGGAGCTGTCGGCGGCCGTGACAGCGCTTGACGGACTCATCGACGCCACGGCCGCACATCAGCCAGGGCCCCGGAGTTCTCACGGTTCAGATCCGTGCGGGCTGGTCACGGGTGATTCCGTGGAGAGCGAGGCCCCTGCCCGGGTTCGTGTGCGCTCCGCGACCTGAGGCGGAGCTCCTCCGCCCTGCGGCGGCCAGCGAGCGACCGCCCCGACAGGCGACCCTCGGTCAGGAGGGGGAGGGCAGGAAAGGAACGGGAACCGCGGGGATTCTCCCTTCCGCCCTCCTCGCCGCTCGTACAACATTGAAGGAAACCTGGCCATAGGGGCTGTGTGCTGCTTCTGCGGCCGGAAGCGGCCACAGAAACACGCGTTGTGACCCTTTGTGCACTGCGGGGTCCATGTTTTTTCATGAACTGGCAAGTAACCCCCGCTATCCCCCCGAGGATCCACATGACCAACACCCACCGGTCAGGTCCGGACAGGCGCAGCATCCTGCGCGGAGCCACCATCGCCTCAGTCACCGCCGCCCTCGGTGCGGTCGGCGCCACAAGCGCCTTCGCCCGGCCAACCGACACGAGCGCCTCCGTCCAGGCGGCCCAGCCGTACCTGTACTGGCGGGGCGCCTGGGGCGCGCGCCCGCCGAGCAGCCCCATCCAGGTTCTGGCAGCCCCTCCCCGTTACATCGTGGTCCACCACACCGCGACGCCCAACAGCACCAACTACACACTCGACCACGCCCTGAACCTGTCCAAGTCGATCCAGAACCACCACATGGACACCAACGGGTGGAGCGACACCGGCCAGCAGCTGACCATCAGCCGCGGCGGCTACGTCATGGAGGGCCGCGACCGCACGCCGGAAGCCATCGCGGCGGGCAACCACGTCGTGGGCGCCCACGTGGCCAACCACAACAACACCTGCATCGGCATCGAGAACGAGGGCCTCTACACGAGCGTGGGCCCGACCACGGCCCTGACCGACGCGCTGGTGCAGACCCTGGCGTGGCTGTGCGGCGCCTACGGGCTCAACCCCCACAGCGCCATCCTGGGCCACCGCGACTTCAACGCCACCGCCTGCCCCGGCAACGTGCTGTACTCCAGGCTTCCCGAGCTGCGCGACAGGGCCACCCAGACGATGCGGGCCCAGGGCATCGCCATCGCCGCCCGCCAGGAACCGGGTGAGGACGGTCCCACCCACCCGCCCGTGCCCGACGACGAGCCGGACCGCGAGTTCTACCACGGCCCCGCCCGGGGGCCGGACGACTTCTCCCGCTAGGGGGCCGTCCGAGCAGGTACCGGCGAGGCCCCGGGAACAGGGACGCGGGCACCACAGGCCCCGGCGACCACGCGGACACAGCGCCGCGTGATCACCGGGTGCCTGTGCCCGTGCTCCTGCCACGGCTCGTCGAACCCCGCGGAGCCGGTCGTCTCCCCGGAACACCCCGGTTCGGCCACGGCGACGTGGGGGCCGCGGCTTCCGCGACGCGGACCCGTTGCGGCGTGGAGCCCGTCTTCCGGACCTGCCGCCGCTACGACCGGAGCCCGCACCCTCCGAAGGCGGACGGAGCCGGGTCCCAGCGCCCCCTGCGCACCCCGTGCCGGATACTGGGGTCCATGGCAATCATCTACAAGGCCGACCTCACCCCGAGCAAACCCGAGCTCATCGGCGCCTGGCTGGACGGCCAGCCGTGGGCGGGCCGGGGGCCCGACCAAGCGCTCGGCGCGTACCGGTTCGACGACCCGGAGGGGGAGGTCGGGGTGGAGGTGTTCCTGCTCCGGCGCGGGGACCGTCTGCTCCACGTGCCGCTGACCTACCGGGGCGCGCCCCTGCCCGGGCACGAGGACCACCTCGTCGGCACCCTGGAGCACTCCGTGCTGGGAACGCGCTGGGTCTACGACGGCACCGAGGACGAGGTGTCCCTCGCGTGTTTCCGGCGGGCGCTGGCGGGCGAGCAGGAGCAGGCGGAGCTGGAGGTCTGGGAGGACGGCCGGGTACGGGAGCGCAGGCCGCAGCAGGTCGTGGTCTCCAGGGAGTCCGGTGCCGGTAACGACGGCAGCGGGTCGGCCCAGGAGGGGCGGGTGCTGGTCCGGCGGGTCCTGGACGGTGGACCCCAGGGAAGGACACGGCTTCTCGCCCGGTGGGGCGACCAGCAGGCGGTGGTCGCGACGCTGGTCTGACCCGGGCCCTCCTGGCTGAGCAGGGCTCACCGAGGCACGTGCCCGGCCTCGGCACCGACGGATAGCCGCCCGCCGCGCGCCGACCTGTCGGCGGCGTGTGGTTGGCTCCTCCCATGAGTGTGGAGATCGAGCGGTTCGTGCGGTTGGTCAGTGCTCTGCCGGAGTGCGAGTCCAAGGACTCGGACCAGTACACGACGTTCCGCGTGCGCGGCAGGCCCTTCGGCTACCTGTGGCCGCGCACCGCGACCGTGGGGCTGAAGCAGACCCTGCTGGAGCAGACCGCGCTGGTGGCCGAGCGGCCCGAGGTGTTCGAGGTGCAGTTCACCGCGGGCGGGTTCGGCTGGGTGGTCGTCCACCTCGACGGGATCGACCTGGACGAGCTCAGCGAGCTCACCCTGGAGGCCTGGTACCTGACCGCGCCCGAGGAGTTGGTGGCCGCTCCGCCGACCCCGGCGTCCCTGGTCCGGGCCTGACCCCGGGCCAGGGCCAGGGCCTTCGCCCGGTCGCGTGTTCCCCTTCCGGAGCGACCCCGCCGGACGTGCCCGGGTTCAGGGGAGGCCGTGTGAGGGCAGGGGTCGCCCCGGGGCCCGAGACGGTGGCGATGAGCCCGTGTGGAGCGGCCGTCGACCACGTGGAGCCGGTCGTTCCGCTCGGGCGGCGTCCACGGTCAGCGGTCCAGGAGCTCCTCGGCGCTGGTGCCGGGAAGGGCGACCGTCACCTGCGTGTCCCACGGGTCGCGGAGCACCACCGACCCGCCGGTGTCGGCGTGGGCCAGCTTGTGCGCCCTCAGGCGCGTGACGAGCGCGTCGAGGTCCTGCCGCGCGGGCACGGTGATCGCCACGTCGCCGAGCCCCAGACTCGCGGCGCGCGGACCCGCGCCCGCGCTCTGCCAGGTGTTCATCGCGACGTGGTGGTGGTAGCCGCCCGCCGACGCGAACAGCGCGCCCGGGTAGGTGTCGACCGTGGTCTCGAACCCGATCGCGTCGACGTAGAAGGCCCTGGCGGTCTCGATGTCGCCGACCTGCAGGTGGACGTGTCCGACACTGCCCGCCCGGCGCGGCCCCTCGGCGACGACCGCCTCGTCGAGGTGCGTGCGCAGGTAGTCGTTGGGGTCGAGGTACAGCGTGCCCATCCGCAACCGCCCCTGGTCGTACCTCCAGGCCGAACGGTCCCGGTCGGTGTAGAGCTCGATGCCGTTGCCCTCGGGGTCGGTGAAGTAGAAGGCCTCGCTGACCAGGTGGTCGGAGGAGCCCACGAACCGGCTGCGCGGCTCCTGCGCCGCGCGGTAGACGGTCGCGGCGAGTGACGCCGGGTCCTCGAACAGGAACGCGGTGTGGAACAGTCCGGCCTGGCGCGCGTCGACGGCGGGCAGCCCCGGGGTGGAGACCAGCCGCACCATGGGGGTCCTGCCGCGGCCGAGCACACGGTGCACCTCGCGGCCGTGTGCCCGTTCCTCGACGGGCTCCAGGGCGAGCGCGTTCGCGTAGTACGAGGTCATCGACTCAAGGTCGCCCACGCGCAGGGTCACGGCGTCCATGCCCGTGCCGTCGCTCAGGTTGCGCTCGTCGGGGGACGGTGCCTGCGGTGTCGACTCCGCCGAATCGGACATGGTGGTCTCCCAGGTCAGTAGGTCCGAGGGGTTCCCTCGTGTCACGAAGGGTCCCGGGCCTCGGAGGATGAGGCGCCTTTGCCCGAACAACACCATCCTAGGGAAGTTTCTTCCTTGTCAATTAAATATCGTGCGGACCTCCTCACGGGCCCCACGTCGGGCCCCCAGAAAACCACGCGTCAGGAAGGAGAGCGCGCTCTCCGTGAGGCCGGGCGCCGACGGTCACGGGCGGGCAGGGCGCCGTGGACGACAGCGGCAGTGGCGGAGGAGCGCCCTCCGGATGCGGTGTGGGGGGATGCGACCGGCCCGTCCACCGCGCGAGGCCTCGCACCCCGCTTGCTCCGGCGGCACAGGACCCGGCTCAGAGCAGGGCGTGGCCGTGGGCGGCCACGAGCGGGGCCAGGTCGGGGACCCCGAAGCGCGTGCTCAGTTCCTTGAAGCGGGTCACCTTGTCCTCGCCGAAGCGGGCGACGGACGCGGCGTAGGAGTCGGCGGAGAAGAACACCGGCGGGTTGCGCTTGCTGTGGAACTTGTCCGCATACATCACCAGCTCCTCCTCGGCGGACTCGGCCACGTAGTCCCCCTCCGGGAGAGGAAGCCCCTGGTCGCGGATGTCCTCGCGGGTCAACCCCACGCCGGTGTGGTGCGAGCAGAACCGGCACAGCGCCTCGGGCAGCCCCTCACCGGCCAGGACCTCGTGGCCGAGCACGCCGTGGCTCACGTAGCGCGCGTGGTCGAGTCGACCGGAGGAGTCGTAGAGGCGGTAGACCCCGATGTCGTGCAGCAGGCACCCCGCCCGGACCAGGGCGCGGTCCAGCGCGAGGCCGGAGCGGTCGAGCAGCTGCTCGGCGACCGCGCACACGATCTCGCAGTGGGTGTGGACGAGGTCGAACGCCTCCCGCGTGGGGGCGTACCTCTCGTGCAGCGCGCGGATCTCTTCGTCACTCGGGATCACCATGCCCCGAAGGTAACCGGCACGGAAACCGTTCGAGGACGGGGCCGCGGTGCGGCACCCTCCCTGGGTGAGCGGGCACGGCCGTTGTCGGGTACCGCCGCCCCGACCGGCCGGGATCCGCTCCTCGCAAGGAGATGGCCGCGCACGGCGTACGGGTCGAGGAGGAGACGGTCCTGGACGACCCGCTGGCCGACCTCGGCCCGGTGTGAGGGCCGCCGCGTCTCACGCGGAGGCGGCGGTGTGCCGGGCGATCCAGGCCGCCGTGCGCCGGGGGTCGGCCAGGTCGTCCCAGAAGCGCTCGGGATAGTTGAACCACTCCGTGAACTCGTCGGCCAGGGAGCGGTTGCGGCTCAGCTCGCCCAGGAACTCCACGAAGTCCGCGGGCAGCGCCTCCAGGTTCTCCATCAGCAGGTTGGTGGTCCGGAACGCCGACAGGACGCGGTCCTGCCTGCGCATGTCCACGTGCTCGACGAAGCGGCGGTCCAGGACGTCCTGGCGGACGACCTCCTCGGCGAGCACCCACGCGGCGTGGGAGGCCATGTTGGCTCCCTGTCCGAGCAGGGGGTCCACGGTGACGTGCGCGTCGCCGAGGGCGAGCACGACGGTGCCGTCGTCCAGCACCGTGTGCGTGCGGCGCACCACGGGGGTCACCGCGCCCTGGAGGATGCCGCGCGGCCCGTCCAGGGGGCCGAACTCCGTCGGGTCGATCCGCTCGGAGCAGTCCGGATAGTGCTCGCGAAACAGCTCCAGGGCGAGGTCGCGGTAAGCCTCGGGGGCCTCCTCGTAGGGGGTGGTGGCCAGGGCCTCCAGGGCGGAGCCGCGGTGGTTCTCGATGACCAGGGCCATGACCAGGCCGCCGTCGGTCCAGGTGGGGATCTCGATCATCTCGCCCGCGCCCGGGGAGACGTGGAAGGTCACCTGGGGGACGGGCTGCTGGGCGACGCCGGTGAACAGACCGGCGCACAGGGCCCTCCCGGGGCGGGTGAGGGGCGGGTGCGCGGGGTCGCGCTCGAACATCTCCGCGAACGGGCCGCGTCCGGTGCACACCACGACCAGGTCGAACCGGGAGGCCAGGGAGGGAAGGTCGTCGGGGGAGAGGCGGCCGAGCACGAGTTCCCCGCCACGCTCGGCGAAGTCCTCGGTCAGCCGGGGCTGGTAGATCCGGTAGTCCACGGCACGGCTGGGTGCGCGGAAGCGGCCCCGGAAGGCGGTGGGCTCCGGGCCCACCCGGTACTCGTGCCCGGGGTAGCCGAACTCCTGAGCCGGCCAGTGGTCCACACCGAGGGCGCGCTCGCGTTCCACGGTCACGGCGTGGTGGGCGACGGTGTTGAGCACCTTCGACCGCCGCTGTTGGTCCGGTGAGCGCTCGGTGAAGAGGGTCACCTCCACACCGTGCCGCAGCAGGTGCAGGCCCAGGTGCAGGCCCGCCGTCCCGGCGCCGACGATACCGATTCTCTTGCTCACGTCTCTCCTGGGGCAGGGGCGGTGCGCGGGCGGGGGACGGGGCGCCCGGGTGGGCCGGGGGTCGGGGGAAGCGCCGTTCTCCTCACTGGTGGTGATCGTACGGAACATGTCCCGGCTCGGCCAGGGGTGTGCGCACGGTTCGGTGGGCGGTCCGCGATCCGGTGGCGACCGCATTTCCGCGCGGACTCCTCCTTCCCCCTTGGGGGAGCCCTCCTTGGGGAAGCTTCCCTCGGGGAGCCCGTGTTCCTCCCGCCGCAGAGGCAGCACGGGCGGCTTCTGCCCAAGTGAAGTGTGGGGCTTTCGTGTTCGCAGGGTGATCGTGTGATCCTCTTGGGTAGCTGTGGTGGCAGTGGCTGTGTCCACGCGGGCGTGCGGAGCCCGCCGGAACCGGAGGTGGCGGGAGGGGCATGCGGTCTCTGAGCGGTCTCGTCCGCGCCGGGCTGCGGTGGGTGGCCCGCGCGGGGTCGGCGGCGCTGGACCGCCTGTCCGTGGACGGGGGATCGGTGGTGCAGGCCACGGTCGCCTCGACCGCGGCGTGGATCATCGCGGGCGGCCTCGTCAGCGACCACTCCCCGTTCTTCGCGCCGATCGCCGCGGTCATCGCGCTCAACACCGCGGGCGGGGAGCGGGGGACCAACGCCGTGCGGATGCTGCTTGGCGTGGTCATCGGCATCGTCGTCGGTGAACTGACCCTGGTCGTCACCGGCGGAGGTTACGGGGCTCTGGCCGCTGCCACCGGCGTGGCGATGGCGATCGCCGTCGCCGTCGGCGCAGCCCGGCTCGTGATCGCCCAGGCGGCGGCCGGCGCGATCCTCACCGTGGCCTTCGCCGAGGGCCACATCGGGTTCGGCAGGCTCACCGACGCCCTCATCGGGGCGGGTGTGGCGCTCGTGGTGAGCCAGGTCCTGTTCCCCGCGCGCGTGGTCTCGCGGCTGCGCCGGGCCGAGGCGGCCGCGCTGGCGGAGATGGTCCGCCTGCTCGGCGTGACCGGCCGCGCGCTGGAGGAGGACGAGGACCCCTCCCTGTGGACGGTGGACCGCCTGGGCGCTCTGAGCAGGCCGATGGCCGACCTCAGCCGCGCACGCGAGAACAGCCACCGCGCGGTGCGCTGGTCCAGTGCGCGGTGGACCGACCCCGAGCCGCTGCGGTACGAGGACGAGAGGATCGACCGGCTCATCATCCTCGGGGAGAGCTGTCTGTCGCTCGCACGGACCACCGCAGCCACCGAGACCGACGAGCGCCGACGCCTGGCGCCGGTGGTGTGTGAGATGGCCTCCGTGCTCGATGTGCTGGCCGCGGACCTCGGGGACCGCGCGGCACGCCAGCGTGCGGTCGACCGGGTGCTCGCCCTGGTCGGGCCCTTCGACGAGGCGGCGGACGACCCCGTGACCGGGGCCGCCCACCTGTACGTGCGGATGGTCGCCACCGACATCATGCTGTTCGCCGGTCTCGAACCCGAGGGGGCCGAACGGGCGCTGGCCGGAGAGGACGAACCGACGCGGGTCGCCCACCCGCCGCGTGAGCCGTGGCTGCCGTTGGCGCCCCGGGCGCGCGCCCGGTTCGGGGGCCGCGTCCGGCGCCGCCGACCGTTCCGGCGCTCGTGAAGGGTCCGGGTTCGGCAGCGGCTGCCGCCCGCTTCCGGTCTTCCGGCGCTCCCGAAGGGGCCCGTTCGCGCCGGGCGCGAACGGGCGTGATCCCGGCCCCTAGACAGTGTTTTTTGGGACCTCCGCTTCGCTTCGGCCCGTGTTCGGGCGCCCGAAGCACGGGAATCGGGTTGGAGCAGGCAGGGTGGTGTCTACAGCGGGTTCGCTCGTGCCCACCCGTCGCCCGCCACCTCCAGAACCCCGTGGGCGCCCGAACCAACCCCCCACAAGCTGAGGCCGGTTCAAAAAACAGGCCCTAGCCGTCCGAGGGCAGTTCGGAGTGCCCCAGGTGGTGTTCGGGGGCGATCCGGTCCCGGACGAGGCGCTTGAGCTCGGCGGCGTCGGTGAAGGCCGCGTCGGTCCGGCGCGACCACACGCTCTCCCCGTCCAGGCGCACCTCGAACACGCCGTTGGTGCCCGGGATGAGCGCGACCTCGCCGAGTTCGGCCTCGAACGTGGTCAGTAGTTCCTGTGCCATCCAGGTGGCCCGCGGGAGCCACCGGCACCGGGTGCAGTACTCGATCTCCAGCCGCGGTTCCTTGACCTCCATGACTCCCAGCATGGCACGGAGCCGGGCCCGGGAGGGAGGCCGGAGCGCATTGTCGGGTCGGTGCGGGGCGGTGTTGCCCGTACGTGCCGGGCCTTTGGCGCGCTCGTGGTGGGAAGCCTCCCCGTCCACCGTGATCCGGAATCCTTCCGGAAGTAAGGGCGGTCGACCGCGGGCGCGTCGTGTCTCCAGGTCGCTGAACAGGGGATATGCCGCGCAGAAGGAGGTGCGTGCTTCAAGTTGTCCGGAATCTTCCGGAAATTATTGACAACGCAACGGAGCCGGACGGACACTGAGCCTGTGACGGGGCTCACGGTCCCCGTCGGGTCGGATCACCCCCGATCCGGTCCTCCGCACGCCTCCTGACCCCCCCCAACGCACGAGGAGGAAGCACTCATGCACGATTCCCCCGCACCCCCGCGCAGCCGCGGACAAGGTCGCGCCAGAACGCTCGTCGGCCGGGTCTGCGCCGTCGCGGTCGCACTGGTCACGACCCTGGCGCTGCTGCCCGGCACCGCCAGCGCGGCCATCACCACCAACCAGACCGGCACCCACAACGGCTACTTCTACTCCTTCTGGACCGACAGCCAGGGGACCGTCTCCATGGAGCTGGGCTCCGGCGGCAACTACAGCACCTCCTGGAGCAACACCGGCAACTTCGTCGCCGGTAAGGGCTGGCCCACCGGCGGACGCAGGACCGTGAACTACTCGGGCAGCTTCAATCCGTCCGGAAACTCCTACCTGACGCTCTACGGGTGGACGAGGAGCCCGCTCGTGGAGTACTACATCGTCGACAACTGGGGCACCTACCGGCCCACCGGAACGCACATGGGCACGGTCACCAGCGACGGCGGCACCTACGACATCTACCGGACGATGCGCTACGACGCCCCCTCCATCGACGGCATCCAGACCTTCCCCCAGTACTGGAGCGTGCGCCAGTCGAGGCGGACGGGCGGAACCATCACCTCCGGAAACCACTTCGACGCGTGGGCCCGCGCCGGAATGAACCTGGGCAACCACGACTACATGATCATGGCCACGGAGGGCTACCAGAGCAGCGGCAGCTCCAACATCACGGTGGGCTCCGGCGGTGGCGGTGGCGGTGGCGGTGGCGGTGGCGGCAACCCCGGTGGTGGCGGCTGCACCGCGACCCTGTCCGCGGGCCAGCAGTGGAGCGACCGGTACAACCTCAACGTCTCGGTCAGCGGTTCGAGCGACTGGACCGTGACGATGAACGTGCCGTCTCCGGCCAGGATCAGCTCCACGTGGAACATCAGCGCCAACTACCCCAGCTCCCAGGTGCTGACCGCCAGGCCCAACGGCAACGGCAACAACTGGGGCGTGACCATCGACCACAACGGCAACTGGACCTGGCCGACGGTCTCCTGTAGCGCGAACTGACCCCCGACACCACCGACACCCCGCCCGTGGCGCGGCGGCCGCGGCCGCCGCGCCACCCAGGGCGACCCGTGGGAGGGTTCCCGGCGCCGCACCGCGCGGCACCGGGAGCCCTCACGTGCCGTGGAAGAGGGTGAGGTCGACCGCGGGCGCGTCCGTGTACACCACGCCCCGTTCGGGCGGGACGGGCTCGCCCGAGGCGGAGTCGGTGCAGTGGGCGTCGAACATCCGCGCCTCGTCGAGGGGCACCAGGGTCCGGTCGGCGACCGTCCAGCCGCGCACCAGCGTGACGGGGACGTCGACCCCGTCGGGAAGCGTGTGGGAGATCCGGTCGGTGGGGCTGCGCAGCACCACCGCCGCGAGGCCGCCGCTGGTGAGGGCGGCGCACAGCCGCTCCACCACCGCCGGGTGTTCGACCTCGAAGCCCTCCTCCCGGCGTTCGACGGAGGTGACCAGCACGCGTCGGGTGTGCAGGGTCAGGAGGTGTTTCGTGCCGGGCAGGTCGTCGAGGAGGGCGGACAGCAGGGCGTGGGCGTGTGAGGAGAGCATGCCTTGAGTATGCGCGCGCCGACGTGGCCGGATCGGGTTGTCCACAGGCCTGATCGGGGGAGATCGGGGTTCTTTCCGGGGACCACCGGTAGTGGACTGTCCGGAAGCGTTGCCGGTGTGGCGCCGGGGACTCTCTTCCCCGGTGATCTTGCTCCTGGTGCCACTGTGGGCCGTCGACAGTGCCTCTGGGAGCAAGATCATCCTGGATACGCGCGCCCCGGTGAACCTTTCCGGTCACCGCGGGAGGAGAACCAGAGCGGTGTGCCGATCGGCCTCCGCCGGTGAACGCGGGGCCGCCCGGCCCCCGGTTCCGCTTCGGGTTCCGGCGGCCGGGCGGCCCCGAGCACGCGCTTCCGGCTAGTGGACTGTCCGGAAGCGTTGCCGGTGTGGTGTCGGGGGCTCTCTTCCCCGGTGATCTTGCTCCTGGTGCCACTGTGGGCCGTCGACAGTGCCTCTGGGAGCAAGATCATCCTGGATACGCACGCCCCGGTGAACCTTTCCGGTCACCGCACTAGGGCTTGCGGGCCACGCCGCCGTACTGGGCGACCTCCTTGGGCGCTCCCAGGCCGGTGGGCAGCGGGCGCCACAGGGACGCGGAGACCACGCCGGGCTCCGGCAGTTCCGGACCGTCGAAGAAGCGCTCGACCGCCTCGACGGTGCGCAGGTGGA
The DNA here is from genome assembly GCF_008638355.1 of Nocardiopsis deserti. Classification (NCBI taxonomy): domain Bacteria; kingdom Bacillati; phylum Actinomycetota; class Actinomycetes; order Streptosporangiales; family Nocardiopsidaceae; genus Nocardiopsis; species Nocardiopsis deserti. The sequence continues at coordinate 260,730 of NZ_VWVS01000004.1, read as the reverse complement.
TGGGCTGGCTCGCGCCCTCGTTCCACGCCTTGGACGCCTCGATGGTCTGCGGTCTCGTGCTCGTGCTGTCGCACAGGGCCAGGAAGCTGCCCGAGGGCAGCGCGTCCACGTAGGCGCGGGCCAGGGCGTGGGTGCCCTCGTCCGCAGGGAAGTGGCCCGGGGTGCCCATGAACGTCAGCCCGATCGGCTGGGAGAAGTCCAGGTACTGGCGGGCCTGCTCCAGGAGGGGCCGGGGTCGGTCAGGTCGGCGTCGACGTACTCGGTCGATCCCTCGGGGCTGCTGGTGAGCAGGGCGCGGGCGTGGGTCAGCACCAGGGGGTCGTTGTCGACGTGGACGCCCCTGCACTCGGGCGCGGCGGTCCGGGCGGCCTCGTGGGTGTTGTGGGCGGTGGGCAGGCCGGTGCCGGTGTCCAGGAACTGGCGGACGCCCTCCTCCATCAGGTGCGTGACCGACCGGACGAGGAACTGCCGGTCGGCGCGGGCGGCCTCCACGATCCCGGGGAAGGCCTGCGCGATCTGCTGGCCCAGCTCCCGGTCGACGGGGTGGTCGTCCTTGCCCTCCAGCCAGTGGTTCCACACGCGTGCGGAGTGGGGGGCCGACGTGTCGATGGGGGAGTGGTGGTCATGGTGTCCTTGCGGGGAAGTGGGCGTCGCGCTGCAATCGTCCTGGCCCGGTAGGTACCACCGCAACCACGAAACCCTTGCGTCACAGGGGTTTCCGAGCGACGATTCGTGCCCTCAGCTGTCCCCGCGCGGCCCAGACACGTCCCCGACACGGTCCCGGACCGGTCGCGTCCCGTCCCCCGGGCCCGCGTGTGCGGGTCCGGCCAGGTGGGGATGTCTAGCATGGAACCCATGAACGAACTCTCCGCAGAGCAGACGGGCCGGGTCATCGCCCTGGCCATGGACCTCGCCCGAGAGGGGCGCACGGAGGAACTGCTGGAGTTCCTCGACCACGGCCTTCCCGTGGACACCCGCGACGAGCAGGGCAACACCCTGGTGATGCTCGCCGCCTACCACGGACAGGAGGCCGTGGTCCGCGCCCTCGTCGACCGCGGCGCCGACGTGGACCTGCGCAACGACCGGGACCAGACTCCCGTGGCCGGGGCGCTGTTCAAGGGGGAGGAGGGGATCGTGGCGGTGCTCGTCGCCGCGGGCGCCGACCTCGACGCGGGCACGCCGAGCGCCCGCGCCGCGGCCGAGATGTTCGGCCGTGCCCACCTGCTGCCCTGATCCCGCCCCCGGGGGACCGCGCCGTCGCGGTCCCCCCGGGGGCGAGGGCGCCCAGGACCGGGTCCCGCGACAGGCCGAGCCGACGCGGTCGGGGCCGCGTCGGCTCGGTGGATCGGACCCGGTTCGGGTCCTCACGCCCTGGTCGGGACTTCAGGCGTTGCTCAGACGGCGTCCGAGTTGGGGTCGGTCGCGGAGACCTTGCCCGACTGGAGGGCCTCGATGGCCTTGCGCACGCCCTCGCCGTAGGCCGGGTCGGCCTTGGTGCAGTTGCCGATGTGGCGCTCGATGGTGGCCTGGGAGGCGCCGTCGATCGCGCGTGCGGTGTTCTCGAACAGGCGCTGCTGCTCGTCCGCGTTCATCAGGCGGAACAGGTTGCCCGGCTGCTCGAAGTAGTTGGCGTCGTCCTCGCGGTAGTCGAACCGGTCGGCGGTCGAGCCGATGGCCTGCGACGGCTCGGCGTAGGCGGGCTGCTCCTGCCAGCGGCCGTAGGAGTTGGGCTCGATGCCGGGCACGCCGCCCTGGTTGCCGTCCACGCGCATCGTGCCGTCGCGGTGGTAGGTGTTGACCACCTTGGCGCCGCGCGGGTAGTTCACCGGGATCTGGTGGTGGTTGACGCCCAGGCGGTAGCGGGCGGCGTCACCGTAGGAGAACAGGCGGCCCTGGAGCATGCGGTCGGGCGAGAAGCTGATGCCCGGGACGAGGTTGGCCGGGGTGAAGGCGGCCTGCTCCACGTCCGCGAAGTAGTTCTCCGGGTTGCGGTTGAGCTCGAACTCGCCGACCTCGATCAGCGGGTAGTCCTTCTTGGACCAGACCTTGGTCAGGTCGAAGGGGTGGAAGCGGTAGTCCGCCGCCTCGGCCTCGGGCATGATCTGGACGTAGAAGGTCCACTTGGGGTTCTCGCCGCGCTCGATGGCGTCGAACAGGTCGCGCTGCGCGGACTCGCGGTCCCCGGCCACGACCTGGGCGGCCTCCTGGTCCGTGAGGTTCTTGATGCCCTGCTGGGTCCGGAAGTGGAACTTGGCCCAGAAGCGCTCGCCCGCCTCGTTGATGAACGAGAAGGTGTGCGAGCCGAAGCCGTGCATGTGGCGGTAGCCGTCGGGGATGCCGCGGTCCGACATCACGATGGTGACCTGGTGCAGGGCCTCGGGGAGGTTGGTCCAGAAGTCCCAGTTGTTCTCGGCCGAGCGCAGGTTGGTGCGCGGGTCGCGCTTGACGGCGCGGTTGAGGTCGGGGAACTTCAGCGGGTCGCGGAAGAAGAAGACCGGGGTGTTGTTGCCGACGACGTCCCAGTTGCCCTCCTCCGTGTAGAAGCGCAGGGCGAAGCCGCGGATGTCGCGCTCGGCGTCGGCGGCGCCGCGCTCACCGGCGACGGTGGAGAAGCGGGCGAACATCTCGGTCTGCTTGCCGACCTCGGAGAAGATCGCGGCCTTGCTGTACCGGGTGATGTCCTGGGTGACCGTGAAGGTACCGAAGGCCCCGGAGCCCTTGGCGTGCATCCGACGCTCGGGGATGACCTCGCGGTCGAAGTGCGCGAGCTTCTCCAGGAACCACAGGTCCTGAAGCAGCATCGGGCCGCGCGGTCCGGCGGTCAGGCTGTTCTGGTTGTCGGCTACCGGGGCGCCGTTGGCCGTGGTCAGCGGCTTCGTGTTGTCCTGAGACATGAATTCCTCGGTCCTAAGGTGGGATCTTTCGGTGCCGCGGTCAGGGCACCGGGCGTGTGTCAGGCCTTCTGGCAGTCGGGGCAGACGCCCCAGTAGGTGACCTCGACCTCGTCTATGGCGAAGCCGTGGTCCTGTGAACCCGTCATGCAGGGCGCGGCTCCGGTGGCGCAGTCCACGTCCGCGATCGTGCCGCAGCTGCGGCAGACCACGTGGTGGTGGTTGTCGCCCACCCTGCGCTCGTAGCGCGCGGGCGACCCCTCCGGTTCGATCCGCCTGACGAGTCCGACGTCCGTCAGAGCCTTGAGCACGTCGTACACCGCTTGTGTGGACACCGCACCGAGCTGGCCGCGGACCGCCTGGAGCACGGTGCTGGCGTCGGCGTGCGGATGAGCCCCGACCGCCTCCAGGACCGCCACTCGTGGCCGGGTCACGCGTAGCGAAGCCCCCCGGAGGAGGGCCTCGGTCTCCGTCTGGTGCATGCGCCCATTGAACCACTTTTCTGGAATGATTCCAACAAAGGGGTGCCTAACCCTGCTCCGCCCCCCGCGCGGCGGGCCCTGGCCGCTACGACAACACGATCTTCCACCGGGTCGTCAACGGCTTCATGGTGCAGGGCGGCGGGTTCGCGCCCGGTCACCGGGTGCGTGCCGCGGTCACGCGTCGCAGGCCGGATAGAACCGGTCCAAGGCGGAGGGGGGAAGGTGTTCTGAAGGCCCCTCCTTGTCGGGAATGTCGTCGTAGGGGTCGCCGAGGTCGGTCTCGTGGTTGACCCTGCCGCCCAGTCCGTCCTCGGCACCGCCCAGCATGCCGAGCATTTCGTACACGCCGTCCCCGTCGTAGTAGTACGACGCGAGGTCGGGGTGCGCGTCCTCGCCGAAGTCGACCACGCGCAGCCCGACCGTGCTCTGCAGGTCCAGCCCCACGGTGCGCTGTCCGGCCCCCTGCTCGGAGAAGGGGCCCAGGCGCAGCTCGGACACTCGGGGAGGGACCACGTCGTCTCCCCCGGTGAGGGTGGCGGCCGCGATCGCCAGGTCGAGCCATCCGTCGCCGTCGAAGTCGGCCACCGCCGCCTTGACCTCCTCCTCTTCCTCCTCGGGTGAGCTTCCGAGCAGGTCCTGCGGTGTGCGCGGTTCTGCGAACCCGGATTCCCCGCCGAAGGAGATGCCCAGGTCCGCGCCGACGCCCTGGGTGCCGGTGATGCGGTCGAGGCGGCCGTCGTTGTCCACATCGGCGGTCAGCCGGCCCGCGGCGTCCCAGCAGGGTGGGAAGGCGCTGGGCCCGGAGGGCTGGGGTGGCGGAGCCGGGCTGCTACAGCCGGTGAGTACCAGCCCCAGGCCGACCGCTGCCCAGAGCCCTCGGCGTCCGCCGCTGGTCGCTGCCGGGGAGGGTGACGGGGCGGGGGGAGGTGAATCGGAGGTCATGACGGAACCGTAGGCGATCCGCCTGGACAGGCGACGCCCGTCGCCGGATCCGGCCAGGTGAGGCACTGACGTCTTCGCGGCCGGACCCATCTCCGTGTCCGTCGACGCGGGTGGCCCGCCGCAGCGGGCCGCCCGCGCCCCAGTGGCCAACGGAATGTCCTTTTTGCGATCTACGTCGTAAAAGTGCGGCTTGACCAAGTACTCCAGCAGGGGGGAGAACTCCTGTCCAGGCACCCCGCGATCACACGCGTACGTGGCCCACACCTGCCCGGACGGCGAGCCCACGGCCCTCCGCGCGCACGCGTTCCCCGACCCCGCCGCGGCGGGCGGGCCGCGGCCCTGTCGCCCCTCAGGCGGGCGCGTTCCCCAGCAGCTTCTTCTGGATCTTGCCCATCGCGTTGCGCGGCAGCGTGTCCACCACGCGCACCTCGCGCGGACGCTTGTGCACCGACAGGCGCTCGGCCACGTAGTCGATGACGGCCTCGGGGGAGAGGTCCTCACCGACCAGGTAGGCGACGATCCGCTGCCCGAGGTCGTCGTCGGCCTCGCCCACCACGGCGGCCTCGGCCACCCCGGGGTGGCCGAGCAGCACCGCCTCGACCTCGCCCGCGCCGACCCGGTAGCCGCCGGTCTTGATCATGTCCACCGACATCCGGCCCACGATCCGGTGCCAGCCCTCCCCGTCGCGGACCGCCGCGTCGCCGGTGCGGAACCAGCCGTCCCCGGTCCACGCCGCGGCCGTGGCCTCCGGCAGCCCGAGGTAGCCCCCGAACAGGGTGGCGCCGCGGACCTGGAGTTCACCGACGCTCTCGCCGTCGGAGGCGACGGGCTCACCGTGCTCGCCGCGCAGCCGCGTCTCCAGGCCGGGCAGCGCCGTCCCGACCCAGCCGGTGCGCCGCGGCGCGTCGGCGCGCGCCGCCACGGTGATCAGCGTCTCGGTCATCCCGTACCGCTCCACGGGGCTGTGGCCGCACGCCTCCCGCAGGCCGTCGGCCACCGTGTCGGGCAGCGGGGCGCTGCCCGAGACCAGCAGCCGCGCCCCGGACAGGGCGCGTGCGCTGTCGGGGTCGCGGGCGATCCGCGACCACACGGTCGGCACGCCGAAGAACAGGGTCCCGCGTCGGGCGCCCCGGGCCGCGGCGGCGTAGGCGGCGGGGGTGGGGCGGACGGTGTGCAGCAGCGGGCTGCCCACGCGCAGTGCCCCCAGGACGCCCAGGATCAGGCCGTGCACGTGGAACATCGGCAGGCCGTGCACCAGCACGTCGTCGGGCGTCCAGTCCCAGGCGTCGGCGAGCGCGTCCAGGTCGGCGGCCACGGCCCGGCGTGCGATGACGGCGCCCTTGGGTGGTCCGGTGGTCCCGGAGGTGTACATGACCAGCGCGGTGGAGTCGGGCGGCGGTTCGGGCAGTGTGAACGAGGAGCGCTCGGCCGGGTCCACGGGGACGACCGGGAGGTCGATCCCCTCCCTCGGGGCGCCCAGCCACAGTGAGGCGCCGGAGTCGCGCAGGATGTGGCGGCGCTCGGCGGTCCCCGCGTCCGCCGGGACCGGGACCACGGGCACCCCGGCCAGCAGGCCGCCGACCACCGCGACGACCGTGGACAGCGAGGCCTCGCCGTGCACGGCGACGGCATCGGCGCCGACCGCCCGTTCGGCCACGGCGGCCGCGGCCGACCACAGTCCCTCGCGGTCCAGCCCCGCCCCGCCGACGCTCACCGCGGTCCCCTCGCCCGCGCCCGAACCCAGCAGCACCTCGCGCCCCTTCCCGTCGTGTCCTGTCCAGTCGGCCAGTACACCACAGGGTCGGTGCGGGGGCGGCCTCGGCCGTGCGTACCCCTGCCCGTTCGCATCCCGCTCCTGCCCTACCCCGGCCCGGTCGCGTCCCGGTCCGTCTGCGCTGCGGCTGTGCTTCGACCCGTCCGCGTCCTGCTCCGGTCGTACTCCGCCCTGTGCGCGCCCTGCTTCGTCCGCGCTCCGCTCGGGCCGCGCCCCGGCCAGTTCGCGCCCCGCCTCGTGTGTCGGGCGCGGCGTCCGGGTAGCCGCTTGGCAGAACCCCCCGGGGACGGGGCGGGCGCCGGGGCCGTTCCCGGACCCCGGCCACCGCTTCCGGGGCGCCCCGGACCCGGTGGCCGGGGCCAACACGTGCGTCAGGTGAGGGGGAGAGCCATGCGTGCTCTGACAGTGGTGCCGTCGCAGGCCGGTTCGGTGCGGGTCGGCGAGGTGGAGGCACCTGTGCCGGGTGCGGGGGAGCTGCTCGTCGACGGCATCGCGCTGGGGATCTGCGGCACCGACCGCGAGATCGCGGGCGGTGAGTACGGCGAGGCGCCGCCCGGTCACGAGCGCCTGATCCTGGGGCACGAGTCGCTGGGCCGGGTGCGTGAGGCTCCGGACGACAGCGGCTTCTCCGCGGGCGACCTGGTGGTGGGGGTGGTGCGCAGGCCCGACCCCGTGCCGTGCGGGGCCTGCGCGCACGGCGAGTTCGACATGTGCCGCAACGGCAGGTTCACCGAGCGCGGCATCAAACAGATCCACGGCTACGGCTCCCAGCAGTGGACGGTGGAGGCCGACTACGCGGTTCGGCTCGACCCGTCGCTGGAGCGCGTCGGCGTGCTGATGGAGCCGACCACGGTCGTGGCCAAGGCGTGGGACCAGATCGACCGGATCGGCGGGCGCGCCTGGTTCGAGCCGCGCCGCCTGCTCGTCACCGGCGCGGGGCCGATCGGACTGCTCGCCGCCATGATCGGCGTCCAGCGCGGTCTGGACGTGCACGTGCTGGACCGGGTGGAGCACGGGGTCAAGCCCGAGCTGGTGGCCGCCCTCGGGGCGACCTACCACACCGGCGGCGTCGCCGAGGTCGCTGCCGCGGGCGAGCCGGACGTGGTCATCGAGGCCACCGGCGCCTCCAGCGTCATCCTCGACGCGATGACCCACAACACGGCCTACGGGATCGTCTGCCTGACCGGTATCTCGTCGGGCGGGCGCACGATCGACGTCGACGCCGGGGCGATCAACCGTCGGTTGGTCCTGGAGAACGACGTGCTCTTCGGGTCGGTCAACGCCAACCTGCGGCACTACGAGATGGCCGCGGAGGCGCTGGCGCGGGCCGACCACTCCTGGCTGGAGCGGGTGATCACCCGGCGGCTGCCGCTGGAGCGCGCGCACGAGGCGTTCGAGCCCGGCGGCGACCACGTCAAGACCGTCATCGAGCTTTGAGCGGCCGCAGGCAGGTGCTGGACGTGGGCTGGGCGAGAACGCTGCTGGTGTGACGCAGGGGTTCTGACCCGCGGTGGCGAAGGGAGCCGAGGCCCCTGTGCGAGGGCGTACCCGGACGGAGAACCTACGGGCGGGCGTCCTGGGCAGTTCGCTGACGTCGCCTGCGGTCGCGGCCGTCATCCACGCGTAGGGGCGCCGATGTTCAATGCTGACAGCTGGAGGAGCCGCTGTGAGGTGGTCTCGTCGGCCGGTGTCATCACGGTCAGGCGGTGACCGGTCTCCGCGACGTTGGTCGAGACGAAATTGAGTCGCAGCAAGCCGACGCGTGGACTGTCCAGTCGTTTGGTCTCCAGGTGCTGGAGCATGACGTCGTGCCGGTTCCACAGTCGTGAGAATTCCTCCGACCGCTGCCGCAGCTCTTCGACCGTGGTGCTCGCGGTGTGGCCTGTGTCGGTGCCGGCGACCGCGCGCAGCTGTGCGACCATCCGAGCGGCGACGATGTCGTCGTCGACATAACGGCTGCGCCAGTCGGCGTTGGTGAAGAACTGCAACGCGCAGTTGCGCTCGGCGGGCGGTATCTGGTCCATGTCCGTGAACAGGAAGCGGTAGGAGAGGTTGTAGGCCACCACGTCGAACACGCTGGTCTGCAGGCAGGCGGGGTAGGGGTCGAGTTTGTCCAGTACCGGCTGGTACGCCGCCGACAGCGACGCGTCGAGCGCCAGCGGAGCGGTCGACTGGGTACGCGCACCGGCCAGGTGTTCCAGGTGTCGCTTCTCGGTGTCGTCCAGGCGAAGGGCCCTGCCGACCGCGGTCAGGACCTGTGTGCTGACGTTGATCGGTCGGCCCTGTTCGAGCCAGGTGTACCAGGTGACGCCCACTCCAGCGAGCACCGCGACTTCTTCGCGCCGCAGGCCGGGCGTGCGACGGCGCCCGGTGGCGGGAAGCCCCACCTGGTCCGGGGTGAGCCGTTCGCGTCGGGTGCGCAGGAAGGCGCCGAGATCGCGTCTGATCGCGTGGGGTCGGGAACCTGTCATGTTCCCACCATGCCTCACACGCGGACCAGTAGCCAGGTTCGGTCAGTACCCCCATAAACAGGCACCTGGTACCAGGATGAGGTCCCTGCCAGGGTCGAGGCGTGACTAGAGAATCGAAACCGCGGAGCGAGACGTCCTCTGCGCAGCCCGAGGGTTACCGCGAGCCCCGCAGTACCACCACGCTGGACCGATCAGCGGCTATGGAGGGGGCGCCGCCCGCGACGCTGGGCATGGTCGGACTCCTGACCGCGCTGTCCGCCCTGTTGCTGTCGGTGATGAGCTTCGCAGCGGCGGGCATCGCCGTACCGAGTATCGGAACCTCGTTGCAGGCCTCAGCCTCCGAGCAGTCGTTGGTGGTGTCGGTCTACTCCCTGGGCTTCGCCGCGCCGATGGTCGTCGGTGGACGTCTGGGCGACCTGTACGGCAGGCGGCGGCTCTTCCTGTTCGGCATGGCCGGATTCACCGCGTTCTCGCTGATGGCAACGCTCGCGCCGACCATTACCGTGCTGATCGTCGCCCGCGCGCTCACCGGCGTGTCGGCGGCGGCGATGGTGCCTCAGGTGCTCGCGACGATCACGGCCTCCACGCATGGACGCGAGCGTGCCCGGGCGGTGGCGCTGTTCGGGGCGACCGCGGGCGGCGCGACGGCGGTGGGTCAGGTGCTCGGCGGCCTCCTGCTGTCGGTCCCGCTGCTCGGCTCCCCCTGGCGCACGGTCTTCGCGATGAGTGTCCTCATGGGCGCCGTCGCGTTCCTCGCCGCTCTACGTTGGATGCCCAGCACCGACGCGCCGGGCGATCGTTCGCTGGACCTGGTCGGTACCGCGTTGCTGGGGGCATCGCTGCTCGCGCTGATGATCCCGTTGTCCCAGGGCGGTGCGCTCGGTTGGCCCGGGTGGTGCTGGGCACTGCTGGCGGCCAGTCCGGTGGCGTTCGCGGCGTTCTGGACGCGGCAGCTCCGACTGCACCGCCGCGACCTGGTCCCGCTCGTTCCTCCTCCGCTCCTGCGTCTGAGGTCGTACCGACTCGGCCTCATCATGGCCCTCCTGCTCCAGTCGGCCTTCGGTGCGTTCACGTTCCTCTACGCGCTCTCCACGCAGACGGGTCTGGGCTGGTCCCCGATGGGCGCGGCCTTCGTGCTGCTGCCGTTCGCGCTGTGCTTCTTCGCCGTGTCGATCTGGTCGGGAAAGCTGGCACCCCGTTTCGGATTCCGCCGTCTGCTGACGATCGGCGGGTTCGTTCAGGCGGCGATGCTGGTGGCGACCGCGGCATCGGTGCTCATGCAGGGTCCGGGCATGAGCGGGTGGACGCTGGGTGCCCTGCTGGTCGGCGTCGGGGTCGGTCAGGCGCTCATGTTCGGGCCGCTGGTCGGAGCGATGATCGCCGACGTCGCGCCCTCCTCGGCAGGGGCGGCCTCCGGGGTCATCCAGACCACGCAGCAGGCCGCCATGGGGCTCGGGGTCGCGGTCGCTGGAGGGGTTCTGGGTACGGCGATGGCTGGCTCCACCGCCCCACTCGGGCAGGCCTACATGACGGCACTCGCGATCTGCATGATCGTCCAGGCCGTGTTCGCGATCGCCTTCGCCCTCTTCGCCTTCGCCCTGCCCAGACGCTGAGCCGAGAACAATCGGTGCCGACACCATGAGCCGACGGTCGCGCGATGTCGCCGATGGCGGAGGGGATCACGGTGTGGAGCCTTCTGGGCCGCGGGCCCGGCGGTCAAGGGCTCATCTCCTGTGACGAGTCACGGGAGCGCGAAGCCCCCGCCGGTGTTCCGTGCGGGGCCGGAGAAACAGCCGCGTTTTCCGCGGGAGCGTTCTCCCTTTTCTCCGGTCCCCTCCTTTCCTGGTCAGGTGCGCGCGCCGTCACCGAGCGGATAAAACGCAGGCCCGGCGGGTGTATCGGTGGAACCACGTGTTGTGCGCGAGGGTGTGTTGACAGCCTCTCCGAGGCGCCGGATATTCGGTTTCCAGCGCGCTGGAAGAGGAACCCCCGCTTTTTTCCGCACCCCCAAGGAGCATGAGATGGGATCACCGCTGGCACGCCGGACGGCGTCCGTCCTCCTCGGTCTGGCGACGGTCGCCGCCCTCGCCCCCGGGGCGGCCGCCGCCGACCCCGTGCGCGTCCTGGGCGGGACGGGGCCCTACGACGCCGAGTACGTCACCACCCTGCGCCTGCGCGACCACACCGTCTACCGGCCCGTGGACCTGCCCGAGGGCGAGCAACTGCCGATCGTGGCCTGGGGCAACGGCGCCTGCCGGGCCGACGGGACGTGGTTCGAGAACATCCTCACCGAGTTCGCCTCGCACGGCTTCCTGGTCATCGCCAACGGCCGCCCCGGCGGCTTCGGCAGCACCGACCCCGAGATGCTCACCGAGGCCGTGGACTGGGCGATCGAGGAGAACGACCGCCTGTTCAGCGAGTACCGGGGCCACATCGACACCGACAGCATCGCCGTCATGGGCCAGTCCTGCGGCGGCCTGGAGACCTACGAGGTCGCCGACGACCCGCGCGTGGACACCACCGTGCTGTGGAACAGCGGCCTGCTGACCGACCGCGACAACGACCTGCTGGAGGACCTGCACGCCCCCGTCGCCTACTTCACCGGCGGTCCCGGCGACATCGCCTACGAGAACGCCCTCGATGACTACGACCGCCTGCCCGAGGGGCTGCCCGCCTTCATCGGCCACCTCGACGTCGGCCACTACGGCACCTTCGCCGAGCCCAACGGCGGGGAGTACGGCCGTGTCGGCGTCGCCTGGCTGGAGTGGCAGCTCAAGGGCGACCAGCAGGCCCGCCAGGAGTTCGTCGGCGAGGACTGCGGCCTGTGCTCCACCGAGTGGGACACCGACAGCAAGAACCTCGACTAGTGGGCTGGCCGAAAAGGTTGCCGATGTGGCGCCGGGGACTCTCCTCCCGGTGATCTTGCTACTGGTGCCACTGTGGACCGTCGGCAGTGCCTCTGGGAGCAAGATCATCCTCGATATGCACGCCCCGGGGGACCTTGCCGGTCACCGCACTAGGGGAGGGGACCGGCCCCGCGCGCTCCCGGAGGGCCGACCGCCGTTCGGGAGCGCGCGTCCGAGGGGGAGTGTGAACGCTGGCGGAGCCGAGGGCCGAGGCTCGATCGGTGCGCGACCGGCCCTTCTCCGGCGCGGACCGCCGCCACGGCGGCGTCCCTGACGGTTCCGTGCGGTCTCACCGGTGGCCTGGGCCCGCGGCCGGACCGGGTGGACGTACCGCCGGGGCGGCACGCGCACCCGGCTCCCCGTACCGGATGCGCGCGGCCCGACACCGTGCGGAGTCCGCATGTGGACACGTTCCTGTGCACAGGGTGTTCCAAGCGGTAACTTGTCCCTGTCCCGCCCCCTGAACCGGGTTCGGCGCCACCGGAACCGCGACACCGTGAGGACCCCTTCCCGTGCACCCCCTCACCCCTGACGACCCCCGCGCCGTCGGCCCCCACCGGCTGCTGGCCCGTCTGGGCGCCGGCGGCATGGGCGAGGTCTACCTGGCCCGCACCCCGGGCGGCGATCTGGCCGCTGTCAAGCTCGTCAAGGACGACCTGGCCCACGACCCCGGGTTCCGGGCCCGGTTCGCCCGTGAGGTCCGCGCCGCACGCCGGGTCCGCGGGCCCTTCACCCCGGCGGTGGTCGACGACGACACCGACGCCGAGGTGCCGTGGATGGCCACCGAGTACGTACCCGCCCCGACGCTCAAGGAGGCGGTGCGCGAGCACGGGCCCCTGCCGCCCGAGTCCCTGCCCGTGCTGGTGTCCGGGCTGGCCCGGGCCCTGGAGGCGGTGCACGGGGCGGGGCTGATGCACCGCGACCTCAAACCCGGCAACGTGCTGCTGTCCCCGCGCGGCCCGCAGGTGATCGACTTCGGGCTGGCGCGGGCGGTGGAGGGCACGGTGCTGACCCGCACCGGGCAGTCCTTCGGCACCCCCGCCTACACCTCACCCGAGCAGATCAGGGGCCGTGACGTGTCCCCGGCGAGCGACGTGTTCTCCCTGGCCGGGACGGTGCTGTTCGCCGCCTCCGGGGAACCGCCCTTCGGGCACGCTCCGGCCAAGGAGACCCTGCGGCGCGTCCTGTCGGACTCCCCGAACCTGTCGGCGGTCCCGGAGGGGCCGCTGCGCGACCTGCTGGCCCGCTGCCTGGCCAAGAGCCCCGGGCACCGCCCGAACACGGCCGCGGTCCTGGAGGCGTTGGCCGACGTGCCCATGCCGCGGACCGCGCACGCCTGGCTGCCCGGCGAGGTGACCGACGACGTCCACCGGCTGGGGGAGCGGGAGGCGGGGGAGCGCGCCCGCGCGAGCCGGGCCCGGTGGCGGCGGCAGGCGCTGATCGCGGGGGCCGCGGGGGCCGCCCTGGTCCTGGCGGCCGGGGGCGGGTACGCGCTCACCGCGCTGCCCGAAGGCGGGGAGGAGGCGATTGGGGAGGGGAGCGACGCGCCGAGCGATTCGGTCGACACCGCCTTCGTCCCGGAGGGGTACCGGCAGAGCATGTCGTCGGCCATGGACGGCGTGGACTTCTCCCCTGACGGGGAACGGATCTACGTGGCCGGCTCGCAGTACTTCTCCGTATGGGACCGGCGGGCCGGTGAGATCGTCGCTTTCCTTAACCCCTCGCCGTCCATGGCGGACGCCAACGCCGACGGCACGATCGCGGCCGCCTACGCGGGCGGAACAGGGCACACCCATCGGGACAGGGTCGAGATCCACAGGGATGATGACGGCACCCTGGTCCATGAGACCACCCTGGTTTACGAGGATCGGCTGGCCGAGCCCCGTTTCCCCGCGCTCTCCCCTGACGGCACCCGCTTGACGGTCCTCGTCGATATGCGGGAAGGGAACCGGACCACAAACGAGCTGCATGTCTGGGACGTTGCCACGGCCGAACACATCCACAGCATCTCCCTGCCCGGGGAGAACGGCTACTCCTATGTGTTCGACCTGGAGTACACCGCCGACGGAGAAATGCTCGTCGGCACCGTCAGCGACGACTCCGTGCGGGTGCTGGGGGTCGCCGTATGGGACGCCGACTCAGGTGATTGGGTCCACTACTTCGAGGGCCCCGGAAACCTGGGCTTCGCCCTGCACCCGACCGACCCGTCGGTGATGGCGCTGCTGGAGGACACCGACCGGGTGCGCCTGGTGGACCTGGAGACCGGCGGCACCCTGCGGGACCTCGGCCGTATCGGCGAGGAGGATCCCGATGTCGGATTTCCCCTCGCGTTCTCCTCCGACGGCGAACGACTGTACGCCGGTGTCGAGGACCCGTACGCCATCACCGGCCGGCTCGGGACGGTGTGGGACACCGGCACGGGCGAGGTCCTGCGCGACGGCGACGCCCTGTTGCCCGGACCGGCGGGTCCGCACCCCCGCGACGAGTTCCTGGCCGTCATCGACCTGGAGGCGGGCCAGGTGCTGGTACTGGACGGGGAGAACCTGACCGTCGTCAACGAGCTTGAGCAACCGGACTGAAACGAAAGCCTCCATGCGCGCACTCTCCCCGGACGACCCCCGCGACATCGGCCCGTACCGCCTCCGTGCCGTTCTCGGCGCGGGCGGCATGGGCCGCGTCTACCTGGCCACGGACGCCGACGGTACCCTCGCCGCGGTCAAGTCGGTGCGGGCGGAGTTCGCCTACGACCCCGGCTTCCGTGCCAGGTTCGCCCGTGAACTCGACCTGGCCGACCGCGCCCGCGGTCCCTTCGCGCCGCGTGTGCTGGACAGCGACCCGGCCGCCCGGATCCCGTGGATGGCCACCGAGTACGTGGCCGGGCCCACCCTGCACGGCCTGGTCCGGGAGTCCGGCCCGCTCTCCGAGGAGTCGGTGAGGTTCCTGCTGCGGGCCGTCGCCTCGGCTCTGGAGGGCATGCACGGGGACGGGCTGGTGCACCGCGACCTCAAGCCCGGCAACGTCATGGTCGCGGCGGCCGGGCCGCAGGTGATCGACTTCGGGGTCTCCCGGGCCCTGGAGGAGACCGAGGCCGCTGACGGTGACGAGACCATGGTCGCCGGAACGCCCGGGTACACCGCCCCCGAGCTGTACGGGGAAGCGGAGGCCTCACCCGCCGCGGACGTCTTCGCGCTGGCGGGCACCGCCGTGTACGCGCTCACCGGTACCGGGCCGTTCGGCGAAGGGCACCCCTCCGCCGTGGCCTACCGCATCACCCACCTGGAACCGGACCTGGCCTCCGTCCCCGAGGACCTGCGCGGACTGCTCTTCCGGTGTCTGGCCAAGGACCCCGGCGACCGGCCGTCGGCGGCCGGGGTGCTGGAGGAGCTGGGCGGTCCGGTCGATCCGGTGGACGCGGCTCGGGACTGGCTTCCGCCAGAGGCGGCGCTGCGGGTGGGAAAGGTCTCCGAAGAGCACGGGGAGTACGTCTTCCGGGGTCTGCGGCACATGGCGGGCCCCGCTCGTCGTCGGCAGTGGTGGGCACTCGGTGCAGGTGCGACCGCCCTGGCCCTCACCGTGGCCGCAGGGCTGTGGTCGGTGTCGGAGGCGGCCGCACCGCCACAGGCCGAGGAGGATCCCCGACGGGCCGGAGCGGAGGGCGGAACGTGCTCACAACCCGGGGACTTCGCGGCCGAGTACGCGGAGGCAGCCCGGGAACGGCTGGAAATACCCGGAGAGGACAGCTACAACCTCGACATGGCCGTTTTCCCCCGGCTCTCGTTCGTGGCCGGGGGCGAACTGCTGGCCGTGTCGCATCCGACCGGGGTGGCCCTGTGGGACTGGGAAGCGGGGACGGAGGTCGCCTTCGCGGGCGAGTCCCTGCCCGACTTCGGGGGCCTGCCGACGGTGAGCCCGGACGGGTGCCGCTTCGCCTACCTCTCCACCGAGGGCGGCCTGCACGTCTTCGACCTGCGCAGCGGGGAGCGGACCATGTACTTCTCGGACCTGGCCGTTGACCCCTTCGAATACGAGAGCTTGGTCTTCTCCCCTGACGGTGGAGAGGTCACGATCGGTCACGGGGGGACTCGGAGGATCGATCTGGAAACGGGTGGGGTCACCGACATCTGGGAGGAGGCGAGCAGCTGGGCAGCCTACTCGCCGGACGGCGAGCACCTCGCCCTGAACGGGGGGAGCTTCGTCGCGGTGCTGGAGACCTCGACCGGCCGCGAGGTGTTCCGCAGGGAGGGAACACTGAAGACCGAAGAACAAGGCTCGGTGGCGCTGCCCAACGACGAGGGCGACCTGCTCTACCTGTCCGTCTCTCCGGAAGCGGTCGTGCACACCAACTACCTGGCGGAAACCGAACCCCGCCTCTTCAGCCCGGAGGGAGATCCGCCCTACCTGTTCGAAGAACTCGTAGTGGCACCCGGCACGGACCGTTTCCACCTGGTGCACAACGCGGACTTCGTCTTCGGGTCCAACGGGCTGCGCACCGCCTGGGACCTCTCCACCGGTGAGGAGGTGACGTCCGGAACGGACGGGGCGGGCGAGGCGGACATCCGGACGTTGGCGGCGCACCCGGAGGGAGAGGTACTGGCCGTACTGCCCCAGGAGGCGACCACCGTCCTCGTTGTCGACGCCGCGACCGCGGACGTCCTGGGCGAACTCGGCTGATTGGAGAGGACCGGGATGCTCCCCCTGCACCCGCACGACCCGCCCGCCATCGGGCCCCACCGACTGCTCGGCAGGCTCGGCTCGGACGACACGGCCCACCGCTACGCGGGCGGGACCGGCGGCCGTGTGTCCGCCATGGTCGTGCTCCTGCGTCCCGGGCGCGCCACCGACCCGTTGTTCCGCGGCGAGTTCGCGCGCCGGGTCGAGGCCCTGCGGAAGCTGAGGAGCCCGTACGTGTGCCGGATGGTCGGGGCCGACACCCGGGGCGCGGTGCCCTGGGCCGCGTTCGCGCGCACGGACGAGGAGACCCTCGCCGACCGCGTCGAGCGCAACGGGGGAGGCCTGCTCCCGGAGGAGTTCCCCGCCGTGGCGACGGCACTCGCCGCCGGTCTGGCCGACCTGCACGAGGCGGGGATGTCCGTCGGGCCGCTGCGCGCGGAGGACGTCCTGCTCTCCTCCGACGGCGTCAGGCTCGCGGGGGCGTTCTCGGCGGCGCCGTCCGGTGAGGCGGCGGAGGACGTGCGCCACTGGGCGGCCCTGGTGTCCGCCGCAGCGGGGGACGCGGGTCCCCCGCTCCGGTTCCGGAAGGTGATCGACGACTGCCTGCGCCCCGACCCGGACCTGCGGCCCGCTCCGCGTGAACTCGTGCGGATGCTCGCGGGGACCGTGGCGGGACGGGAGAGCGGGACGTCCACCACCGGGCGGCGGCCCCGGAGGCGTGTGCTCGTGCCGTCGGCCGCCGGGGCCCTGGCTGTGGCGGCGGTCGCCGCCACAGCGCTCGTGGTGGCACGGGACGGGTCGGCGGACCCCGCGGACGTGCCGGAGAGGACGGTCGCCGACTGCACCGAGGCGGAGGGGTTCGCCCCCGCCGAGGAACGGGACGCCGACGACCTGGAGATCTTCTCCCACATGGTGTTCTCCCCCGACGGTGACCTGCTGGTGACGCACACCCTCCAGGACGAACTGAGTGTGTGGGACTGGAGGGAGGGTCGGGAGGTCGCCCGTCCCAGCGCGACCCTCGACAGGCTGGCGGGCTTCGGTTTCCTGCCCGGGGGATGCGGCATCGCGGCCGTCGCCATGGAATCGGAGCCGCGACCCGGGAACGAGTACCCGACGCCGGTGGGGCAGGGGTTCGACCTGGTCTCGGGCACGGTCACCGGGTACGGAAACGGGGGCTCGGCCAGCGGGACCCCCGCGGAGCGGCCTCCGGCCGTGAACGGGATCGCGGTCTCCCCCGACGGACTGATCGCCCTCACCGGATCGGACGCCGTCCCGGGTGCTGGTGTGCAGATCGTCGACAGTGCGTCAGGAGAGACCGTGAACACCATCGACAGCGACGGGGGAAACCCCGTCTTCCTCGATGAGCGACGGTTGGCCCTGAGGAACTCCGTGGGCTCCTCGGACTGGAGCATCACGGTCTGGGACGTGCACACGGGCGAACGACTGCACACGGTCCGTCCGGTGGCGGACGGGGTGTTCGCGCCGGTCTGGGGGACCGACGAGGTCGTCTACGTCCATGGGGGTGAGGTCATCGTGTGGGACATCGTCGCCGGACACCGGGTTGACGCGTTCGACATGGAGGAGGTGGCGGAAATCCGGGAGCCCTGGATCCAGGAGGTCGTCGTGGACCCGTGGCTCGGCCGGGTGTACGTCATGTGGTGGGACTCCGATCCTGAGGACTACGGTGCGGAACCGGATACGTACGGCGTGGCGTGGGACCTGGAGAGCGGGGAGAGCCTTCTCCCGGAGGGGTTGGTCCCCTGGTACGTGGCTCCGCACCCGGACGGAGAGGTCGTCGCGGTGAAGACGGAGGAACCGGGTGTGCGGCTCCTCGACCCCGAGACCTGGGAGACCGTCGGAACGCTGTGAGGAGGGCAGCGCGGTTCCGGGTTCTGGGATGCGGTGCTCAGTCCTGGTCGGTGACGCTGTCGGTCCCCTGGTTCTGGCGTTGCGTCCCGATTCCCGAGTTGGATGCGGTCCAGCTGGCGAGGATGTCCATAGCCCGCCGTGACGGCGAGTCGGCCTCAGTGGTGTAGACGAACAGTGTGGTGTCGGTGTCGCCGGGCGGGTTGAGGGTCTCGTACTCGACAGTCAGGTCACCGACGAGTGAGTGGCGAAGACGCTTCGAGCCGTGGGTGCGCTGGTGCACCCGGTGCTGCTCCCACCACCGGTCGAACTCGCGGCTGTGTTCGCGCAACTCGGCGACGAGCGCGACGGTGGCGCGGTCGTCGGGATCGCGGCCGACCTCGAACCGCAGGCTCTCGACCGCTGCGCGGGCCTGGTCGTCCCAGTCCACGAACAGCGCGCGGGCTTCCTCGTCGAGGAATATCCAGCGCGCGTAGTTGCGGTGGGCGGGAGGCATGCCTTCGAAGTCGGCGAAAAGCGCTGCGCCCATCCTGTTGACCGCCAACACGTCGGTGCGGCGTCCGAGGACGAGCGCAGGTTCGCCGTCCAGAGCGTCGAGGAGCTGGTAGAGCCCTGGACGCACGCGTTGGACGCCAGGAGCCCGTCGCCGGGTCGGCGCCCCCGTCACCCCGATGAGGTCTTCCAGGTGTGTCCGTCCCGCGGCGTCGAGTCCGAGCGCGTGACCGATCGCCTCGATCACGGCCGGGGAGGGCGTGATACGCCGACCCTGCTCCAGACGGGCGTAGTAGTCGGTGGACACCCCGGCCAGCAGCGCGACCTCCTCGCGCCGCAGCCCGGGGACGCGGCGTATGCGCCCGTCGGGCGGCAGTCCCGCCCGTGACGGGTCGCCCTGGCTCCGAGCACGGCGTAGGAAATCGGCAAGTTCGTGATTCGTCTGTGCCACAACCCCATTGTCCACGAGGTCGACAGCATTCACCTGGGCCGCTTGTGACTAGACCTCCGGGTCCCAGGTTCCGGCGTGCGAGGTCGCGCAGGGCCCGAGATCAGTCCCCGCAGCCTTTTGCCGTGAACCAGTCTTGGAGTCACGCCAGCACGGGACACCACCCGACGGCGTCTCCCCGAACTTCGAGACTGAGGATGATCATGAGTTTTCCGTCGAATCGTCCGTCGACCTGGTTCGTGACCGGTACCTCTCGCGGCCTGGGCCTCGAGCTGGTCACTCAGTTGCTCAAGCGCGGCGACAACGTCGCGGCAACCACCAGATCCACCGACCGGCTGCTGTCGGCGATCGGCGATCGCGTCGACACGTCGCGGCTGCTCCCCCTGGCCGTCGATCTGCGAAACGACGCTGATGTCAAGCAGGCCGTCGACCAGACGGTCGCCCGCTTCGGCACCCTCGACGCCGTTGTCAACAACGCTGGCTACGGCTACCTGGCCGCGGTTGAGGAAACCGACCCGGCCGACGTCCGCGACATGCTCGACGTCCAGGTCGTCGGCGTGTGGAACGTCCTGCGTGCCACCGTGCCGGTCCTGCGTCGGCAAAAGAGCGGTCACATCGTCAACGTCTCCTCGGTGCTCGGGCTGGTCTCCCTTCCAGGGTGGGCGCTCTACTGTGCAGGCAAGTTCGCGTTGGAAGGCCTCAGCGAGGCCCTCGCCGGTGAGGTCGCCGGCTTCGGCGTCAAGGTCACGATCGTCGAGCCCGGCTACTTCCGCACTGACTTCCTCACCCGGGACTCTCTCGCGCTGCCCGCCCAGACCACCGATGCCTACCCGGGCATCCGCGAAATGGTCGAAAACCACCTGAACCTACAGGGAAGCCAGCTCGGCGACCCGGTCAAGGGCGCCACGGCAATCATCGACCGGGTCGTGAGCGACGCCGAGGGCCCGCTGCGCCAGGTACTCGGCTCGGACTCGCACGCCTTCGTCACCGACAAGGTCGAGGCCCTGCGCGCGAACCTCGACGCCACCGCGCGGACCGCGCCCATCACCGACCATCCCGCTGCCTGACTCTCCAACACCCGCACCGTCTGGGAGGTGAACCTTGTCGGCGGTGCGTCAGGGTGGGTCGATGACTGCGGGCACAGGGAAGCCCCCGCGCAACGTCGCGTTGCACGGGGGCTCTCGTCATCCCGCCGTGCTCTCGGGCGGGGGTCTGCCGCTGCATCCTGGAGCGATCCTCCCCCCCCCCGACCCCCGTCATCGCCCTCAGGCTCGGCTGCCACCCCGAACACATCACCGCGCCGGCCACCGGGGCGGGAAGCCCTTGGTCCCACTACGCCTCTGAGGACCACGCAAGTGACCTCACCGGATGAGGGGAGGAGAACACCGACTACGTGATTACCGGCCTCCGTCGGATCCGCCCCTCGGTGAAGACCCGGTCGGTCTCCTCGGTGTGCTCGGATTCTGGTGCGGGTGAGGCGTGGGGCCTGGCCGGGGTCGCGTGCTGCCACGGCGGGCTGTGCGGGGACGCCGGCAGGGAGGGCGGGGGCCGTCCCTGGGTCCCTTCGGTCTCGTGCGGACGTGAACCGCCCGTGTAGTCGAACGCGCTCCGTGTTCCAGGTGTCACTGCGCGGATGGCCAGCTATGATCACAAGTGCACGCAATGGTGGTTGGCTCTATTCACAAGTTCTGTGTATGGTGAGAACACAGCGAATCTCAACGGGTCTCGCGAAGACGGGCGTGTATTCGCATTCCTGTCTCCGTTTCCGCCCGCCGAGCGCATCCGCCCGGTGGGCGGCGCACATTCCGGCAGCGCCCCGTGCTGCCCCCTGCACACAGACCGGAGCACACCATGACCTCGCCCCAGCCGCCCTACGGCCCGCCGCCCCCGCCCCCGCCCGCCAACCCGGGCATGTCCACCGGGAAGAAGATCGGACTCGGTTGCGGCGGATGCCTCGGCGTCATCCTCTTCCTGCTCCTGCTCGGCGGGTGCATGGCCGCGCTGAGCGGGGACGACCTCGACAGCGGGGCTTCGGAGCCCGCCGCCACCCAGGAGGAGGCGGGTGGCGAGGAGGCCGGGGAGGCCGCCGCGGAGGAACCCGCCGAGGAGACCGCTGCCGAGGAACCGGCCACGGAGGAAGCGGTCGAGGAGGAGACGGCGGAGGAGGAGCCGGAGGCCCCTTCCGCCATCGGCAACGGCATCCACCGCGTCGGCGAGGACATCGAGCCCGGCACGTACACCACCGACGGGCCGGACCCGGACAGCATCCTCCCCATGTGCTACTACGCGCGCCTGTCCGGGCTGTCCGGAGAACTCGACGACATCATCGCCAACAACAACATCGAGGGGCCCGGCTCCGTCGTGGTGCAGGAGGGCGACGCCGCCCTGGAACTGTCCGGCGGCTGCGAGTGGACACTGGAGTAACCGTCGGCGGACAGGCACTGAAGCCGGTCGCGTCGGTCACCTCGGTCTCCGTCGTCATCGGTCTGGGTGAGACCTACACCGCTGAGGTGGGATAGCGGACGGCCCGGACGGGGGCCGTCTCCAGCGGACCGCCGGTCGGAGAGCGAGTGGAACCGACCGGCGGTCCGCGCCTTCCGTGCGCGGCGCGGCTCAGCGCAGCAGGTTCGCCGCCAGCAGGAGCACGAGCAGCAGAGCCAGCCCCGCGACGAAGGCCAGGATCATCTCCGTGCGCAGCTCCACC
This sequence comes from Nocardiopsis deserti, assembly GCF_008638355.1. Lineage (NCBI taxonomy): Bacteria > Bacillati > Actinomycetota > Actinomycetes > Streptosporangiales > Nocardiopsidaceae > Nocardiopsis > Nocardiopsis deserti. Next base: position 239,083 of record NZ_VWVS01000004.1, on the reverse strand, counting down.
CTCCTCGGGTAGCCCCGGACCACGAGGTGCTGGCTGAAGGAGGGCTGGTACTGCCTGACGATCTGGGTGGCGATGGCGGCGATCCGGTGCGGGTCGTGCTCCTGGTCCAGTTCGTCGAGGAGGTCCTGGACCTGGGCCTCGGAGGGGACGGCCGGTGGAGGGAAGGCTCCGCGGGCGTTCCCGGCGGCGGGCGGGGCGTACCCGTCCGGAGGCGCTGCCCGGGAACCCGGGCGGGGGTGCTGCCCGGGAGCCGACCAGGAGTGCTGGCCGGGGGAGCGGTGCCACGCGGCCTCCCGGGAACGTTCCCCGCTCCCGGGTACGGCGCGCCCCGGACGGTCGGCGGTGCTCGGCGGGACGGCCCGAAACGCACCGTGTTCCGGTTCGCCGTCCAGGTGTGAGAACGGATGCGCCGGGGGCCCGTCCGTCCGTGCGGTGCCCGCCGCGACGGGAGCCGCCTCGGAACCCTCCGCCCGGCTGCCGAAGCCCTCGGCACCGGCCGTTCCCGGGACGTCCTCCGCGACGACGGCCCTCCCTGGCCTGACCGTCCCGGCATGGGCGGCCCCGGGCTCGGCTCCCGGAGGAGCGGGTGGTCCGGGCAGACGGGTCCGCGCCGCCCGCCGGGCCCGGCGGTCCAGGTACTCGATGACCTCGTCGTGGTCGGCGGCGTTGAGGTGGCGGAGTTCCCTCCCGAGTTCGCCGAGACTTCCGTCGCCCGCGCCCAGCAGGGTGACGAGCCACCGGGCGACCTCGTGGTACGCGGTGTCCCGCTCGGGCGCCAGGAGGTCCAGCGGGGACGGGAGAGCGGTCTGAGTCCGCGGGAGGGGAGACCGGAAGGCGATCCTCGGCCGATCCGTCCGCATGTTCCTACCCGTGGGCCAGGGCTCGTAGGTGGAGAAAGACCACTCGACGTCCTCGTGCAGGGGGTGTTCCTCGGTGCCGATGACGTCCCTCAGAGCGCGGTACAGGCCCCACAGCAGCAGGAGGCGTCCCCGTTCCCCCGACAGGTGCCCGGTGCCGGGGACCAGAACGTCGACGGGACTTGCCGGGGACCGCAGTACCCGCGCGACCAGGGCGACCAGCCCGGGTTGGACGGCAGCCTCCTGGTCCAGTCGCTGTGCGTCATGCCTGCCGTCGGGTGCGACGAAGGGCGCGATCGTGGCCCAGCCCAGGGGCGTTCCTCCCGGCTCCTCCAACCACGCGTGGAGCTCGGGCCACTCACCCAGAGCCGCCCAGATCGCCACGGGGGCGATCATCTTCCTTCCTGTCAGCGCCTGAGCGGTGTTACCGCGGCGGTCCAGTACGTCCTTCTCCGAGGAGCGGCGCAGCAGCGCGCCCTGACCGTCCGCGAACCTGCGATACCAGTAGCTGGGCGCGACGTGCTCGGGCGGGAACTCCGGAACGGCCACCTTGGTGAGCCGGTCCCGCCACGTGCTCACCCTGACGTACTCCTCCTGGCCGAAGGAGGTGCCGACGGGGCCCAGGCCCGGCCCCACCAGGCCGATGTCCTCGAACCCGAAGGAGATCAGGTGCAGGATCTCGGCAGGGGTGGGGGCTCCGGCAGGTTCGGTCATGTCAGCGGCCCACCTTCCGGGCCTCGGCGGTCTCCAGCACCCCTGTCAGCGCCATGAGGGTGAGGAAGGGCTGCAGGACGCGCTGGGGACGCACCGGGCGCGCGTACCTCCCGCCGTCGGCGGAGCGGTCTCCTCCGGTGGCGGAGACCGTGTGGATGGCACTCCTGCCGAACTCGAACCAGGGGCGCAGATAGGTCCTGCCCTCGTCGTACTGGCTGATGAAGGCGTACAGGTCCCGGGTCTCCGCCTCGACCCTGTCGGGGTCCAGGGCGCGCACGCCGTCCCGCAGCCACCGGTCCACGGGGGGCTCGAACCGGTACTGGTCGGCCTTGCCCATCACCAGGACCGCCGCCTTGTCCTGCTTGTCCGTGAGCATGTCCAGAACGGTGGCGAACGTGATGTCGGGCCGTTCCCTCTCCATGTCCTTGGGGGAGAAGACGAAGAGGAAGCCGTCCACCGTGTCCAGGAACGCCTGTTCGGCGGCCGTGCCCGTGGTGGCCAGGACTTCGCCGGCGACGTCGAAGAAGGCCACGGCCCTCGGCGGTGCGGACGGCGCACCCAGGTCGGTGACCATCAGGCCCACCTCGAAGTCCCACACGTCCTGGCCGGTGCGTGCGAGCACCTGGTCGCCGTCCAGCAGCGGCCGGACCTTGGTGTTGGTGAACGCCTCGTACCCGCGCACGTCCAGGGGGGACACGGACAGGCCGAACTGCTCCAGGCCCTGGTTCTGGATGGAGCCGATCATCGACGCCAGCAGGTGGGTCTTGCCCGAGATGAAGTCTCCGATCAGGGCGATCACCACCGGGTCCCTGTCCGCGTTGACGTACTGGTAGGGCAGGTAGTGCTCGGGGAACTCCGCCACCTCGTTGGGGCAGCGTGCCTCGGCCCGGCGCAGCAGCCTGCGCCGCTGCTCCGGCGTCACGCCCGGTGGGATGTCGAGTCTGCGGTGTTCTCCGTCCCTCCACAGCCACAGTTCGCCGTGGTCCAGGACCACCCGGCTCAGGCACACCGGGCAGCGCACCCCGGGGGGAGTGGTGTCGGGCTCGCTCATGCGGGGATTACCTCTCGTCGGGGACGCCTTCTCAACCGAAGTAGGCGAACAGGGCTACGGCGGCACCCACCAGCACCATCAGGAGCAGCACCAGCCCGCCCCAGCGGATCGGGGGCGGGGCGGCGTTCGACGGGACCGGCGCGGGGGGCACGGATTCGGCTCTTTCCGGTCCCCGCGGGGGAACTGTCGCGGTCGCCGTCTCGTGCTCGGGCGGGGGCTCACCCGAGGCGGCCCGCTTGCGCGCGCGGCTCTCCTCGAAGCGCGCGCGTCCCGGTTTGAGGTGGGCGTCGATCCGTCGCCGGTAGGGGGTCGCGCCCCCGGAGAACCGGTTCAGCAGACTGTCGGCGTCGGGGCGCCCGTCCGCGCTCGTGGTGAAGACGTCCTGCAGGTTCGCGGCCAGTTCCGGGAAGGCGGCCAGGGGCAGGACTCCTCCGCTTTCCACGTCGTGCCCGCTCAGGGCCTGGAACAGCACCAGGCCCGCGGACCAGACATCGTCGCGGGGGTCGCAGGTCCCCGTGCCCAGCCGCTGCTCGTGGGAGGCCCAGGGCTCGCTGCCCACCGCCGCGCGGGGTGTGCCCGCCACGGTGGCGTGGGAGAAGCCGCACAGCTGCACGCTCTTGAGCTCGGTGTCCCAGCGCACGGTGCCGGGTCTGATGTCGCGGTGGACCACCTCGCAGGAGTGCAGCCAGCTCAGCGCCCGCAGTAGCCCCTCCCGGAAGGCGGACTGCTCCGCCTCGAAGAGCTGCCGCCGCCGCAGCAGCACGTCCACGGGTTCACCCCGGTAGGGCTCCAGCAGGGCGAAGGGCTCGGCGGGATCGTCGTGGTAGCCCACCAGCCTGCTCAGCTCCGCCGGAGGGGCGCCGTTGGAGACCCTGGACAGCCGGACACCGGCGAGGATCTCGTTGTCCAGCGCCGAGTAGGCCCTCACCCGGTCCCCGGGCCGCCTCCCCGGCGCGGCGTTCACCCTGACGCGCAGCAGTTCGCGCCCGCTGACCTCGTCGTGGACCAGGTCGTACTCCAACAGCGGGAGGGAGGGTTCCTGCGGGTCCTCGGGGCGGACCCGGACCAGGCGGCACCGCACCTGCTGCTGGTGGGGGGTCAGGTAGAAGCCGTCCTGTGGACTGTTCTCGCTCAACGAAGGTAGTCCTCCTCGAACGGGGAGCGCGGAGCGTGGCCGTTCGCGGTGCTCTCCTCCGTCTCGGTGTTCGTGTGAGGCCCGGTGCGCTCCCGTGCGGTCCCGCCGCCTTCCCCGTCCTGGGGGTCGGCGGAGCCGAACCACTGGGTGCGCACCACGCCCGGGCGCAGCGGCACCAGGCGCACCAGCCCCGCGAGCCTTCCTCCGTGCGTCCACACCGCGCTCTGCGCGGCCTCGGAGGCCGGGCCCGTGCCCGCGCGGTCGAGCTGTTCGCGCAGCGACCGCGGCGCGAAGCGGACCGTGCCGACCGCCGAGACCGTGTCGCTGAGCAGGTGCAGGTGCTTGGGGTCGCACAGTTGCAGCATGCGTCCTGTGGGTTCGGTGAGCAGGGAGCGCATCGCCTGTTCCAGGCCGGAGCCGCCGTAGACCCGCCGGGGCAGACCGGGGTCGGCGAAGCGCGGCGGAGTGTGGGGGCTCATCCGCTCCAGGTGCGACCGGTACTCCTCCATCAGGTCGTCAGCCGTGCCGCGGGTGTGCTCGTAGGGGTCCTTGACCGGGCCTCCCACCCGTAGCTCGTCCCACAGGTCCTCCATGGCGGTGCGGGTCAGCGCCGCCAGGTCCGAGCGCAGCACCGCCTCCAGCTCGGGTAGGGAGGGGCCTGCGGCGGCGCCGGCGCCACCGGCGGTGCCGGACAGGGCGTCGGCGACCGCGCGCGCGGCACTGGCGGCGGCGCGCGCCGCGTCGGCGAGGTGGCGCCGCTGCGTGCCGGGGTACCACTCCTCCTGAGCCACCTCGTTGACCAGGCTGGTCAGGGCCGAGGCGGCGGAACCCGCGCGTTCCAGGCCGATCTGGCTCCGCCAGCGGCGGGCCAGCCCCGCCCAGGTCCGCAGGAGCACGTACGCGCCCAGCGCCGCGCCGGTCAGCAGGGCCGTCGCCAGCAGCAGCGGTTGGGGCAGCAGGGACAGGAGCAGGTCGAGCCGCAGAACGCCGCCCGCCCACATGCCCGTGAAGCCCCCCGCGAAGGCCGCCACCGCGTGCACCGCCAGGACCGGCAGTCCGGCGCCCGCCTCCGCGCCCCGGGCCGAACGCAGGCCCGCGGCGAGCGCCGCGACCCAGCCCAGCGCCAGGGCCGTGGCCCCGGCGAGCCCGAGCCAGCCGCCGGTCAGGGCCGGCAGCAGCGGAAGCAGGAAGGCCACGGGCAGCAGCCAGGAGAGCGGTCCGGGCAGGGGGAAGGGCGGCGGGGGGCTCAGCGAGGAGACCAGGTGGTCGGGGGCGGCCCGCTGGACCCGGGGCAGGGCGGAGGCGCTTCCCCGGGGTGAGAGGCGTTCGGCGATCCGGTCCAGACCCGCGGCGACGCGGGTGACCGGCTCCCCCCGTTCCAGTTCGCCGTCCACCCGGCGGACCAGGGCCCCGACGGCCTCGTCGACCTCCTCCGGCCCCGGCGAGCGGCCGCCCAGCCCCGCGCGCGCGAGCTCGGAGGCCAGCTGACCCCCGTTCAGGGAACCCAGCCGGGAGAGCAGGGACGCGACGTGGTCGCGGTAGGACAGGAGCGCGCCGCCCACCTGGGAAAGCTCCTCCTCGCGGACACGGGCCGGGGAGGCGGGGGAGAACGCGCCGCCCAGCCCCGAGACCGCGTCCAGCGCGCCCTCGGCGGCGGCCACGCGGTCGCGCAGGCGGTGTTCGTGCGCGGCCAGTTCTCCCGAGCCCGGGTGGTTGCTCCCGGGGGCCGCCCGGTGGGTGTCCTCCACCAGTTCCACCAGGATGCCTCCGCGAGCGCCGGTGCCCGCGGAGGGCGGCGGGGCCGGTGTCCCCGCGGCGTCGGTGAACCTGTGCACGGTCCGGGCCAGGGCCGCGGCGACGGCGCCGTCGCCGCCCTCGGGCCCGGTCCAGGACAGGCCGGGCGAGGCGGCGGCCTCGGGCAGCTGGCGGCTGAGTTCGACGACGCGGTCGAAGACCTCGGCCTGGAGCAGGACCTCGACCAGGCGCTCCACCCCGGTCCGGGATCCGGGGGCGGCCCCGGGGTGGGGGCGGGCCGTCCCGCGGGGGCGCAGACCCCAGTCCACCCCGGTCTCGTTGCTGACCCACAGGGTGGCCACGTCGCGTTCGGGGCCCAGCTGGCCGGGCCGTTCCAGGATCCGGTGCCCGCCGCTGCCGGACGGCGGGCCGGAGACCACGCACACCAGCGACCGGATACGCCCGCTGGTGAAGACCTCCAGGTAGGCGGGGCCGTGGTCTACCAGCAGGTCGGTCTCGTCCAGGACCAGGGCCCGGTCGGAGCCGGTGAGGGGGGTGCCCTCCCCGAACTCCCGCACGACCCGGCGCACGGCCTCGTCCGCGTCGGTACCCCGCAGGTCGAGGTGGTGGACGCTCATCTGTTTGTTGGGCGTGGACACCCCGTCCTTCAGGGCGGGGAGGAAACGCCCTCTCCTTTCTGTTGCTTTCTGTTGGATTCGGCTCACGCGACCGCAGGGCGGTCGCTACGGTGTGTGCCATGACCAGGGAGAGCGTGCAGAGGGCGTTCCGGTACCGCTTCTACCCCACCGATGCGCAGGCGGCCGAGCTGTCGCGCACGTTCGGGTGCGTGCGCCTGGTCCACAACCGCGCTCTGGCCGAACGCACCGCAGCCTGGCACCAGCGCCGGGAGCGGGTGGGCTACTCCCACACCTCGGCGATGCTCACCGCCTGGAAGAGGACCGAGGAGCTGTCCTTCCTCACCGAGGTCTCCTGCGTCCCGCTCCAGCAGACGCTGCGCCACCTGCACACCGCGTTCCGCAACTTCTTCGACCACCGCGCGAAGTACCCGCGGTTCAAGTCCAAGAAGACGTCGCGCGCCAGCGCGGAGTACACCCGGTCCGCGTTCCGCTACCGCGACGGGCAGCTGACCCTGGCCAAGATGGCCGAGCCCCTGGACATCGTGTGGTCGCGGCCCCTGCCCGAAGGAGCACGGCCGTCCACGGTGACCGTGTCGCGTGACGCGGCCGGGCGCTGATTCGTCTCGCTGCTGTGCGAGGACACCATCACGTCGGCTCCGGCTGTCCACGACGCGGTGGGTGTGGACATGGGTGTGACGTCGCTGGTGGCGTTGTCCACGGGGGAGAAGGTGGCCAACCCCCGCCACGAGCAACGCGACCGCGCCAGGCTGGCCAAGGCGCAGCGTGCGCTGGCCCGTAAGGCCAGGGGCAGTGCCAACCGGGACAGGGCCCGCCGCAGGGCGGCACGGGTGCACGCCCGTATCACCGACCGGCGTCGGGACTTCCTGCACAAGCTCTCCACTCGACTCGTCCGCGAGAACCAAGCGGTCGTGATCGAGGACCTGGCCGTGCGCAACCTGGTCAAGAACCGCAGACTCGCCCGGGCGATCTCGGACGTGGCCTGGCGTGAGCTGCGCACCATGCTGGAGTACAAGTGCGCCTGGTACGGACGCGATCTGGTCGTGGTGGACCGGTTCCTCCCCTCCTCCAAGGCGTGCTCGACGCCCGGGTGCGGGTACCTCAATGCGTCGTTGCCGCTGCGTGTACGGACGTGGACGTGCCCCCGGTGCGGGGCGGCCCATGATCGGGACGTGAACGCGGCGAACAATCTCGAAGCCGCCGGGCTGGCGGTTGGGGCCGGGCCCCCGCTGTGTGATCATGGCGAAGCCCACACAGTAGGGGCGGGAGCTGGTGTGAGACCTCAACGGGAGTCCTCCCGGACGGGGCGACCGGCAATGAAACAGGAAGGCCACGGGGCGACCCGTGACGAGGCCCTGGCCTCGAACCACCGGTAGGTGGTCCCGGAATCTCCTGCCTTCAGGCAGGAGAGGAAGTCAACGGAAGGTGTCACCGTCCTTGCCGTAGTATCCGACCTCGCGTTCCAGGGCGTTGAGGTTGGCGCTCAGCGGAGCCGCCACCCCCTGGAACTCCGTCTCCAGGGCGGCGGGCAGGGTGTTCTCCCAGAAGTCCTGGATCTGTAGGGCCCGGTTGCGGGAGTTGCCGCGCAGGTCCTCCAGCATGCGGTCCAGGCGTTCGACCTCCTTGTCGGCCAGCTGGCACAGCGCCCGGTAGCTCGCGTGGGGTTCCACGGGCCTGCTCTCCACCCCCAGCGGCAGCTCCGCCATGAGCTGGGCGCAGAACTGGCCGGTGATGCCGTCCTCGCCGTTGAAGGCCCAGTGCTCGTAGGCCTGGAGCAGGCTGCCCCAGGAGGAGGTCCGTCCCAGCGGGGTCAGTCGCAGCGGCATGGTGACGCCGCCGCCGAGGGTGAAGCGGACCTCGTCGGGGGAGGTGGCGTCCCCGACCACGGTGGCCCGGCCGTTCCACAGGGCGTTGAGCAGCCGGTGCAGGATCTGGACGCGGTGCCGCTCGGTGGTGGCCAGGTAGCTGAAGTCGTAGCCCAGGCGCTGGCGCCAGAGCAGGTAGTCCTGCGGCTGCTGGTTGGTCAGCGCGTCGGACCACAGGCGCATCACCTCCCTGACCTCGGGGACCTCGGTGATGCCCATGGAGCTGCGGAACAGCACCACGCTCAGGCTCTCCGCGCTGACCGCGCGGAACTCGTAGGTGTGCCCGCCGCCGCTGGGCAGGTTGACCGACTCCCGCAGGTACTGCTCGATCCGCGGGTTGGCGGCGGGGGAGTGGTAGGTGATCAGGACCTTGAGCGGGCCGTTGCCCTGGGGCACGTAGCCGACCGGCAGCAGCGCGGCCACCTGGGCGCGGAACTGGGACAGGTCCTCGTCGGCGACGCTGCCGCCGCCCTGCTCGGCGGCCTGGGAGAGCAGGTCCGCCAGGCGGGGCAGCAGCGGGGACTGGGCCGGGCCCGTCTCCCGCAGGAAGCGCTTGATCGCGGACTTGAGGGTCTCCCTGAGGAAGCCCACCGCCTCGGCCGGGCCGCGGTCCAGGCAGACGTCGTAGGCCGTGCGCCAGCCCTGGCCGCCGACGACCGCCTGGACCAGTTCGGCGTCGGTGGGGGACACGTGCAGGCGTCCGGCCTCGTGCAGGGAGCGCGCCAGGTGGTCGCGGACCCGGACGAAGAAGGGTTCGAGGTCCCCGCCCGAAGGGGGCAGGAGGTAGGAGATGCCCGTGCGCGGGCGGTAGAGCTGCCGGGACAGCCGCTCGAAGCGGGCGCGGTCGGTGCGGGCGTGCTCGTCCAACTGCTGGGTGAACACGGCCAGGTCGTTGCGCAACTGGGTCGAGGTCCGGTTCCAGCGCGGGACCGTCGGAGCCCAGGACTCGCTCCAGACCACTCCGGTCTGCCAGTCGTACCACCGCTCCTGGTCCTGGCGTGCCTGGGCGGGCACCGGGTCGGTGTACCTGACCTTGACCACGCCGCCCAGGCGGTCCCGCATCTGCGGTATGGGCGGCGGCGCGGTCAGCCCCTCGGGGGGAGCGGGGGCGTTGCGGCGCTGCTGGAGGATGCCCAGGACGCCCAGCCGCCCCACCCTGTCGTTGTCGTGGGGGTCGCCCTCGATGACGCGCAGGGCGTGGAAGGGGTCCACTCTGCCCAGCAGCGCGCGCACGCCCGCCCGGTGGTCGAAGTTCTGGGCCATCTGGGGGATCTCCTGGCCGAGCCTGGTACGCAGGGCGTGGAGGCTGCGCTTCATCGAGTCGCTGCGGTCGTAGAGCGCGGCGGCGATCGCGTCGGCGCCCGTGACCGGCTGCGGCTCGGCGAAGTCGGTGCCCGCCCGGGCCAGGACCGGGTGGATGTTGGCCGCGGAGAAGAAGTCGTGGACCAGGCTCCCGGTCTGTTCGGCGCTGGTGTGCAACGGGGCCTGCATGTCCTCGACCGCCGAGCGCAGCAGGCGGGAGCCGATGATGTCGGAGAGTTCGTCCACCGGGACGGTCATGGACGCGACCAGCGCGGTGGACACCCCGCGGTTGCCGATCCCCGTCTCGGCGGAGGACTCGCGGTCGGCCTGGGTGTTGATGAAGCTGTCCGCGAAGGACTGGTGGTTCTCCTGCTTGGCGGACTCGGCCTCGGCGCGCCGGTCCATGTCGGTGCTGGCCAGCGAGAGCATCAGGGAGACCACAGACCGGTGCAGGTCGTCGCGGTCGGTCCCGGTGGGGCGGCTGAACAGGAAGGCCGTCTGCACGGTCGAGGGCATGATCTGGACGCGGCCCTCCACCGGGTAGTAGACGGCCGTGTCGTCCCTGCGGCGGGGCCCGGGCCGGACCTCGTTGACCAGTTCCAGGGAGGCCTCGCGGCCGTTCTGGTCGTCGACCAGGCGGAACATGTCCAGCAGGGCGCGTCCGGCGTTGAGCTTGGCGTTGCGTCCGCCGCCGAAGCCCTCGTCGAAGGCCGAGGGCATCAGGACCAGCGGGTAGATCTTCACGCGCAGCCCCGAGCGCTGGAAGGTGTGCGCGATCAGGTGCAGGTAGTCGTAGAAGATCCCGGTCCCGGTGCCCCCGGCCACGGAGAAGGAGACGAAGACGTCGCAGGACCTGGGCAGTGTGCCGCCCAGCGCGGCCAGGTCGCCCGCCGAGGTGGCGATGCGGTTGATGGCCTCGTGCAGCGGGGCCACCGCCGGGCCGGTCCCGGTGCGGAAGGTCTCGAACAGCGCCGCCCGCCCCACGGTGGGGAACTGCCCGGCGCCCTTGTCCAGCGGGGCCACCCGGGGCTCGCCGACCGCGGGCGGTAGCCAGTGGTCCACCGACTCGCTGGCGCTCAGGCGCAGGCTGCGCGCGGCCTCGGGGTAGGTGTGCACCTCCGGGACCAGGTCGCGGACGTAGTGGGCGGTGCGCTCGGCGGCGGCGTGGTGGTGGCGTCCGGGCACCACCCGCTCGGGCAGGCTGTCCAGCTCTCCCCGGTTGACGTCGGCGTAGACGAACTGCACGCAGGCGGGGAGCTGGTAGGGCAGGAGGTTCGCACCGGGGCGCAGCTGCTGGAACTCGGTCCCGTCGGGTCCGCACAGCTCCTCGCGCATGCGGCGTTCGAGCTCGGCGCCGATACGGCAGCCGGTACCGCCGAGGCCGACGTAGAGCAGCGGCTGGTAGAGCTTCATCGTCATGGGGTGTCGAAGGCCCTTCAGGCTGGTCGTTCTTCTGCGGGATGGGGGCGGGGGCGGGGAGCCGTTCAGTCGAGCCGGATCCCGGAGAGCGGGGGGCCCTCCTCGCGCGTGCCCGGTCCGGGCGCGGCCTGTGCCGGGTCCGGGTTCTGGCGGGGGCTCCTGCGGGGGCGCTGCTCGTCGCGGAAGGAGACGGTCAGGCCGTCGGTCAGGGGTTGGCTGTGACTGCCGAGGCGCAGGGTCTCGGCGCCGTGGGGCGTGCGCAGGCGCACACCGCCCCTGGGGTCGCGGGAGGCCCGGTAGACCGGTCCCGCGTCGGAGGCCCCGCCGTGTTCGAGGCGCGGCGCCGATCCCTGGGGGTCGCGGACGGTGAAGGCGAAGGAGGTGCTCCACCTGCTGGGGGCGCGCAGTTCCTGTTGGAGGGAGAGCGCGTTCCGGTGGAGTTCGACGACCAGGCCCTGCACGTTGCTGGCGGCCCGCCTCCTGTGCCACACCAGCCACGCCTGGAGCGCGGCGGCGACCAGGGCCAGGAGCAGCGCGAGCCAGGCCCACCAGTAGCGTTCGAGGACTCCCGGCGGGGTGCGCACGGTCACCGTGAGCGGCGCGGAGGTGGTCAGGACCGCGCCCTCGGCGTCCACGGCCTGCACGTGCAGGACCGCGCGGCCCAGGGCGGAGCCCTGTTCGAAGCGCACGGTGAAGTCGGCCCTGCTGGTACCGGGGCTGAAGGCGGTGGTGTCCTGCTCGATGGTGGCCAGGACCCCTTCGGGGGCCTGGAGGAGCAGTTCCACCTGTCCCTCCTGCGAGTCCTGGTTGTCGACGTCGAGGGTGCCGTCGATGTGGCTGCCGGCCCAGACCTCGTCGGGCGGGTCGTCGAAGCGCACGCCGGGTTGCAGGGCCGCCCCGCCGGGGTCGATGGTGTAGCGCAGTTCGCGCACGTCGTCGGGGACGCCGGGCCCCTGGACGCGGCTGGTGAAGAGCAGGGTGTCCGCCCCCTCGGGGACGGCGACCGTGCCCGCGTACTGGCCGTCCTGGGGGGTGGCGTCGGGGCCCTCGCCCCCGTCGTTCAGTTCGATGGACTCGGCGGTCTCGTCCGGGGTGGCGACCTCGGCCGAGAAGTCGAGTTCGGCGAGCGCCTCGGGGTCGGTGACGGGGCCGCGGCGGGTGCGGATGTCCACCCTGACCACGAGTTCCTGCCCGGAGTGGTCGGCGGGTTCGACGGTGAGGAAGGTGTTGACGCGGCCCTGCCACTGGACGGTGGCCGTCACCAGTTCCTCGGGGGTGCCGTCGGGGGAGGTGAGCCGCACCTGCCAGGTGCCGGGCAGGGGGTCGACGACGTGGAGCACCTCCACCGGGCCGTTCGCGCCGCTGAGACTGATCCGGGAGCCCTTGTGGTCGCCGCCGTCGGGGTCGACCGGGTCCCCCTCGGGGTCGGTGTACTCGACGCTGATCGCCGGGTTGTTCTTGGTGACCACGAGCGCGCCGTCGGTGGCGATGACCGGGATCGAGGCCGACAGGGTGGTGCTGCCGCCGCCGGAGAGGGTGTCGCTGTCGAGCCCGCCCGCCACGGAGCAGGAGGCGGCGGCCAGGGCCTCGCGCAGGGAGCGCACCACGTCGGCGGAGTCGTCGACCACGCGCGCGGTGGGCGTGGCCACCTCCAGGTCGTTGCACGTCTCCTGGGAGCCGCCCTCGGCGAACGCGTCGAGCTGGTCGCGGTCGATGGAGCTGCCGAAGCCCAGCGGCCAGACCTGCACGCCGTCCTCACGCGCGGTCTCCAGGTGCTCGTCGATCCTGGCCGCGGCGTTGTCGTCGCGGTCCTCGGGGCGCGCGCCCCAGTGGGGGCTGTCGCGCACGTCCAGTTCGCCGTCGGTGAGCAGGAAGACGATCCCGGTCGCGTCCTGCGGTGCCTCGGGTCCCTCCAGGTAGTGCAGGGCCGTGCCCAGAGCCTCGGCGTGGTCGGTGTCGTCGCCCTCGGAGGAGTCCCGCCGGTGCAGGTCCGAGACGCAGTCGGCCAGGTACTGGCGTCCCGACCCCTCGTCCACCAGGGTGGGGCGGCACACCTCCCGGGCCGCGATCTGGTCGGCCTGCCCGTTGTTGCTGCCGAAACCGACCACCGTCACCCGGGAGCCGGGGTCCAGGACGCTCTGCGCGATGGTGGAGGCCGCCCTGGTCTCCTGTTCGACGTCGTCCTCGCTCAGGGAGCCGGACTCGTCCACCAGGATCACGATGTCGAGGGGGGAGGCGGTCGTGGCCGCGTCCGCCCCGGACCGGGGCTCCGTCTCGGGCTGGTCCGTCTCCTCCGCGGCCCGGGGCGGGGACGCCGCGGCCGAGGCCGGGACGGGCGGCAGGAGGAAGAGGAGACAGGCCGAGGCGAGGGCCGCTCGCTTCCACGCCGTCGTCGCGCATGGGGTCAGTGCCACGCCACCTGGCCCTTCCTGTGTCTTGTTGTTTTCGGAAAAAGAGTGCGCGGGTGCGTTTGCGCACACCATCCGACCATTGTCCGAAAAGCGGACGGAGGGCTTACTGTACTGCTTTTCGGAAGGTGCTTCAACGGATTCTTGAACGTCCGTTGACCTCGGCTACGCGCGGTGGTGTTTCCACTTCTCTCGGACGGAGTTCGGGATGCTTCCTGGGGGTTTTGCGAAAGCGTGTGTTGCTGTGCGAGGTTTGTGTCTTGAGGGGGAGGAAATCTCCCCTGAGATCTTTGAGGACTTTTGTCCTTATCGGCGGTGGTGGGCCGCGCGTCAGGAGGGGTCGGGCGTCAGGAGGGGTCGGGCGTCAGGAGGGGTCGGGCGTCAGGAGGGGCCGGACTTCCTCAGCAGATAGGTGACCTGCTCACCCAGGTCAGGGGAGAGGGCCCTGCCCCGGCTGTTGGTCTGCTCGGGGTCGACGACCCCCACAGCCGCGGCCAACTCGCGTGCGTGCAGGTCGTAGCAGGACTCGACGAGGTCGGCCAGCGAGGCGATCGCGGTCCGCGCCCGCTGGTGGGCGACCGCGCCGGTCACGGCCCCGGCCGCTGCGAGCAGCAGGAGCAGCCAGGGGTCCCAGGGCGGTTCGGGGAGCCGGGACAGGGGCCCCGCGCCCCAGGCCACGGCGACCAGGTGCAGCGCGCACACGCCCGCCGCGGCGAGGTAGAGCGCGCCCCAGCCGCCCAGGGCACGGGCTTGGGCGAAGGAGTCCTGTGCCCGTCCGACGTCCTCCCGGGCGCCCTCGGGCAGGAGCAGGAGCAGGCGGGGCCAGGTCCAGTACACGTCCAGCCCGTGCGCATCGCGCACCCTGACTGTCAGCGAGGCCATCCTGTCGGCCATCCAGGTGCGCCGCGTGGGTTCGGTGAGCGAGACGCGGTGGCTGCGGTCCGGGTCCCGCCCGCCGGCCGCGGCCGCCTCGCGCGCCCTCTCCGTTCCGGCCCTGCGCCTGGCCGCGTGCCAGCGGCGCCTGCGCCACCGGGGGTTCCAGAAGACGAGCGGGGACAGCACGCTCTCACCCAGCCACCAGCGCCCGCACCAGGCGCCGAGCAGTTGGACGACCAGTCCCGGGAGGAGGCCCAGGAGCAGGACCGCCGCGAGCAGGACCACGGTGACGGCCACGGTAGGCGTGCCCAGCAGCGACCGGGCGTCGGCGGCCAGCTCCGCCAGGCGCGCGGGGTCGACCAGGTCCGCCGGGGCCAGCAGCGCGCTGGCGGCGAACGCGGCGAGGAAGAGCACACCGGGCAGGGCCAGGTGCGTCCACCAGTGCTCGGCTGCCCTCTTGCCGATCTCGACCAGCAGGGGGTTCACCGGTCAGGTCCCCTTCGTGCGCAGTCGCAGGGGCCTGTCCGCGACGGCGCAGTGGCCGCCCGCCGCGCCCGGCTCCCCGGCGCCCCTGATGCGGGAGCAGGGGGCGGCCAGGGGGCACACCTCGCGGACGGCGGGCGCGGGGCCGGGGCCCACCCCGGGCAGGCCGCCCACCGGCTCCTGGGGGTCGCGGCCCGGGCCCGGACCGACGAACGCGTTGCGGAAGAAGGCGTCACCGGGGTCCAGCAGCGGCCCCAACCGGTCCTCCAGGGCCCGGAGGGCCCTGTGGGAGAGGCGGCCCCGTTCCGCGACCTGGGCCACGAGTGCGTCCAGGTCGTCCCGGAGGCCCTCGTCCACCGCGGCGTCCTCGTACGCGGATCTCCTCCGACACAGGTGTTCGGCGGCCGCCCTGCTGTCGGTGAGGGGGGCGGGGGAGGCCTGCTGCGCGTGTTCTTCGGAGGTCACGTTCCCAGCTTAGGAAGGAAACGGGGAACGCGGAGAGGGAACGTCTATTTTATGCTTCTTGTTCTATTTGTGATTTTTGAGCTTTTTGAAGTGTTGTGGTGCGGAAGAAACGTGTGATCCGTCATCGGAGGGAATCTGTCGGTTCCGTCCGATCACCACCAGAACCGTTCGGTGGTACGGGCCAGGCGGGTCTCCTCGTGGTCGGGCCCCAGGATCCGTTCCAGGGCGCGGACCAGCCGCGCGTAGAACTGCCCGGCCTCCCTCCTGCGGGGGACCGCGCCCGGGAGGGTCTTCCCGGGAGGGAAGACCTCCTCGCTGCTGCGGCGCAGGGCGATGGCGCTCCGGCGCAGACGTCCGGCCCACTCGGGGCGGTCGCCGGCCGCCTGCCAGGCCTCCAACAGGGAGTCCACGGCCGCGACCGCGGTGTTCGACGCGGTGAGGAACACCGGGAGGTCGTGGACGGGCGGGCGGACGCTGTCGTGGATCCAGACCGTGCTGTCGAGACCGTCGGGGCTGTCCTCGATCCGGATCAGCGACAGGCCCTCCAGGTTGCGCAGGATGCCTCCGATGCCCTTCGCCGCCCTCGCCGTTCGGGGCAGCTGCCTGTCCAGGTGCCTTCGGACGGTGGACGTGGTGAGCAGACGCAGGGGGACGTCGGTGTGCCCGAAGAGCCGGATCATGAGGAGCAGGGGCATCGAGCTGAGGTAGGGCACCCGGCTGTTCCTGACCAGGGACAGGTGGACCGCTTCCTGGACGGGGGCGGCGGTGCTGTCCCCCTTCCCCTGGAGGTATTCCAGGGGGGCCAGCCCCTCCGCGACGACGGTGGACGCCGCCAGGGACAGGGCGAGCGGGTGGTGGCCGAAGTAGTCGGCCAGTATCCCGATCCCCGCGGAGGAGCTGAAGGCGGGGGTGCCGAAGAAGCGCTGCGAGAGGTACTCGACGGCCTCCTCCCGGGCGAACCCGCCCACCTCGACCACGGCGTGCTTCGGGACCGCCCCGCCGAGGACGTCGCGGCGTCGGCTGGTGGCCAGGACCCGTCCGCGGCGGCTTCTCAGCGGGAGGAAGCCGAGGAGGTCGCCCGGGTGCTCCAGACCGTCGAGGACGAGCAGCCACGGCCGGGGCGTCTCCGCGAGCCAGTCGAAGAACTCGAGGGCCAGGGCACGGGTTGCGCCGGGAGTCGCCGGGAGCGGTCTCCCGCCGTGCGAGGAGGACGGGTCGGCAAGGGACGACGCGGCCCGGGCGCAGGCGTCCAGGACGGTGTCGATGTGCGAGCCGTCCACCCACAGCACCAGGTCGGCTCTTCCCTCTTCCACCGCTCTGGTGGCGTGGTCGGCGGCGAGCAGGGTCTTTCCCGTTCCCCCCTCGCCTGCCAGGAGCAGGGTGTGGCCCTCCGCCAGCGAGTCCAGGCGGCCTCTGAGGTCCGGGCGCGGGATGAAACGCCTGGGTTTGGGTGGTATCTCTCCGAGAACGACCGATTCCCGGGGCCCGGACGCGGGCTGCTTCGAGCGGGTGAGGCGGTAGTCCAGCAGCTTCAGGGGCCCAACCTTCAACCCCACCAGCATGTCCCAGTCCGGTCGTGTGCTGCTCCCCGACGGTTCTCCCCGGCGCGCGGACGGCACCCGGCCCGACTCCTTCGACGGAACAGGGACGACGGGCGCCCCCCGCTCCGTGGCCGCCACCGACCTGGCCGCCCTCGGGTCCAGCAGGCGCAGGGTGTCGGGGTTGACCCACGCGAACGGTGCGCTCTCCGGGTCGGTGAAGCGGTCCCCGCCCCCGCCGACGAGGTAGGCGGGGAAGCGCGCGCCGTTTGCGTCCGCCTGCCTGCGCACACCGTCCGACAACGCGTCGAGCAGCCGTGCGGTCCTCTGGGCGGTGGAGCGGGGCAGCACGGACCTGAGCGCCTCCGCGGCGCCCTCCACGAAGGCGTACAGGCCCTGCTCGTGGTCCACCGGACGCAGGAGACCGCTGAGCAGCACCTCGGCCAGCACCCCGGAGTCCGCGTCGCGCAGGACCTCGTGCTGGATCATCCGCATGACGGGCAGGGCCGGGGTGGACAGCGCCGTATGCGCCGCCAGCGCGACGGCACCGGGGGAGGCGGCGCTCTGGAACCTGTGGACCCGCTGGCGCACCGTCAGCGGCTGCTCGTAGGAGACCGGGGCGGGGGCCGTGCGCGGAGCCCGCTCGCTCACATACGTCACCGCTGCCGGGACCGCGCGGTTTCCCGAGCCCACGAGTTCGGCCCAGTCACCGAACCAGCGCGGCGCGCAGCGCAGGACGGGGACGGGCACGCTGTCGGACGCGGGTCCGGGGGCCCCGGGGGCGAGGGCCAGCCGCAGTTCGGTGTTGGGCGCCCCCGGCCGCGCGCCCGTGGCCAGGGAGGGCAGGACCGGAGCGCCGGTGCGCCGCCACTGCGCCTCAGCCAGGGGCTGCACGACGGCGGTGGGACCGTGCCGCGCCAGCAGGTGCAGCACGGCTCCCGCCAGCCCGGACCACCAGTGCGGTCCGGAGCAGTCGCTCAGGACCAGGACGGCCCGGCGGGCGGAGGGGTCGACCGCGGTGGCCGCGTCCCGGGGCGGGTCGTGCGGTGTCGGCGCCACACCCAGTTCCGTGCCCGAGGACGCGGAACCGCGTACGAGGTAGCCCATGCGCACGTCGCGGAACACCCCCATGCCGTGCAGCAGGGTGTGGAGCTCCTCGGCCAGGGGGCGCCACAGTCCCATGCTCGGCCCGGTGTCCACGATGAGGAGCAGGTTCAGCCAGCGCTCCTGCCCGGGCACCAGCACGGGCGCCCACGGGCAGGGGTCCGCCGGACGCCGGTCGGCGACGCGGTGGGCGGTGGCCTCCTCGTCCAGGACCTCGGCTGCGGCCGTGGGGACCCGCAGGTTGAGCGGGCGCAGCGCACGCTGCAAGGCCAGGGGTCTGTCGATCATGGGCGGGACGGGCACCCGCGTGCCGGTGGCGGCGGAGCCCCTCCCCGCTCCGGGGGCGGGCGGGAAGTGCAGGGCCAGGAGGCGTTCGGCTGTGTCGGCGATCCCGTCGTCGTGGGGGAGGGCGCCGGGCGCCTCCTGGGCCCGGGAAGCGTCGTGGTCCTCCGCCGTCCCCGGGGGCCTCCCCGCCTCCACAGGAGGCAGGTCGCGCGCGTTCGGCCGCGACGCGGGCGCGGAGGCGCCGGTTCGGTCCGGTCGCTCTGGTCGCTCGTGCCTCTCGCGGGGCGCGACCTCCGGGGGCGGTCGGAGGGGCGGTGCCGGGGCGGACTCCTCCGGGCCGGCGGGGGCGAGGGCTGGTCGGCCGGTGTGGGCACCCAGCCACAGCACCTCGGCGATCTCCAGGGGTGTGGGTCCGCCGAGTTCGGAGGGCGGCGCCTCGTGCAGCAGCGAGTACAGGAGTCGGTCGTGGTGCACCGGGCTCAGTCCTGGCCGTTGAGGGGCCGCATCAGCTTCCTGGCCAGCGCCTCCCTCGGCATGGAGGGGTCCCCGACCGTGTGCCAGCGCATGTAGGCGGCGTTGAGGAGCTGGTCGGTGGCCAGCACACCACCGCCCCGGTGCGCGGCGAGGAAGTCCTCGGCGAGCGCGTCGATCTGGTCGTGCAGGTGCGGGGGGAGGCCCTGGAGGTGCTGGTGCACGATGGCGGCGAGTTCCCCGGGTTCCTCGGGAAGGCGCAGTTCCAGCTTGACGCAGCGGCGCAGGAAGGCCGGGGGGAACGCGCGTTCGCCGTTGCTGGTCATGACGACCAGGGGGAAGGCGCGGCACTGGACCCGGCCGGAGCGGATGGTCGCGGACGCGGAGCCGTCGGCGGTCAGCACCTCGACGCCGGGGGCGGACCGTGAGCCGGGGCCGTCCGCCTCCGCGGACCTTCGGCCGCTCCCTCCGGAGTCCCGTGTGCCCTGACCCTGTCCCCGCCCGCCCTTCGCCCCCTTCGCGGGCGCCCCCGTGCCGGAGGCGCGCACGCGCATCAGCTCGGGGATCTCGTAGGAACCCCTCTCGAAGACGGTGAGCAGGTCGTTGGGCAGGTCGATGTCGCTCTTGTCGATCTCGTCGATGAGAAGCACCCGCGGCTTCTCGAAGGGCAGCAGCGCCGTTCCCAGCGGGCCCAGGCGGATGTGGTCCCCGACGTCCTCCTCCGGCGCATGGCCGCCGCTCCCCTCCCGGGCCCCGCCCGCACGGCTCGCCGAGTACAGGCGGCCGAGGGGGTCGTAGCGGTACAGGCCGTCGCGCAGGGTCACCCGGCTCGTGATGGGCCAGTACAGCAGAGGCCCGAGCCGGAGCTCGTGGGCGACCGCCTCGGCCAGGGCCGACTTGCCCGCCCCGGGCGGGCCGGTGACCAGCAGGGGGCGGCGCAGGTAGAGGGCGGTGTTGACCTGTTCGACGGCCTCCTCCGAGGCGAGGTAGGAGACCGCCGCGTGGGGTTCGTCCTCGCGCTCGGGGTGGGGCAGGGGCGGGCCCCCGTCGAAGGCGCGCCACGGGG
This sequence comes from Nocardiopsis deserti, assembly GCF_008638355.1. Lineage (NCBI taxonomy): Bacteria > Bacillati > Actinomycetota > Actinomycetes > Streptosporangiales > Nocardiopsidaceae > Nocardiopsis > Nocardiopsis deserti. The sequence continues at coordinate 219,654 of NZ_VWVS01000004.1, read as the reverse complement.
GAGGGTCCGGAAGCCCCCTGAACTCGTGGGGTTTCCGGGTGCCCCGGAAGATTCTCCAGTCCGTCACGTCGGGTCCTCGCTTCCCATGTACATGGGCGGTTCGGTGTTGCGGCCGATACGGCCGGGGTCGTTCACGACCAGGGAGAGCTCGTGACCGCAGTGGTCCTCGCCCTCCTCGCCCAGTGCCTGCCTGCGCACGTGCCGGACCCTGTCCGCGAGCTTGTCGAACGGTGTCCCCTCGACCAGGTGCCTGAGCTGCCCCGCCCGGCGCGCGCCGGAGCAGTCGTCGTGGTCGTCGTGGTCGCAGGCCCGGCGCGGCAGGAGCATGATCGGCACACCGGCGTCCAGGGCGCCCTCGATCTGCGGGATCCGGGCGAGGGTGGAGTGGACCAGTGCCTGCTTGTCGGCGCGGGCGTTGAGCCTGCGCTTGGTCGTCACGCGGTCGGTGGTCCCGACGCAGGCGAGGACCTGCGCACCGGCCTTGCCCCGGGCCTGGAGGACGTTCCACCGTTCCCTGAGGGCAGCGTTCCTGTGGAAGGCGTTCCCGGCGTCGTCGGAGGAGGGCTGCGCCCCCTGGAACAGGGTCATGTGCAGTTCCGAGGCCGAGACCACCACCGGGTAGCGGTCGGTGATCTGCTGGAAGGAGGTGAGGTTCCACAGTTCGAATCCGGTGTGGAACAGCGGGACCGGGACCACGAACTCGAAGAGCGTGTTCGCGTCGTGCCTGTCGTAGCCCAGGAGCAGCGCGTTCAGGCGAGGCTCGACCGAGCCCCGCAACTCGTCCTCGGGCACCTCGGCCAGCTCCAGGGACGTGCCGGGCACGCCCTCGTCCTCGCGCCGCAGGGTGACGGTGTAGGTGTCGTCGTACAGCAGCCTGTGCGCGGTCACGGTGACGTAGGAGGGGGCTTCGGGGTCGGCGGACCCCGCGCCGCAGTACTCCTCCAGCCACGTGCGCAGCCCGTCTCCGCGGTCGGGCGCGAGACTGGCGTGGACCCGCCGCAGGAACGTGCCCAGATCGCCTTCGCGGTCGCCGGACATGCCCTTCTCGGCGGTGTGGCGGACCCACTGCCAGGGCGTGGCGGGCGCGACGTCGGCGGGGTCGTGCTGGAAGCGGGGGAAGCAGAGTCCGTGGACCCCGCGGAAGTCGACCTCGTCGCCGAGCCCGGTGACGATCCGGCGCAGTCTCCTGCGGGCGTCCGGGGTGAACCAGCCCAGGTCGATGTGGTCGTCGATCTCCTCCCACACGCGGCCGATCGCCGACAGGGGGATCATCGTGCCGCTGCGGCCCCTGACACGCCGGTCCCCGGTGCTGATCATGCCGACGACGTGCCGGTCGTCCTCCTCCCAGCCCCGCCACCACGCTCCGGTGAGGTAGGCGCCCGCGCCGCTGTACCCGTGGCTGATCGTCCCCGGATCGTCGGGGGCGAGTGTGACCTGCCACCTGTCCTGGGTGAGGTGCCTGTCCTGCCTGGTGAACAGGTCCAGCACGGCCCCGTCGTGGTCGTTGAAGACCGGTTCCGGAGACGGGCCGTCCGGGGACGTCCCCCCGGCCGCCGACGTGGGAAAACCCAGAGCGGCCACCTCGATCCTGCCGTGCCCGGTGCCGGTGGCCCCGGCGGCGGGCCCGACGCCGGGGGGCAGGAGCGCGTGGGGAGAGGCCAGGAGGGCGGGGCGGATGCCGGTGTCCTCGTCCAGCTCCAGGACGGCGACGTCGGGCTCCCCGCCGCGCCAGTTCGCGCGCACCGCGATCCGGGCGAACCGGTGGACGCCGTTCCTGCCGGGGAGGGGGAAGCACACGTGCACGTCCGTCTCCTCGCCGAGCCCCTCCAGGTTGTGGGCACAGGTGACCACGTGGCGGGAGCCGACGAGGAACGCCGCGCCCAACGGCGCCTCGACCTCCTCTCCGTCCCTCTCCACCATGACGGACAGGCGGGCGCGCCAGCAGAAGCCGGACGTCGGGCCGGACATCACACGGCCTCCGTCGTCCGCCCGCTCCGTCCGCCCGGGGCGGACACGTCGCGAGGACCGTCGGACGGGCCGGGGGCAGAGGCCACCCGACCGGTGCGGTGTCGGTCCGGTCCTGTCACGGGGCCTCCTGGCGGCTGTGCTGTACGGGGGAGGAGCAGAGCGCGGGGTCACATGCAAGCACACCGCCACACCGGATGTGGGCGGTTGGCGGAAACCGCCGCCAAGCGGTGACCAGCCCGGTGCGCGGCCCCTTGTTCCGTATCTCTCGGACGGGAGGCCCCGGATCCCGCGCTTTCGCAACCCGGGGCCGGTGACAGGTACCGGAGGTCGCGTCCCGGACCGGAGACACGTGCGCCGGGCGCGGCGACCGGTACCGGCGCGCTGCTCCGGAGGGGTGGGCGCGGAGGGGCGGGAACGGAGCCCGTGTCGCTCACGCGTGGCGGAGCGCGGGCACCGAGAATCGAAGGGCGCCGGGTGGTCGCCCCGTGCGTCCGAGTGGTCATCCGGGGTGATGGCCGGCCCTGTCCGCGGCCCGCTCTACAGCCCCGCTCCGCCGAACGAGGGAGAACCCCTTCCATGCCTGCCGACCGCACGCCCGCCGGGCGCCGACGCCCGGCACGGTCCGCCGCCGTGGTCCTCGCCGCGGCGTTCGCCGCCGGGTCGACCGCCGCCGCGCCGCCGACGGCCGCCTTCGCGCAGGAGCCGGTCTGCGCCTCCGCGTCGCACCCCGACGTCGCGCGACGGCTCGACGAACGGATCCGTCAACGGGCAGGGGAAAGGGAGGGGACGATCTCCGTGGGGGTCTTCGCGTACGGCGGCGACCTCACCTGCGGGCTCGCCCCCGACGCGGAGTTCGACGCGGCCAGCGTCGGCAAGGTCGTCGTCCTCGGCGCGCTGCTGCGCACCGCCATGGACGAGGACCGGGAGCTCACCGCCGAGGAGAAGGACCTGGCGACCGACATGATCACCGTCTCCGACAACGACGCGGCCACGGAGCTGCGCGACCGGATCGGCCCCGAGCGCGTCCAGCGCTTCCTCGACCTGGCGGGCATGGACGCCACGGAACCGGACCCCGAGGGCTACGTCGGCCTGATGGGGATCACCGTCTCCGACCAGCTCACCCTGCTCCGCCTGCTGCGCACGGACAACGACGTGCTCGGCCAGGAGGAGCGCGACTTCGCGCGCGGCCTCATGGGCGACGTGACCGGGGAACAGCGCTGGGGCGTGTCCTCGGGCGCGCCCGCCGACGCCGAGGTGTACCTCAAGAACGGCTGGCTGCCCCACACCGACACGAACCTCTGGCGGGTGCACAGCGTCGGCGGCTTCCGTAACACCCCGGTCGGCGACTACGACGTCGTGGTCCTGACCGACGACAACGACGGAATGCGCTACGGGGTGGACACCGTCGAGTCCGTGGCGGCCGAGGTGCACTCCGCCCTCACCGGCCAGGACGTCCGGGCAGGGGTGCCGCCGACCGGGCTGACGCGGTCCCTCTCCCACGGCTCCGACGGCTCCGACGGTTCGGGCCGCGCCTGAGCCCGGAGCCCGTTCCCCCCCAGGGGAGGGGCACGGTGCGCGTGTCCGGCTCGGGCGGCTCGGGAGTTCGGGCGGCTCGCAGGGCGATGTCCGGAGCCTCCTCCGGACGGAATCCGGGCACGTCACCGCATGGGGACGCCGGAGGCCACAATGGAAGGCATGTCGCAGCGCAGAACCCGCCACCGCACGTCCCCGCCAGGCCCCGCGACCGACCCCGAGGCGCCCTGCCCCTGCGGCGGCCCCGCGGCCTACCGGGACTGCTGCGGCCGCCTGCACAGCGGCCGGGCCGCGGCGTCCACCGCAGAACAGCTCATGCGCTCGCGCTACAGCGCCTTCGCCGTCGGCGACCGCGACCACCTCCTGCGGACCTGGCACCCGAGCACCAGGCCGCGGCGCCTGGACCTGGACCCCGGCACCGAGTGGGTGCGCCTGGAGATCCTGTCCACCACCGGGGGCACCCCGTTCCACAACGAGGGCACGGTCGCCTTCCGCGCGTCGTACCGCGAGGGCGCCCGTGAGGAGGCGCTCGTCGAGAACAGCCGCTTCGTCCGCCACGAGGGCGCCTGGGTCTACCTCGACGCGCTCGCGGACTGAGGGCGCTCCGGACGGTGTGGTGCACGGCGAACAGCGTGAGGTGCGGGCGAGGTCACACTCTGTCCCCCCGACACGATAGGAAGGGAGCGCGCAACCGACCGAACGCACCCACACGGACACGGAGCCCCACATGACTCCCCAACCTCCCGGCCCCCTGGAACAGGGCGAGATCCTCCAGGACCTCGCCGGGCGACTGGTCGCGGTCGTCCCGCAGGGCTGGCAGCAGCTCACCTATCTGGCCAGGGTGATCGGCGCCCACCGCAGCGACATGCTCGCCGTCCAGGAGGCGGACGGCCAGGTCCGGCAGCTGGAGGTGCCCGAGGGTGTCGGCGACCTGGTTGACGCGCTCAAGCGCTCCGGGTTCCAGGAGGGCGGGGGCACCTGGCTCTCCGTGATCCTCTCGGTCCACCACTCGCACCAGTTCAACGTCGAGTACAACCACGACACCGAGCCCGACCTGCCGCCCGGCACGAGCCCGCTCGTCTACGCCCAGGAGTTGGAGCGCTTCCCTCGCTCGCACGACCGGATCCCCGACTGGCTCGGCGCCCGGCTGGAGCAGGCGCGCGAACTGGAGCCCGAGCGGATACGCGAGGAGTTCGGCGCGGCCCTGGTGCGGGCGTGCGAGCGGGAGGGGCTGCGCGCCGACTTCCTGCCGCCGACCGGCCTGCGCGTGTTCGGCTCCGGGGGCACGGTCCTCATGGAGGCCGACATGAGGGACACCTTCGACCAGGCCGCCATCGCCACGGACGAGCAGCGGACCGACCTGGCCGCCCACTTCGCGGGCTTCGTGGCCCGCGCCGCGCGGGAGCGGGAACAGGCCGCCGGTGCGCCCAACGCGGGCCCCGCCGACGGCGCCCCGGCAGCCGACCCGGTCGGCGCCCCCTCCCCGGCGGACCCCGCCGACACGGTGGCCTCCTCCCTGGCCGCGGCCTTCGCCGAGGCCGGGGTGAGCGCCGCCTTCCAGGGCGCCGACACGCTCGTCGTGACACTGCCCGACGGCAACCACGCCAGCGCCGACATCAGCGGACTGCGCGACGCCCTGAACGGGGCCACCTCCGAGCAGATCGCGCACAACACCGCCCAGTTCGCGCGCACGTCCGTCGAACAGCTGAGCCAGGCCACCGGGCAGGGCGGCGGCGACACCGACGGCCGGCTGCGGGCGCGCCTCTACCCCGCCTCCGCGTTTCCCGAGGGGGTGCTGGACTCCCTCCTGACCCGCGAGATCGCCCCCGGGCTGTGGCAGACCGTCGTCGTGGACGCCCCCGACTCGCTGCGGCCGCTGCCCCGGCAGGTGCACGAGCGCTCCGGCCGCCCCGACGGCGAGGTCTTCGCCGAGGCCGTGGCCGCCTCCGTTGCCGAGACCGTCGAGGTCAGCGAACACGAGGTCAACGGGGCGCACATCGTGCACATCGGCGGCCAGCACCCCTACGTGGCGGCGCACGTGCACGCCCTCGACCGCTACCTCGGCGACCTGCCGCACGGCGCCCTCGTGGCCTTCCCCGTCCCCGAGGTGCTCCTCGCCCACCCCCTGGGGCAGGGCCACCCGATCGCGGCGATGGACCACATGCAGCAGATCGCCGAGCGGTTCACCGCCGACGGCGACAAGCCCGTCAGCGCCCAGCTCTACTGGTGGCACCCCGGTTCGCGCTCGCGCGAGCAGGGCACGCCGCCCGACCTGCGTCCCGTGGGGGCCAGGATCGACCACGAGAACAGGTCGGTCTCGCTGTTGACCTCCGACGAGGAGTTCGGGCCCATGCTCAACTCCCTGGCCGGGTAGCTGGACAGGCAGACCGGGGGAGCCGCCGCGTCGGCGGCTCCCCCGACGCCCCTCCGCGCCCGAGGCGTCGCTCCGCCGCCAGAAAGGACAGGTCCCCTCATGCCCGACGCTCCGTCCCGCGTGCTCGCGGCCCTCAGCGGCGCGGTCCTCGCGGTCGGGCTGTGCGCCTGCGCCCCCGAGGCCCCCGAGACCCCGCCCGAGCAGCCCGTCGACCGGGTCCTCCTCTCACCCACCACCGATCCCAGCACCTCCCAGACCGTGACCTGGCGCGCCGCCGGGGCAGAGGAGGCCTTCCTGGAGATCGGTCCCGAGGACGGCTCCGCGGAACCCACCCGGGTCCGGGGACAGGCCACGGGAGGAGAGGAGCCCGGCTCCACCTTCGCGGCCACGGCCACCGTCTTGGAACCGGACACCGCCTACCGCTACCGGATCGTCGCGGGTGTCGGAGACGGCGATGCCAGCGGAGGCGGCGACGGTGGCGAGGGCGGTGAGGGCAGCGACACAGGAGGAGCGGTGAGCGACTGGCGCACCTTCACCACCGCCGCCGAGGGGGCAGAGCCCTTCGGCTTCCTGTACTTCGGCGACATCCAGAACGACATCACCGCCGAGGCCGCCCCCGTCATCAGGGCCGGACTGGAGGCCGCACCCGACGCCGAGCTGGCCGTGCACTCCGGCGACCTGGTCGACTCGGCCAACAGCGGCTCCGAGTGGGACGAGTGGTTCGCCGCCTTCGGCCCGGCCACCGGGAGCATGAACCACGTGGCCACGCCCGGCAACCACGAGTACGACGACGGGCTGAGCGAACACTGGGTCCCGCAGTTCCCCGGTGCGGGCAACGGTCCCGACCAGGGCGCCGACCTGGCCGAGACGGCCTACCACACCGACTACCAGGGCGTGCGGTTCGTGGTGCTCAACTCCAACTACCGCGAGGTGCCCCGGGACGAGGCCGGGCGGTGGCTGGACACGCAGCGGCGGTGGCTGGAGCGGGTGCTGGCCGACAACCCCCACGAATGGACCGTGGTCACCTTCCACCACCCGGTCTTCTCCGCCGACCCCGACCGCGACAACGAGCCGCTGCGCGAGGCGTGGCTGCCGGTGCTGGAGGAGTACGACGTGGACCTGGTCCTCCAGGGACACGACCACTCCTACACCCGCGGCAACATGACCGAGCACCGGACCGGCGACCCCGACACGCACACCGGCCCGGTCCACGTGGTCGCGGTGACCGGACCCAAGACCTACGACGCGGCCGAGGACAACTGGACCGACAACGGCGCCGAGGTGCGCGTGCAGCGCACCGACACCCAGACCTTCCAGACGGTCTCGGTGGACGGCGACACCCTGGAGTACCGGTCCCGCACAGCCGAAGGCCGGGTCGTGGACTCCTTCACCATCGTCAAGGACGGGGACGGCAGGCGCGTCACCGACGGCTCCTGACCCGCCGTTCCCACCGCACGCGCCTGCTGGACGGCGGGTGTGTCTCCCGACTACGGCCTGGGGAACAGCAGAGGGGCTGGGCCGCGGACGGCTGCCAGCGCGGTTCGACGCTCCGGATCCGCCGCGCCTACGGGGCCGCGGCGCTCGCGGCGGTCGGGGGAGCGCTCCGGCCCGGCGGCTCGTTCCTGTTCGAGACCCGAGGGCAGGCCCGGCCTACCTGGCCGGCGGGCCCTGACACGGAGTCAGGAAACGCCGCGGAAGAAGGTGCGGATGTCGTCCGCGAGCAGCTCCGCCTCCTCCATCGCGGGGAAGTGACCGCCCTCGGTGAACTCGCTCCAGTGGCCGATCGCCTTCCACGGGTCCACCGCGCGGCGCATGAGCGGGTGGGTGTCGAACACGGCCCATCCGGACGGCACGCCGGAGGCCATGACCAGGTCGATTCCGGAGTGCTCGGACTCGTAGTAGAACTGCGCGCTCGACGCGCCGCTGCGGGTGAACCAGTACAGGCTGATGTTCGTGAGGAGCTGGTCGCGGTCGACCGTCTCGTCCGGCGTCCGGTAGGCGCCGTCGGTCCTGGTCTTGAACTTCTCGGCGATCCACGCGAGCTGACCGACCGGCGAGTCGGTGAGCGCCGCGCCGATCGTGTCGGGGCGGTGGTCCTGCATCGCCAGGTACCCGCGCTCGGCCGCGGCCTCGGTGCGCACCGCCTCGATCTGGGCCGTCTCGTCATCGGACAGACCGTCGGGGTAGGGGAACTTGTCGCCGAGCAACCCGAGCCACCGGGGATCGCTGCCGATGTGCGTGCCGATGACGCGCTCCGGGTGGAGCGCCGCGAGGCGGCCGGTGGTGCCCGCACCGATGTCGGTGCCGTGGGCCGCGAACCTCTCGTAACCGAGACGCGTCATGATCTCGGCGTAGGCCTCCGTCGTCCGCGCCAGCTCCCAGCCGGTCCCTGACAGCGGGGTGGAGAACCCGAAGCCGGGCAGCGACGGGATGACCACGTGGAACTCGTCGGTCAGCAGCGGAACGAGTCTCTGGTACTCGACGAACGAGCCCGGCCAGCCGTGGTTCAGGACCAGCGGGGTGGCCCCCGGGTTCGTCGATCGCGCGTGGACGACGTGGAACGTCTGGCCGTTGACGACCGTCGTGAACTGTTCGTACTCGTTGAGCCTCTCCTCCTGCGCACGCCAGTCGAACCCGTCGCGCCAGTACTCGGCGAGCTCCTTCAGGTACACCAGCGGGATGCCGCGGCTGAAGTCGGTGCGATCGTTCCGGCCAGGCACGGGGACCGGCCAGCGCGTGTGTGCCAGCCGGTTACGCAGGTCGTCGATGTCGGCCTGCGGGATGTCGATGCGAAACGGTGTGAGTGCGTTGTTCTCGTCCATGACACCGACGTTTTCAGGCAATGCGGCAGATGAGCTTCCGCGATTGCCGAAATGATGGGGAACATGTTGGAGACCTCGGCCCGCCTGCTCGAACTGCTGTCATTGCTCCAGCTCAGGCGCGACTGGACGAGCTCCGAGCTCGCCGGCCGGCTCGGTGTGAGCACGAGGACCGTGCGCACCGACATCGGCAGACTGCGGTCGCTCGGCTATCCCGTGGACGCGCGCCCCGGTGTCGCGGGCGGGTACCGGCTGGCCGCCGGGACGGCGATGCCCCCGCTGCTGCTCGACGACGACGAGGCCGTCGCCGTCGCGGTCGGACTGGGTACGGTCGCTACCCAGAGGCTCGGCGTCGAGGAGACGTCGCTCACCGCGCTCGCGAAGCTGGAGCAGGTGCTGCCCTCGCGCCTGCGTCGGCGCGTCGAGGCGGTACGCGAGGCGACGAGCGTCGTTCCAGGGGCTGAACCGCCGCTCGACCTCTCGGTTCTCGGCGCGGTCGCTGCCGCGATCCGCGGACACGAACGGCTCCGGTTCGGATACACCAAACCCGGAGGCAGCGAAGGGACCCGCCACACCGAACCGCGACGGCTGGTGAGCTGGGGACCGCTCTGGTACCTGCTCGCGTGGGATCTCGACCGTGACGACTGGCGGATCTTCCGCGTCGACCGCATGGTCTCGCACGCACCGACGGGTGCGCGCTTCCAGCCGCGCGTGATCCCGGGGGACGATGCCGTCGAGTACGTCGTCGGACGCGTCAGCAAGGCGACCTGGAAGTACCGCGCCCGGGTGTTCGTGCACGCTCCCGCCGCCGAGGTCGCCGCGAAGATCCCCGTCCCGGTCGATATCGAGGTGGTCGACGAGTCCACGTGCCGTGTCGAGCTGGGTTCCGACGACCCGGACCGGCTCGCGCTGTGGATGACACAGCTCGACGTCGACATCGAGGTGATCGACGGAGACGAGCTCGCGGCGGCGTTCGACCGCCTCGCGACGAGGTTGCGCCGCGCGGCGGGTGGCGCGTCCACGACGTGAGTCCCGGCAGTCGGTCATTCGACGACGTCGTCGAGGACCGGCGGCCGGTGTCCGGGGCCTTCGAGCACCTTGCCGTCGGCCCGGCGCGGGACCCGGCCGTCCGCGCCCCGCCTGCTCATGTCGGACCGGTGGACCTCGGGTGGTTTCCAGGACCTGTTGCGATGCCCCTGTGCAAAGGAGCGGGCCGGTGCTCCCCGCGGCCGCTAGGAGGAGGTCTCCCACCGCCCGGCGACCAGGTCGACGGCCTGGTCGGCCAGCTCCTCGCCCCACCCCTGGAACTCCAGCAGGGCCTCCCGGAACCGCGCCACCTTCTGGAAGAGCTCCCCGTACCGCCTCTGCTCCTCCACGGGCAGCACCGGAAGCCGCATCCGGGACGGATCGATCCTCAGATGCCCCCGCATGCTGCTGCTCACCCGGGTGATGTTCTGGCTCTCCCCGGAGCTGCTGACGAACCCCGCCAGGAACCACGGGTCGACCGCGCCCGGGTTCGTGCGCACCACGTACAGGCCGCCGCCCGGGTAGGCGCCCGCGTCGTCCCCGGTCGCCACCCGCGCGGCGGGCCTCGGCGCCAACGCCGGGATGAGGACGTCGCCCTCCTGGATCGGGGGATTGCGCATCGGGTCGGCGTCCACCTCCTCGGTGCGCGAGGCCCCCGCCCCCCGTGCCACGTCCTCACCGGTGACCACCCTGGCGCTGGTGCGCGGGCCCGCCTCCTCCGCCGAACGCCGGGGGAGGGGCCGCCGGATCGTCACCGACCCGGCCCGGGCCAGCTCGCCCAGCGTGACCACCCCGACCGCCTCGCCGCCGGGCTCATCCCCAGGCGCCTCGGGCAGGAGCGTGCGCAGTGTGCGCAGCGCGCCCTCCAGGCGCGTGCGCCGCTCGGCGAACAGGTCCAGGTCCCCCGCCGCGGCGCGCGGAACCGGAAGGCGCGTGCGGGGGGTCAGGTCCACGTCCTCGTCCAGCAGGTCGACCACCTCCAGCGTCCGCGCCACCCCCGGATGCTCGGCGAAACCCTCCGGGTCGGCCAGGTACTCCCGCCAGAGCCGGTCGATCCGACCGAGGACCTCGCCCGGCGCGGAGGCCTGCCCGGGCTCGTGCGGGGCGGTGTCCACGAGCAGCACGGGAGCGGGGACCGCGTCCCGTTCCGGGCGGCGCAGCACCCACAGCTGGAGGGGGACGGCGTAGTGGGCCGCGAACCCGGGCGGGAGCGAGACCACCGCGCGGAAGGCGCCCGCGCGCAGCAGCGACCGGCGGATGCGCCGACCCGAGGGTCGCTGGGCGGCGCCCGGGGGCATCAGCACGACCGCTGAGCCGCCCGGACGTACCAGGGACAGGCAGTGCTGGACCCAGGCCAGGTCGGACTCCAGGCGCGGGGGGACCCCGTGGGTCCACCGGGGGTCCTCCCCGAGTTCCTCATGGCCCCAGTTGCGCTCACCGAACGGCGGCGCGCACACGACCGCGTCGGCGCCGTCCGCGCCGTCCGGTGCGGTCGGGGCGAACGCGGGGAGGCGCAGCGCGTCGGCCGCCCGCAGGTCCGTGCCTCCGGTCAGGGCCCCGGCGAAGGCCAGCCGAAGGGCGGCCAGCCACACCGAGGCGGCGTCCCGGTCCTGTCCCAGAAGGGCGCGCCGACCGCCGCGCGCGGCGGCGAGCAGCAGCCCGCCCCGCCCGCACGCGGGGTCGGCCACGGTGCCGGTGAGGCCGTCCCCGTTCCCGGCACTGTCCCCCTCCGCGGCCGCGGTGTCCTCGGAACCGGTTCCGGCGTCCCCGGTAGCCCCGGCTCGCTCGCCCCCGCTGTCTTCGGGGTCGGTTCCGGCGTTCCCGACTCCGACTCCGGCCAGACCCACCATGAGGTCGGCCAACTCGGGCGGGACCGTGTGCGAGCCGGAGGGGGAGCGCTGGTCCAGGCGGCTGAGCAGGTGTTCGAAGGCGGTTCGCGGATCGCTCTCCCGCGCGGCGCGCACCGCCGCGTCGGCCAGCGGCGCCAGCTGGGCGCCCGGAACGGGTTCGGGGCGCCGCTCGACCAGACCGGTCAGACCCGCGCCTTCCAGGAGATCCTCGAAGTTCCGCCACGCGCGCCCCGCCAGCGCGGATCCGACCTGTTCCCCGACTTCCCCGGAGCCGCGCTCCCCGATACCGGGCTCCCCGGTGTCGCGTCCCCCGGAACCGGGGTCGCGGCTCAGGTGCCACAGCAGCACCCCGGCCTGGACGAGCACCGCGTCGACGGGGACGGAGGCGCGCAGGGAGTCGAGCGCCTGCCACAGGCGCTGGTCGGGGTCGATGCTCGGGACCTGGCGGTGGGTGGACAGCCACTCCTCCACCTGCCCCAGGTCGAACCGGGGGCTGCGGTCGGTGCCCCCCACCGGCCTGGGGAAGTCGTCGTGGCGGCGCCGCCAGTTGCTCACCGCCGTCGGCTTCACGCCCGCGATCCTGGCGATGTCGGCCGAGCTCACCTCCACCTCACCGGTGCCCATGGCTTCCCCACCCGTTCGGGACGACAGCAGACCGGTCACGACTATACACACGCGCCTGGTGAAAACCCTGTTCGTGGGCTTCTGGTCTGGTGGTCCGTGGTGGTTGGGCGCCTTCACAGAAGAAGGGGTGTACGCGGGGGAGGAGCGGGTAGCCGTGTCCAGTATCCGGTGGGATGGGCGCGATGTCCCGAGCGTGTCGGCGTTCTGGCGCCGCGAAGCCTCCGAAGCGGACCGGACGGGCGACCTGTGGGGGAAGTGGGCGGATGCTGGAATGGTGGGAGGCCGCACTCCGGCTCGGCTGCGCGTTCGGACTGGGCGCGCTGGTCGGCGTCGAACGCCAGTGGCGGGCCCGCATGGCGGGCCTGCGCACCAACGCGCTCGTCGCCGTGGGGTCGGCGCTGTTCGTCCTGCTGGCCGCCTACGCCGTCGACGAGGTCAGCCCCACGCGTGTCGCGGCCCAGGTGGTGTCGGGCATCGGCTTCCTCGGCGCGGGCGTCATCCTGCGCGACGGCATCAACATCCGCGGCATCAACACGGCCGCGACGATCTGGTGCGCCGCCGCCGTGGGCGTCCTGGCCGGAAGCGGCGTCTACCTGGTCGCGGCGATGGGCGCGGTGGCGGTGGTGGCCGCCAACGTCCTGCTGCGCCCGGTGGCCCGGCGGTTGCAGAAGAGCTCTCCCGTCAACTCCAAGGACAGCGAGACCGTCTACCGGGTCCGGGTCGTGTGCACGGACGCCCACGACCCCCACGTACGGGCCCTGCTGCTCCAGGCGCTGTCCGAGACCGAGTTCACACTGCGCTCCCTGGACTGCCGCCACCTTGACGAGGACGAGGACCTGGTGTCCGTGTACGCCGACATCTTCGCGGCCGGACACCAGGACGAGGCCGTGGAGCAGCTGGTCAGGAGGCTCAGCCTGGAACCGGAGGTCTCGTCCGTGCGCTGGCAGGAGTTGGACGACGAGGCGGAGTGAGGGCGGCTCTGGCGGCTCCCGGCGGGAACTCCGTGCGGGGCGCCCCGCTCAGGGAGCGCACCTCCCCCTCACCGATCCTCGTGCGGGTCGTCGAGGGACGTGTCCGGTTCGACGCCGAGGGCCGGAGCCACGAGCTGGAACCGGGAGGGAGGGCGCGCGTGGCCGCGTCCGTGCCCCACGCGGTCACCCCCCCGTCGGCACGGCCCAGACCCTGGTGACCTTGCTGGACCCCCGCGGCCACGTGCACCACTGACCGCCCCCCCACAGGGGAGTCAGCGATCAGAGCAGTCCCTGCACCGCTTCGAGGCGAGCAGCGAGACGTCGCCCTCGGTGGCCTGTAGGGGGTGATCCGCACTGATCCGCAGCCACTCCTCGGCGGCGGCCTCGGATATCCACCCCCAGCCGGAGTGCTCTCCGGAGCGAATGCGGGGCTCGTCGTTGTGGCCGCAACCGGGGCGGTGGGCCATGCGGGTCGGCGAGACCAGGATGGCGTTCGGGCCGAACGGTGGAGTGTCCATGGGGCACATGATGCTTTCCCCCACCGACAACCGGCAGGGGCCAAGGTCCCCACTGGCCGGGTGGCCGGAGGTCACCGGTTCGGGAGACGGGCCGCCTGTTGTTCCAGCGGCTTCTAGCCTGGTGGACATGAACGAGCACGTCTCCTCCACCTCTCCAGCCGGTGACGACGGATCCCTGACGGCCGCGCTCCGGGAACTGGACCTGCCCGATCGCGTCCTGAAGGAGCTGGCCGCCCACCCCGACGACACCGGCGAGGTCCTCATGGACTCCGCCGTGGAACTGCGCCGTGCGGGGCGCGACGACCAGGCCCGCCGCCTGCTGGAGACCGTGTGCGAGCACCCTCCCGCATCGGAGGTCGGCCAGTACGCCTCCGTCGAACTGGCCGACCTCCTGCGAAAGAGCCAGGATCCGCGGGACAGGGCCGAGGCGGACCGGATCACCTCCGAGCTGCTGCGCCCCGGACACCTGGGAGAGGGGCCCGCCGACCTGCTCGGTGAGGACCTACGGGAGCTGGAACGCTGGGAGGAGGCGCTGCACTGCTTCAACATCGCCGCCCGGCGACTGCTCGCCGAGCCGCCGGAGGAACTCGCGGGGGCGGACGACCTCTCCCTGTCCCCGCTCGTCAACCGCCTGCTGGCGCGGATGAAGCTGGGCCTGCCGCACGACGGCCACGACGAGGTGGCCCTGGTCGTGGCCCAACGGCAGGCGGAGGGCGCGCTGGGACTGCCCTACGAAGAGGAGGGCTGGCCGGAGGAGGAGGGGCCGGGCCGGGAGGTGGAGACGCTCTACTCCCGCGAGGCCTTCGACGCGGCCCGTGCCCGGGGACTGCTCTCGGGGGAGGCCGCCGAGCACGACGCCGACGCCTACTACCGCGCCGCCGAACGGAGCCTGCGGGAGCGGGACCGAGAACACCCCGGAACGCCGCGGAGCGTGGTGCTGCACGGTGTGGAGGAGGTCGCGGAGTTCGCCGAACGCTCCGGCCAGGATCCGGTGAGCAGCGACACCGCTCTTGACTGGGTGGAGCTGGAGCTCAGTGCGGACGACCCGAGGCTGCGGTCGTGGCCGCCCGGTCGCAACGAGCCCTGCTGGTGCGGATCGGGGCGCAAGTACAAGAAGTGCTGCGGGTCACCATCCAACCGGTGACCCGCGCCACCTTCGACGCCGATACTGATCCCCGGAACAGGGGACAGCCCCCGGTGGCGGTGACGTGGAGCCCACAGTGGCACGCGCCGTCTCTGGGATCCCCTCGGATTCGCCGCTCCGGCGACCGGTGTGCGCTCCCGCCGCGCTTGACGACCGACCAGGCCTGTGGACAACCACGGACAGGGCACGGGTTCTCTGCCACCATCGGTGGGATGGAACTCCGGTCTCACCACGTTCGTGCGCTCGTCGGCTCCGCGGAGGCGCGGGCCGTGGAGCTGTGCGTGCGCGGCGGTGCGGTCACGGCCGTGTACCGTCCCGTCGCGGAACAGGGCAGACTACGTGCGGGCGGCAGGGTGCTCGGTTCGCGTCTGGGGCTCTACCAGGTGCTTCAGGCGCTTCCCCTGGGGGAGTGGGTTCCGGTCGACGCCTTGACCGAACGCGAACAGCGCATCCTCCCCGCACTTCCCGCGTGGACGCGATCACGCAGGAGCGGGCGGGTTCTTCGGATCGCGGACACCCCCGTGCGGCTGGACCTGCTCGTCACCCGGGGGGAGGGACGGCTCGACGCACTCGACCGGGCCTGCGTGCTCGGCCCCGTCGCGCCACGCACGGCCGTGTGTCCACCGCTCGGTGAGGACCGGGAGCGGGCGTGCTGGGAGGCGGACTTCTACGGGGTTGGGCTGGCGGAGCTCGACGGCGATGGGGTGAGGGTTCTGGTGAAGCCCCGCACGGAGGTTCCCGAGTCCGCCGCAGCGCTCCACTGGCGCCTCGCCGAGCGCGTTCACCGGGCCGTGGAGGAGCGAAACCCCTCGTCCCTGTTCCCCGCCCAGTAGCCCAGCGCGTCCGAGGCCGTGAACGTGTCCTGCCTGGGGGAGATCGCCCTGTTGTGCCACTCGTATTCGAGATGGGCGCGTTGACACATTCCCCGCCACCGCGCCCTCATGCCCTCGGGGGAGTGCTCGGAACGCAGTTCCCTCCACCACCGGGACCAGAGCGCCATGTTGTGGGCGTGGGCCCCTTCCGTGTCGGAGGTGTCCTGGAAGTCGGTGAGGGGCCTGCCCACCTCACCGTTGTCGCGTGCCTCGCCCCATTCGACGCAGGGCAGGCAGTCACATGGTCGGGATCCCCGCAGCCGTTCGGCGAGGGTGGAGCCGTGGAAGTAGCCCATCAGGGCGGGCATGATGACGTCGGGACTGGACTTCGGACCCGGTCCGCCGCCCTGCTTCCCCGGGGGAACCGCGTGGCGGACCGAGGCGGTGTCGCCGATGGAGGCGAACGCCGCCCCGTGCGCCATCGCGTCCAGTGCGGTCAGATCGGTTCTGAGCAGTGCGGTCTCCGGACAGGTGCGGAGGACCTCCCGCAGTGCCTTCGCCCTTGCTCCCGAGCCCACCGGGTTCCCCCGGTCCCCGAGGATCAGTGCCTTGGGCGCACGCACACGCCGCAGGGAGGTGATCAGGTGCTCGCGGCGGTCGGTGAGCCACCGCGCGTCGACGGGCACCGCGAAGACCGCGCCCCGCATGTCCGTTTCGTTCACCTGTCTGACGGCCTCGTCCAGGGCCCGCCCTCCCGCGTCGTCACACCGCAGGTACCGGGTGGGGGTCAGGACCAGGTCGACGGGGTTCGACGCCAACTGTTCCAGGGTCGCTCCGACGCCGGTTCGGCGGGTGTCGATGCGGAGCTGCCGTTCGAGCGTGAAGGGTTCCCCGGGGGTCGCGTAGAGGTCCTCGTATGCCGAGGGATCCAGGACCACGGGGCAGACAGGACCCGTTCTTCTGGCGAATTCCTTCGCCTTTTCCTGTGCGCGCCCTCCGGAGAACACCACGCCTCCGAATCCGGCGGAAACCCTGTCCAGCGGTGCGTTGGCCGTGCCCTTGACATGCAGCAGGATCCGGCCGCGTACGGCGGCGAGGGGATCGGGTGGGGCGTGACTGACGGATGGGGACGGCCTGGGGGAACGGGGCACCGCTTCACCTCGTGGTTCCGCGTCGGCGTTCGCCTGCTTTCTGCCCGAAGTTCGTTCACCGAATCCCACATGGCCGGTTGAGGCCACCGAATGTGCGCATGCTGTGGCCAGTGTTTTTTGTGAGGCGTTCGCGTGGTGGGAACCGGAGTTGCGGCCCAGGTCCGTGCCGGGACTGCTGGTCCGCTCTTCAAACGGGGCTGTCGAGGGGTGGGGACAGGGTTAGCGTATCCACCAAACAGACGAAAATTCCGAATTGTCATATTGGGAAATAATATGTCTATCTGTCGCCATGGCTTTCCCTCCCCTTTTTTGTTTCATGCGTCGGTTTCATGTCCTGTGTCGGCCACTTTCTGGGATATCCGCCTCTTGTTGCCATCGGTGTGGCCAGTCAAGGATTGTCGGTATGGCCAAGAATAAAACGCGTAGCCCCTGGCGCTACTGGGGTGTGGCGGTCATCATTTTCGCACTTTTCGGATGGTTTCTCCCTGAAGTGGGGCCGATGTGGATCGCGGTCGCCTCCGCGGTCTCGGTCCTCTACGTCTTCTTCCAGATGCCGCTGCCGTGCGGCGCCTGGAACCGGGGAGAGAAGACGCGGTGCCGCAACAACTCCCCGGGTCTGCTTCCGGGGTGCCACATCGAGCAGCACCGGTGGCAGACGGCGAAACTGATGGTGCGCACGGGCGGTTGGGGAGAGCTCCGAGCCAAGGTCTTCGCCAGCTGGAAGAGGGCCCTTCCCGCCGTCGTCTCCGCCGCCACCATCGTGTCCGGGATCGCCGCGGTCGCCCAGCTCGCCGTCGCCGTGGCCGTCGCCTGAAAGAGCGTGCGTTCTCCGCGTTCCGCCTCGGGGGCCCGTCGGCAGCATCCGTACCGGTGGTGGCCGGACCCGGCCACCACCGTGCCCGGGCGGACACGACCGGTGAGAATCGTCCTGCCGTTTACAGCCCCGGGGAAGAGGAGAGTCGCGAGCGTGGACAGGCACGGATCCGGAGGACTGGTCACCGACGAACAGTGGGAGCGGTTGACCGCGTCGGCGATGACACGGAGGTTCGCCCGGGGTGAGGCGCTCCTACGGCAGGGCGAGGTCGGCGGAGGGGTGCACCTCATGCTGAACGGCCGCGCCAAGGTGGTCTCCGTCAGGATCGACGGCTCCTGTGTTCCCCTGGCCTTCCGCACCCGCGGGGAGATGCTGGGGGAGGTCGACGCAGGCGTCGTGGCCGCTGCCTGGGCCGGGGCGAGTGCCGGTGGGACCGAGGCTGGTCGCGCCCTGTGGTCCTGGTTCGACGTGTTGTCCCAGAGACGGACCGACTCCGAAACCTCCCGAATGCTGCTGCGCGCGGCCATGGTCAACGAGCGATTCCTCCTCGCCCTGAAACGCAACCTGAGGCGTTGGAGGCATGCCCACACACGGAGGGCGCCGGTGCTCGAGGCACTGCACCGCGCACTGAGCAAGGACGAGGAGGACCGGTGACCGACAAGCGGCCCCGTGCGCGGGGCGACGTACCCATCTGGAGCATCGCCTTCCGTGCCCCGGACGAGACACGCGTTCCAGGCCCGCGTGCCCAGTCGTTCGGAGGGGATGTGGTTCGAGGCCGATTTCGAGGCGACGGTCGCGTGGAACGGTTCCAGCGCCTCCGCCCGTGCGAGGGCCCTGGCACACATCCAGCGCGAGGTCATCCGGCTTGCTTCGGAGCGGAGCGCCCAGTTCCACCTGGGGGACAGGGGAACGGCCGAAGCGGACATCGCCTGCGCGCTGGCGGATGGACGGTTCCTCCAACAGGAGGAGGTGCGCGACCTGGCGGTGACAGCGGTCCTGGCCGTGGACCCGGATGACATGGCCCTGGAACGAGAGCGTGAGCGCGTGGGTACCCAGGAGGAGATCCGTGCGGCCCTCCACCAGGTGCGCATGCGCCGGGTGCGTGAACTGCGTCGCGACGTCCTCAGCGATCCCCTCGTGGCACGCGTGTGGTGGTTCGAGCAGAATCCGGATCGCCTCCACGAGGTCGAGCACGCCGGTGCGGCCCTCGACCTGATGGCCACACCGGAGGAGGAGAACGAGGGCCTCAGGGGGATACGGGAGGGCGAGGGCGCTCCGGTGCTGGACGCCTTCCTGTCCGACCTGGAGAACCACGAGCGAACCTCGATGCTGCGGCGTCTGACCGAGATCCTTGAGGCTTTCGAGCGCCGCGACCTGATCGAACGTCTCAGGGTGCGATGGCCGCAGGAATGACTCCGGCCGCGTTGGACCCACGGGCGCTGACACGGGCGCCCGTGGGTCCACCCACGTGTGGGCCGAAGCGGTGTCCTCAGCCTTGCTGGTGCCGTCCTGCGCCGTCACCGCCGGGAAGGCCGTGTCGGTGTGAGGGCCTGGGACAGGGCGCCTCCATGGCGTGGCCGCACCTGGTCACCGGCAGCGAAGAACTTCTTCGTTATTATGGTTGGCAATATTCACAAGGCAAACTATGCTGTCATGAACTTACTGCTTCCGTGAGTGCACACAGAGCCAGAAAACGGACCGATTCACGAACATGAACCCCCAGCCCCGCGTGCTGACTGTTCCGTGACCGGTTCGACCAGGGTGACGTCACCGCCCCCGCGGCGCCGCCCACCGCACCTTTCTCCGTGAGGGAGGCGAGGAGATGGGGAGCAACACCCGCCAACGGATCATCGAGCAGGAACAGGCCGCGGTGGACCGGGCCCACCGCTGTCTGGAGCGGCAGCGCGACCGGACCCGGTGGCTGGCCACGGCCGACGCCGCCGCCAGTGCCAAGGACAGCGTGGCCCAGCACGAGGAGTACGCGCGCTGGGTCGCGGAGTACGAGCTCGGCGGACAGCAGCTCGTCGTCCAACGCGTGGACCTTGCGGAGGAGAGCGGCGACGAGACCTTCTACGTGGGCCGCAGAAGCATCCGGGACGAGAACGGGAACGTCTTCGTCATCAAGTGGACCAACCCGGCGGCGGTCCGCTGGCGCCGTGAGCGGGGAACCGAGAAGGGCACGGTGACGCTCCGCCGACGCCTGCGCTGCCGCGGCGAACGCGTGGTGGACTACCACGACGAACTCGTCCGGAAGGCCGACGGCCCCTCTCCGGACCAGGTCTCCCCGACCCGGGTGGCGGCCGTGGTCCGGGCCCGGAAGGAGCAGGAGGCGGGCGCGGCCCAGGACCCGTTCCTCCCCCAGGAACTGGACCGCTCCCGCGACGGGCTCATGCGCGACATCGTCGAGACGATCCACCGCGACCAGCTCGACCTGGTCTGCCACGACCGGCCGGGGGCGCTGGTGGTCCAGGGCGGACCGGGGACCGGCAAGACCGCGATCGGCCTGCACCGTGTCACCTGGCTGCTGGACAACGACCGCTTCACCCCGGGGCAGATCCTCGTCGTCGGCCCCAGCCGGTACTTCCTCGACTACGTCAGCGAGGTACTGCCCTCACTGGGCACACGCGGCGTGACCTCGCTGCGCGTCGACGACCTGTGCCCGGGGCAGGCCAGGGGCCACGACACCGCCGAGCAGCACAGGACCAAGTCCGACGCCCGGATGGCCGAGGTCCTGCGCGAAGCCGTCCGTGGCACGGTGCGTCGGGGAGCCTGGTCGAAGTTCCTCAACCACGGGCGGCTCAGAATCCGGGTCGACGAGGAGACCCTGACGGTGGACGGGGCCGACATCGAGCGGATCTTCGACGAGGTCCTGGAGCTGGACGTCTCCCTGAACGTCGGCCGCCAGCGCTTCACCGATCTGCTGGTGGACCACATGATCAACCAGACCTCCTACCGGCAGCGCCGCCAGGGCCAGGCACTGCGCCGCCGCATCACCTCCGCGCTGGCCGGTCCCGTCAACGCCACCTGGCCCAGGATCTCCGAGAACCGCCTGTACCGCAGACTTCTCGACGACCCCCAGGTTCTGGAACAGGCGTCCGAGGGCGTCCTCACCGCCGAGGAACGGTCCGCCCTGCACCGCCCCGCGGCCGGACAGGCGAACCAGGAGTCCTGGACCAGCGCCGACCTGCTCTGTCTGGAGGAACTGCGGATCCTCCTCAACGGAGACGTCCCCGACCGCTACCGGCACATCGTGGTGGACGAGGCCCAGAACCTCACTCCCATGCAGCTGCGCGCCCTGGCCCGCCGCTGCCCGAGCGGTTCCCTCACCATCCTGGGTGACCTCGCCCAGTCCACGGGGGCGCACAGCCACACCGACTGGGCGGCCCTGACCGACCACCTGGAACTGCCCGACGGCTGGGAACTCCAGGAACTCACCCTCGGGTACCGCATCCCCAGCCAGGTGATGCACACGGCCGTCCCCGCCGCCGTGGCCGCCTCCGAGCTGACCACCTTCCCCGAAACGCTCCGCGCGCCCCGGGACGGGGAGCTGACCATGGCCCGTCTCGCCCCTGGAGAACTGGTCGACGGTGTCCGTGAGCGCGTGACCGAGCTGCTGGCCAAGGGGGGTGAGCGCTCCGTGGCGGTCATCGCCGACGACGCCTCCCCGCATCTGAAGTCGATCGCGGACGCCCTGGCGGCAGGCCCCGAGCCCGTCAACGGCGCCGTCCGGGCCCTGGCTGCCTCCGACGTCAGCGGACTGGAGTTCGACCACGTCGTCCTGGTGGAACCACGCCAGATCTGCGACTCCGGCCCCGGAGGCCACGGACGGCTCTACGTCGCGCTGACCCGGTGCACCCAGACCCTGACCGTCCTGCACACCGAGCCTCTGCCCGACACCCTGGTCGATCCGTCCGTCCCCGTGCCAGCACAGGAGAGGGCCTGCACCCGTCACCACGCCGACGGTCAGCGGTGCCGCAACCGCACGAGCTCCCCGGACGGCTGGTGCCGACAGCCCGGGTGCGACGGTTACCGCACCAGACGGGCCCGGCGCCCGCAGGACCAGCCGACCGTACTGGGTTCGCCCGCCGGGTTGGACACCGGAGCCCGGCTGGAGCCCTCCGTGCGGGCTTCCGCGATCACGGTCAGCGCCGCGGCGCGCGCCCGCTTCGCGGTCCGCCACAGGGCCACGGCCAGGGAGGCCGAGGCGGAGATCCGCGCCATGCTCGGTGATTTCCTGGCCGAGGGTC
This sequence comes from Nocardiopsis deserti, assembly GCF_008638355.1. Taxonomy (NCBI): domain Bacteria; kingdom Bacillati; phylum Actinomycetota; class Actinomycetes; order Streptosporangiales; family Nocardiopsidaceae; genus Nocardiopsis; species Nocardiopsis deserti. The sequence goes on along the minus strand of NZ_VWVS01000004.1, from coordinate 197,803 downwards.
GCCAGGCCCGGCGCACGGACGGTCGATGGCACCTGGAGCGCGACGGCTACCGGCTGGTCCTGGACCGGCCCGCCGCGTCGGTGGTCGACTACCAGACCGTGCACGCCGAACGCAGCTGGGCCCAGCACAGGGCGGGGATCAGCTCCCGGGTCTCCCAGCGCGCCTTCACCGGGCACCGTGACACCACCACAAGGCACAGTGACACCACGACCGAGCGGACCGAGGAACAGCCGATGAGCGCACCCACACCACCGGTTCCGCCGCAGGCCGGGCCCCAGGACCCCACCGCGGCCGAGCACCTGCGCCTGTTCCTGGCCGGGCTCGAACAGCGGGAGGAGACCCAGGACCAGAGCGTGTACGGCTTCCTGCGCCACAGCCTCATCGCCGACCTGTACCGGGCGGGGAGCCGGCCGGAGGACCAGGAGAGCGGCGACGTGCTCTGCGAACTCTCCGGCCTGTCGGTGCTGTACCGGGTCCTGCCCGAGGAGGACACCGGTTACGGGAGGCTGCGCCGGGCGGCCCTGGAGGCGTTGGAGGCCCGCTGGGCCCGGGGAGCGGACGCCGACCGGGTGTGCCTCGTCCTGCCCGCTCCCCCCGAGGAGGCGTGGTCGGTCCCGGCGCTGCTCGGCGCCCTGGGGGTGTCGGTGATCTGGCGGGAGACGGACACGTGGCGCGGCGAGGATGGCGTTCCGGCCCCGGGAGCCGCCTCGCAGTGAACGAAGACCGTCACCGTGATCGGCGTCGCGGGGGAGCCCCAGGACTTCGAGGGAACCCGTGCGCAGTGCGCGCAAGGAAGCCTCACAACGACACGCCGGGGCGGTGGCGACCCCTCACCAGGTCCGCAGCCGCGGGTCGGAAGCCCAAAGGACCTCCCTGTGATCGCACGCAGGGGAGAGCCGTCGCTCACCCCGTCTCCCGCAACCCGCCGCCGATCTCCTCGCGCAGGCGCGCGGCCCTGGGATCGGTGAACCCCTCCAGGGCCTCCAGCGCCTCGCGCCAGTGCCCTCTGGCCGTCTCCGCCTCCCCGGAGGCGGCCAGCGCCGAGGCCAGGCGGTCCAGGCACACCGCCAGCCTCCACCGATCCTGGTACCTGCGGTACGTGCTGACCGCCTGCCGGTAGAACTTGGCGGCCTCGTCGGGGCGGTCGAGAGCCGTGTACACCCCGCCCACCCCCTCGAAGGCCTCGGCCTCGCGCACGTGGTCGGCCGTCCGGCGGTGCAGGCCCGCCGCCTCATGGAACGAGAACAGGGCCTCCTCCAGCTCCCCGATCCGCACCTGGTCCCTGCCGAGCTCCAGGTACGCGAACCCCTCCAGGACGACGTCGTCGAGTTCGCGGGCGACCTCCAGTGCCCGCCGTACACAGGACAGTCCGCGGTCGGTGCGGCCCAACTCCCGCCAGGCCGCGCTCAGAGAGGCCAGACAGGCGAACTCGCTCATCCGGTCACCGGTCTCCCGGTGGATGCCGATGGCCCGTTCGCCCAGGACCGTGGCCTCCTCCGGTTCGCCCAGTTCGAGCACGCACTGGGCGAGGTTGCCGAGGACGATCCCCTCCCACAGGCGCTCACCGGCACGCCTCACCAGTTCGAGGGAACGCTCGAAGTGCTCACGGGCCTCACCGAGCCCGTGTGCGCGAAGGCGGGCCAGACCGATGGCGTTCAGCGACATGGCGACACCGAACCCGTCGTCCGCGTCCCGCCTCAGTTCGAGCGCACGCCGGTGGTGGGCCAGGCCCTCCTCGGGGCGGTTGGCCTGCACACAGGCCATACCCAGGCTCTCCTCCAGGTCCGCCTCGGCCGAGGCGCAGCCCTCCCGCCGTGCCGCCTCCAGCCCGAGGCGGGCGGTCGTGAGCCATGCGGAGTCGAAGGAGTGGAAGGTGTGGAAGTGCCTCAGGGCGGAGGCGAGCCGCCACGCGACGCCGTCCATGCCCGCGGGGACGGCCGCCTCCACAGCGGCGGTCAGGTTCCTGCTCTCCAGCTCGAACCACCGGACCGCCTCCGCGCTGTCCGCGAACTCACGGAGCTCTTCGGCCTCCTCCTCGGGCGCTCCGAGGTGCCTCAGGTGTGAGCCCACGGCTCCGGCCGCGGCGTCCGCCGCACGCAGATACCAGGTCAGGAGTCGTCGCAGGGCACGCTCTCGGACGCCCTTCTCCTCCTCGTGGCGTACCTGGTCGGTGGCGTAGGAGCGGAGCAGGTCGTGGAAGCGGTAGCGGTCGGTGCCGGTCTGCTCCAGCAGGTGGGCGCCCACGAGGGCGTCCAGGGTGCGCCGGACACGGCGGACCGGGAGCTCGGCCAGGACCGCCGCGGCGCCCGCGTCGAAGTCCTGGCCGGGATGCAGGCCGAGCAGCCGGAACAGACGTGCGGCCTCCTCGGGCAGAGCCCGGTAGGACCAGGCGAAGACGGAGCGGACCGCGTCGGCCTCCTCCGCGTCGTCTGTGGCCAGCGCGTCCCAGAGGGCCGACTCGTCGCGCAGGTCCTGGATGAGGTCGTCCAGAGGCATGTACGGGCGGCTGGCCGCCCGCTCGGCGGCGATGCGCAGGGCGAGAGGGAGCCGTCCGCACAGCCGGGCCAGCTCGGTCACCTCCCGCGGGTCGTCCTTGGGCCTGTGGTGGCCGGTGACGTGCTCCAGGAGTTCCACGGCCTCGTCGGGGGCAAGGGTGTGCACGGTCAGGCGCCGCGCCCCGTTCCTGGCGACCAGGCCGGAGAACCGGTCCCTGCTGGTGACCAGGACCACGCATCCCGAGGAGCCGGGAAGCAGGGGACGCACCTGCGCGGTGGTCGACGCGTTGTCGAGGAGGACCAGGACGCGTCGGTCCGCCAGGAGGGAGCGGTAGAGGGCGGCCCGGCTGTCGAGGTCGGCGGGTATCGAGTCAGCCGACACCCCGAACGCCCGCAGGAACCTGTCGAGCACCTGTTCCGGGGCTATGGGGAGCCCGGGGCCGTAGCCGTGCAGGTCGACGTAGAGCTGTCCGTCGGGAAAGTGCTCCCGGACCAGGTGCGCCCAGTGCAGGGCGAGGGCCGTCTTGCCCACCCCGGCGGTACCGGCGATGACGTGGAGCGTGGACTCCGCATACCCGTGCCCTTCCTCGCCGGTGCGGTGCAGGTGTGTGCTGAGCACCTCCAGTTCACCCACGCGGTTGACGAACCCGCGTACGTCCGCGGGGAGCTGCCGGGGCACCGGAGCACGGGAGGGAGCGGGCTCGTGCCCGTGGAAGTGAACCCCGCCCCGAACGTCCCGCGCCTGCACCGCACGGCCGGAGACGTCGGACATACGTGACCGGACATCGTCGTCCGCTCCGTCACCGGGCGTTTCGTCCGGTCGGTGCTGTCTGCTGTCAGACACAGGCGACTTCCGCCCCACCCACCTCGCGGATGAAGAACTCCTCCATGGCCTCGGCGCTCTCGTGCAGGGTCGCGATCTCAGAACGGCACCGTGTGGTGACGCCCGGGTCGGTGTACCTGACGGCGCCGTCGAGGACCCCCCTGTCGTCGTAGCGGATCCTGTAGGTCACGGCGTCGCCGAGGGTGACGATCTCCGGAACCGGCCGCTCCCGTTCGAACGGCGCGACCGGCTTGGCGGAGACGACACGGACGTCCTCGCCGCACTGGGCACGTATCCGCAGGGAGTGCAGTTCCCAGAGCAGGTAGAGGGGGATCGGCTTCTCCACGACCCGCACCCTGCGGATTCGGCACCCCAGCCCAGCGAGACGGTTGAATTCCGCACGCAGGGAAGCGCGCTCCTCCTCCATCATGCGCAGGGCCTCACCCCTCCTGCCGTTGGCGAACGCCAACCAGCTCTCCTCCTCCGGCTGGTCGAACTCCTGCTGCCGTTCGAGCTTCCAGACGTCGGTGTTCCTGAGCGAGCTGAAACGGATGTCGAAGTCCTCGGAGTACTCGTCGAGAGTGAGGCGGTCACCGGGAAGGGCGGCGATGGTGTCAAGCATCGGGAATGTCCGCCTTCGCCGAGATCAGCGTGATCCGTGGGATAACGACGAGCCGTTCGTTGGCAGCGATCGACGCTCCTTCGGGGAGCCGATGGGCGTAGCTCCGAGTCAGGTCACGGCCGATCACCGCGATGTCACCATTGGAGAGTTCCCAGATGTCGGGGCACCCCTTGACGTGGTTGGTGGTGTCCAGCTCCTCCGGCGACCTGCCCAGTCTGCGCAGCATGTTCGTGCTGGGGTCCGCCTCCCAGGGGTGTGTCATATCGAGTCCTTCCGTGCACCGTTCGGGGGGGTGGGCGCGCCTAACCAAAATAACACGGAGGAACATATTTTCCGGGTGATGGTCGTATCGCCCACAGACACGACCGCCTCTCCTTGCTGTGTTGCCCGTGTTTTTGTTGAACCGTTCTCATTGTGTCGTGTCACATGAAGGGCAGGTCATGGGATGTGTGGTGCCAAGGGTGATGTTTTGTCTTGTGGTGTGGCGGTCGGGATGTTTCGCAAATTTTGCTGAGGTGGAATGTGTTTTGTCCGCATCCGGTCATGGTGCGAGAGGGGCACAAGGGACTTTGGTCCCTGAATTCCCTGTTTGCGGGTAACCTATGGCGGATGCGCATACGAGGTGTGTACGGTCCCGTCACGGCGCGGGGTCGACGTCGAGCACGTGGACGCCCTCGGCTGAGGAGACCACGATCGCGCCGTCGGGGGTGGCCAGGAGGTCGTGTACCTGTGGCGGCACCGACCAGGGGAGGACGACCTTCTCCGGGGTGTCCGTGTCCAGGAACAGATGACACAACCGTCCTGGAGGCTCCTGCGGGTAGCGCCGCTCCTGGACGAGGACGGCGACCGGACGGCCGGCCCACTCTGTCACCCGCGACACCAGCACCCACGGATCCTCCGGGCACACCGGCTCCAGATCGGGCAGGGTGACGATGTTCCCGGACTCGGCGAGGTAGGTACGCCCGGCCGCGTGAGCGATCTCGACGCCCCGGCCTTCGGGGACCCAACCGTGAAGGTGGACCTTTCCCACCCAGGAGCCGTCATCCGCTCGCCTTACGTAGACGAAGGGCTCATCGGTGACACTGAGGTCGTCGGGATGGACCTCGACGACCTCCTCGGTGCTGGGCCATGCCAGGTAGCCGTGCCGTAGGGTGAGCCGCTCGCTGATCTTCCGGTATCGGTAGTGCCTGTAGGTCATCCCGGAGACCGGCTCGCCGGTGGCCAGGTCCACCGCCGTCACCCAGTGATCGTAAGTCCCGTAGCCGCCTTCATGGAGGAAGAGCAGGTCGCGGCCTCCGTAGTGGCCCAGGGCCAGGTCGCATTCGTCGTAGAGGCGTTCCCCCGTCCGTGTCCCAGGTAGGGGGAAGGTCTCCAGGGCGGACCCGTCACGCACGTCGGCGATCACCAGGTCCTTGGACGTGGTGAACGCCAGGACCGGTTCGGGCCCGAGCCTGGGAAGGCCGACCAGGTGGACCGGGGAGCCGAAGGAGAGCGCGGGGCCCAGGGGGCGGCGGCTCCTCAGGTCGAAGGCGGCCGAGAGGAAGCTGTCGTGTGGGAGGCCGGGGTCGGAATCGTCATCCATAACGACCAGCAAGGTGTCCCCGACCATTTGAAGGCGTGCCTCGTGCCAGTCTTCGCCCAGCAGACGCGTCTCCCGCATCGGGTCCCCTCCCGCCGGTTCCGGTTCTCCGGCATCGTAGAGCTTGCCCCCGTCTGGCACGTGCCAGAGCCAAGCCTGCATAGGGACCGGGATGGCCGGGGAAGGGGCGGATGGCAGCCCCAGCCGGTCCAGCCCGGCCAGGACTGCTGTTTCCGGGTATGCCGCTACCGGACCGGCGAGCGCACAGGGACGATCAACTCCCGGTCCGCTTGGGCGGACGCCCGCGGCGCGGGGGAGGCGGAGCCCATTCGGCGACCTGTTCCTCGGTGAGCTCCAGCCGGTCCAGGTAGTCCGTGAACCTTCTCCTCAGCTCGACGCCGTCTCCGTGCGCACGGCGCGGGCCGATTCCCGCTCCCACACGGTCGACCCACGGCAGTACCTCGGCCAGGCCCGCGAGCAGCGGAACCACGGTCTCCGTGGGGGCCTGGGGTGGTGCCAGATTCCGTTCGACGATGTCCACCAACGCCCAGGCACGGTCACGTGCGTCCCATCCGGCCCACCCGAGCATGCTGGTGGCGGACAGGCCGGGGGAGGGGCCGGGCGAGTAGGAGGTGAACCGTTCGTTGGGCATGTCGAACTTGCCCCTGTTGGCCCAGTACGACTTCCTGAGGAAGTCGGCCGCGGTGAACCTGGGTGGTGACGGCTCGTCCGATGAGTCGGCTTTGACGGTGTCCTCGTGAGGAGGGTTCTCCCGTTTCCACCGCAGATCCCACAGCAGTGTCCACTCCCGATGTTTACGTAGGCCTGAGGGGCGGAACCTGAGCGCGGCCAGAAAAGGAACGTGTTCCTCCTGAAGAAGCTCGGTGAGCAGCCTCCTGACGGTGGACCCGGGGCTGTGCGCCTCGACGGCGGCGATCACGTCCGGATCGTTCTCCACCGCACCGATCAACTCGGAGAGAGTGCGCACGGTCGGCCGGTCGCCCCCGTCCGTTCCCCGCGTGTACCAGAGCTCCCGCCTCTCGCACCGCTGCAGGAGCCAGGCGGCGACGGCGGGGCACCACACGGAGTCCCACGGGGGAGTGGTCCATCGGTGTTTGAAGTCCGGTCGTTCCAGCACACGCAGGTTCGGATTGCGGCGAAGTGCGTCGATGCGTTCGTCCACGGCATGGCGGTAGTCCGCGGGCCAGTGGTCCGGCAGGTCCGTGAAACGCTCGATGGCGTTCCTCTCGAACCAGTCGCCGGACCCGGAGTCCTCGCTTCCCGCCCGGGTCAGGGCGATCTCGAACGCTCGTTGTCCGAGAGCGATCCCTTCGGGCAGCGAGTCGAGGGGAACGCGGGGAATGCCTCCCGTGGGAACGAGCCCGTAGGACTCGTAGACGCGCCAGTCGAGTTCCTCCTGGAGCAGGAACATGCGCCGAAGGGTGGCGTACCACTTCTCGCCCAGCACCGCGATGCGCTCTCCGGTCGGGGGTGTTTCAGGGTTCTCGACCTCGGTGCGCAGAGAGAGGAGCTCCTGCGCCAGGGAGTCGAGTTCCCGGGGTAGTTCCGTCTCGGTGAGAGCGGGCAGGGGCAGGTCACGCATACGCGTTGAGGTGAATTCGTAGATCGTCTCCCAGCTGTCCCCCGCCCTGAGCTGGTCACCCCTGGGATTGCCCTTGGCGGCACTGACCTGCTTCATCCAGAAGCAGGCGGTGGAACTGTTGAGTACCCCGAGCAGGCCAAAGGCCTCGTTTTCGGTGACCGAGGAGGGCAGTTCGACGACCGGGGCGGAGTTCAGCGGAGCGTTCACGTCCCGGTTCATGGCGAAGTGGGTGTGGGTCGCCACCCAGGGGAAGATGATCGACCACGAGGACACGTCCCGGTTGGCCGTCAGCTGGTGCCAGTCGTACCACTTCTCCGGGCTGATCCTGGAGCGGTTGGCGAGCACGCTCTGGTAGGGCCACAGCCGTCTGCGGTGACCGGGGAGGCCCCGTAGGTCGATGAGTTTCGTGCGGTCCTCCCACCTGCGGGGGAAGAAGGCCTCGAGGTCACTGCGGACCTGCCAGTCACGCACCTCCGAACCGGTGACCAGGTCGATGGTGGCCTCGGTCTCCACTCCCCACCGGCGCATCGACGCGGGGGGTGCCGAGAACAGGTCATCGGCTCCGGTGCTGGCGATGTAGCCGATGCGGTGGACACGATCGCTCAGCCGGGAATCCGAACGCAGCGACCGGAACACGGCGTCGGTCTCCGAGGCGCTGAGCTGCCAGGGATGGGTGTGGAAGTCTCTCAGTGGAAGGTGCTGGGAAGCCGTCCAACCGTCCTTGCTGGGGACCTCGGCGAGACGGTCCCTGATGGAGGTCCACACCTTGCCCTCAACCGGATCGTCCGGGGTGAAGGGCTCACCGCGCGTACCGCTGATGACGGTGACACGCGCGTTCGGGGACGGCGTCCGGTTGCGCCCGGTGAGGATGAGCGTGGGCGTTCCGTGGCCGGGGATGTAGGCACCGGAGGTGTCGATGATGTCGTCGATCTCCACGGTGGGGAGGAAGGACTCGACCAGGGGTTTGCCGAACTCCCGCTTCATGAAGGAGTTCGCCGTCAGCAGGCCCACGCAGCCTCCTGGGCGGGCCAGTGCGAAGGCGCATTCGGTGAAGGGCGCCGTCAGCGCGTAGGCGCCTGATCGCGCGCTCTGGTAGCCCTCACGGTAGGCCTTCGCTGCTTCCTTGTCCTTCGGAGTGATGTAGGGAGGATTGGTGACCACCGCGTCGTAGCTGGAACGTCGCAGGACGTCCGCGCCCGTGACCATGTTCAGGAGGGGGAGGTCGCCGCCTCCGGCCGGAGGCGCACCCCAGACCACGGGCGCGCCGGTCCCCTCCAACAGCGAGTCCGCCTCGGCGACGAGGATCCGCCACTCCCGCTCTGTCGTGGCGGAGGCGGTACCGGTCCGTCCGAGCGCTTCGATCGCGAGTCGGAAGCGGCTGACCATGACGGCGATCGGGCTGAGGTCGGAGCCGTGGACACAGGACAGGGCCAGGGTGACCGCCTCGTCCCCGGGCAGGTCCGGCTCTTCCGCGTGGATCCTTCGCAGCACCCGACGGAACGCACCCAGGAGGAACCCCCCGGAGCCGCAGGCCGGATCGATGTAGCGGAACCCGTGCTCGGTCACCTTCCCGACATCGTCGAACGCCCGCCCAAGGGAACGGTCGAGAACCAGGTCGATGACGAAGCCGGGGGTGCTCAGCAGGGCGTAGGCCTTGCGCGAGTCCTCGGAAAGGTCCTGATAGAGACCCTCGAAGAGGGTGGTGTCCGGTCCCGCGCCGGTGAGTGAGGGGTCGATCGCGACTCCCAGGGGCGCGCGTCTCCCGTCGCGCCAGAAGTCCACCAGGTGCCGGGCCGCGGACTCGTTTGGTCGATGCTCCCGCCACGCCCCCGCGCTGTGGTGAAAGACCTCGCCGAGAACGGGGTGCGCTTCGACCACCTCGCTCATGGCCTGCTCGATGACCTGTAGTGGATCGGTTCCCGGGAGGTCGGTCGGCACGTCCGTCCGAGTCAGGGACGTGTGCTCCACGAGCCCGGTGTCCTCACAGAAAGTGATGAAGGCGGTGGTGAGCACCCACAGGACGGCAGCGTGTTCGGCGTCCCGCTCCGTTGCCCCAACGGCGGTGGGAGCGGGTTGAAGACCTTCCCGGACGGTGCCCACCAGACGTTGGAGTGGTCCCAGTAGCAAGGTCTTGTTCATGCGTCCCGTCTCCTCGTCCTGCGCCGTGCCTAGTCAGATCGGGTCTCCGAGTGCCGAGGGAGGCATCCGTCCGACCTCGTACAGCATAATCCACTTGTTGAGTGCGGTAAATAGTTGTGCGTGCTGCAATGGCTTGCTACCGTAGTAACCGTAGAAACCGACCTGTGCTGTGGCCCACCCAGGTGCGCCGTACCACACCCCCAGTTCGTCGCTCTCCGTAATCCATGCGTGAACAGAGGTCACCGAAACATGCCCATCAAGCTCTCCGCTGTCCTCGTTTCCATAGTCATCGCCACCTGCATCGCTCTGCTGTGCGCTCTGGGTGCCTTCGTGATCGCCCGGGAGGAGAAGAAGCCGTGGTCGGCCGCGCTGCGTGCGTCCTTCACCACGATGCTCGCCACCATGACCACGTTGACCGCGGTGGTCGGCGTCGTCTTCGCGGTCTTGTGATGAGCGCCCCGCACCCCCAGAGCACCGGGGCCGCGGACCGCGGCCCCGGGCCGAGGACGGCGAGCGGGGCGAACGCGACCAGGATCCGGGCACCGGGTCCGAACCCGGTAGGTGGAAGCCCCTCGGTCAACCCGGGTGGTGGCGCGGGGACGCGCAAGGCCCGCGCTGTAGGGGTTTCCGGTTGGCCGGAAGGGGACAGCAGGTTTACCCCGACTACCCGTCACCGTAGGCTCACCGGGGGCGCGGGCGCCCCACGGACTCGGGAATACGCGACCCCCTCGGAGACGACGTGCGGCGACGCCAACGACTCGCCCTGATGCTGCAACTGCTCCTCGTGCTGGCCGCTGGGCTGCTGGGAGTGGTCACCAACTTCGCGACCGATGGGCGCCAGACATCTCTCCTCCTCCGGTTGCTGGAGCAGGCCGCTGTGCCGGGTCTTGTCCTCATCCTCGTGGTTCTGCTCGTCGGCCACTTCGTGGCCTACCGCCTGGAGAACCCGACCCCTCCCGAGTTCGACTGGGAGCCGGGACGCTCCCCCTACCCCGGCCTGGCCGCCTTCCACGAGGACGAGGCCGCAGTCTTCTTCGGACGCGCCGCCCAGACCACTGAGGCCATGCGCCGCCTCAACGGGGTCGGCGCTGACCCCCACGAGCGCTTCCTGGCCGTCATCGGCGCCTCCGGCAGCGGCAAGTCCTCCCTCGTCCAGGCCGGAATCCTGCCCCGCCTGCGGGCGCAGCGCTGGAACGTGCTGCCCGTGATGGTGCCCGGAGCCGACCCCGTCGGGGCCCTGGCCAAAGCCCTGGCCGCGGCCACCACCGACCACGCGCAGGCCGACGCCTACGCCCGTCGCCTCCGGCGGGACAGCGGTGAACTTCTCACCCTGGTGCGCAAGATCCGCCGCGAGAGCGGAGGAACCCGCCGCACCGTCCTGGTCGTCGACCAGCTGGAGGAGCTGGTCACCCTCAGCGGTGATCGTGACCGCGCCCTGTTCCTGAGCACCCTGCGCGAAGCCCTGCACGGCGACCGCCACCTGCGGGTGGTGACCACCCTGCGTGTGGAGTTCCTCAGCGACCTCCTCAACGGCGAGGCCGCCGAACTGTTCACCAACCCCTTGGCCCTGGGCGCTCTGAGCCGCCAGGACCTTGTCGAGATCATCCAGCGCCCCGCCGAGGCGACGGGTTTCCGCTTCGAGGACGGCCTGGTCGAGCACATCACGGCCGACACCGGAAGCGGGGACGCCCTGCCCCTGCTCGCCTATCTCCTCCAGGAACTCCACATCCGCGCCGGCGCCCGCGGAACCGCCACCGAGGCCGACTACCGGGCGCTCGGCGGAGTGGAGGGTGCGCTGACCCGCCACGCTGATCAGGTCACCGCCGAACTGCGCGCCGAGGCCGACCTCGATCGCATCCTCAGGGTTCTGCTGCACTTCGTCACCGTCACCAGCGGTGACGCCACCCGCCGCCGGGTGCGCCTGGCCGAACTCGACGAGCGAGACCGCCACGTCGTGGACGCTTTCGTCGACGCACGCCTGCTGGTCAGTGACGTCCACGACGGCGGCCCCGTCGCTCAGGTTGCGCATGAGGCGCTCTTTCGTCAGTGGGCCCCGCTGCGCCAACAGGTGGAGGCGCACACCGAACGCCTGCGCCAGCGCGCCGAACTGGAGCGCTGGGCGGGCGACTGGGAGAGTTCGGGGCACCACCCCGACTACCTGCTCAGCGGAGCCCGTCTGACCACCGCCGAACGCTGGCTGGAAGCCCTCCGCGAGAACGGCCAGGACACCCCCGCGCTCACCGCCTTCGTTGACGCCTCCCGGCGCCGCGACCACCGCTTCCTGCGTCGCGTGTCGCTCTCGATCGCCGAGTACGTCCTGGCCGGTGTCGAGGAGCATCCCGAGCTGGCCGTCCTGCTCACCCTGGCCGCCCTGGAGGAGTGCGAACCGGTTCCCGTCGTGCGCGGCGCCCTACTGTCCGCGCTTGCCCACAGCCACTGCTCCGCCATTCTGACCGGCCACACCGACACCGTCCGCAATCTGGCCTGGTCACCTGACGGAACACGGATCGCCACAGCGTCCCGCGACGGCACCGCACGCCTGTGGGACACCCACGGCGGGCTGCTCCGGGAACTGCGCGGCCACATGGGCATGGTGGAGATGGCGTCCTGGGCACCGGACTCCCGGCGCCTGGCCACCGCATCCCGGGACAACACCGTGCGGGTGTGGGACGCCGACACCGGCCAGACCCTCATGCGCCTCACCGACGCCACCGACGTGGTGCGCGGTGTGTCCTGGAGCCCCGACGGGTGCCATGTCGCCGCGGCCTCACGTGACCGCGTCGTGCGGATCTGGGAGGCCGACACCGGACGCCTGTGTGCACAGCTGACCGGGCACACCGACAACGTCCTAGGCATCCGCTGGTCACCCGACGGCACCCGCCTGGCCACCGCCTCCCACGACCGGACCATCATCGTCTGGGACGTCGCCGACGCCCGCCAGGCCGTCACCCTCGTGGGCCACCGCGACTTCGTCGAGGGCGTGTCCTGGCACCCCGACGGAACTCGGATCGCCACGGCCTCGGGAGACCACACCGTCCGCGTCTGGAACGCCGACACGGGCGAGCAGGTCCTCCTGCTACGCGGCCATCGCGACCGCGTGTGGAACGTGGAGTGGTCACCCGACGGCCGCCTCCTGGCCACCGCGTCGGCCGACCGCACCGCCCGCGTCTTCACCGCCGACGACGCCGAGGAGCGCGTCGTCCTGCGCGGTCACACCGACGCCGTCTGGGGCGTGGCCTGGTCGCCCGACGGCACCCGCCTGGCCACGGGATCCGAGGACGCCACCGCACGCCTGTGGGAGATGGAGCCCAGGAGCGTCGAGCACGCCGTCCACAGCGCGCAGGGCACGGCGGTCAACGCCGTGACCACCCGGGACGGCACCATCGCGGCGGCGGGAGAGGACGGGACCGTCCGCGTGTGGGAACCGGACGCCGACTGGCCCGTGTACCTGCGCGGCCACACCGGTACGGTGCGCGACGCCGCCCTGTCCCCGGACGGCAAGGTCCTCCTCTCGGGCGGGATCGACCGGCGCGCCCTGCTGTGGAACCTGGAGACGGGCGAGGCCCTGACCGAACTGGACCACGAGGGCGCCATCGTGGAGTCGGTGGCCTGGTCACCCGACGGCGACCGCGTCGCCACCGGTACCCAGGACCGGAGCATCCGCGTGTGGGACGCCCGCGACGGCTCCCTGCTGACCGTGCTGCGCGGCCACCAGGACTGGGTCGTGGCCCTGGCCTGGTCGCCGAGCGGGCGGATGATCGCCTCCTGCTCCGACGACCGCACCGCCCGGGTGTGGGACCTGACCACCGGCCGCGAGCGCGTCGTGCTCACCGGACACGAGAACTGGGTGGACGCTGTCACCTGGTCACCCGACGAGACGTACCTGGTCACCTCCTCCGCCGACTGGACGGTACGGGTGTGGAACCTGGCCACGGGGCAGGCCGAACGGGTGCTTACCGGGCACGGCGGCCGGGTGCCCGCGGTGGCCTGGTCGCCCGACGGAGCCAGGATCGCCACTGCTTCCCACGATCGCACCGTGCGCGTCTGGGATGCGCGGGGCGGGGACGATCCCCTGACGGTGGGCGTCCACCGCGACCGCGCCCTGAGTGTCACCTGGAGCGGGGGTTCCCGGCTGGTCGCCTCGGGATCGGCCGACGGCACCGTGCGGGTGTGGGACGCAGACATGCCCCTGGAGGAGCTGACGCGCGTGGCGCGGCGGCGCACCTTCCGGGCCCTGACCCCGGAGGAGCGCCGCGCGCACCTGCTCGCGGTCGGCGAGGAGGAGGGGCTGGGTCAGTAGACCCGGGTAACCTCGCGGGTTTCGGTGGAGGCCAGGTAGTCCTTGGGGTTCAGGGCCATTGCTTCGCGTTTGGGGGAGTCCCAGTACTGGCGGTTGCGTTCGGCGAAGCTCTCGGGGCCGTTGTAGGAGATCTCCCAGATGAAGTGGCTGTGCTCCCTGTCGATCCAGGCTCCGCCGAGGGAGAAGCCGAACTCCAGGCGCAGGGGGACGATCTCCTCCCTCCAGCGCCGGACCCACTCGTCGAGTAGGCCCTCTTTGACGGTGTAGGTGCGTACCTGGGTGGTGACGGTCACGGTGTGGCCCTTCCTGGGGCTGTGTCTTCTCTAGTTCTTCTCCGAGGGAAGGTTCAGTCCCTGAAGGCTGGACCTTCCCGTTTGAGTAGCGAGGCCACGGTATCGGGACCGACGGTGCGTCACTGGGATGCTCGGCGAGTTCACGTACCAACCCGAGACGGCTACCTCGCTCACCCCTGCTGTGCGAGCCACAGCACAGATGCCGCCGTGGCCCAAAGAGCGCGTTTCAGCGACCAGATCGGCATGGAAGTTCTGACCTGCTGCTCCCCGAGCCTGCCGGTCGCTCGAGTGGTGGCCTCCATAATGGGCCAGCATTCGCTTCGAGTCGACGCTTTGGGTATCCCATTGGTTTACTGGGGGTTCTGCGAAATCCTGGGTTCGGGGTCGTTGAAAGTGGTCGTGTGATGATGAGGGTCGGGGTACCATCCTTGCTGATGGCTCTTCGGTCGTCTCTCCTCGTTTCCCGCTCGCGCGGCTGTGCTGCCTGCCGTACGTGTCTTCGTGTTTCCTGTCAAGAGGTGTGCATGCGAATCAAGTCAGTTCGCGTAGAAAATTTCCGGAGGCTGCGTTCGGTCAAGGTGGACCTTGACCCCAACTCGACGGTCTTCGTCGGGGCGAACAACAGTGGGAAAACATCAATGACCCACGTTTTTCGATTCTTCTTCAAGCGACGGAAGAGCGACTTCACGTTCTACGACTTCAACTCCGGTTGCTGGGATCAGTTTCAGGGGGTGACGGAACTGACCCAGGACGAAGCTGAGAAGCTGCCGAAGATACGCCTCGACCTTCTCTTGGAGGTCCGTAGGGAGGACTGGTACCGGGTCGTCGAGTTGATGTCCTTCCACGATCTTTCCGAAGACATCGGACGGGTGGCGCTGCGACTGGAGTTCGCGCCCAGGGAGGATCTCGCCGAGCGTTTCATGGCGGCTCGGAAGAAGGCGAGACAGGCCAAGGAACAGCAAACCGAAGAAGAGAGGAGGGTCTTCGCCCCCTGGCCGGAGGACCTGCGCGACTACCTGGATCGTGAGCTTAACTCTGCTTACGGGTTCCGCTATTACGTGCTCGGGCCCGACACGTTCGATCGGGAAGGTGCGGGATGCGAAGGGGCAGATGTCGCTGGAAGGATGGCTGACTCTCCGGCTGCCGCCAAGGAGTTCGTTGACAGTCTCATCCATGTGGACATGGTCGATGCTCAGCGATTTCTCTCTGATGATGAGACATCCAAGGGGCGGGATCTGTCCCGTCATGTCCGTAGGTTCCTCGACTACTCTGCTTCGGATGATATCGACCACGCCGCTCATCAGGCTGTGAAGGCTTCGGAAAAGCAGGCGCAGTCCTATCTGTCGGACAAGTTCGCCGAAACCTTTGCCCGACTGAACAAAGTCGCCGGACCAGGGATCCGCAATCCGAGGCTGAGCGTCAGGAGTCGCCAGAGCGGCGATTCCCTGCTCGCTGAGAGCGCATGGGTGTACTACCAGTTCGCTCCGGGGGAGGAGGACACGAAGAGGCAGCTTCCCGAACGTTACAACGGCCTCGGTTACAAGAACTTCCTCTTCATGCTCATCGAGATCCACGAGATGCACCGCCGGTGGGCCTCGGGTGTGGGAATACGGCCGCTCATCCATCTCGTGGTGATCGAGGAGCCCGAGGCCCACATGCATCCTCAACTCCAGCAGGCATTCCTGAAGATCGTGCGTCAGTTCGTCGACGAGGACGAGTCCGAGGTCTTCCACACCCAACTC
Organism: Nocardiopsis deserti; assembly: GCF_008638355.1. NCBI lineage: Bacteria > Bacillati > Actinomycetota > Actinomycetes > Streptosporangiales > Nocardiopsidaceae > Nocardiopsis > Nocardiopsis deserti. Next base: position 182,207 of record NZ_VWVS01000004.1, on the reverse strand, counting down.
ATGGTGACCACGCACTCTCCCCACATCATCTATGACACCTCTTTCGATCCGATCAGGTACTTCCGGCGCCGGACTGCCTCGGACGGTGCTCCGGTCTGTGAGGTCAGGGATCTGTCCAAGCTCCAGACAGTCGACTCCAAGTTTCTGCGTAGGTTTCTCAAGATCACTAACTGTCACCTCTTCTTCGCGGACGCGGTAATCATCGTTGAAGGAGATGCCGAGCGCATCCTGTTGCCGTTGATGATCGATAAGGAGCCGAGCAGGCTGTCCCAGCTGGCTAGCTCGCACATCTCACTTCTCGAGGTGGGTGGATCACATGCCCATCGATTCAGGCCGCTGGTGAGCTTCCTCGGGCTCCCCACACTGATCATCGCGGATATTGACAGTGTCGGTCCGGTCGAAGGAAAGAAGAAGGACGCTGCGGTTCCGGCCTCCACTCCGAATGCACGAAGCGCTAATTCGACGCTCAAGACCTGGCTGCCGAGAAAAGTAGGGATCAAGGAGCTGCTGGACACTCCGGTGGGAGAGAAAATCGGAAATCACGAGGGCGGTGTCGATCCAGCAAAGGTGCGTGTTGCTTACCAGGGCCGACGGGTGATCGAGTGGAATAACCAACATCACGAAGCGGCTGGGCGTACATTCGAAGAAGCCATGATCCTCGACAACCTAGCATGGCTGCGTGACTGCGGAGAAAAGATCGGGTTTCAGTTGGGTGATGACATCTCTGCTGAGCAGGTCGAGCGGGAGGTTTTCGAGTTCGTTACCCGGCCGCCGGGTGGGAAGACCAACCTCGCGCTGACCCTTTTCGATCTGTATGATGAGAAACCCTGGAAGACCCCGTATTACATCCAGGAGGGGCTGGTCTGGCTTAACGGTGAGCTTGACCGGGAAGTGGAATTGTGAGCTCTGTGTCTGTGCGCGAGTCGACCGAGGCGGACGAGCAGATCCGGGAGGTCCTCGAAGCCACTAAGAAGCAGGGTTTTGTCGTGATCGCCGGGGCGGGGTCAGGTAAGACGACATCGCTGGTGAAGGCTCTGCGACACATCGGTCGAACCGAGGGCCCGACCCTGCTGGGCCAGCGGCGCCAGGTCGCCTGCATCACATATACGAATGTCGCGGTGGAGGAGATCAAGGAGCGGCTCGCCGCCAACCCGCTTTTTCATATCTCCACGATCCACAGCTTCCTCTGGAGTGTGGTTCAACCCTTCCAGTACATGATCCGTGAATGGGTGCGCGCGGACATTCATCGTCTTATCGCGGAGCGTGACGAAACCAGGGGTGCGAAGTACGTCGAGGCGCTCGAGTGCCTGAACGACCCGGCTCTGCGCTTCAACTACCAGTCCGGTCGAAACTACCAAAAAGGGTTCCTCGGTCACGACGATGTCCTGCGTATGGTTCCCGAGCTGATAAAGAGGGAAAAGCGCCTTGCCACTATCATTGCCCAGCGTTTTCCCTACGTTATGGTGGACGAGAGCCAGGACACGGATCCGAAGGTAGTCGAAGCACTACAGGCTGTCGAAGAACAGGAACGCGAAGAATTCTGTTTGGGATTTTTCGGGGACCCGATGCAGCGGATCTTCCCGACCGGAGCCGGTCTCATCGAAGCGGACACGAGTTGGACAACCATCCGTAAGAAGGAGAACTGGCGTTGCCCTGAGCGGGTGCTCGATGTCATCAACAAAATCAGGAGGATGTCACCACACGACGGAGACCTGACTCAGGTCCGGGGCGAACGCGAGGGGGAGGAAGAACCGAACACAGGTGACGCGGACCTCTTCGTGCTCTCGTCGGAAGACGACAGCGACATCTGGTTGGACCGGGTACGCGACCACCTGTCGGTCCGGCAGAACGACCTGTTGTGGAGTCAGGGAGTGGAGGGGAAGAACCTCAAGATCCTGGTGCTGGAGCATCGATTGGCGGCCCGACGCCTGGGCTTCATGGACGTGGACAGCGCCTTCCACCAATCTGGGCGCCGATATGCCAGGCAGTTGAGGGAGGAGTACATCGCAGGAACGCACTGGAGTCTGCGGCCCCTTCTCGACCGCATCATCCCGCTCGTGGAGGCGATCGAGCAGAAGGACGGGATCACAGCCCTGGGGATGCTGCGCAGGCTCTCCCCACGGCTCGGTTCCTTCCGTGATGGTCAGGCCACCGCGGAACTACTTCCGCGGTTGAAGGCCGATGGTGATCACCTGGCCAGGATCCTCGCCAGGGACAGCACGGATTCGGTCGCGGACGTGCTGCGACACGCTCTCCACTCGGAACTCATCCGACTGGACCCTCGCTTGAAGGCACAGCTTCTCAAGCACGAGGGCTTCTCTTTCGTGGAGCGGCTGCCGGTGGAGCAAGGCGAGGCCGCGGAAGACACAGGAGAGCAGCTCGAGGAAACACGCCAGGAAGAGCAGAAGATCCTTCAGAAGGCCATGACCGCCTACCTGGCCTGCCCCGCGGCGCAGATACGGATCTACCACGACTATGTTTCGGGACGGTTGCCGTACCAGACCCAGCACGGGGTCAAGGGCGCCGAGTTCGAGCGGGTCCTGGTGCTGCTGGAGGACGACCGCAGCAATTGGAACCAGTACTCCTACGAGAAACTGCTCGGCCTCAAGGACCTGAGTACTTCTGACATCAGCAACATCCGGGCTGAAAAGGACCATACGCCGGAACGCACACGCCGTCTCTTCTATGTCAGTTGCTCTCGCGCGACTCGTTCGCTCGCGGTGGTGCTCTTCACCAACGACCCGGACAGGGCATTGCAGGAACTCCGGGAAGATACCGACTGCCCTTTTCCTGCCGACAGGGTGCACGGAATCGAAGACCTGGAGGGCTATCCCGGGCATGCTTGACGAAGAGCACATGGTCGAGGTGAAGGACCTCGTCAACAGCCCCCTGCCTGAAGGGGTCCGTGTCGTGGTCCGCTATCCCGAGGGTGGGGAACCGCCCATGAAACATGGGGTCCTGGACGTTTCCACGGTGTTCCTGATCTCCGAGAACCCTCCGGATGAATTTCTCACCCCGGAAGGTCTTAAGGCCAAGGACCTGGCCTGGGTACTGGAGAAAACCTCGCGCAAGGTGAAGACTTTTCAGGATCGCTGGGGAGACCGGGCGAACCACGTACTCGATGAGCTGATTCGCTGTGGCGCGGTCATGGTGAAGGCCCGCGTCAACATGAGGGATCTGCGGATCAAGCGGTTGGTCCAGATCATCCGGACCCCGTTGTGGTCGGAACGGGCCGACGAGCGACGATGGAACCTCCTCGGCCGGGTCGATCCGGGTCTGGCGCGTACGGAACTCCTCGACCTGATGAGAGGCATCGGTGAACTCGAAACCGAGCACGGTCTGCTGCTGAAGTCCGAGCCCGGTGCGGTCCCCGTGGGCTCCGCGACCAGGGCGGGGCATTGGGACACCTACGATTTCGCGGTGCGTGTCGCGTGCCGGTGGTACCGACACAGGGACGAGCAGCACCCCACCCGGCGTGAGGTGTCCTCCCGCTCGCATGCGCACACCGCCGGTACGAAGACACGCTGGACCGACGCCCGCATCCACGCGGTGGAGAACCTGCTGAAGAAGTACATCTCCGAAGCGTTCGACTTCCCCGACCATGAGATTCGGGTCAAGGGGCCCCTGCGTTGGTACAAGGACGACGACCTGGCAGTGGACGCCGTCACAGCCGCCCCCTGGGCTGGCCTGCCTTCCAACGGTGTGCGCGAGAGCGGTTCTCTGGAGCGGGTCGAGGGGATTCGCGGTGTTCTCGTTCTGGAGAACCAGGACACCTTCTACCGCTCCTGCCAGATCTCCGCCATTACCGAGGGCTGGGTCTGTGTCTGGGGAGCAGGGTATGCGAGTGACGGACTCGTCGAGTTCCTGAAGATGCTGGCTCCCTTGCCGATCGCGGTGTGGGGAGACCTCGACGCGCACGGCATCGCGATCATCGCCAACCTGCGCGACCGGGTAGGGCGGGACGTGTACCCGGTCGCGATGACCGAGGAGGCCTGGCTCCGGGGGCCGCACCGGCCGCAACCTCCGGAACGTCGTGACCAGGACACGAAGAAGGCGGCGGGGCTTCTCGACCTGGCCCCTGACGCGCTGCGCCCCGTGGCCGCGCTCATCGCCGACCACCCGGAGTTGGCCGGGCTGGGGGTGGAGCAGGAGGCTCAGCACAGCGAGGTGTTGCCGGGTCTGGCCGACCTGCTCGTCGGGGTGCTGGACTCACTCCGGGGCCCGTCCGGAGCGTAGCCAGAAGGCCAGCCGCTCGACGTGCCGACCGTTTTCGTCGGATCCCCACGACCGGGTGGGGCGGTTGTAGACCTCACTGTTGGACACGTGGTTGAACCACAGGACCTGACCGCATTGCCGCACGGCGTCGTGGATGACACTGTCCTGGCAGGTGCCGAGGATGGTCACCTGTTGTGAGACCGCGACCTTCTGCAGTTCCCGCAACACGTCACGCCGATTCTCGTCGCCCAGGCTGTTGCCGAGTTCGTCCAGCACAAGAACTCGGCCGGGCACATCGCTGTCGGCCAAGAGCGCGGCCAACACCAGCTGGATCGCGAACACCTTGACCTGAGCCCCGTTCGCGATCTTCTGGTAGGAGACGTAGGTCCCTTGCGGAGAGCGTAGCCACCGGGGAACGACGTTGACCTTCCACTTGGAGCCGGTCGAGGAGGGGTCCAGTACCTCGTAGTCAAGGCGGGCACCGTAACCGCCGTCCCTGTCCTTGTCCAGCTCGTCGAACTGGCCACTGATCCTGGCCAGGATCAGTTTGATGGACCTGGCCACGGCCGCACGGATGATCTCCAACGACCCGATCTGCTGGTCCACCTCCTCCTGGGCGGCAGCGAGGTTGCGACCGCGCTCCTCCTGTTCGTTGGCGATGAGCGTCCGGTTGAGTGAGTCCTGTACCTCGCACTCATCCAACAGCTCGGCGATCGGCTGTAGGGCGGTGTCGAACGCCTCCCTGGTCTGGCCGGGTTCGGGGACACTCTGCGCGGCGGTGTCGATGAGGTCGACCAGGGCACTGGGAAAGGTGTCCCGGTCCTGGCGAACCACCGCCAGCGACTCCAGGAAGGAGCTCGAGGCGTGGTTCCACCAATCCTGGGCCGTGTGCTTGCGCTGGGTACGGTCCCTGATCTGGGCGATGTGTCTCTTCGCGGAGTCCGAGCCACGACCCCAGGCCAGGCGCCACTTGTCGTGCTCGGCCCTTTCCACCTTCTCGTGAGCGCTCTGAAGCTCCCGGCGAAGCTGACCGAGCTTGTCCTCCGCGCTCCGTAGTTCCCGCTGAGCAGATTCGACGAGAAGCTCGTGGTTGCTCAACGCGATCTGCGCCTCCGTGTACCGCTGGTCCGCTCGCGTCCAGCGTGTCCGGAGCACGTCTGCCGCCGAGACTGCCTCGGCGTGCTCGGTTTCGGCGGTTCGCAGCTCCTCCCGGCAGGCTTTCAGCCGTTCAGCCGCTGTCGCGATCTCCAGGAGTTCATGTTGGCGTTGGAGAGCACGTCGCGCGTTCTCCAGCGTCTGTGAGGTTTCCTCTTCAATCCGTAGCGCGGCCCTCAACTCCGACTCGGCGACGGTGATCCGGGTTTGGCGTCCCGTGGCCGGTTCGGGGAACCCGGACAACATCCATTCGCCCAGGTCGGCGTCGTGCGAGCGGTCCGGTTCTCCGGCGAACCCGTACCGGGAGCGGGCCGCTTCCAGGAAGGTGCCGAAAGCCGGGGGAGCGGTCACCCCGTCCAGCAGGACGGTGGCTTCCCCGTCTGGGGAACCGTTCACGCGGATGATCGACACTCCTGGGAAGTCCCGGAGCGAACCGAGTGCGAACTCCACGTCCTCTGCCGCCACCGCGACGGAGTTCCGGAAACGCCACAGGTGTGCCTCCCACTCCGGGCGTGCGCTCTGGTCGAGCATGACGGCGTCCAGGACACCCCTGGCGCGGACACCCAGTTCATTGAGCCTCCGCACGGCCCCGCCCGCGGTGCCGTCCTCGCCGGAACGGACCCGTTCCAGGCGGTGCTCAGCGTCCTTGCGCCGGTCCACGGACCGCCCGTGCACTATCAGGGCGGAGTCCAACTGCTCCTGCGTCTGCTCGACCTCGGCCCGGCGCTGGACCACGCCGATCCCGTCGAAACGATCGGTCACGAGGAGCAGTTGCCTGCGTTCCTCGGTCAGCTGTTTCACACCGGTGTGGAGTTCCCCGACGCGCTCGGTCTGTCGTGTCCTCGCACGGCTGACGCGTTCGCGCTCGTTCCCAGCTTCTTGGGCGGCTTCCCGCAAGCCGGTGTTCTTGCGCAGGCGCTCCAGGTGTCTGGTGGCTACGAGCGTGCATTCCTTGGCCAGGTCCACATCCTCCTGAGCCTGGTCGCGTTCCCTTGCCGCCGCCTTGAGTTCCTCCTCCCTCTCCACGAGGCCGACGGCCAGGTGGAGCTCCCACGATCGGGTCGCGGTCTTCAGTGCCTGCCGCGCCAGTTCCCGGCGGTCGATGGCTGCCAGCTGTGCGGATTCGAGGATGCGCCGGTTGCGGTCGTTGACTTCCTGGACCTGCAGTTCCTGGGCCGCCTCGTCGTACCTGACACGGCCTTCCTGTTCCTTGGTCAGCAAACGGGACTGACCGGTCAGGGCGATGAGCGCGTCGCCGATGGCGTCAGGGGCCATCGAGGTCATCTGCTGGGACAGGAGGGAGGCGACCATCGGCCTCATCGAGGTGTCCAGATAGGCCAGACAGCGAGGGGCGTCCCCGTACAGGAACTCACCCATGTTCTGGGCGCCCCTGCCCAGTTTCGCGGGCAGTTGTTCCCACAGCGCGTCGGCTTGGTCAGAGCGCTCCTGGTCGGTGTCGGCCACAGCCACGTGCAGGTCCCTGACCCACCGCATCTGTAGGTACTGCGGCTGGTGGGAGATGCGTAGCCACACCGTCAGGAGGTTCGTGCCGTCCTCGTCGGAGAACACGCCCACGATGTAGCCGCGTCGGGCTCCGCCGCTCTCCCCCGAGCCCGCGGACTCCGGGCTGAACAGCAGCCCCTTGGCGAACTGGCCGTCGCGTTTGAGGCGCCACTGCGGGTCTGCGAGGAGGAGGGAGACCGCGCTGAGGAAGGTGGTCTTGCCGGATCCGTTGGAGTCGCCTTTCGGCCCTTCCCCGGAGACGGCGACGAAGGACGACGGGACGATCGGCACCGGGTGGGTGGTGAGGCGGCCGATATCGAAGGTCTGCACCGCGACCAGCTTGCGCGCCTCGACCAACCCCGTGCTGCCGGTGTCCTGGAGGTGCTCGGTCGTCTGCTCGGGCAGGAGGCTCATGATGCGCCCTCTTCTGGTTCCGTGTGGCTGCCGCGGGTGGCGGCAAGGGAGCCCGCGTCTTCACTCGGGGTCAGCGGCCGAGGAGTGGTGTTCATCGAGGCCAGAGCGCGCTGGTGTGACTGGCGGAGCTTTTCGGCAAGGCCTTCGTCGGTGGTGGTGACCAGGGCGATCTGCTCTCGCACACGTTGGGAGGCGGCTTCCGTGAGCCGATTGAGCTGTGGTCCGGGTTTGACCATGCCGCCCCCGTGGCCGGTGAAGCAGACCAGCCCTCGCGCCGCCAGGCGCCGCAGGGACTCACGCACGACCCCCTTCGGGACCATGGACTCCTCCAGCAGGTCTCGGCGCACGGGAACGGCGTCCAGCCATGTGTCCCCCTGAACTCTGCCCTCGGCCTGGGGGATCGCCACACAGTGCAGCAGGACCAGGGCGAGCACCGCCCGTTCCTCGGTCGGCAGGACCCCGGAGCCCTCCGCCACCAGCGCGTCCGTGATGTGGTCGGCGTAGCCGGCGGTGTATCCGTGTCCGGCCTGGAGCAGGACCCGTCCCAGCTTGCTGAGACATCTCTTGACGCAGTTGCGCAGACCAGGATCGAGGAGAGCCTGGAAGTGGGCGGCGAGGACCGGGGAACGGGAGGACTCGAGGGCCGCGATGGCGTCCAGCACCTCGGTCCGCTGTTCGGGGGTGAGGTCGTTCAGTTGGGGCCACCCCTCGCCCATCGCGGATTCGGTCACGGGGGCTACTCCAGGGGAGAGTTCTCGATGTGCCGGGGAAGGAGATCGAACACCTCACGCAGGTCCACGGTCTGGCTGCGGGACCAGGTCGCGACGCGCGGCCCCAGCCTGACCCCGGCGCCCGAGAGCTCGACCCACAGGGAACGGTCCAGCCGCGCGAGCGCTCTGCGGGAGCGCCCGAGAGCCCGCGAGCTGTCGTCCTCCTTCACCCAGGCCAGGGCGTCCAGCACTTCCTGCTGCTCACACGGAACCCCGGGCCAGGGCTCCGCATGGCGATCACGCCAGCAGCAACCGAGGCATGCGGCGAAGACTTCCAAGTCGGTGCGGCTGTGTTGCGGGTGGTCCAGCCCGGTCTTCTCCTCGTGGGAGGGTTCATGGCCCTCCACCCACCCCAGGATCCGCGCGGGTTCGTCCCATCGGACGACATCCAGAATGGAGCGGCCCGCCTTGAGGGCTTCGTCGGCGATGACCGCATCAGGGAGGTCGGCACGGATCGGCGCGGCGCCCAGGGCGCGCATGCGGGCCAGGGCAAGAGGCCCGGGGTCGGAGACGGTCCTGGTCTCGGTCACGGAGTGCCGTTCCTCTCGTCCGGCTCGTGCTGCGGGTGGTACTCGAAGGTGTCGGGATCCCACTTGGGGTTGCGGTGCAGCCTCACTTGGGACAGGTAGGTCATCTCCTCCGCCGGGTGGACGAAGAACCCGTCCGTCATCTCGACCTCGTAGGGGGTGCCCGGCCCGGACACCCTGACCAGGTCGACCAGGAGCCGCATGCCTTCCGGCCAGCCGAGGGCCCGCACACGGTCGGTGAGGTCGATACCGTCGTGCCCGCCGAGGAGTAGTTCGGCCTGTTCCAGCATGTGGCGGTGGCGTCCCTGCTCCTTGCGGGCGATGTCGTGGAGCGGATTGTCCCGGGGAGCATCCCGGTCGGGTCGCGGCGGCGGGACTCCTGGGGCCGGGCGCCTGGGGCTGAGCTCCTCGATCGTCTCGATGAGCGCGGTGGGAGAGATCCCGAGGTCGGGCGGGCCCACGACCACGTGGGAGAAGACGGCCGCCAGTTCTTTCAGGCTGCTCGTCTTCGCCGCGTCCTTGTACTGCTCAGGGTGGAAGAGGCTGAAGTTCCGGTTGAGGGCTCCGGCTTTGATGAGCCGATCGATGAGGTCCGACGTGGCAGCGGCATAGGCCTGAGCGCATTCCAGAGCCTCCCGTGCCGGGCGCTCCAGGTCCCGAAAGTGTGCGATCACCAGTTTCTGGAGCTCCTCGACCCGCTTCACGAGCCCCGGGTCGCGGTAGCGGTGTTGCTCGGTGATGAGCTCTTTCAGGGGGCGTGTCCGCAGCATCGAAAGCAGGTGATCGGTGAAGACGATCAGCGTCTGCCGGGTGCGTAGCAGGGCATTGTGGACGTCTGCCCTGCTGGCCTGGTCCCGCTCGATGGCGGAGCGTGTGCTGTCCAGGAGGGCCAGGAGCTCACCGATCCCGCCGTGGCGGTTGATGCGCTCCAGGAACAGCAACAGGGCCATGCTGGTGGGTTCGAGGATGTACCGGTCCTCGCGGGGCCGCGAACTGGCGGGGAGCAGCATCCCCAGGGAGAGAAAGGTGTTGAAGCGCTGCTCGAAGACCTGAACCTCGGCTACCCCGGCGCAGGCCTCCCGAAGTTCGCCCCGGGTGAAGCCGCCGCTCTTCGGCGATCCGGTGGTGTAGACGCGGAAGACCGCCATGGCCACGTCCAGCAGTTTCAGGTCCTCGATGACCGAGTTGCTGTGCTTGGCGATCGGTGCGGCGAGTGCCTTCAGCTGCGTGGGGAGCAGGCCCTGAGGGCGGCTGCCTTCAGGCAGGGATAGTTCTGTTGAACGCATGGTTGGCGGACTGCCCTGTCCATGGGGGTGCGCCTCTGAGAGAGGCTCGGGGATGGGATCAGTCAACCAGAGGTCACAAGGTCATTTCAGGACAATCGAGAGATTCGCCCTGAGGTGCTGCTGGGGCGGGGGAGGTGCCTGTCTGCACACGTACCCCGGCCCCGGTTCAGAGGAGTTGTTGTATCAGCGCTGTTCGTGTGAGGAGTGGAGGAAGACGTCCCACTCGGCGACGGGGAAGGGGGGCCTTGGCGGGGTTCTTGGAGTCCCGGACAGCCGCGCCGGGTAGGTCGGTGACCGTGCCCGTGCAGGGGCGCTGAGAAGGAAGGGAGCCGCTGGGCACGTGGTGTGTGCCAGCGGCCCTAGAAGGTCTCCGATGTACGAGTGCTGGGCGACCCTTCGACCTTCGAGCGGTGCGGCGATGTCTCAGCGCAGGTCTTGAAGCAAGGTGCCGTCGCTCGCGCGTCGCCACTGCCGCCATCCGTTGATCTCGTGCCCGCACAGGGCGCGGGCGGCTCCGGAGGGGGTCTTGAACGGCGGTGCGTCGCCCTCGTCGAGCCGGACGCGTCCCCCCGCCGTGACGGTGGCCGTGTGTGTGGTGCCTATCCGTGAACGTTCCCAGACGAGCTTCTCCCCGGCGGAGAGGGCGCCGCTGTCGATCATGCCCGCCAGCGCGCCCCGGTCGTTCTCGGAACGGTCGCTCGACAGTGCGTCCACGGTCGTGGAGGTCAGGCCCAGAACACGGCGCAGTACGTCGTTCGGGGTGTCGACGAAAGGCTGTGCCTGCTCCTGGAGGGCGGCGTAGACTTCGTCATCGACGCGGATGACCTGGGACATCGGCTGTTTCCCCTCTCCGTTTGCTCTCGAACTGTAACTGACTTGATCACGCTGAGGTCTCCTGGTGAAACCAAGAGGAGAGCGGGTCAGGCCGTGGAGCGGGAGAGCCGCTCCCGTAGTTCTTTGAGGGAGACTCCGCCGTCGGCCGTGCGCCACACCTTCAGCCCGTCGTGCGATCCGCCCGTCAGTGCCAGTGCGGCGCCGGAAGGCGAGAACTCCCTGGCATGCCCCTCCAAGCGAAGACGGCAGTCCGAGGTCAGCACGGCCTTGTGGGAGGTTCCGGCCATGGGCCGGTTCCAGACCAGTGCGTCTCCAGGGCGGAGGAGCCCGTGTGCGTACAGGGCCCTTATCAGGGCTTGACCCCGGAGTGCTTGCGGATGTTCCGGCTTTGGCGGGGTGTGCCGTACGACGGATGAGGACACCGACACGACCCTGGCGCGGTCCGGAACCGATACGCCGGGTCCCCTTTTCTGGTGGGATGTGGACGGGGTGGTGGACGGCACGGTTGTCGTGATGTCTACGCGGAACATGATCTCGGGCATGTCGAAAACTCCCCTAAACTCAGATAGCCAAGCTAGCTACAGTTCCCAGCATAGAGTGTGTGAGCGCGCGCCACCACCGCCGCCGCCCATGTCATCGACGCATGTGCCATCTGGTCGGCCGTGCTCGGCTCGCATGAGCCGCGGCGGGAGGGCTTCCGAGGCTGGTGTGGCCGAATGTGGACAGAGTCCCGAAAGGGACTTTGGTCCCGGGTCTGCACGCAGGTCAGCGGCGATAGCCTGTGTCCGCAGACCGCGCGTTCCCCCGCTCCACCGCGCGCGGCCCCCGGTGGCATTGGCAGGTCCGCAGTGAAACCCCTGACCCCCTCAGACCCCCGTGCCCTCGGCGGCATCGAGCTCCTCGGCAGGCTCGGCCAGGGCGGCATGGGCGTGGTCTACGTCGGCCGCACCGCCGAGGACGCCCCGGTCGCGGTCAAGACCCTGCACGCCGCGCACCTGGACCGCGACGACCTGCGCGAACGCTTCGACCGCGAGTCCACCGCCCTGGGCATGGTCCAGGGGCCCGGCGTCGCCGCGCTCGTGGCGGTCTCCGAGCGCGGCGACGAGACGCCCTGGCTGGCCATGGAGTACGTTCCCGGTCTGGACCTGGCCACCTACCTGGAGCGCAACGACCTCCTGGACGAGGTCGACGGCGCGGCCCTGGGCCTGGTCCTTGCCTCGGCCCTGACCGAGATCCACACCGCCGGCCTGCTGCACCGCGACCTCAAACCCGCCAACGTCATGCTCGGCCCCGACGGCCCCCGCGTCGTCGACTTCGGCCTGGTGGCCATCGGCGGGGCGGGCGGCGACCTGACGATGACCAACATGCGGCTGGGCACACCCCGCTTCATGGCGCCCGAGCAGTTCACCGACCCCACCGGGGTGACCGCGGCCGCCGACGTCTACGCCCTGGGCGTGATTCTGGCCTACGCCACCTCCGGGCGCTATCCCTACAACGGAGCCACCCCCGAGGCCCTGGGCATGGCGGCGGTCAGCCCCGACGTCCACCCCGACCTGGCGAAGGTCCCGGACGCGCTGCTCCCGCTGGTCACCGAGTTGATGGCGATCGACCCCGCAAGCCGACCAACGCTGGCCGACGTGCGCGCCCGGCTGACCGAGTTCCTCGCGGCCGCGGGGCTCTCCCCGGGCGCTGCCCGAGCCCGACTGGCCGAGCGCACCCACGTTGAGGGCACCGGGATCGCCGACACCGTCCCGGCCGCCACCCGCCCCGCGGCCGTCACCCGGCCCGTCACGGTTCCGCTGCCTACCGAAACCGGAACCGGGACAGGTGCCAGGCTCGCGGCCCGCACGGCCGCCCGGTTGCGTAAGGCCTACGCACGCCCCGCCGCCTGAGCGGCCCGCCGGACCGCCGCCGGGCCGGTCACCATCTGAGAACGACGCCAACCGCCACCGGCGGCGGCGCGTGTAACCGGAAGCAACGACAACACCGCAGTGGACAGTGAGGGTTTCCCCTTGACCGCAGAAGCAGACACCGCGCGCACCAGCCCCTTCGCCCCCGGGGCGCGCGTGGAGGTGCGCGACGCCGAGTGGATGGTGCGCACCTGCACCCCCGCGGCCTCCCCGGCGGACGGGTACATGGTCCGCGCGGTCGGTGTCTCGGAGTTCGTCCGGGGCGAGGACGCGGTGTTCTTCACCGGCATCGAAAGCGTTGACCCCCTGGACCCCGAACAGACCCGCCTGGTCCACGATGGCTCCTCCGGCTACGCGCAGAGCCGCCTGTACCTGGAGTCGGTGCTGCGCCGCACCCCGCTGCCCCAGTCCGAGCGCCGCCTGGCCATGCCCGGCAAGTTCCTGCTCAAGGACCTCGTCTACCAGCAGCGCCCCGCCGAACTCGCCCTGCGGGCCCTGCGCCCGCGCGTGCTCGTCGCCGACGTGGTGGGCCTGGGCAAGACCCTGGAGATCGGCCTGACCCTGGCCGAGCTCATCCGGCGCGGACGCGGCGAGCGCATCCTCGTCGTCACCCCGCAGCAGGTCCTCGAACAGTTCCAGCAGGAGCTGTGGACCCGCTTCGCCATCCCGCTGGTGCGTCTGGACTCGGTGGGCCTGGAACGCATCCAGCGCGACATCCCCGCCGGACGCAACCCCTTCCTGTACTTCAAGCGCGCCATCATCTCCGTCGACACCCTCAAGAACCAGGGCAAGTACGGCCAGCACCTGCGCAGCATGCACTGGGACGCGGTCGTCATCGACGAGTCGCACAACCTCATCAACGAGGGCAACCTGCGCAACCAGCTCGCCCGGCTGCTCGCCGCCCAGACCGACGCCCTGCTGTTGGCCTCGGCCACCCCGCACAACGGCGACTCCAGGTCCTTCGCCGAACTCATCCGCCTGCTCGACCCGGCCGCCATCGCCGACCCCGACGACTACGGCGCCGAGGAGATCGAACACCTCTACATCCGCCGCACCAAGATCCACCCCGAGGTGCGCGCGGAGATGGGCGACGACTGGCCCGAGCGCGGCCCCTCGGTGTCGGTGCGCTGCGCCGCCACCCCCGCCGAGGAGGCCGTCTTCGCCGAACTCGCTCAGGTGTGGATGGCGGGCGACGCCCGCGAGGGCGGACCGGTGGTGCGAAAGGAACGCCGCCTGTTCCCCTACACCCTGCTCAAGGCCTTCCTGTCCTCGCACGTGGCCCTGTCCGCCACGGTCGCCAACCGGCTCAAAACGATCACCGACAGGCACACCGGCCGCCTCAAGGACGGCGAGGACGAGCGCGAGCACGCGGCCCTGCGCACCCTGGGCGACCTGGCCGGAAAGATCGACGGCTCCGGCTCGGCCAAGTTCACCACCCTCGTCCAGCAGCTCAAGGAGATCGGGGTCGGCAGGGGCAGCGACACCCGCGCCGTGGTCTTCTCCGAGTCCGTGCCCACCCTGGAGTGGCTGCACGGCGCCCTGCCCGAGGCACTGGGCCTGAAGGAGGACCAGGTGGCCCTGATGCACGGCGGCCTGTCCGACACCGAACAGCAGCGCCTGATCAGCGACTTCGCCTTGGAGGACAGCAGGGTCCGGGTCTTCGTCACCGGTGATGTGGCCTCCGAGGGCGTCAACCTGCACCGCCAGTGCCACCACCTCCTCCACTACGACCTGCCCTGGTCGCTCATCCGTATCGAGCAGCGCAACGGCCGCATCGACCGCTTCGGCCAGAAGCACGAACCCCAGTTCCGCGCGCTCATCCTGCAGTCGGCGACCGAGGGCGCGATGGACGACACCTCGGTGGCCGAGAAGCTGCTGCACAGGGAGGCCGAGGCCCACCGCGCCATGGGCACCGCCGAGACGGTCACCGGTCTACACAACGCCAAGAAGGAGGAGGACCGCCTCGTCCAGGACCTGCTCCAGGGGCGCACCGTGGACGAGTCCATCGACGCGACCTCCGCGCAGGACGGCGACGACGGCGGCTGGATCGGCGACATCCTCTTCGGCGACGTGGGCGTGCCCGACGAGGCCGCCGCCCCCGAGCGCGCCCCCGAACCCCAGCTCTTCGACTCCACCGAGCAGTTCGTCCGCGCCGCTCTGGACACCGTCGCCAGTGACGTGGCCGTCGACGACGACGGGCGCATCCTCGCCTTCGAACCGCCCCGCGACCTGGCCGACCGCCTCAGCGCACTGCCCACCGACTACCTGCGCAAGCTCAGGGTGAAGGAGCGCCTGCGTGTCACCTTCGACCGCGAGCACGCCCTGAAGCGCCTCGACGAGGCCCGCGCCACCAAGACCACCTGGCCCGACACCGGCTATGTCAGCGACCTGCACCCGCTGGTGGAGTGGCTGGTGGACAAGGTACAGGTGCGCACCCAGCGCAACCAGGCCTGGGTCATCCGGGCGCCCAGGGCCGTCGAACCCGTCTTCCTGGTCCAGGGCACCTACTCCAACGAACTGGGACAGCCCACCGTCGTGGAGTGGATGGCCGTCACCGGCCTGCCCGGAGCCCCGCGCGTGGAGGACATGTTCGAGGCCCTCCAGCGCACGGGCGTCGGGTCGGGCATGGTCAACACCGGCCGGGCCGAGGACCTGTCCGCCCTCCAGGAACTGGTGCCCGACGCGGTCCGGGCCGCCCGCACCCACCTGGCCGAGCGCAGCGCCGCCTACGACGCCCGCATCGAGCAGGACCTGGCCGCACCCGAGCAGCGGCTGAAGGAATGGCAGCAGCTCAGTCTGGACGGCCTGGGCGAGGGCCGACAGAAGGAACGGGGACGGGTGCACGACACCGTCGCCGAACAGGAGCGGCTGATGCGCAGGATGCGCACGTCGGGCGAGCCGCTGCTGCGCGTGCTGGCCGTGGTGAAGGGGGAGAACTGAGCATGGGCTACGACTCGCTGGTCAACCGGGGAGAGTACTTCTCCGCCCACTACCTGGCCGAGGTGCTGCCCAAGCACCTCAAGGGCAAGGACGGCCCCTTCAAGGAGTGGGCCGAGCGCGAGAGCGCCGAGAACAAGCTGCCCAGGGAGGAGCGCTCGCCCGGGCCGGTGACCCCGCGCCAGGGGCTGCGCCAGCTCAAGGGGCGCTACTTCGCCGACCGCCAGGCCCTCGCCGACTTCACCGAACGGCTGCGCGAGGGCGAGGGCACGCCGGGCCCCGCCGCGGTCGCCGCCCAGACCGAACGCCTGCACGCCCTGCACCGCGACGTGCTCACCGCGCTCGGCTTCACCCCCAAGGACGCACCCGCCGAGAGCCTCTTCGAGCACGGCGACCAGCCCGTCCCCGTCCGCCTGGCCCTGCACGAGACCACCGTGGCCGCCGTCGAGTGCGGCTGGGCCCCCGACACCGACGCCGCCATGGACCCCGACGGCGCCGGATGGCTCCTGGACCCGGTGGACCTCGGCGGCCGCGAGCGGATCACCCTGGGTACCAAGCTGGTGTCCTGGCTCTTCGCCCGCGACGAGAACCTGCGCTACGTCCTCGTCCTCGCGGGCGGCGTGGTCGTCCTCGCCGACCGCTCGGTGTGGGGCGAGGGCCGCTACCTGGCCGTCAGCCTGGACACCGCCCTGGGCCGGGGTGACAACGACGAACTCGGCACCATCGCCGCGCTCTTCGGCGCCCAGGCGCTCCTGCCCTCGGAGGACGGCGGAGCCGAGGCCATCGCCACCCTCGTCGACGCCTCCCGCCAGCACGCCGTGGGCGTGTCCAAGGAGCTGCGCGAGGGCCTGCAGCGCTCGGTCGAGATCATCGCCAACGAGGTCCTGGCCCGGCTGCGCGACCAGAAAGTGGATCCCGAGCGGATCGACACCCGTACCAGCCGCACCTTCGCCGACGAACTGGCCCGCCAGTCGCTGCGCTACCTCTACCGGATCCTGTTCCTGCTCTACGCCGAGGCCCGCCCCGAGCTGGGCGTGGTGCCCGCCAAGGACGAGGCGTACGTGCGCGGGTACAGCATGGCGCGTCTGGGCGACCTGGTCGTCAACGACCTGGTGGGGGAGGAGGCGCGGGGCAGCACGCACCTGTACCAGTCGCTGGACCTGCTGTTCCGCATGGTCAACGAGGGCCACAACCCGCGCGGGCACGTCCTGGACCAGGAGGAGGCCGAGGGGCTGTCGGAGGGCGACGGGCTGCGCTTCGAACCGCTGAGGGCCGACCTGTTCGACCCCGAGCGCACGCGGCTGATCGGTAGGCGGCTACCGCACCCGGACGACGACCCCGACGAGCCGACCATGGAGCCGCTGGACACCCGGCTGCGCAACGAGGCCCTGCACCAGGTGCTGCGCAGGCTGATGATCTCCCGCGGTAACAGGAGGGGGCGCGGCGGGTTCATCTCCTACGCCCAGCTCGGCATCAACCAGCTCGGCGCGGTGTACGAGGGGCTGATGTCCTACACCGGGTTCATCGCCAAGGAGGAGCTGTACGAGGCGGCCAAGAACGGCGACCCGTCCGGCGGGTCGTGGATGGTGCCGCACTCGAAGGTCGATGACTACAGCGACGACGTGTGGGTGCGCGTCAAGGACGAGAACGGCAAGTCCACCAAGGACAGCCCCATGGTGGTCTACAAGCCGGGATCGTTCGTGTACCGCCTGGCCGGGCGGGACCGGGAGACCAGCGCGTCGTACTACACCCCCGAGTCGCTGACCCAGCTGACCGTGCAGCTCACGCTGAGGGAGAGGTTGGACCAGGACGGGACGACCACCCCGGCGAGGGAACTGCTGGAGTGGACCATCTGCGAGCCCGCGCTGGGGTCGGGCGCGTTCCTGAACGAGGCCATCAACCAGGTGGCGGCCGAGTACCTCAAGCGCGCGCAGGCCGAGCGCGGCGAGGAGCTGGACCCCGAGCGCTACGCGGTGGAGCTCCAGAAGGTCAAGGCCTACATCGCCCTGCACCGGGCGTACGGGGTGGACCTCAACGGCACGGCCGTGGAGCTGGCGGAGGTGTCGCTGTGGCTGAACGTGATGTACCCGGGGTTGCAGGCCCCGTGGTTCGGTCTGCACCTGCGACGCGGTAACTCGTTGATCGGGGCGGGGCGGCGGCTGTACGACCCGGAGACGGTGAAGAAGGGCGAGTGGCTCAAGAGCGCGCCGGTGGACCAGCCGTTCCGGGACGGGGACATCTCGGAGGGGTACATCCACCACTTCCTGCTGCCCGCGCAGGGGTGGGGGAGTGTGGCCGCCGAGAAGGAGGCCAAGGCTCTCGCTCCGGAGGACACCGCGAAGCTGGGTGCGTGGCGGCGCGCGATGCGCCGCAAACCCAAGACGACGGGGAAGAACTCGCAGTTCCGGCGCTTGCAGGCGCTGTCGCGGCGAGCTGAGTTCCTGTGGGGGCTGGTGATCCGGCGGCTGGAGCTGTCCGAGCGGGAGATCAGTCGGCGGGTTGACGTGTACGGGGCGGACTGGATCGACCAGCCCGAGCACGCCATCCCGAGGGAGGAGGTGCTCGCGAACCTCACGGAGAAGGGCACCCCGTACTGGCGGCTCAAGACGCTGATGGACGCCTGGTGCGCGCTGTGGTTCTGGCCGGTGCAGAAGGCCGGGCTGCTGGACGGCAGCGATGAGGTGTACCAGCGGCTCGGGCACACCTTGGAGTTGAGCAGCGCTGGCGGTAACGACTCGCTCTTCGGTTCAGCCCGGGAAAGCTTGGACCTGGCGGACCTGGAGAAGTGGCTCAAGTTCGCCGAGGCCCTGTTGGGCTCCCAGGACATCCCGGAGGGGACCCTGTTCAGTGAGATCGAGACCTTGGCTGATCTCGACGCTGCTGAGGAATCTCTTGCTCCGCTCATGGCGATGAAGGACGAGTTCCGTCTGGGAGAAAGCTTTCCCTGGCTTCACGAGGTTGAGAACCTCACCGAACGGCATGGCTTCTTCCACTGGGAAATCCAGTTCGCTCACCTCTTCAAGAGCCGAGGCGGTTTCGACATCCAGGTCGGAAATCCCCCGTGGGTGCGGCCTAACTGGGATAAAGATTCTGTTCTCGCTGAGTTTGACCCCTGGTTTAAGCTATTTGAGCATTCTTCTGCTGGCTTTAGGAAAGCCAGGGAAGGCGTGGCGCTTAAATCAAAACACAATGCAAGGTACTTTCTTGATGAGCTCGCTTCAGTGGCTGGCCTGAGTGATTTCCTGGCTGACGTGTCGACTTATCGCCTTCTGGTGGGAACTCGCCCGGATCTCTATCGAGCATTTATGTGCACCGCTTGGTCAAATATGAACCCCGTTGGCGTCGCTGGCCTTGTTCATCCTGTATCTCATATGTCTGGAACAAGAGAGTCTTCTCTGAGGTCTGCCGCTTATCAGAGGATTAAGTTTCACCTGCATTTTTCTAACGAAAAGAATCTTTTCTCTGATGTGAACAACAAGTCCTACTTTGCTGTAAATATCTATACTTCTTCCTCTGAAGTTGATTTCATTGCTTGCAGCTTTCTTTATGAAGCTGAAGTTTTCTTGCGATCTCTTGTGCATGACGGGGGAGGGGAGTCGCCCGGGGTGAAGCATGGAGGGTCTTGGGATACCCGTCCGCACCGTGAGCGGCTGATTCGTGTTGACGAGGCGATGTTGAGTCGCTGGGACAAGTTAACAGTTGGGGATGACTCAAGCGCTACTCCTTTGTTGTATCCAGTAAGTAATGCTGAGGCTGGGGCTATCGAGGTCCTGTCTAGGATTAAGTCCCGTTTGGGCGACGGTCGCCCATTTATTTCGTCTGGATATAATGAGGCTAACTCTAAGAGGGATGGTCTGATTGAATGGGGCACAATGCATCCATCAAGCCTCAGTGATGTCGTCCTTCAGGGCCCTCATTTTTCGCAGGGAAACATGTTCACCAAAAATCCGAACATTCCTTGTAAAAGCAATAAAGATTGGTCTGCTTGGGATCTAAATAATTTGCCTGAAAATGCGATTCCAGTATCCAACTATGTGCGTGTTTGTGGTGTGAGTGATTATTTGGCTGCCCAAGACGTATGGGATGGTAGGCGCTACACCGAATATTTCCGCTTGGCGTGGCGTGCAATGGTTCCTTTGCCGAACGAGCGAAGCCTTTTTGCTGCGCTTATTCCTCCGGGGCCTGTGCATGTGAACGCGGTTTATTCAATGTGGGTTCGTGATAATCGAACTACGGTTCTGAATGCTGGGTTCTGGGCTTCTCTTCCCTTGGACTACCTGTTGCGCATCACTGGTCGTTCTCATCTCCAAGTGGCGGAGGCGCATAAGATGCCTGCGCCTACTTTTGGTCACCCTCTCGAAGCTGCACTATTGATTCGCGCCATGCGTCTAAATTGCCTTACCGGCGCTTACGCGTCACTCTGGAGCGATCTTTATAGCGATTCCTGGAGGCAGGAATCTTGGGCAGTGGACTGGCTAGGCCTCGCCCTCCTTGGTGAGGTCGGTCCTGATTGGGGATATGCCTCACCACTGCGAACCGAGCATGAGCGCCGTGCTGCACTCGTTGAACTCGATGCTCTGGTTTCTGTCTGGCTTGGTATCAGTGCTGATGAGTTGGTTGCTATTTACAAGTCCCGTTACCCGGTCCTGTATGACTATGAAGCAGGCATCCACTTCGATGCCAATGGTCGCAAGATTGCAGGTAGCTATCACACCTACGGCTACGGGCAGACGAAGGAAGACTTCCTTCAGTTGCAGAATTATCTGGAGACCAGAGATCCTGCTGATGTCCCCGAGGGCTACGCCGCGCCCTTCTACAAGGCTGACCGGGAACGCGAGTACCGCGAGGCACACGCCCACTTCACGGAAATCGTCGAGCGTGCCAAGCGCGACGGCACCTGGGACGGGGAGGTCTGACCGTGCAGCCCACGCTCGCCGCCGCCGAGGTCAAGCGCAACATCACCCAGTACCTCTCCACGACCTTCGCGCTCGCTGACGAACCCGTCCGCGAGGGTCTAGAGGCCTTCTTCAACGATCCCCGCCAGGGCATCTTCCGGGGCCCCTACCTCCGCGTCCGGACGCCCTTCCGCCACTCCGACGACTCCTGGCACGAGCACCTGGAATGGCGTCCGGCCGGGTTCAGGCCCTTCCTCCACCAGGCCAAGGCCTTCCAGCGCCTATCCACCCTCCACGGCCCCGCCGAGCCCACCCTCATCACCACCGGCACCGGCTCCGGCAAGACCGAGTCCTTCCTCATCCCCCTCCTGGACCACTGCCGTCGCGAGCGCGCCTTGGGCAACACCGGCATCAAGGCCGTTCTGCTCTACCCGATGAACGCCCTGGCCACCGACCAGGCCCAGCGCCTCAACGAGTACCTCTCCGACCCGGCCCTGGCCCAGGTCACCGCAGGCCTCTACATCGGCGACACCCCCGAGACCGGCTACCCGCGCGTGACCACCGCCCGCGCGCAGATCCGCCGCCAGCGCCCCGACATCCTCATCACCAACTACAAGATGCTCGACCTGCTCCTCCAGCGCGAGCAGGACCTTCCCCTCTGGAAGGACTCCGCCCTCACCTACGTCGTCGTGGACGAGTTCCACACCTACGACGGCGCCCAGGGCACCGACGTGGCCATGCTGCTGCGCCGCCTGTCCGCCGCCACCGGCAACGCCCGGCCGGGCCGCCCGCTGGGCGCCATCTGCCCGGTCGCCACCAGCGCCACCCTCGGCCAGGACGGCAAGGACGGCGCCAGCACCGCCAGCAACACGGGAGCCCACAACCCCGGCGCCCCCGGCAGCGACATCCCCACCCCGGCTGACCGCATCCGCGAGGTCGCCGCGACCGTCTTCGCCACCGAGTTCGGGCCCGACTCCGTGGTGGGCGAGGACCGCCTGTCCGTCGACGAGTTCATCCCCAAACTCGAATACGAGCTGCCGGTACCCGACCCGGTCGTGGTCGCGCGCATCAAGGACCCGCACAGCGACGAGACCGCCATGGGCCGCATCATGGCCGCCTTCACGAGTCGCGACGATCTCACCCCGCGCGAACTCGGCGCCGTCCTGCGCACACACATCCTCACCAAGGCCGTCCTGCACATCCTCGACGGCACGGTCGCGCCCATGGACAGGGTCCTGGAGGAGATCCCCGACCGCGGTGCCTACGCCTGGGGCCGCGCGCTGAGCAGCGCCCCCGAACTCGCCGCCGAGGCCCTGGCCCGCTACGTCGCCCTGCTCTCCACCGCCCGCGACCCCGACGCCCCCGAGGACGGGCCCGACCGCCCCCTGGTCACCGTCGAGACCCACCTGTGGGTCCGCTCGGTCTCGCGCCTGCTGCGCGCCGTCGCCGACAGGCCCTCCTTCGCCTGGCACGGTGAGACCCTGCCAGCCCTGGGCGCGGAGACCACCGGCGCCGACCTCGGCCGCACCAACCTGCCCGCCGTGTACTGCCGCCACTGCGGGCGCTCCGGCTGGGCCGCCGTTTCCCCGGAATCCTCGCCCTCGGACCTGGTCACCGACCCCGACAAGGTCTACCGGGGCGCGATCTCCAGCAAGAAGTACGTGCGCTCCCTCATCCGGGCCAGCCGCGCAGAGGCCAAGGAGCGCCCGGCCGGGACCCTGGTGCTCAACTCCTCGGGCACGCACCTGCGCCCCGTGGACGCCGCCGACATCACCAAGCACGAGACCGGGCAGCTCGACGGGGTGTTCGTCCTCGCCGACCTCGGCCACACCAAGGAGTCCTTCCGGGCCGCCGAGAACGACCGCTGCCCGGCCTGCGACGCCGACCAGGGCACCCGCTTCCTGGGTTCGGGCCTGGCCGCGCTCGCCTCGGTGGCCGTCACCGAGCTGTTCACCGGCGGGCAGCTCGCCCACGACGGCGAGGTCCCCAAGACGCTGATGTTCAGCGACTCGGTGCAGGACGCCGCCCACCGGGCCGGGTTCGTCTCCAACCGCTCCTACACCTTCTCCGCGCGCGCCCTGCTGGCCTCGCGCCTGCCCGCCGACGGTTCGCCCATCGACCTCAACGACCTCATCGCCGACACCGTCGAGCACGCCGAGGACCCCTCCTACCTGGCGTGCGTGGTCCCGCCGGACATGCACGACCTGCCCGGCATCGACCGGCTGTTGGCGGGGGAGAGCGGCGGCGGCACCCGTGAGTGGGACCTGGTCGGCGAGCGCCTGGCCTTCACCGCCGTGCTGGAGTTCGGGCTGCGCTCCCGGCAGGGCCGCACCCTGGAGCTGACCCGCACCGCGGCCGCCCAGGTCCGCCTGGACGAGCCCGACCGCATCGCCGCGCTGGCCCGCGACATCCTCCAGCACAGCGGCGACCAGCTCGGCGAGCGCCTCGACCTGTCCGTCTTCCGGGGGTACGTGCGCGGCCTGCTGGAGCGCGTGCGCACCCGGGGCGGCATCGGACACCACTGGCTCGACCCCTGGGTCCACAACGCGGGCACCAGGCGCTTCGGCACCATCTGGGGCCAGCGCCCCGACGGCATGCCCGCCTTCCCCAAGCCCCGGGGCGGCTCCGGACTGCCCGCTCCGCGCTTCCTCACCGACCAGCGCAAGGAGCGCAGCGAGTTCGACTCCGTCGCCGGAAGCGGCACCTGGTACCAGGACTGGACCGTGCGCTGCCTCCAGGTCAAGGCCGACACCGTGCCCCGCTACCTGGGCCGGCTCCTGGACGTGCTGCACGACGAGGGCCTCCTCACCCGCACCGCCGCCGCCGACGGCTCCACCCGGATCTACGGCCTCACCCCCGGGCACGTCCAGGTCCGGGCACTGACCGATGGAGAGGCCGTCGTCACCGGCGGCCTGCGCTGCCACGTCTGCAACTGGCGCCAGACCGTCCACCCCGACCACAGCGCCGACTGGGAGGCCGCGGCCTGCCCCCGCTACCGGTGCACCGGCCGCCTCACCGTCGACGAGGACCGCCGCTTCAGCGACGACTACTACCGCCGCCTCTACCGGGAGGCCCAGCCCTTCCGGATCACCACCGCCGAGCACACCGGCCAGCTCACCCGCGCCCAGCGCGAGCGCGTGGAGGACTCCTTCAAGCGCGGCACCCGCTACACCGACCCCAACGTCCTGTCGGCCACCCCCACCCTGGAACTGGGCATCGACATCGGCGCCCTGTCCGCCGTCCTGCTGGGCTCGCTGCCCACCGGACCGGCCAACTACGTCCAGCGCGCCGGACGGGCCGGACGCCGCTCGGGCAACGCCTTCCTGCTCACCCTGGTCGGCCGCCGCGCCCGCGAGCGGTACTACCTGGAGGAGCCCCTGGACATGATCGCCGGGCAGATCGCCCCTCCCGGCAGCTTCCCCTCTGCGGTGGAGATCCTGCGCCGCCAGTACGCCGCCCACCTGCTCGACCTGGCCGCGCGCGGCGACCTGACCGGCGTCCCCGCGCTGCCCGGCCGCGCCGCCGACCTGTTCGGCGACCTGGGCTGGCTGCGCGGCTTCACCGAGAGCGCCCTGGCCTCCGGGGACCGACTCGTCACGGGCTTCCTCGGCCTGTTCGACGGAGCCGGAGCCGAGGTGGACACCGACGCCGCCGACCAGCTGCGCCACTACGCCACCGTCGGCCTGAAGGAGACCGTCGCCCGGGCCGAGGAGGTCTGGGCCGCGCGCCTGAACGACCTGCGCGAACGCGTGGAGACCGTCACCCGCTCCATCGACGCCCTGCTCGACTCCGACAAGGAGCAGAAGCGCCGCAAGCGAGCCCTCCAGGCCGAGCGCACCGCCGTGCGCAAGCGCATCGGCGAGATCGGCCGCACCAGCGCCCACGGCGCCTTGGTCGACCTGGGCGTGCTGCCCAACTACTCCCTCGTGGACGGCGCGACCGAACTGGAGGCCACCCTCACCTGGGAGGAGCGCAGCGCCGAGGGCGACCGCGACTTCCGCACCGAGGTGCGCGAGTACAAGCGCCCCGCCGCGCGCGCCCTCACCGAGTTCGCCCCCGGCAACCACTACTACGTGCGCGGTTACCGGCACACCGTGGACGGGCTCGACATCGGCTCCATGACCCGCCCGGCCTGGCGGGACTGGCGGGTCTGCCCGGGCTGCGGGTACGTGCGCACCGACAACGCCGCCGCGGACACCTCCCCCTGTCCCCGCTGCGACAACACCGTCATCGCCGACCGCAGCAGCCTCTACCGGGTTCTGGAGCCCACCCGGGTCTACGCCCGCGACCGCCGCGAGGACGCCCTGATCCGCGACGAACACGACGAGCGCCAGCGCGTCTTCTACGAGACCGCCACGGCCGTGGACATCCCCGAGGACGCGATCGCGCCCGGGGCCTGGCGCCACTCCGGGCGGGTGTTCGGCGTGGAGTTCACCCGCGAGGCGGTCATCCGCCGCTTCAACCTCGGCGCGCTGCGCATGAACCGGCCCGCCACGGTCACCTTCGCCGGAAGCGAGGTCACCCCGACCCCGTTCCAGGTCTGCCGCGCCTGCGGCGGCGCCACCGCCGACGAGGCCGTGAACGCCACCAGCAGCCTGCTCGGCAGCTCCTACGACGCCAGGCCCGGCTACCACCGCCCCTGGTGCCCGCAGCGGCGCGGCGACGAGGTCGAGCACGAGCGGATCATCCTCGCGCACACGCTGCGCACCGAGGCGCTGCGCATCCTGCTGCCGGTGGCCACCGTGCACACCGCCGAGCGCATCGTCAGCTTCAAGGCCGCGCTCATGGCCGGGTTCGCCCGCGTCTACGGCGGAGCCCTGGACCACCTGGCCGCGACCGTGGCCACCATGCCCGACGAGCAGACCGGCCACCGGCGCCGCTACCTCGTCATCCACGACACCCTGCCCGGCGGCAGCGGCTACCTCAACCCCCGCTCCGGGGACGAGGGCATCCGCGAGGTCCTCACCGCGGCCCACCAGGTCGTCGCCGACTGCTCCTGCAAGGACCAGGAGGGCCGGGCCGCCTGCCACCGCTGCCTGCTCGCCCACGTCAGCGACCGCGAGTTCCCGCACGCCGACCGGCTGCTCGCCCAGGAGATGCTGGAGGACCTGCTGGAGGACTGGCAGACCGACAGCATCGCCCGCACCGACGACATCTCCCTGTGGGACCAGGTCGAGAGCGAGTTGGAGGCCCGCTTCCTCCAGGCGCTCCAGCGCTGGGCCAAGGCCCCCGACGCGGGGCGCTCCTTCGAGCTGGGCGGCAGGGTCAACGGCCGCCGCAGCGCGGTCCTGCGCCTGATCGGCCCCGGCGGCGGCGTCATCGGCTGGGAGGTGCTGTTCCAGAACACCATCAAGGGCACCCGCCCCGACGTGGTCTTCCGCCGCCTGGACACCGGTGGCGACCAGGTCGCCCTCTACCTGGACGGCTACACCTACCACGCCTCGCCCGAGCACAACCGGATCGCCGACGACGCCGACAAGCGCGCCCGCCTGCGCGCCCACGGCATCACGGTCTTCCAGCTCAACTGGGACGACCTGGACCACCTGGACGGCAAGAAGGTCCCGCACCCGGCCTGGGAGCCCTACGGGCCCAACGCACGCATGCAGGCCCAAGGGAGCTACCGCGCGCAGGGAGGCGACCCCAGGAACCTCGACGAGACGGTCTGGGACAGCCCCGCCCGGATGCTGTTCTCCTACCTCGGCGACCCCGACCCCAAGGCCTGGGCCCAGCGGGCCACGGCCGCCGTCACCGGGACCATGCGCACCACCGGGGTGGAGCACGCCGGTGGCGGGGCGGTCGAGCTCACCCCGCACGTGGTCCCGGCCCTGCGCGGCGGCCCCCTGCCCAAGCGGACCCCGGGCCAGGGCTGCGTCCTCATCCGGGCCACCGACGACGCCGGATGCCGGGTGGTCCTGGTCGCCAACAAGGCCAAGGAGACCATCAGCGCCTTCACGGTCCTCGACGACCGCGACGAGGCGTTGACCGCCGACCCCGACGCGCACCGGCGCCGCTGGAAGGCCTGGCTGTACTGGGGCAACCTCGTGCAGTTCCTCACCCGCGAGGGCGGCGACGCCGGGCAGTTCGCGATCAGCACCCTGGACGCCCTCGACGCCGCCGTGCTCTCGGCCGTGGGTGGCGACGGGCTTGACGACAGCCTCGCCCGCCAGCCCCTGGACCCGGCCGAGGCCGAGGAGCTGTTCGGCGACACCCTCGTCAGCACCCGGTTCCAGGAGAGCGGTCTGGAGCTGGGGCTGGCCACTCTGGCCGCCACCACGGCCGAGTCGACCGCGGTCCCCTCCGCCACCGAACCCGGGCCGGAGGTGTCCGCCGACGGTGCCCACACCGTGGAGATCACCGTCGACCCCGGCTGGGACCAGGTCAGGGAGCTGATGGAGCCCGACGAACCCGGCCTGGTCACCCTCGCGGGAGAACTGGCCCGGCGGGGCGTCCCCGCCCCGGAGGCGGGCTACGAACTCGAAGGCCCGGGGCTGTGGCCCGCCGAACTGGCCTGGCCCGAGCAGAAGGTGGCCGTGCTGCTGTCCGCCGAACTGATCGGCAACGCCGAGGACCGCGCCCGCGGCGGGGAGGCCTACGCCCGGGCGGGCTGGCACGTGCGGGAGGCGAACCAGTGGGATGTGTCGGAGCTGGCGCGGATACTGACCGGTGACGACGACGGTGACGCTGGCGCGGGCTCCGGCAGGGGCGACGACGACACGACGACGGTGAAGGGATGAGCGTGCAGGACAAGGCCACGCTGAGGCTGCTGGACAAGGCCGACAAGGAGATCCGCAAGCTCCCCCGCAACGTCAAGGGGGCGCTCTACGACTTCCAGTACAAGTTCCGGGAGAACCCCACGGCCCCGGGGCTGCACTTCAAGGCGCTCAAGGGACACGACCGGCTCTTCTCCGCCAGGCTCATCCAGGACTACCGGGTGATCCTGTTCCACGTCGGCAACCAGGACTACATCCTCGTCGCCCTGCGCCCGCGCGGGGAGGTCTACGAGCACCTGGACCGGTTCCGCTTCGAGATCAACGCGGTGACCGGCGCCCTGGAGATCTTCGACGTGGTCGCCTCGGCCGAGGCGAGCGCCCCGGAGGAGGAACCGGCTCCCGTCCCCGCCCAGGAGGCCCCGGCGCCACCGGCACCGGAACCGGCGGCCCCCGCCGAGCCGGTCGAGCTGAGCGAGGCGGCCAAACCGGCCGACACAGGGCCCCGCCCCCTCCTGGCCGACTACAGCGAGGAGCAGCTGCGCGAGTTGGGTGTGGCCGACGGACTCATCTCCCTCGCGCTGACGATCACCTCCGAGAGCAGGCTGCTCGGCCTGGTCGAGTACGCTCCCCGGCACACCGAGGAGGTCCTGCTCGCCCTCGCCGACGGGCGCGACTTCGACGAGGTGATGGAGGAGGTCACCCGCCCGGTCGTCGCCCCCGAGCCCGTCGACACCACCGACTACGCCGCGGCCCTGGCGCGTCCCGCCACCCGGGTCACCACCTCCGACACCGAGCTCCAGCAGGTGCTGGAGGACGACTTCGCCGCGTGGAAGGTGTTCCTGCACCCCACCCAGCGCAAGCTCGTCAACCGCGTGTACAAGGGTCCGGCGCGCGTGAGCGGCGGCCCCGGCACGGGCAAGACCATCGTCGCCCTGCACCGGGTCAAGTACCTGGTCGAGCGGCTGCCCAAGGGCTTCACCAAGCCCGTACTGTTGACCACCTTCAACAAGAACCTCGCCGCAGACCTGCGCCGCCGCATGCTGGACCTGGGCGGGCAGGAGCTCCTGGACCGGGTCGACATCGTCAACATCGACCAGCTCGCCTCCAGGATCGTCAGCGAGAGCGGTCAGGGCAGGCAGCGCCGCCGCACCGTCAACGACCAGCAGGCCGCCCGCGAGTGGGAGGACATGCTCGTCGAACTCGGCGAGCAGAACTGGGACGCCGACTTCCTCAACGCCGAGTGGAGCCAGGTGATCCTGGGCCAGAGCGTGCGCAGCCGTTCCGAGTACTTCCGGGCCCGCCGGGCCGGGCGCGGGCAGCGCGTCAGCCGAGCCCAGCGCGCCGAGATCTGGCAGCTCGTGGAGCGCTTCACCATGCGCCTGGAGGAGAGGGGCGTGTGGACCTTCCGCCAGGTCGCCGAGGCCGCCGCCAGGGTGGAGGGGGACCGGGCCGCCAAGATCCGCGCCAACCGCGAGCGCGAGGCCAGGCACGGCGGTCCGATGCTGCACCACCAGGACCAGTCCTTCGCCAGCCTGCGGTTCCGCTACGAGCACGTGGTCGTGGACGAGGCCCAGGACCTCAACCCCGCCCACTGGACGCTGCTGCGTGCGATGGTCGACCACAAGGACGACGACATCTTTCTGGTGGGCGACACCCACCAGCGCATCTACGGCAACCAGGTGTCCCTGGGCAGCCTGGGCATCAACATCGTGGGCCGTGCCTCCCGCCTGACCCTCAGCTACCGCACCACCCGGGAGATCCTGGGCTCGGCGCTGGGGCTGTTGGGGGAGGAGACCTGGGACGACCTGGACGAGGGCACCGACACCCTGCGGGGCTACCGGTCGGTGCTGCGCGGTCCCCGGCCCGCCTTCCGCGGAGCCGACACCTGGGAGGCCGAGATGCGGGCCCTCGTGGGCCGAATCCGGGCGATCCGGGAGCGCTCGGAGGCCGAGGGCAAGGTGCCCTCCATCGCGGTGGCCGTGCCCACAGGGGAGATGGTCAGTGAGATGGAGCGGGAACTGGTCCGGGCCGGGATCAGCGCCGCCTCCCTGGGACGGGAGGGGCCGCCGCCCGGCAAGGAGGAGTCGGTGCACGTGGGCACCCTGCACCGGTACAAGGGGCTGGAGTACCAGCACGTGCTCGTCGCCGGTATCACCGAGGGGTTGGTGCCCGGGGCCTACCTTGAGCGCTACAGGGACAGCGACGGGCCGCGCTACCGCAAGGAGATGCAGCAGGCGCGTTCACTGCTGTTCGTGGCGGCTACAAGGGCCCGGGACTCGTTGGTGGTGTCCTGGCACGGGGAGCCGAGCCGGTTCCTACCCCCGAACGCGGCGGAGCTGGCCGCCGAGGCCGAGAAGGCGGAGAGGGCGGAGAAGCCCGAGGGCGACGCTTTCGAGGACGGGGGCCTGTTCAAACCCCCGGGCGCGCTGCTGTAGGGGGAGCGGGATGTGAGTGGGCCCCGGTACCTGGATTCTTACCAGGTACCGGGGCCCACGTGTCTTCGCGGGGTCAGCCGTCAGCTGCGGGCGATGGTGAGGAAGGCGTCCCACTCGGCGGCGGGGAAGGGGAGGTGGCCCTTGGCGGGGTTCTTCGAGTCCCGGACAGCCGCGCCGCAGGGTAGGTCGGCGACCTCGACGCAGTTGCCGTTGACACCGCTGTAGCTGCTCTTCCGGAAGCCTGTGGGGATGTGGGCAACCTCTACACAGTTCTGATCGTGGCCGCTGTAGCTGCTCTTCCGGAACTTCAGGTAAGTCAATGGTCACTCTCTCAGTGAGTCCGCTGCCGTTTTGATGAGAGCGGCAGACTGTTTGGTGCTCAATGCGGACCCCTGTAGGTCCCCGTAGGTCACGTTATAGCGCTCTACTTCATCTTCTTGCTCGAAGAAGACAGAACCGGCGATCGTCCCAACGTAGACGATGGAGCTGTCTCGTGGATCTGGGAAGTCCAGGATTGCGAATGGGGCCGTGAGGCCTGCGTGGGAGCCATCTTGGAACGGAATGACCTGCACGTCGACGTGTGGCATCTCTGCCATGTGCAACAGGTGCATGAGTTGCGCATGCATGACATCCGGTCCGCCGATGACCCGTCGCAGAGCTGCCTCATCGAGTACGGCACGGAAGTGCGCAGGTCGTACTCGGTTCAGGATCTCCCTTCGAGCCATCCGGAAGGCGACTCTCCGTTCGATCTCGGGCAGAGAGGTGTACCGCCCACCTTCGAACAGCGCATGAGCGTACTCGGGTGTCTGTAGTAGACCCGGGATGCACAGAGCCTCGAAGGTCCGGATAGTGGAGGCCTCCGCTTCGAAGTCAGGAAGCGCACGGTCGTCGTCGAACAGTCCCTTGTACTTCGACCACCAGCCACGCTGCTTGGCGTCTTGGGCGAGCGCGTGCATGGCGTCTCGCGTTTGCGGTTCGCGCACGTTGTAGAGGTCCAGCAGCTTGTCCAGAGCCGCTGCAGGGACGGTCTTGGACTCAGCCTGTTCCATCTTGCCGAGGTTTGATCGTCCCAGGCCAGCCTGCTTGGCGGCTTCGGCCAAGGTGAAACCTGCTTCGGTGCGAAGCCGCCGAAGCTCGGACGACAGGCGACGCCGTCGGATGCTGGGGCTGTAGGGCGTTGGCATATGGGTAGCCTAGCTGGAATTTTTTGTGGAAACCACTTTTTCTCGTTGACATCCGTGGATGCGCGAGTCACTATGAGTGTGTAGTCAGTGATCGAGAGTTCGCGCAGAGTCTCTGCTGGTCAGGCTACGCCGTGCCCCTTTCCTGTACTGGGAGACGCGAAGGTTCTACTCCTGCGGGCACACCGAACCCCTGTTGTCGCTCCACACGTGCAAGGAGTCTGTTCGTCATGCCCGCAACCGCGCCCATGCCCGCGCTGCCCGAGGTGACCGTGCCCCTCGCTGAGCTGGTTCCGCCCCGGTGTCGCCACTACTTCACCGGCCGTTCCGACCGCGCCCACTACAAGACGCGCCGCTACGACTTCGGCGGCTCGGTCCAGTACATGCCGCTGGTGCGCGCGTTCCTGAGTACCTGCGCCGCCGAACGCGACCACGACTACCGCTACCTGTTCACCCTGCTGGGCAGCGAACTCGCCAACAACGCCCTGCGCCACTCCCACTCGGGTCAGCCCTTCGGCGTCTACGCCCTGACCTGCCAGCGCACCCGCACCGGCCTGCGCCTCGCCTGCCGCGACCAGGGTTCCCGCGACGGAAGGAAGACCATTCTCGGGCAGCGCTCGTACCTGGCTCCCGACCCCAACGGGCTGGACTCGGCCGCCGAATCCGGGCGCGGGCTGGCCATGATCGACGCTTTCGCCTCCTCCTGGGGCGACAACGGAGTCCCGAACTACCGCCAGGTCTGGTTCTTCCTGGCCTACGACCTGACCGACAGCCTCTGGAACACCACCGCGTAGCCGTCCACACCGCTGCACGCACGCAGAAGGGCCCAGGAAAGCGCGGCAACGCTTCCCGGGCCCACAACAACCCTGAATCCACACCGGCAGATGTAAGAAAGCAGGATCAGTGACGCATCCTATCCCCGTACCCCGGCCCTCCAGCGACCCGCTGCACCGCCCTGTCCCGCCGCTGCCCCGGCGACACCCGCTGGTCGGCCCGTTCTGCCCGGCCTGTGAGCACCCCTCGTGCCGTCGGCGTCGGGCCGCGCGCCTGCCCCGCCTGGGCGGCCATCGCTCCGAGTTCGTCCGCGAGCACACCTCCGCCGCCGCGCTCCAGCGGCGCAACCCGCACCTGGTCATCTGGTTCGGGGAGAGCACCATGTCCTACTGGGTGGCCTCGCCCACCGGCCTGACCGAGGTTCCCGACATCGGAACCCTCACCCGCCTCCTGGACCCGGCGCCCGCCCTCACCCACACCTGAGCATCGCCCACGACACCCTGACGGTGGCTGCCTCCAGAGACGAGGCGGCCACCGTCGCACCTGCATAGGATGCTCGGCTGTACGGTCATACCGGGGCTGCCTGCTCACGCTTCTCCACCACACCGCGACCGGTGCGCGGAACACATGGAAACGGACACGATGCAACGCGAACTCGCCTCCGAGCTGGGTACCCAGGAGACCTGCGTCCTGGAGTTCAAGCGAGTGGTCAGGAACCTCGACGTCATCCGCAAGGCCGTCTGCGCGATGGCCAACGACCTGACCGGCAAGGGTGGCGGCGACGTCCTCATCGGGGTCCGCGACGACGGCACGATCGAGCCCGATCTCGACACCTCCGACAAAGCCCTTCTGAACCTCGCCAACCTCCGGGACGACGGCAAGATCCTGGACCGCCCCTCCTTCACGGTCGAACAAGCCCGCTTCAACGGCGAACCCGTCATCCACATCCACGTCGAGGCGTCACCGGCGCCTCCTGTACGGCTCGACGGCATCGCCTGGGTGCGTCCCGGCCCGACGACGAGGAAGGCGACCTCCGACGACGAGCGGATCCTCACCGAGCGCAGGCGACACAAGTCCCTGCCCTTCGACAGTCATGCCTGGCCCGGCTGCACCGCGGCCGATCTGGACCTACAGCTCTTTCGGGGCACCTACCTGCCCAACGCGGTCTCCGAAGAGGTCCTGGAGGAGAACCACCGCCCCGAGGAGCAGCAGTTGGCATCGCTGCGTCTCCTCGATCCCGACTCGCGGCAGGCGACCGTCCTCGGTGTTCTCCTGATCGGTCTGGATCCGTCCGCCTTCCTCCCCGGCGCCTACACCCAGTTCGTCCGCTACGAGGGCGATCACATGGACAGTGCGGTCGTGGACGACCAGGAGTTGCGAGCCAACGTCGTCGACACCACAGAACGACTGGACGCGCTGTTGCGCGGGCACATCCACACCCGGCTCGTGGAGGCCGGCGGGTTCCGGGAGGAGAGCCGTCCGGACTATCCGCTCGCCGCGCTCCGCGAGGCCATCATGAACGCGGTCATGCACCGCAACTACGAGTCGTCCAACGCGCCCATCCGCATCCTGTGGTTCAGCGACCGGGTGGAGGTCAGTAACCCGGGCGGTCCCTTCGGTGCGGTTCGGGAGGACAACTACGACAGGGCCAACGACTACCGAAACCCCTCGCTGGCCGGTGCGCTCAAGAACCTCGGCTACGTGAACCGCTTCGGCCGGGGCATCAACAGGATTCGGGAGGCCCTGAAGCGCAACGGCAACCCGCCACCGGAATTCGAGGTCGGAGAATCGCACTGGTCCGTCGTGCTGAGGAGAGGCTGATGACGTCCGTCGCGCTGTTCAACAACAAGGGCGGAGTCGGCAAGACGACGCTGGTCTACCACCTCGCGCACATGTACCAGCGGCAGGGCAAGCGGGTCCTGGCCGTCGACCTGGACCCGCAGTCCAACCTCACCTCGTCCTTCCTGGACGAGGAGGACCTCGCCTTCCTCTGGGACGAACCCGAACCGACGTTCCCCGAGCGTCAGGAGGCACTCTTCTCCCGCTTCGAGCTGGAGCGCATCCGGACCATCGCACAGGCGGTCGACCCGATCGTCAGAGGGACGGGGGACATCCAGGAGGTCGATCCGGTGGAGGTGACCGACAACCTGTGGCTCATCCCGGGAGACCTGGAACTGAGCCGTTTCGAGGATGACCTGTCCAACAGCTGGGCGCCAGGGTTCAAGGGGAGCGAGAAGGCCCTTCGCGCAACCACGGCCTTCTACCGCGTCATCCAAGCGGCGCGCAGACGCATTGAACCGGACATCACGCTGATCGACGTGGGGCCCAACCTGGGAGCGATCAACAGGGCGGCCCTGCTCTCCTCCGACACCGTCCTCATGCCCTTGGCCGCCGACCTGTTCTCACTCCGAGGTCTGCGCAATCTCGGTCCGACGCTGCGGGATTGGCGCAGCGACTGGCAGGAGACCGTGCTTCCCCGGGCACCGAAGGGGTTGGAGATGCCCAATGGGCGCATGTTGCCGCTCGGCTACGTCATCATGCAGCCCGGTATACGTCTGGACCGGCCTGTCCATGCCTACCAGCGCTGGTTGGACCGGATCCCGGTCGTCTACGACCGCTTCGTCCTGGATCAGATGACGCCGTCAGCGGAAGCCGAGCACGAGATCGCCACCATCCGCAACTACCGCAGCCTCATGCCGCTTGCCCATGACGCCCGTAAACCCATGTTCGACCTGCGGGCCGCCGATGGTGCCCTCGGCAGTACCCAGACGTTCGTGCAGACCTGCTACCGCGACTTTCGGGACCTGACGGAGAAAATCGACGCGCGCCTTGCCCAGACGGCGGTGGAATAACGGCGAGGAAGCTCCGCTCATGTTCCTCCGGAGACCAAGGAGCCTTCGTCGGTCCGTTCTGGTTGACTGTCCTGGCGATGCGACGCCCGGGAGACGCCAACCGGGATGGAAAGGTTGTGGAGTCATCTTCGCGAATTGGGACATGCGCGTGACCATGGGCGAATACTTCGCCTTCGAATGGGTCAGGACTGCTTTTCAGAAACGGTATCCCGAACTGGCCAGGCAGGTGGTCCGCAGGGGAATGAGTGAGGAGACGGCTCCCGCCCGTCTGACCCTGAGCGTTGGCGACATCGAGGTGTGGCTGTGCCGTACCCGGGTCGATCTGTCGGGGACGTCAATGCCGTGCTGGTTCCTCACGGTGTACGGTCAGGACGCTCTGGGGAGGCTCTGGGACATCCAGACACCACCGGAGGTTCTCGCGACGGCTATGTACGAGCGAGCCCTGGCCGAGACCGAAGGACGCCCCCAAGCGAGTCCCTGGCGCTGGGATGAGGCCCAGGAGACCCCCATCACCCGTCTCGCGGACGCTCTGGAGGCCCGGGGAGTGGTTGTCGAGTACGCGATGGCCGAGAACCGTTACAGGGTCGTGTTCGGGAGGAACGGGTACGAGTTTCCCCGCCACCCGGGACAGGGAGAAGTCCTGCTCGTACGCACCCCGGGCAAGCGGGTGTGGGTCTTCCTCCGCCCCGGCCTCGGTTGGCTGGTGGACGTCCACGACGAGTCGCGTCGGCGCGTGTGGCGCGTCGACCTCGGTGAGTTCATCCTCCAGGAACCCGGAACGGCTCCGGGGCTGCCAGCTGATCGAGTGGATACCGCTGTTCTGGCGGACATCCTGGTGACCATCCTCAAGGAGTTGGAGAACGCCGAACCGCCGATGGCCGTCCTCGACCCAGGAGAGGACACCTCGGCTGGAATGGCGGACCGGATGCTGCCGCCGGGAGCGGCTACTGTGCCCGTCGATCCGGACCGGCCGTGTGGTGTGGTGGCGGCCCAACTGAACGCGTTCGGTTTCGGTGATGTGCGCTCGTCCGAGGACGGTGCGGAGCTGGTGTCGGAGGAGTTCCACATCGTCTGGTGGCGGCGTTCACGGCCGCTCGGCCTGCCCGACCTGAAGAAGCTCTACGCGGACGCCTCCGTCGAGGGCAGGAGGCTCATGGTCCTCACCGAGCACGGTCTCAGTGGTCCTGCTGAGGAGTTCGCGAACCGGTCCCGCTCCTTCGTCTTCCGGTTCGACCCGCGTAGGGCTCATGTCTTCGGGGGAAACCAGCTCGCGCAAGAAGCGATGTTCGTCTGGTCCTGAAACCTGGAGTGGCGTCATACCGAGGTGTGTCGTGCGCTTCGGGCACCCTCGGCAGAATCGTCCGGCTGTCAGATCATCGTGGCTGTGCAGGGAGCACGGACGCCCTCTCATGGGCCCTCTCACGCGGCGTTCTGCGGGCGACTGTCACCTGCGCGGCGTCACCCGCCGCCTGGTGGCGGGTGACGACTACCGGGCACGCCAGGACTGCGGTGGCCGAATCCGGCCACGGAAAAGGAAACAGAGCCGGTCACCGGCGTCTTCTCCTGGTGTAGAACTGGTGGTTGCTCTGGTTCTCGCTTCGGCGTGGAGGTTCGGGAGGGGAATGGCGGAGAACCCTGCTGGCACGGTGAACAACACCTCCATCAACCTGGGGCAGATCCTCAAGCTGGTACAGGTCGGGAACTTGTACGGGAACATCTCGTTCCACCTCGGCGACATGGTGCACACGGAGACCGAAGCGGTACTGGAGGAATACCAGCGATATCTCGCCGCCACCTTTTCCCCAGCCGAACCGGAGCTCTATCGGCATTTCAGAAAAGGGTTCGAGCAGCAGAGATGGGCCATCCTCTCAGGAGAGCCCGGCAACGGAAGGGAAACCGCGGCCATCGCCCTGCACACCTGGTGCGGGATGCGCGTTCATTCGATCTCCCTGGACGAGCAACCAGGGAAGCGCCTGGCCCGGACCCTTCCCATGCCGGGAAACGGATACCTGGTCGACCTCTCCGCTCTGACGCGGATCGACGGGTCGACCGTCATGGAACTACGCGCCCTCCGGGCGCGCGTGGCCGAGAACGAGGCGGCGCTGACCATCCTCACCCGGCCCGGACAGCTCACCGGTGAACTGCACGAGATGCCCGTGTTCCGTGTCCGTCGGCCGCCGGGCGTAGCTGTGCTCTCCGAACACCTGAAGTACCTGATCGGGGAGAACTCCCAGAAGGTGTGGACCACCTGGCAGGGCGTCCAGGACAAGGTTCGGGACGCCGTGCCATCGGACGCCGTGCGCTTGGCCCGGATCGCCTACCAGTCCCGGCCGACGGACGACAGAACCTGTACCGAGACGTGGATCCGTGGAGCGCTTGACGCGTACGGCGACTGGAAGGGCGAGCTGAACGGCTGGTTCACGGAACACAGCGGGGACACCGCCGTCTGGGACCGGATCGCCCTGATCGCCGTCGCGGTGTTGGAGGGGCGGCAGGCGTTGGAGGTGTTCGACGCCGCTGACGATCTGGCACGGGCGCTGGGAGAGCGACCCAGGGGCGTGGGAGGGATCTTCGGCCCGGGCGTGGACCTCACCCTGGAGGCCGTGGGCGCGAAGCGCGTTCCGGGCGACGGCGTGTGCTTCACCAGGCCCGAATACGCGGACGCGGTGCTGGAGTACGTGTGGGAACAGCTCCCGCGACTACGGAAGTACCTGATCGCATGGATGAGTGAACTGGTGGCGGAGAACCCGCCACTCGTCACCCCGGTACGCGAAGCCTGCGTGCGTCTGGCGCTGTCGCGCAAGGACCAGCCTCTGACGGTTGATTTCTTCGACAGCTGGGCGAAAAGCGGGAAGACCAGACAGGCCGCGGCGGACTTCGCGGCCGAGGCCGCCTCCTCGCCGGACCTGGGGAAGGAGATACGTAAACGCCTCTACGACATCGCGAGGAACCCCTCATCCGACCACCACCAGGCGGTGGCGGTCGC
The DNA here is from genome assembly GCF_008638355.1 of Nocardiopsis deserti. NCBI lineage: Bacteria > Bacillati > Actinomycetota > Actinomycetes > Streptosporangiales > Nocardiopsidaceae > Nocardiopsis > Nocardiopsis deserti. Next base: position 144,823 of record NZ_VWVS01000004.1, on the reverse strand, counting down.
CAGCGCGTGTGTCACCTATGGCCGCACCAACCCCGCGTCCGCACTGACCCGTCTCAAGTGGCTCGCCCAAGCCGAATCGGAAAAGGTCCGTCAGGCCGCACTCGACGCCTTGGAAGAGTTGGCCGAGGACGGAGAGCGGTGGTTCGATGTCGTCGGCGCTGTCCTGAACGGGTGGTGCCATGAAGGAGTCTCCCCCAGACGTAGGGAGGTCGCGTTTCGTTTTCTCGTCCGTGCTCTGTCCGCGTCCACGGAAGGTGTGCCCGAGAGGCTCCTCTGGTCGAGGACCCGCCCGGACCTCGCCAGGGCCACGGATCACGTCGCGGACATGTGGGGAGCGGTTCTTGGCCGAGGGGACGACGATCTGGCTCTGGAGGCGGTCGGTGCGTGGATCTCCTGTGTTCTGGAGGACGCGTCCAGGTTCGAGGAGGTGGCCGACATCCTCGTCAGGGCGGCGGCCGGTGACGGAAGCGGTCTGAGCGAGGAGGCAGTGAGCAGGCGCACCGTCACCGCCGGCCGGATGATCGTCCACTGGTGTGAACGCAACGGCGTCGACCTCGGCACCAGGGCCGTCTACACCCTTCAGGCGCGGTTGTACAAGGCGCACGATCCCACTTCTGCCGTGTGAGACACAGGCACCGCGTTCTCAACCTTTGTCGGTGAAGGGAGCGAACCTGCGTAGCTGCGCGTACATCGACCGCATGCGTTTGAGCACCATCAACAGCGTCATGAACAGGTGCGCGAGCACGGTGACCACCACGGCTGAGGCCCACCCAGGCACCTCCTCCTGGTCATAGACCACGATCAGCGCCATGAGACCAGCGGTCATAACCAGGCTGACCAGCGTCGCGTAGGCGACGTTGGCGTGCAGCTGGTCCACCATCGTGGTGGTCCGGCTCGCGCCTTCCCCTGAACGCTCCGTGGAGACGCGCAGACCCAGACCGAAGACGTGGACCAACAGCCCGAACAGCAGGGCCGTGAAGACCGAGACACCCGCGATCAGGTTCTGCGCGTTAGCGATCTGAACCTCCAACAGGAATACGCCTATTCCTGCACCAACGGGAAAGGCGAAGAACGCCGCATAGTCACGTAGCATCCAGCTCCTGGTGCGCCGGTTTACCAGGGTGCCCAAGTGGTCGGTGATGACGCCAAGCACGGACCACTTCGCGTCCACGGCGTCCCTCCCTTGATCGTGCCTGCCCCGCGAGCCGAGGTGATCGAACTTTAGTCCGAATCTATCGTGAGGTGCTGACATGTCTCGGTCGAGGTTCTGCGCATGACGGTGAAAGCCTCTCGGTCAGACGGTCGTGAAGCGTCGTCCTCCGCCAGGAGGTAGGTCAGGGGAGACGCTGTCTCCTCCTCGTCGAGGATGATGGTTCTTTCCTGGATGTCGTCGTCCAGGGTGACGCGTGTTTCGACGATGTGTTCAGCGGTGCGCAGATGGAAGAGCCCGGCCATGTCAGCATTGCGTGCGAGCACCTGATCACGAAAGAGTGAGAGAAAAGCCTGGTCCTTCCGTTTGGGCTTGTACGTGTGGCAGAAGGTTCCGCTGGGACGCAGTTCTTCCTGGTTGAACAGGTCGGTCCCTCTGAAGTTCTCCCTGACCTCGACCTTGGTCAATCGGGCTCTCTCCAGGAACCTCCGAAAGGCCTCCGAGTCAGCCAGGGCTTCGTGCTTCAGAACCAGCCCCCTCTGCTTCAACGCGGGTGCGGTTGTCTCCTTCAGGTGCTCCAGGAAGGCAGTACCCGCACCGTTGCGCTGATAGCGTTCCGTGAGCAGTAGCGCGAAGGAACCGCGGGAAGGTACCACAACGAGATTACGCAGAAAGGTCGTGGCGGCCTCGTCATACCCGATGCGGTACCTGTCCTCGTGGTTGTGGACGTTCTTGACCATGCCCCGGCTGCCGAACTTGCCGTAGTCCAGGCGTACCTCGATCTCCCGGTCGTCTGTGCGCCGATGGTGGGGCACGGACAGGTGATACTGGCGTCGTTCATCCCTCCTCGGAGTGTGCTCCAGGGTCTTCAACGAGTCCTCGAAGAGGTCCAGTAGGTCGAGTCCTCCTCCGTCCAGGTCGTCCACGGGCATAACTTGGTCCGGGTGCCACCTCCTGGACACCTGGATTCGGTACACGGCGAAACAGTGTTTGGCCATTCTCAGAGATTTCCGATCGGTCTGTCCTACTTGCCAGCCGGTGAGACATGTCCAGTCTGCGTTGGCTTTCTGGGGCCGAGCGTTTGCTCGGGGTTTTCGGTTCTCATGGTGCCCGGTACAGAAGCGGATTCAGGGCTGGTTCCGCTGCCCGGGGTAGTACCTTGGCGGCGCCGCTGGCCATGGCTCGCCGGACGCGGACGCGTCCAGGACGTCGCCGAGCCGGAGCCAGGCATGCTCGCCTGTGCTCGTCGCGGGGTTGGCAGCGAACCGCTCCCACGCCCGCTCATCCGCGCCGAGAGTCTGGGAGACAGCCGATACCACGGCTGGTTGCCCTTGCAGGCAACGCACTGCTGACCACAACGGAAGCGCCCGCACCACCTCAGGGTGTACCTCCGGCAGGGAGAGAACCAGTACGGTCCAGGCCTGCCGGAGCGGAGGATTGCCGCCCAAACGGGCACGTAGCTCCCTCGTCAGCCGCAGGAGTGCCGCATCCGGCTGAGAGTGACGGGCCAGGAGTTCGGCGAAGGATTTTCCAGCGGGGGAGCGCTTAAACGCTAGGGAGAGTAGGGCTTTCTCGACGAGGGTGTCATGGCCCCGGTACGCGTCCAGGTAGCGTTCAAGGTCGTCGGCTCCCAGATCGGCGAGCTCCCGCACCTCCACTTTGTCCGGAGAGCCGAACTCGCGTACTCCCGAGGTAGCGGGGACGAAGGGGGAGTCCACCAGTCTCCGGAGGATGTTCAGGTCCTCATGGAGGCGCTGCATGTCCTGGTAGAGCTGGTGACTGCGATACGAGGAGCCGTGCCGACGGAGGTAGCTCTCGCCCGCCCGGATGATTGGCCGGACTGACTCCTTGAGGCCCGGAGTGATCTCAGGTAGATGGGTCAGGATCACGCGCAACCACCGCACGTCCTTCGTGCCGAAGCGCTGCTCATGCGGATCGTTTCTCCACCAGGGGATGACGTGAACCGCGGCCTCGGCGAACATCCCGCGCAGCTTCGCCAGTGTCTCGGGCGGAGCGCTCCAGGAGTGCGGGACGTGGCGTTCTTCGGGGAGATCAGCCGTTTCGAGGATGTACTTCCAGGTGTCCGAGGCATATGTTTTGGCCGTGTCCACCGGATCTTCGAGTGCGGACTCCACCCAGATCTCCTCGCCACTGAGCACACGGTCCAGCGGCCACCGCCTACGTTCACGCAGGTATGGCAGCTCCTCACGGAACTGTTTCTCCACCTCATCGGCTGGCACCCCCAGCGATACCTGGTGGGCGATCCGCGCCCACGAGAGAGCCTCGGAGAACCTGTGGAGATCATGCTCGGCGAGTTCGAGCAGGAGTTTCGGGTCCACTGACCAGGGGATGCTGCTGAGAAGCTGGTGGCGGATCTGGGACTCGGCGGGATCGGATGAGACCGACCATTCCAGGATCTGCCGGTGGCGGTCCTCATGAGCCCTCAGAACATCCCGCCACATGTGCTCCCAGGCGTCACTCGCTGCGGAGAACCAGTCACGCCACTGCTCGCGGTCCTCGTTTTCGTCCCTCTTCCTGGGGAACCAGACGGGAAGAAGGTCCAGCGCCGACGAGAAAACGACATCGTGTAGGCGGGCTGTTCTGAGTACCGAGTGAGCTGGGCTCGGGTTCTTTCGCATCTCCGGGACCATCGCGGGCGCGTCGCCGCAGCGACGCTTCAACTCGTCGGCCGTAGCCTGCGCGAGCCGGTCGCTGACACGCTCGCCACCGAAGAGAGCCAGTTCCCCATCATCGCATCGCCGGAGCACCTTCGCTCGCAGCCCCTCTGAACAGGACGAATGGTCAAGGGCGATGACCGGCAGGCTCATCAAATAACGGTCTTCGGAGACCCTCACCATCGTGTTCGGGTCACAGTCGGCCGCGGCCTCGATCAGCCAAACCGGAGCCTCCTTCGCGTATGGTCCCGTCAACAGCTGACCGATCAACTCCTCACTCCCCGGTGTTCTCGGTGCAGAGCGCACCCATTGCGCCGCGACGTGGACCTGTGGGGAGTCGGCGGGGTGATCACGGATTATGCCGCAGAGGAATCCGGCTGGAAGCACGGGCTCGGTGCGAGGCGTGGTCATGGGGTTTTCCGTTCATGGAAACGGAGCGCGCTGGTCAGCGGGCTCTCAGAGTGGAATCTCCGGTGTTGCGAGAAGGACCAGAGTAGTCCGACGTCCGGACACCCGTAGGAGAAACGGCCCTACGTGTTGACATGGGTGTCCACTGTCAAGGTGTTCTGGTTCTGCCGGGCCTCTTCCCAGTTGAGAGCCGATGTCGGTAGGATCCTGGCAGGCTCGTGGAACTCCGACCCCGTATGGACTGTCATCCTCTCGGGCCAGGCCATTTCGAAAACTGCATGTGGATAGAGCTCGTCAACGTGGGAATCAGCGACGCCCGAGAACGGAAGGCCGCCGCGCTGGCCGCCGAGCGACAACGCCTGGCCAGAGTCCAGCGGGAGAGGGAACAGGGGCGCCGGGACAGCATCTGGCAGGAATTCCGGGTGACGTCCGAACGGATACCCGGCCTGAGGGACGTGGTCGAGGCCGTGATCCTGGAGGCGGGACCCTCTGGCGGGGATGCGGCCGAGAAGCTGTCCGCCCTGATCGATGACAAACTCTGTCCAGAGGCCCCCAGAGCGCTACTCGAACTGCTGGGGAACCTGCCGCCTGAGACCGGCATCCTGCACGTGGCCCGGTTGCACGCACTCAGAGTTCCTCAGGTGGCCAGGTTCGGTCAGGCTGCCGCCATGCTCGCCGGTGAGGCTGAGCCCCACGCACGGGTGCTCCGCGGGCTCCCCTACCTCAGTCCCGCACTGAACCTGTGGCGTGACGTCGAGCTTCTGGCCCTCGGGGAGAAGGTACGCAGCCTGGAGCGCTTTCTCGAACAGGCGCCGCTTTCGCTCGTCGACGACCTCCTGGACCGGAATCCCGCGGTTCCCCTGTCAGGAGAGGAACGGGACGACCAGGCTGAGAACCTCTATCTCCGAGCTCGCAGGGATCCTTCCTCGCTTTCGGGCCAGGACCTGGAGGAACTCGACTGGCACGAGGAAGTGTGGCGGCGACGTCTCCAGTCCGATCCCCACCACGAGGTTCCCGAGGACGCCCCGGAACTCGCCCGTCTCCTCGGTGGAGTGGCCACGGGCGACTCCCAGGCACTGGAGCAGCTGGTCGGGTACTTGAGAGGCAAGCCCCGGCTCCTCGTCCAACAGCTTCTCGCCAATCGTTCCTACCCTGTCAGGTGGCCCAAGGTCCTGCTCGCCGACCCAGCGTTGTGGCCGGTGCTGGAGAGGCTCTGTCTCGACATTCCGATCGAGGCCGCGAAGGCACCGTTGGGGGACTTCGCCGCATGGCGGGATCTTCGTGCCGCTCACCACGGTCTGATGAAGGTGAGCGCGGCAGCCTACAGAACAGTGGCGCCGCATCTGGAGTCCGAAATCGCCTGGGTGCGTGAGGAGGCCACAGCCGCGGAGGTCTACCTCGATCTGCGTTTCGCCGACCCCGGTGACTCCCAGTCGCTGCGCGACGCTCTGCGAAGGCTGTCGGCGCTGGACTCCGATCACCCCGTGATCCGCGACAACATCGCCTGGGCGCGCCGCCACCTGGAAACGGATCGCAACAACCGGGGCCCGCTCTTCAACCCCTACCTGGAGCTCGGTGTCCCCCACGGTGCTCCGGTCGAGGAGTGGAAGGAGGCCTGGCGGATCCTGCGCAAGGAGTTGAGAGGAAGGACCGAGGAGCTCTCCGACGTCAATCAGGCCCGTGACCTCCTCCGAGACATCGAGGCTGGCGGAGGGCTGGACGCCAACCCCCAGTACGTGCTTCCGGTGCATCGGGACAGATTGTTCCCGTCCTCGTGCGTCCCCCGACAGCTCGTCCCCGACGCGCGGCCTCTGGAACGCCGAACGCGACCGTCCGCGCCCGAAGACACCGCGAACATACGCCGGGAGGCCGTCGTGTCGATCATGAAACTTGCTGCTTCGGAGAGGACACCATGAACGGCTACGGAGACCGTGAACGGGACATGGACGAGGAGCTGGAAGAGCTCCTTCTCAACCTGCCCACGGAGCAGAGGGAGCGATTGTTCAGCCTGGTTGTGACCGGGATGGAACCAAAGGTGCTCATCGGTCCGCTGACCGAGCGAGTCTCCGAGGCGGTCAGGGAAAGCACGCAACACGAATTTACCAAGGCCGACGTGAAGGAGGCCGTGCGCCGGGCTCTGGTCGAGAACATGCAAGCCCGGCGTACGCACCTGTCCCAGCTTGCCCAACTCGTTCAGCACGCGGATGCCGTGGACGAGGGCGGCGACCACGCCATCCTGGGCCGGAAGATCGACGACTTCTGCCGGACCACCGGCCTGAGGAGGATCTCCGATACGGAGGACCTCTCCCTGTACCGCGTTGTCTCAGGAAACCCTGAGACGGGGAAACACGTCACAGTCCTCAAACCCGCCTTCGTGGACGAGATCAGCGGGCAGTTGGTCATCGCCGGAGAGATCAGGTTCAGTGACGTGCCGCGCGCGAGAAAAAGCGGTAAGAGGAAGGACGGGTGGGCATGAGCTTCGGCATCGACTTCGGGACGACCAACTCGGTTCTCGCCCACTGGAACGGTGAGGACGCCGAGGTCCTCGCCCTCGACACGACCAACCTCGACGACTGGAACTATCCGGGCTTCTCATCGCTCTTCCCGTCGATGAGCGGCGTGAGTTCGGTTCGGGAGAGAGTTCTCTTCGGCTGGGAGGCCAAGCTTCGTTCCGAGCAGATCGTTCCCGCGGCCAAACGCCTGCTCGCCGGTGACACCGAGATACTGGTCGGACACAGGTCATGGCCCGCGTCGACCGTGGCAGCCGGGATCTTCCGGACCATCCGGAACCGGGCAAGCGACGAGCAGCTCCTGGATGTGGACGGTGCCGTGGTCACAGTTCCCGCCAACTCCGCCGGTGCCGCGCGTTTTCGCACTCGGGCCGCTGCGAGGGAAGCCGGAATCCGGGTGGATTCGCTCATCAACGAGCCCACTGCCGCCGCCCTGTACTACAGGCAGCAGCTCGGTGGTGACGAACTGGAAAACGTCGTCACCTTCGACTGGGGTGGCGGAACCATCGATGTCACTGTGATGGAGGCACAGGACGGGCTCTTCGAGGAACGCGCGGCCAGAGGCGTGCCCCAACTGGGTGGCCTCGAACTCGACGCGAGCCTGGAACGCCTTGTTATGGCCAAGGCCAGGCGCAGGCCACAAGGGACAGCTGAGAAGGCTGCGTTCACACGTGACATCGAACTGGCCAAGATCCGTCTTTCCACCGAAACCGTCGTGCCTGTTCCCACACCTGGTGGAGGGGGCAGTGTCGAGATCACACGGGAGGAGTTCGAGAACGTGATCCGCCCCGTCGTGGAGAGGGCCATCGACCCCCTCCGTCGTTGCCTCGCCGACCTCGACCTGGTCCCCGAGGACATCGACTCGGTACTGATGATCGGAGGCAGCAGCCAGATCCCCCTCGTGCGTCGGATGGTCGGCGACATCATGGGAGACCGGTTGGTGTCCTCCGAACTGTGCGACCCCATGACCGCCGTCGCCCAGGGAGCTGCCGTCGTCGCGGCCATCAACAACGGCGATCTGGACATCGACCTGGCGGTCGGCACGACCCACGCGCTGGGCACGGCGTCCACCAGGGTGGGTGATGGCACCGAGATTCGGTCGTTCAGCCAGATAATCCCGCGCAACGCCACCCTTCCCCGGTCACAGGAGAAGAACTACCGGCCCAACCACAGGGGCCAGAAGCGGCTCAGTGTGGAGATCTGGGAGGGGGATCCCGCGGACCCGGTTGTCAGGGACGTTGGCGCCGACAACGGCTCCAACATCTGCCTGACCGAGCTCAAGATCGACCTGCCTCCCTTCGAGAATCCGGACGAGGCCTCCTTCACCCTCACCTACACCTACGACATCAACGGACTCCTGGAGGTCCGGGCTGTCTTGGACCGCACACAGGAGGTGCTCGTCGACCGGGAGATCAACGCTTTCGGCCTGGCCACGACCGGTGTCGGAGTCAGCGCCGCCAGCCTGCACGAGTTCCTGGAGACACGGCCGCGCCTGCCCGGTCCCGCCTTCCGTCCGGCAGAGCCCACGGACATGCCTGCCGAGACATCGAGGAGAGCGGAGCCCCATCCCTCTCCGGTCATGGTCGCCCAAGTGGTGGAGGGTGACGCTTCGGCCCGGCGCACCTTGGTGGTTGACGGTTCCAACCTCGCCTGGGGGTCCCAGAACCGGAGCATGGGCGGACAACCCACTCTGGCCAGGTTGCACTCGGCGTTGGAGGAGCTGCGGGAGCAGCACCCGGGAACGGAGCTCATCGTCTTCGTCGACGCCAACTTCCGGCACGTGGTGCCCGAGGAGGAGAGGACCCAGGTGGACCGGGAGGTCGCCGAAGGGCGTCTGCACCGCGTCCCCGCGGGGACGGTTGGTGGAGCTGACGTGTACCTCCTGGACATCGCTAGGAAGAAGGACGGGGTCGTGGTCAGCAACGACAGCTTCTCCCAGCACACCGAGTACCGTTCCTGGCTGGCTGGAAAGGGACGGGTACTCGGAGGCACCGAGGTCGCAGGAATGTGGGCCTTCAAGGAGAGGCGTCTCATTCGGTGACCAGCAGAGGTTCCTCCGAGCATGGTTGGTCGAGGGTGAAATCAGTTGCACGGAAGTAGAAGTTCTGCAAACCTGTAAAGGTCGTGGATGCCGAAGAGAGAAGTGTGGAGCATATGAGTTGACTCACGTAGCCCCTTCCCTAGTCAGTCCTTGGGCTCTTGTCGGAATTTGCACAGCCGGTGCATCCTGCCCAAGAGACGGAATGGGAGCTTGCGTGTCCACGACCATCGCCCTGGTGTGCGGGGCCTCCTTCGGTACCTTCTGCATCACCCTTCTACTCGCCCGCGAAGCCAAGAAGAGCTGGCCTCTGGCCCTCCTTATCGCTGGGGGTTCCCTTCTCGGAGCGCTCTCCGCGTTCGGTACCCTCATCTCGGCCAGCTGACGTGCAGCATCGGGGCGGGCCTTCGGGCCCGCCCCAGCTCCGTGTCGGCATGGACCCGACAACTCGGATTCCGCTGGGCCACCGCGAGATACTCCCCGCACATGTGGGGGTGGACCCCGGTAGGGACGGTTAGGGGCTCAGGGCGTTGCGTTTCCTGCACATGCGGGTCAGGAAGGCCTGAGGAGGGTGGCTCCGTTGTGAACGGAGATCACCCGGTCTTGAAGACCTTGCTCATGTGCCACTCCAGGGCGTCCAAGGACGGACGGTCGGCCTTGTGCCGGGGAACGGTCACCGGTTCGCCCTCCAACGCGGTGTACTCCTCGGCGTCAGGGAAGTCCTCGTGCAGGCGGGGGCTGACCCGGAGCTCCAGGCTCGGTGACACCGACAGGTAGCCCAGGTCGAAGAGCCTGTGCACGTCAGCGCGAAGCAGCAGGCCGTTGTCGAGCCGGTGCAGGCCGCCCGAGGCCACCGGGTGGATGTGGGCGGCCTCCAGCACCGGGCGCACGCGCTGGCCGGTGATGGCGCACCGGCCCTCGTAGGCGTCCAAGAGCGCGAGCTTGAAAGCCTCCTGCCCCATGCGGCGACGGGTGGGCCGGGCCTCGCCGAACATCGGGCCGTGGTGTTCCCAGGTGGCCGCCACGGCGTGCTCGTCCTCGGCGAGGGCCTCCTCGGGTTTCTGGCCGAGTACGCGCTTGACGATGGGCGCGAAGTAGTCGGCGTGCTCGGGGTCGGTGATGTCCTCGTAGCTTCTGCCCTGAACGAGGCTGTAGGCCCATCCAGGGGGAGGACCGAAGGTCTCCTCCTCGGGGAGGAACACCGGGTCGCGCAGCATGACGCAGCCGATCAGAGGGTCCTCTCCGGGACCGATACGGGGAATCTTGTTCTTCGCGCGGTACCCGTTGATCGCCTCGCGTACCTCGGTGAGGTCCTTCCTTCCGTTGCCTTCCTCGAAGGCCGCCCAGGCCTCGGACAGAGGGACGAGCGCGAACCCGCTGAAGGCGGCGCCCCCCACGATCCGGTCGTGCGGTTTCTTGGTCTTGAACAGGAACGGGTCTCCGGGCGCGAGCTTGTGGAAGCTCTTCCCGGAGGGGCGCCAGAAGTTGATCTCGTCCAAGTGGGGGCGCTGGGCGAGGAAGTCGGCCCAGGCCTTGTCAGTGACGCCGACAAATGCCTTCATGTCCGACATTGTGAAGTATGTATTCACCAGTGTTCGCCTGTGAACTAAGAGCCCACAGGCGTCGGCGGAGCCGTGCTGGCGAAGAACCTGGTGGGAAGGGGCGTGCTTACGTGTGTCCACATCTGGCCAAGGCGGTAGCTCTGAGAAAGGCGCCACAGTGAGGAGGGACCGAGGTAGAGCTGACGGACTGCTCCGGTTTCTCAGGGGCTGCCTGCCTCCGCGCTGTCTCCGTCGGTCCCTGCGATGCGGCCATGGAATGGCACGGCGACGGCGCTGGCCTGACTGTGCCGGAGCGGTTGGTGCAGCCGTTGCCGGCCACTGAAGCCGATCCGGGGTCCCTGGCGGCTCTGCGATCCCAGGAGCCCGTTGAGGAGGACTTCAGGGACATCGAGGAGTTCGATACGGCGTACGGGGCATGGAACGAGCGGGTGGAAGAGATCCTGTGGGCCGAGGACCGGACAGCTGGGGCGCTCTGCCTGTGCCGTCTGGCGCGCGCTACGGCAGCGGTTGGTCGTGTCCGGTCCTGAAGCTGGACGTATGTGGAATGACGGCCGTGTCGACGGCGATGACCTACAGCCGCTCACGGGGAAGGGCAGTGCGCCCCTGGGCTTCGCGGACTGGTACCTGCGATGGCTGCGGGAGGTTTCCCACTTTGTGGCCGTCCAGCCTTGACGGACCGATTGGTTCAGTCAGACGAGGCCTCTGGGAAGTCGGCGGAGTTCTGGGCATCGGCGGGATGGAAGGGCTGGACCCGGATGCCCCGCACCCGCCGGACGGCCTGGCCCTGGTCAAGGCCTACAGCTCCAAGGCCAGCAGACAGATCCTGCACACCGCACGTACCTGGTGCACCATCCACCATTTCCGGGTGCGAGGGCCAAAAGACCAACCGTCGCAACCCGGGATCGGCTGGCGGTAGACCACCCGACTTCGATCGGGGGGTCCACCGCCGACGCAACAGGGTGGAGCGGTTGATGAACCGCCGTAAGCGGTACCGGGCTCTGGCCACGTGTTTGCGTCAAGCTCGCCACGACTCGCACCAGGGGAGCCGCAGGCCGGTGCGAGCCGTCACACCGCCGCACTGCGGTGTCAGATCTGGTTCTCGCCGCCGTCGACGTACAGGTTGGCGCCCAGGAGGAAGCTGCTGTCCGCGGAGGCGAGGAAGGCCACGGTGGCGGCGACCTCCTCGGGGCGGCCCATCCGGCCGATCGGCACGTCGGCGACCAGGCCCTCCCGGAAGGCCGCGGCGTTCTGCTCGCCGGCGAGTTCGGTGATGCCGGAGGTGTCGATCGGCCCCGGTGAGATCGCGTTGACCCGGATCCCCCGGTCCTTCAGCTCGTTGGCCCAGGTCCGCGCGAAGGAGCGGATCGCGGCCTTGGAGGCCGCGTACGCGCCGAAGGCCGCTGTGCCGCGGTCGACGGTGGTGGAGGCGTTGAGGATTACCGAGGCGCCGTCGTTGAGCAGCGGCAGCGCTTTCTGCACGGTGCGGAGCGTGCCCTTGACGTTGACGTCGAAGATGCGGTCGTACTCCTCCTCGGTGGTCTGTTCCAGCGTCGCGAACGAGGCGGTGGCCGCGTTGGCGAACAGCACGTCCAGGCCCCGGCCGCGCTCGCGCACCATGGCGTAGAGCCGGTCCAGGTCGGCCGGATCGGTGATGTCGCCCGGTACCGCGGTGACCGCGGAACCGATGACCTCGGCGGCCTCGTCCAGTTCGGCCTCGCGCCGCCCGGTGATGAACACGTGCGCGCCCTCGGCCGCCAGCCGCGCGGCGGTGGCCCGACCGATTCCCCGCGTGCCTCCGCCGGTGACGACGGCGGTCTTGTCTTGCAGTCTCTGCATGGTCTGGCCTCCGCTAAATTCTGTTCCGATCGGGACAGAATGAGGCTACAGCACTTCCGATCCGATCGGTACAGAAGTGGTAGGCTGCTGCGTGTGGAGGACATCAGGAGAGCGCCGGTGGGCCGACCGAGGGGATTCGACGCCGAAGAGGCCCTGGAACGGGCCATGGCCATGTTCTGGGAGCACGGTTACGCCGGTGTCAGCCTCACCGACCTCACCCGCGCCATGGGCATCACGAAGACGAGCATGTACGCGGCTTTCGGCAACAAGGAGGAGCTGTTCCGCAGGGCCCTGGAGCGCTACGCCGAGGGCCCGGCCTCCTACGGCACCCAGGCGCTGGAGGAGCCGACCGCCCGGGAGGTGGCCACGGCCTACCTCAACGGCTCGATCGCGGTGTCCACCCGGTCGGACTGCCCCGCCGGGTGCCTGGGCATCCAGGGTTTCCTGGCCGCCAGCCATCTCGGCCAACCCGCCCGCGACACGCTGAGCGCCTGGCGCGTCGAGAACCTCTCACGCCTGCGCGACCGGTTCCGGCAGGCCGTCGACGAAGGCGACCTGCCCCCGAACGCCGATCCGGAAGTACTCGCCCGCTACCTCATGACCATGGCGAACGGCATCGCCGTCCAGGCCACCAGCGGCGCCGACCGGGACGAACTCCAGCGGATGGCCGACGCCGCCCTGCGCAACTGGCCGCCCCTCTGACCCCTTGCTGACCCCTTCTTCCCGACCGCGTCCACCGGCCGGGGCAGGACGGGCGGACGCTGATGGCGGGCGGTCACGGGCGTTTCCTTCTCAGCTGTCACAGCTCTGGCAGCGCCGTGTGGCGACCCGCTCGGTGTTGCCGTGTGTGGCGCGGGCGGGGAGCCTCCGCCGAGGCGGCGCCACAGCTGCGGGTCGGGCTCGGGGATCCAGCCCCAGAGCGGCGCCTTGATCTCGGAGTCGGACTGGTGCAGGCAGCCCGGGCGGTGGGCCACGCCGCGAGGCGAGATGAGGATGGTGCCACCCGGGAAGTGCGCGTCGCCAAGGGAGGGGCCGCCGCCCTGCCCGGATGCGTTCCGGCTCTCGCGCACGAGCGAGCACGCGCAGCCGCCGCCGACGGGGAGTTCGCAGAAGTCACAGCGTTCCATGGCCTGATCATGCACGGGCCCGGTGACGAACGGGCCCGCAGCGCGTTCCGAGCCCGCTCTGTACATCCATCGCGCCAGCTCGGGCGGGGCGTGGCCTTTTCCGGCCATACCCCGCCTGGTCTCCCGCCGACGGTGGGCGAACACGATCGTCGCTCACGCGATCAGGGCGGCGACGGCCTGTACTGCCGTGGTGGCGGCCCTTCCCGATTGCTCGAAGCGGAAGAGCCGAAACCGCTCGCGTTGACGCGGACCAAGGCTTCGAAACGGGACGGAACCGGAAGCCTGAGCAGCGATTTCTCCCCTGTCCGGTCCCCGTGACCGAGGCGGGGGTAGCTCCGGCTCATGACCACGACACAGAACCAGCAGGACACCGCCGCCGTCACCACGCGCATCGTCGACCACTACGACGGACGCAAACGGGCCTGGGTGAAGGAGGCGGTCCGGCTGCTGCACGCCGACGCCACGCGCTCGGCGGACACGCACGTCTTCCAGTTCCCGCTTCCCGTGGAGTGGGGCATCGACCTCTACGTCAAGGACGAGTCCGTCCACCCCTCCGGCAGCCTGAAGCACCGCATGGCACGCGCGCTGTTCCTGCACGCGCTGTGCACCGGGTGGATCGAGCCCGGCACGCACGTGTTCGAGGCGTCGAGTGGTTCCACGGCGGTCTCCGAGGCCTACTTCGCCAAGCTCCTGGGGCTGAGGTTCACGGCCGTGGTGCCCAAGAGCACCAGCCAGGAGAAGGTGGACCTCATCAAGGCCTACGACGGGGAGGTCAGGAACCCCGGACCCGACGGTGACATCGAGAAGGAGGCCGCCCGCCTGGCCGCGGAGTCCCCCAAGGGCCACTTCATGGACCAGTTCACCTACGCCGAGCGCGCCTACGACTACCGCGACGACCACAACGTGGCGGCGACGATCTTCCGGCAGATCGCCGAGGAGCGCCACCCCGACCCCAAGTGGATCGTGGTGGGAGCGGGCACCGGGGGCACGGGCGCGACCATCGGCCGCCACATCCGCTTCAGCCGCCGCGACACCCGGGTGTGCGTCGTCGACCCGCAGAACTCGGCGTTCTTCCCCAACTGGACGACCAACGAGGGCCGTCCCAAGAGCCAGTGGCCCAAGGACCCCTCGACCTGGATCAAGGGAAGGCCCTCCCACATCGAGGGGATCGGGCGTCCGACGGTGGAGCCCTCGTTCCTGCCCGCTGTCGTGGACCGGATGGTCTCGGTGCCCGACGCCGCGTCGATCGCGGCCATGCGCCTGCTCCTCTCCCGGTTGCGCCACCGCGCGGGGCCCTCGACCGGGACCAACCTGTGGGGCGCGCTGCGGATCGTCGCCGAGATGCTCTCCGACGGGGAGAAGGGCAGTGTCGTCATGCTCATGTGCGACCAGGGCGAGCGGTACATGCACAACTACTACGACGACAGGTGGGTCGAGAAGGAGCTCAAGCTGGACCTGAAGCCGTACACCAAGGTGCTGGAGGACTTCCTCTCGACCGGCCGCTGGAAGGAGCCCGCGGCCCCCGGCGTTCCCGAGGCGAGGAAGGCCTGAGTGAGCCCCGCACGCGGGGATGGACCGACACAGCTGAGCGTGGTCGAGACTCCGCCCGAGTGAGCCCCGCGCACGCGGGGATGGTTCCACCCGGTTGCCGCCCTCAGCGACGACGGTGGATGACGGCGCCCCTCAACGCCGCGCCGCGCACTGTGCGCCGTGGCGCTGAGGGGCGTGTGCTGACCGTTGCCGTCAGCTGTCCTGGCCGCCGACCGGGACGAAGTTGGCGTACTCCTCGATGCGCCTGATCTTCCCGGCGTCGTCGAAGCCGAAGTAGACCGCGGCGTGGACCTCGCCGCGCATGCCGCTGGTGGTGGCGACGTGGACCACGTGCTGCTGGAGGACCTCGCCCGGCTGGGAGAGTTGGCGCAGGACGTCGTAGCGCATCGACTCGATGGACGCGATCTGTCCCTCCATCCCGGCGATGTTCTCCTCGATGGACTGCTCGCCCTTGCCGTCGTTGTGCCAGACGGTGGCCGTCCCGGTGCACAGGGCTCGGGCGCTCTTCCAGTCGCGGTTCTCCAGCGCGCGGAGGTACCTGATGGCCCTGTCCTTCAGGTCCTGGCTCATACGGGTCTTCCTTCGGTGTGAGTGGGTCGACGGGTCCTGGCGGGGATGGGACGTGTCAGTTCTGGCCGGTGGCGGCGTGGACCAGGGCGCGCTCGCCGGACTCGACGCGCATCGGCAGGTGGTTGCCGGGTGGTGAGAGCGGACAGACGAACACGTCCGGGTTCAGGTGGTGGTACGAGAGCGTCGCCTTGTTGAAGTCGACCGTCAGGGTGCTGCCGGGCTCCAGCAGCGGCAGCACCAGCCAGCGACCGATCGTCGGCGTCGAATCGCCGTTGGTCTCGTCGGTGAAGATGACCAGCCGTTGCCCGGGGAAGTCCTGGAGGACGGCCAGGACGTGTTCGGTGCCGTCGATGGTCACGGCCAGGTCGACGGGTGCCAGGATGGCTTCGGTGCTGCGCGGGCTGGTCAATCGGGGCACCTCGATCCGGCGCCCTTCGGGAGCTGCCCGGTACCGGCCCGTGAGGACCCAGGCGGGGTCGTGGGGAAAGGCGTCGATGCCGGTGAGTCCGGTGCGCTCGACGCGGCCTTGATCCATGACGACCAGGCCGTAGGAGCCGTCCGATCCGCTGGCGAAGCCGACCCGGTCGTCGGGGAACCGCAGGGAGCTGCCGGAGGGGACGGGGCTCGTCCCGTCGACCGGGCTGTCGGCTACCCGCACACCGTCGGCGGCCTCGGCCGTCACGGTCAGGGCTCCCGCCGCGGTGGTGCGCCATTGGCCTGGGAGGCCGGGGATCGCGTGGGGACCCGGGCCGGTGATCCTGGCGGTGACGACGACCTTGGCCTTGCTGTCGGCTCCGGCGATCTCCTCCCACCGGCTCCGGCACCAGGCTTCGTGTTCTGCGGGCGTCTTCGGTGTGGTCATGGTGTCACCGTAGACCCGCCATGCCCCTGACGCACAGCTTCTTGCTTAGCGAGCAAGAAGGTGGCCCGGCCCGCTGCCCGCCGCGCAATACCGCCCGTCGCGACACGGGCCTGGACGGCGCGCTGATGCTGGCCCGCTCGCGCCCCTCGGTCGTCGTGAACCCCTGTGCGCGGGCAACGCGGCCAAGTCGCTCCGGATGCCGCTGGCCAGAACCGCCGCCAACACCCTCTGACTTGAGAGCGCGGTTCTGCCCACGCTGTCGATGGCAGGGGCTTACCCGCGTCGGGCCTAATGCCCTTTCGCATATATCCAATGGTCCTCTGACCCCATGTATTGACTCAATGGCCTAATGTGGCCAGCCTTCACCCTCTGTGGCAGTGCGCGCCTCCGGCGCCCCCGGTGTTTCGGATGGCCCTTCGCGCCCCACGTGCCTGGCCAGTTGGAACCTGCTTATCTGAACAGAAGTGTGTTAACGCCGGTTCTCTCGGAAGCACTATCCTGGTTACTTTCCGTGAGTGAATGATTATCTATGCTCTTGCGTGCCCTGTGTGCGGCTGATAGTAATGTCTGCGGTTGTTCCGGCTGTGGCGCCCATGGGGTTGTGATGTCCATGTGGTGTGCGTTCGGAAGTAATTCCTATTTTTGTTCCATTTTTTTATGTCTGGAGAGCTGTGCGCAGGGTGGTTGTGACCGGTGGGGGCACCGGTATTGGCAGGGCGATCGCGGAGAGGTTCGCCGAGGACGGGAGTTCGGTGTTCATCCTGGGGCGCCGTAAGGATGTCCTGGATCGTGTGGTCGAGGAAAACCGCGAACGCCAGATCCGGGCGGTGGCCTGTGATCTGACCCGACCCGACGAGGTACTGCGTGCAGCCGAGGAGATCGCCGACGATCCCGTGGACGTCCTGGTCAATAACGCGGGCGGGATCGTGAAGAACGGGACGACCGGTCTGGAGGGCGTCTTCGAAACCTACCGCCGCACGATCGACGCCAATCTCCTGTCGGCGATGATGATCACCGAAGCCCTGTGGAAGAGCATCTCCCGACCCGGAGGGCGGGTGGTCAATATCAGCTCCATCGCCGCTCACCGGGGAGGAGGCGCCTACGGCGCGGCCAAGGCCGGGCTGGTGGGATGGGGTTTCGGACTCGCTGGCCAAGGCGGACCTGACGGGATCACCGTCAACACCGTCAGCCCGGGCTATGTCCAGGACACGGAGTTCTTCAACGAGCAGGGCCGTTCGGCCCGACATGACCGTCTGGTGGCGGAGTCGCTCGTCAAGCGAGCGGGTGTTCCCGGTGACATCGCTTCCATAGTCCATTTCCTTGCCTCATCGGAGGCGTCGTGGATCACGGGGCAGGTGCTCGGTGTCAACGGCGGATCCCTCCTGGGCCGCTGATCTTGGTGCGGCCCGGAGGCGAGTAGCTCTGAGGGTTTTTGAGTGAAATCGAAATCGCCTATTCCGCATGCGCGGAAGAGGGTAACTTACTTATTTCCCGATCGTGGCTCAAAAACGGACTCCGAGTGGGAGTCCGGTGTCTTCTGGCCCCAGTACGCCAAGGCTGCCGAGGCTGTGGGCATGGACTTCGGGGTGATCGATCCCGAGCACATAATTTTCGAAGACGACTGCGTTCGTTGGAAGAATGAACAGCTCCTGCCCGAGCGTGATATTATTGTCTACGATATACGCTCGGGTCCGACTCATGCCGTTGACATCTGGCAGAACATGACTGCGGTCTCCTCTCTGGAGGCGGCTGGTTTCTGGCTTGCTATTCCTTTGTCCGCGGCCGTCGTCTTCAACGACAAGTACGCCACCGCAAAGGCGCTGGTGGGCTCGCCCCTACCACTCATTCCGTCGTTGCGCCTGACAGCGGGCCGTGACGTACACAGGCTCGGTTACCAGGGCCTGGTGCCGGACGACTGGTTTCCCCTTTTCGTCAAACCCGCTTCCTGGGGCAGAGGCTTGGGCTGCGTGCTCTGCCCGGACAGGCCCACGCTCGATGCCGTTCTGGGGCTTGCCTCGGGCAGCGGCGCCGCCATGCTCGTCCAACCCTCGGTGGGAGAGGTCGTCGCGGACACGCGTGTGGTCGCCGTGGAGGGGGAGGTCGTCGCGGCTTATGACCGCATTCCCGATCAGGGAGCCCATGTCGCCAACGTCAGCCGCGGTGGCTCCACCGTTGGCCGCACACGAGTCGATGCCGACGTGCTCGACCTCCTCGCCCTGGTCCAGGAACGCTTCGACCTGCCCTACGTGTGCGTCGATCTGTTGCGCACCGCCGACGGACGCATGTGGTTCTCCGAAATCGAACTGGACGGTGCGGTCTCGGCCCTGTTCGAGGAGCCCGCGACCGTCGAACGAGTGGTCGGTGCACGTTTCCGAGCCTACGGGCGCCGCCACGATGCCCACCTGCGACGAAGGGAAGGGTTGTGAGTATCGGCCACATCGACACGGAGTCGGTTCTGGAGGAGGCCAGGAAGTGGGCCTTCGGTATGGGTGCCGACGAGGCGCTCTCTCTCCAAAGCCTGGACGACCTGACCCCTTGGGCCCATGCGCGGATACGGTCCGCTGCCCGAACCCTGGCGGCCTCCAAGGGAGGACTGGTCGTCTCCAGCGGTGGAACCACCGGTACGCCGAAATTGACGGTGATCTCACCTGACATGGGCCTGCCCCGGATCCTGCCCCACTGGAGTCCCCTCGGTGAGGGGGACGTGCTGCTCAACATGTTCTCCACCGGACGGATGTGGGGAGCGCAGTACTTCTACAACGCCCTGGCCCTCCACTCCCGAAGCACCGTCGCGCCCATCGGGGGGCTCACGCCCGAAGACGCTGAGGAGTGGGCCGACACCATCGTCGGTATGGGAGTCAACGCGCTCTGCGGGACCCCCAACCTCCTGGCCCGCTTCGGCACGGCCCTGCACACCGCGGGAATCCGGCTCCCCGTACGCACCGTGATCTGGACCGGGGAACCCATGACCCCGGCCAGGCACACGGCCATCACGCAGGTCTTCCCCCAAGCAGGACTGTGGGGCAACTACGGCTCCATCGAGACTTTCGTCATCGGTGTGAGTAACCCCTTGTGCGAACCGGGCACCTTGCACCTTCTGCCGGGACAGCTCCTCGAAACCGACCACGACGGTGCTCTGCTCACCCGGGTCGGTGAGGGCTGGCCGGTCCCGGCTGTGCGTTTCCGCCTGGGGGACCGGATCGGTCCGGCCGCATGCGCTTGCGGATCACCTGACGGCTTCACCGTCCTGGGCCGCGCCGACGACAGCTTCAAGCTCTACGGCAGCATGCTGCGCGCGAGCGATGTCCTGCGACAGGCGGAGCAGGTCAAGGACATCGGCGAGGCCCAGGTGGTACTGCACCACGAGCGGGAAGCGCCTGCCGCGGCCCTCCTGATGGAACTGCGCTTCACCGGCCCCGCCGACGAGGAGGCGGTCAGGGCGGAAATGGCCTCGCGGATCGACGGGATGGGCATCTTGAACCGGCACACGCCCGAAGCCCTGAGGTTCCTCCGGGTGGAGGACGTCGAGCGCAGCCCCAGTAGCGACAAGGTCCTGCCGCTGGTGCGCCGCGAGGCCGGGCTCTCCCTCACGAGGGAAGGGGTGAACACGTGACCGCCCCTGTCCCCGTTCACGAGAACAGGCCGACTCGTGCCTTCCTGGCCTCCGCGAGGTCCTCTCACCGGGCCTTGGACCCGGACACCCCCGCCCATGAC
The DNA here is from genome assembly GCF_008638355.1 of Nocardiopsis deserti. Lineage (NCBI taxonomy): Bacteria > Bacillati > Actinomycetota > Actinomycetes > Streptosporangiales > Nocardiopsidaceae > Nocardiopsis > Nocardiopsis deserti. The sequence goes on along the minus strand of NZ_VWVS01000004.1, from coordinate 124,820 downwards.
CGCTTCCGTTCCTGGTTTCCCCGAACCCTGCTGTCCCGTCCGGCCATTCTCGACGCTGAACAGACCCGAAGTCTGGACCGGGACCTACCGCTGGTCCTACGCGCTCTGCACTCTCTGCCCAGCAGGCTCTTCGACGGGGACGAGAAGGCGTTCACACGGGCTCTGGGCTGGATACAGCCTGCGGTACCCCCGCTCCTGGCAGCCCTGTCGGGGCCCACCATCCCTCTCGGCCGGGCCGACTTGGTACGCAGCCCCGGCGGATTCCGCATGGTCGAGTTCAACACCTCCAGTTCCCTCGGTTCCTTCGAGTTCGGGGAACTGTGCCGAGCAGTCCTGGCCGACCCCCACTTCCGGAAATTCGCCGAGGAGGAGGGGTTGTATTATGTCGATCCTCTCGCCTGTATGGCCGATACCCTCCTGGCCACCGCGGGAGCCGGGCGCGGGGACCGCCCTACGGTCGCCCTCGTGCACTGGACGACCTCTCCAGTCGCCGTCGACGCCTCACTCTTCTCGGACCTCTTCACGGAGCTGGGTTTCCGCTTGGTGAACTGTACCGTCGCCGACCTGGAATACGGCGCCGGGGGACTCACCGCGCACGGCACGAAGGTCGACGTCGTCTACCGTACGTTCCTGCTCAAGACCGTCGCTGCGGACCCAGCGGCTCTCGACCTCCTGGCCCCTCTGATCGCAGCGGTCCGAGACGACGCTGTAGGCCTCTTCTCCCCGCTCAACGCCGACTTGTACGGCACGAAGGCCGCTATGGCGATGCTCAGCGAACCGGCCGGTCGTCAACTCCTCCCCCCGGACGAACGGGGCGCGGTGGAACGGTTGCTGCCTTGGACCCGCTCCCTGCGGGACGCCCGCACACGTGAGGAGGGGCAGGGGAGTCTGTTGGAACACGTCCTCGCCCATCGTGGGGACCTGGTGCTCAAACCCAGCGTCGGACACGCCGGCCAGGGAGTGCGCGCCGGTTGGATGTGTTCGAACGAGGAGTGGCGGGGCCTGGTGCGGGAGGCCCTCGGGGGTGACTTCATCGTCCAGAGCCGGGCGCCCTCGGTCGCCGAGCGCTTCTTTCCGCCGGGCGGACCGGAGCCCGCCTCCACGTGCTTCCTCCACTGGGGACTGTTCGTCACGAAGGCCGGCCTCAGCGGGGGGTTTGTCAAGGGACTGCTCGACCAGGAGCAGGACATCCGCTTCCTGGGAGACGGCTCCCGGGTCGGCTGTGTCTTTCATGCCGCGGATCCCTCACTCGCCACCCTCCATGAAAGTTCTACCTGATGTTCATCCATTCCAAAGAACGCTTGGAAGTACTTCTCGAAGCGCGCAACGAGTTCAGCGAGTTCCAGAGCGCCGTTCCTACCACCGGCTTCTACGAGGAAAAGATCGCCGCGGCTTGGCGGCGTGCTCTGGCCTCACCCGCCTACCAGGGGATCGAGGGATACTCCCCGGAAGCGTTCGACTCCCTGCCCGTCACCCCCAAGGAACGCCTCAAGTCCGAACCGTGGAACTTCACCGCGGTGCCGCTGGGCGCCTGTATCCGGTACCACGAGACCACCGGGACCACCGGCGGCGCGACCCCGACACCCCGTACGGCGGAGGACGTCGTATGGAACACCGTCTCAGTCGCACACGCTTGGGGCGACGTGCTCGAACACGGTGATCGAGTGCTCAACCTCCTGCCCTCCGACATCGTCCCCGTCGGCGACCTGGTCGCCTCGGTCTGCGAGTACCTCGACCTGCCGTACACCCGGGCCTATCCCTTCACGACTGGTATCACCGGCTGGGACCGCATCATCGGTCTGTGGAGGGAACTGCGGCCGACGGTCCTTCTCGTCGCCCCCGGGGTGGCCCTGCAACTGACGCGCCTTCTCAAGCAACGCGGCTTGTTGGAGGAGCTGAGGGCGTCGGTGCGCTCCCTCATGCTGCTGGGGGAGGTCAGTGTGCCCGCCATGCGCCGCCGCCTCGGTGACTGGTGGGGCGCCACCGCCTACGACGCCAGCTACGGCAGTACCGAGACCGGCACCCTGGCCGCTGCCTGCGGCAGGGACCGACTGCACATGCTCACCGCCGCGAACTACGCCGAGGTGGCGACGGAGGGAGCGGTGGAACCGCTTGCTCCCGGTTCCAGGGGCCGCCTCGTGGTCACACCCCTCAACCTGTACGCCAGGCCTCTGCTGCGCTACGACACGGGCGACCAGGTCGAAGTCGAGCGGGGATGCTCCTGCGGCAGGGCGACACCCGTGCTGCGCGTCCTCGGCAGGGCCACCGACACCATAAGCGTGCACGGCACCGTGCTGTCACCGCGAGCGGTGGAGGAGATCGTCTACGAGGCCGCCCCCGTCACCGGCTATCTGCTGGAGACCGCCGAGGAGGGGAGCTGGGCACGGCTGCTGCTCGAACGCCTTCCCGGTGCCGACCGGTCCGAGGAGCTCCGGTACACGCATGCCGTGCAAGCGCTCTCCCGGGAGCGGAGCGGTCTCACGTGGGACCAGGTGGCCTTCGTCAATTCCCTGCCGACCAACACCAAGAGCGGCGGATCCCAGAAGAGCTGGAAGCGCTCCAACATCCGTGTGGTGGAGGCGCGGTGAGCGACTTCGGACTACTGCCGGACGTCCCCGCCCAGGGCGGGCCGGACCTGTGGTGCACCTACGCGGCTGTACGCACCATGACCTGGCTCGGCAGGGCTGACGGTGTCGTGGGCGCTGACGCCACCGCCGACTATGTTCTGAGCCGCGGCAACCCCGACGGGGGTTTCGCGTGGAGCCGGGGCATGCCCTCCGACGCGTGGGCCACCTTCTACAGCGCTTCCGCCCTCACAGATCTGGGGCACCGACTCCCCGACCCGGACCGTACGCTCGACTGGCTGCGCACCACTTGGACGGGCGACGCCTACGCGATGACGCCCGGGCAGGAGGCCGAGGTGTGGGCGACCCACTTCTCCACCCGGACCGCCGTCGAGATCTGTGGCGCCGACGTGCCCGATCGTCAAAGGCTGCTCGAATGGCTCGGCCGCCTCCAGACGAGGGACGGCGGATTGGCCTGGTCCATCGGCCACGCCCGGGCGGGGGAGGCCGATGTGCGCGCCTGCTACTACGGGGTAGCCGCATGGCGTGCCCTGTGCCGCCTGGCCTCCACCGAACCTCCCTGGGATGTGCCGGCCCTGGTGGCCTGGCTGAGGGAACGACAGGACACCAGTGGAGGGTTCCGGTTCTCCCCGGGCGCGGACGTGCCCTGTATGTGGGCCACCTACCGTGCTGTGGGAGCTTTGGCCGCCTTGGGAGAGGAACCCGCTCGGCCGTGCTCGGAATGGATTCTGGCCCAGCGCGATTCCTCGGGAGCCTTCTTGCGCTGGCCGGGGTACGCGGTGGCTGATGTGTGGGCCTCCTTCTGCGCGGTGGGCGCGCTGAAGGCACTCGACGCGCCGATCGAACCCGTGGCGGACGCGGTCGACAAGGGACTGGCTGCCATGGCGTGCCCGGAGGGCGGATTCACCTACCGGGAGCCCAGGTATGCGGCCGACGCCTTGTCCACGGCCGCGGCCGCGCTCGTGGCACGAGACGAGGACCCCCTGACCTCCCGACTGCGTCGCTGGCTGGAGGGCTGTCTGCTGCCCAACGAGGGCGGCGTGATGTACATGCCCGGGCGTGGTGCGGAGATCCGCTGCACGGCTTGGGCCCTGGCCGCGGGAGCCTTTCGAGACAGCCCACGGGATCTGTCACGCATACTGCGCTGGCTTTCGGAACTCCAGAACCCCGATGGCGGGTTCGGCTACTGGCATGGGCGCGGCTCTGATCTGGTCTCCTCCGCTGCGGCGGTGGAGATACACCGGCTCGCCGGGGCCGACGGTCCTACCCCCTTCTCCTCGTCCGCACTGGCCGCTTTCGTCGACCAGTGCGCCTCTGGTGACGGTTACGCCAACGTTCCACGGGCACGACCCGCCCTCCGCCCCGGTCTGCACGCCCTCCGGATCCTCAACGCTCTGGACCGGGCGGACCCCTTCACCGCTGACGCCCTCCTGGCTCGGCACCGTGTCCGCGGAGGCGGATGGGCCAACGAGGGCAATCGGGTGCCCGACCTGCTCTCCACCTACGAAGCGGTGGTCACCGCTGACCTCCACAGACTGGACGTGGAGCCCGCGCACCTGACCGCCTACCTCGATCGCACGGCGTCCCCCGCGGGAGCGGCATGGTCCCCATTGGCCCCGGCCACGGAGGACCCTCTCGCCGTATGCCTGCACGGTCTGTTGCGCATACGGGCCGAGGACCCTTCGTTTCGCCTGCCCGCGCTCACTCTCTCCTGAGGTTCTCGTGCCGACCATCACCATCACGACCCCCCTTCCACGACCCGCGACCCGCAGAGCCGTGGCTGTCCGTGTTACCCGCTGGCTCTCCCGACACGGTGTCGCACCCTCCCACGCCGTCGTCCGCTTCGCCGACGCCCCCGACTCCACGGTCTTCAGTGGCGGCTTTCCCCTGGAAGCGCTGCCCCGGGGCAGGGGCGTCCTCCAACACGCCTCCGTCGTGTGCCATGTGGGCCCTGACCGGGATGAGGGGTTCCGGGACGGACTGGCCGAGGAGATCGCCGAAGCCCTCGGTCTGGAACCGGACACACCGTTCCTCTACATCGAGTTCCGTACCACCGCACCGGGCCACGTCTACACCTACACGTCCCACCAGGGTGAGCTGCGCCGGGCTGACGGCACCGCCCTGCACGGCCAAGGAGATGAACGAGTATGAGCACCGTACCCACTGACCTCCAGGAGCGCATCAGAAGCGTGCTCAGTGCCCGTGTGGGCGAAGAGGTCATGACCGTCGGAGCGGAGGAGGACCTGGCTCAGGTCCTCGGTGAGCGCTACGACAGCATGACCGCGATGGAGTGCATCACCGCCATCGAGGCCGCCTTCGACATCGAGGTCGACTTCGTCGCGCATGACGTTCGGTACTGGTTCTCCACGGTGGAGAGGATGGCCCGTTTCATCCGCGATGAGCAGGAGGACCGTGCCCTGCTGGAGCACGGGCGATGAGCGCAGCTCTCCCCGCCCCGGAGGAGGAGGTCCTCTTCTCGACCTCCGGTCACACCGGAGAGCCCGCCGTATGGGCCAGGACGGGAGAACAGCTGTGCGCGGAAGGGCTGCTGCTCGCCGCCCTCCTGCCCGGAGCCGTGGACACGGTGGTCAACTACGCCCCGCCCAGGCACCTGTACGGCTACCTCATGGGGAAGGTCCTGCCGGCGATCCTCGACGTACCCGTCCAACACCTGTGGGAGGACCCGTTCACCCCACCTGACCTGACCAGCGGGAAACGCGTGCTGTTGGCGTGCCTTCCCTCCAGTTGGGCGGTGGTGCGCAGGTTCTCCGGTCGGCTGCGCTCCCTGCCCGGTGTCTTCGCGTTCCACGGTGCCGGCCCAGTGACAGAGGAGACCGGCAGGACCGCACGTGTACTGGAGAGCAGCGGTTTCCAGGCCACGGAACTCCTGGGGGCCACGGAGACAGGCGCCGTCGCCTACCGTCCCCTTGCCCCCCGTCCGGCCGACCCGGAGCGCTGGACGCCCTTTCCCGACGTTGACCTCAAAGGAGCGCCCGTCCCCGGCGGAGAACAGCCTCTCGTTGTGAGCAGCCCCCGGCTGGCGCGCCCTCGTGGCCAGGCGTGTGCACCCGAGGCGATCGCGCTCGACGACGTCGTGCGCCCCTTGGAGGGCGGCGGCTTCTCACTGGTGGGGCGCTCGACCAGCCTTGTCAAGGTCAATGGCAGGAGACTGTACCTGAGCCAGATAGAAACCGCCCTGCGAAAGAAGATGCCCCGTCTCGATGTGGTGTGCGTGCCCAGGAGTGACGCCATCCGGGCTGAGCACTACGACCTCTACTACGTCGGCTCGACGGTCGGAGAGGCAGAGGTACGCAAGGGCGTGGCTGCCGCGCTGCCGGACGCCCCGCAGCCCCGCGGTGTACACCGGGTCCGGAGGATTCCCCGGAGCATGACGGGCAAAGTGCGTCTGGACCTGCTCTTGGCCGCCGACCACGTCGTGTCCGCTGGCACCGTTCCGGCGGTGCGCGGAGCCCCGCGGGATGACCTGGTAGGGGACGCCGACCAGCCCGCTGACCGTCCCATGGCCTCAGAAGCGGCGTCTCTCGCGTCCCAGCCGGAGGCCCTGTTTCGGGCCCCGGCCGGTCACGTCACTCCGCCCCTGCCCGACGAGCGGAAGAACTGATGCCGCAGAGTCTCGCAGCCGCCCGCCCCCGCACGCCCCAGCAACCTGTCTGGGAGCCCTCCACAGACATCGGCGGCGTCGTCGCCACGCTCCTTTCGAGACCCGGGCTGGTCAGCCCCGGAGCCTGTCGTTCCCTTCTGCGCGCGCTGTCCCGGGTAGCCGCCGGAGAGGCTCTCGTGCTCCAGGCCGGTGACTGCGCCGAGCGCTTCGCGGACTCCTCGCCCGACCGGGTGATGGAGAAGGCGGAGCTCCTGGCCGACCTCGCCGACCTGATGGAGGAGACCACCGGTGTCCCTGTTGTGCGTGTCGGCCGATTCGCGGGGCAGTACGCCAAACCCCGGTCCAATCCTGTGGAGGAAGTCGCTGACGGACCCCCTATCCCCGTCTACAGAGGAGACGCCGTCAACTCGCCGGAGCGGACGGCCCGTGCCCGCCTCCACGACGCCCGCCGACTGGTCGCCGCTTATGACCATACGGCCCTGGCACTGAGCAGACTCGTACCGAAGGACGTTCTTCTGCCAGCAACGGCCGACGCCTCCTTCTCCTTGACCTTCACCAGCCACGAAGCCCTGCTGTTGGATTACGAGGAGGCCCTGGTCCGTCCTGACAGGGGCGACGAGGTCTACGGTTCATCAGCCCACTTCCTGTGGGTGGGTGAGCGCACTCGCGCGGCGGACGGTGCGCACATCGCCTTCGCCTCGCGGATCAGCAACCCCGTCGGAGTCAAGGTGGGGCCGGACGCGGACGGACCAGATATCACTGCTCTGATCCGCCTCCTCGCCGAAGGGCGGCCTCCGGGAAGGCTGAGCCTGATCATCAGAATGGGAAAGCGTGTCACAGAAGAACTGCCTCGTCTTCTGTCGGAGCTGGGAGAAGCCGCTAACACGGTCCTGTGGGTGTGCGACCCGATGCACGGAAACACCCGATCCAACCATTACGGGCAGAAGACCAGGCTGATGTCGGACATCTTGTACGAGGCGCGCGAGTGTGCGTCTGTGCTCCGTGAGTATGGACTGCGTCTGGCGGGCCTCCATCTGGAGGCCTCACCCGACTCGATAATGGAATGCGTGAACACGGCAGGCGACCTGTGTTCGCGGCTGGAGCGTTACACATCCGCCTGTGATCCCCGGCTGAACGCGGACCAGGCCGCCCTGGTGGTGCGGACGGCCGCCGAAGCAGGACGGCATACCCCCTCCGCTCAGGGCAGGAGAAACGAATGAGTACCGTGCCGGAGAACACCACGGGACGGGAACGAGAAGGGGCCGCGAGCCTGTGGCGCCATTTCGACTTCCTTAAGTACTGGGCGGGCCAGAGTGTTTCCCGCTTCGGTGCCCAACTCGCCACGCTTGCTCTCCCCCTGGCCGCTATAGAAGTCTTCGAGGCGACAGCGGGACAGCTCGGCCTCCTCAACGCCGCTGCTTTCGCCCCCTACCTCGTGGTGACGCTCCTGGCCGGTGTGTGGATCGACCGTCGCCGTAAACGTACGGTCCTCATCGCCGCTGACCTGGGAAGGTTCCTGACCTTGGCGGCGATTCCACTTCTCGCTCTGGCCGGTTTCCTGGAAATCCACCACCTGTACCTCATCGCCTTCACCCTGGGCACCTTCGCTGTGCTGTTCGATGTCGCAGGAACCGCCTACCTGCCCTCCCTGGTGGACAGGGACCAGCTCCTGGACGGAAACAGCAAGCTCCAGGCCAGTATCGTCGTCTCCCAGTCAGGGGGCCCAGCGGCCGCCGGCGTGCTCGTGCAGGTGATGACCGCTCCGTTCACACTGTTGATCGGGGCCTTCGCCAGTCTCATGTCGGTGTTGGCCCTGCTGTCCGTGTCCAGCAGCGAAGAGCAGCCCAAGCCCTCCACACAGCGTGGAAACACCTTCGCGGAGATCCGCTCCTCGATCCGCTTCATCGCTCAGGACAAGTACCTGCGCTTCCTCACGCTCCGCTCCGGGGTCAACAACCTGTTCTTTCTGGCACGCAACACCGTGCTGCCGCTCTTCGTGCTTCAGGTGCTGGGCCTGAGCAGTTCGGCCCTGGGTTTGGTGTTGGGAATGGGAGCGGTCGGTGCGCTCGTCGGAGCCGCCCTCGCCAAGCGGATGGCGGACTGGTTCGGCCCCGGTCGGGTCATCGCGGTCGCCTACGGTGCGTCTTCGCTCTTCCAGATCATGCTTCCCCTGGCCATGGGGCCGCCTGCCGTGGCCTTGGGAATCATGGTGGTGATGTTCTTCTTCGGTGGTCTCTTCATGACTATCGGAAACACGAATGTCGCGACGTTCCAGCAGATGCTCATTCCCAAGCGACGTCTGGCCAAGGTGGTCGCAGGGATGCGAACGGTGACCTGGGGGAGTATGCCCCTCGGTGCTCTACTGGGCGGAGCGCTCGGCTCGATTATCGGAATCCGAGAGGCGTTGTTCGTCACCGCTGCCGGGTTCCTCCTGTCAGCCCTGTGGATCGCGCTCTCCCCTGTCGCGCGACTCCGCACCATGCCGGAGCAGTTGGCGGAGGAGGAATCCTCCTCTCCGAGAGAAGAGGAGAAGACATGACACAGAACACGCCTGTGCCGCACGCTTCCCGAGAGGCTTTTATCCTGACCGGGGCCTTTCGTGTCATCTGTCGCAACTCCCGTTATCTTCAGGAGCTCGCGGACAGAGGCCTGGCCGTGTTGGTGATTTCCCTTGACTCCTGCCGTGACCAGGCAGGGAAGGCCATGGCCGACCCGGACAACCCCGCCTTCTGGATCTCGGAGATCGCCTACGTGTCCGGATCGCTGGACCGGGAGTCGTCCTTCACCCCTGGCGTGTTCGCGGTCCTCCAGCGATGGCGGGACCAGTACCGCGTCAGGGGCGTCTTCGCGATGGAGGAGACCCTCGTCGAGCCCACGGGCATGGTGTGCGATGCGCTCGGCCTGCCCGGAGTGGGACTGCGTGCGGGCAGGGTCTGCCGCAGTAAGTATCTCCAGCGGGCTTACCTCGAAGCCCTGGGGCCCCGGACCCTGACCGTGCCTCCGGGAGGTAGGGGAAGCGGCGACCTCGGTGTCCTCCAGTACCCGGTGGTGGTCAAACCGGCCACCAGACACGCCAGTTCCGGTGTGGTTTCCTGCGACACACCCGAGGAAGCGGCGTCCGTGATGACCTCCTACCCGGACCACGAGACCCTCCTGGTGGAGGAACGGGTGAACGGGCAGGAGTACTCGGTGGAGTCCCTGGTCCAGGAAGGCCGGACCGTGTTCTCCTCGCTGACCCGGAAGGAGACCACGGGCGGCGGGAGCGGGTTCGTCGAGCTGTCACATACGGTACCGGGCGCTGCCCCAGACACATCCCTGTCGAAAAAGATCCTCCAGGCCAACGCTTCACTTCTGGACGATCTGTCCTTCGAGAACGGTGTGACCCATTCGGAATGGCGTATCGACGGGAGTGGCCAGCCCCGCCTCATGGAGGTCGCCGCCCGCACGCCCGGAGACGGGATCACGGCACTGTATGAGCTGGCCTGCGGCAAGCCCATGGAAGCACCGATCGTCCGCATCGCGCTAGGGGAGACGGCCTCCTATCCGCGCCCCCGGCGTGTGGCGCGCCAGGTGTACCTGGAGCATCCGCACGGAGTCCTGGAGGACGTGACCCTGGATTGGCCCGGCACCCGGGTCACCTGGCTGGGGAGGGCCGACCTGTGGCCCCGTCTCCGTCCGGGCGTGCCCGGTGACGCGCCTGCTCTGCGGGGAGTGCTGGTCTTCAAGGAACGGGGAACCCTGCTGGGTGATCTGGCCTCGTCTGATGACCGGGCGGTGAGCTTCCTTGTCGATGCCGATACCGAGGCGGAACTCGATGAACTAGAGGTGCGGGTGCGGTCGGCGATCAGCATACGAGTGAAGGAGGACACCCGTGTTCCTTGAGGAGGTGGTCTCTGATGCTTTCGGAACTAAATGCCGTCTGCTGGCGAAGCAGCGCGGCGGAGATTGCGTCGTCGTTGATCCGGGCATCGGTGTCGTCGGGGGATTGAAAGAGAAAGTGGAGGCGTACGGGCTGTCTCCGCGCGCGGTCCTGCTTACCCACGGACATCTGGACCACACGTGCTCGGCCGCTGCCGTGTGCGCCACCTACGGCATACCCGCGTACATCCACCCTGGTGACTCGAAGATGTTGGCGGACCCCCACGCGGGCCTCGGTCCAGAGTTCTCTCCGCAGTTCAGGAGGATTCTGGGGCCGGAGTGGCGCTGGGAGCCACCGAACGATGTCCTGTATCTGAAGGACGAGGAAGAGTTGAACCTGGCTGGGCTGGAATTGATTGTTGAACACGCGCCAGGACACACGCCTGGATCTGTCATCTTCAATCTGCCCAGGGGCACGGATGGCGCTTCCTATTGCCTGGTGGGGGATGTGTTGTATGCTGGAAGCATCGGCCGCACCGATATGCCGGGCGGAAGCCGACAGCAGACCCTCAGGTCCCTCCGGGAAAAAGTGCTGACAAAAGATGATGCGACAGTTCTGCTGACTGGGCACGGTCGAGACAGCACGGTTGGTGTGGAGCGGGATGTGAACCCTTTTATGCGCCAAGCCGCGGCTTTGGTGCGGGATACCCGTTCCGGTGTGCGTTTCAAGTGAAGCGGGAAATCCACCCCTGGTGAACGCGTTCGGCGCGCCTGTTCGCCGGCGACCTTCCGGGGCTGGGCCGTTATGGTCCCTCCGCGTGGCCGCTGACGGCTGGTCGGAGTGCTCTCCCAACGACCAGGCTCCGGGACCGTCGGGCACACTGGCCTGGTGACCACCCCAGGGGAGGACGGATGAACGAGGCGGCGATCCGCGTCTACGGGGCCGACTGGTGCCGGGACTGCCGACGCACGAAGAGGCAGCTGACCGAGCTGGCGGTGCCCTTCGAGTACGTCGATGTCGAGCACGACCCGGCGGCCACGGAGCGGGCTCGGGAGATCTCGGGGCGCACGAACATCCCGGTGGTCGTCTACCCGGACGGGACCCACCACGTCGAGCCGGACAACGCGCGGGTCGAGGCCAAGCTCCGCGAGCTGTCGGTGATCTGACGACGGTGCCGCCCGCGCACGCGCGCGGGCGGCACCGCCCCGGTCCGCCCCCGCCCCGGTCCGCGCCTGGTGCGCGTCACGGGTGCTCGGAGCGCCCCGGGCGCCCGTCCCCGGACGGGCCCGGCGTCAGGCGGCCTCCTCCAGGCCGCACCACTGCGCGATGAACAGGGCGATGGACTTGGTGATCCGCCGCACGGACTCCACGTCGACGCGCTCGTCGTACCCGTGGATGGCCTCCGAGACCGGCCCGTAGACCAGCGCGGGGATCCCCTGGTACAGGGCGTAGACGCGGCCGTCGAGGTAGCCGGGGGTGGTGAAGGTCCGCAGCTCGTCCTTGAAGACGGTCCGGTGCGCCTCGCGCAGCACGTTCTCGGCGTCCGTGCCCTCGGGCAGGACGTAGCCCTCGGCGTAGAAGCCGGTCCGCTCTCCCACGGCCTCGATGGGGTTGCCCGCGTCGTCGGTGGTGGTCTCCCGCAGCACCTCCTGGATCTGCTCCCAGGCGTCGTCGGCGCTCACCCCCGGATAGACCGCCGCCCGGACCTGGAGCTCGCACCAGGCGGGGACGCTCGACGGCCAGTCGCCGCCGCTGATGCCGCCGAGGTTGAAGTTGATGGGGTGGTCCAGGTCCTCGAAGTGGGGGTGGCCGCCCCTCTCGTCGTTCCAGCGCTGTTCGAGGACGCGCAGCCGCCCCATCACGTGGTGCGCCGCGTCGATCGCGTTGAACCCCGACGCCATCTCCCTCGGGTGGGTGGGGTGGCCCGCGACCCGCACGGTGAACCAGACGACGCCGACGTTGGCGCGGACCAGCATGTCCTCCTCGGGCTCGGGGATCAGGACGGCGTCGGCGGTGTACCCGCGCTGGACCGTCGCCAGCGCGCCGTTGCCGGTGCACTCCTCCTCCGCCACGGACTGGAAGTGGATGCGTCCGGCGGGGGCGAACCCGGCCGTGCGCACGGCGTCGTAGGCGAACAGGTTGGCCGCCAGCCCCGCCTTCATGTCGCCGCTGCCCCGGCCGTGGAGCCAGCCGTCGATGACGGGGGCGTCCCACGGGGAGCGGGACCACTCCCCGGCGGGGCCCTCGGGGACCACGTCGATGTGGCCGTTGAGGATCAGCGAGCGGCCTCCGCCCCGGGTGGGGGTGTAGGTGCCCACCACGTTCTCGACGCCCTCGTAGGAGACCGTGATCCTCCCGGCGCCGGGGTGGGTGGAGATCTCCTCCGGGTCCAGTTCCCACCGGTCCACGGCCAGCCCCCGCCGCTCCATGGCCTCGTGCATCAGGTCCTGTGCCGAGGACTCCCGGGTGCGCAGGGAGGGGTGGCGCACGAGCTCCTGGGTGAAGGCCAGCTGGGCGTCGAAGGCGTCGTCGACCGCCGCTTCGATGCGCGCGACGACGTCGGATGCGAGGTTCATGTTGTTCTCCTGTGGTGGGGCTGCGGGCGGTTCACGCCGCGGCCCGGGTGTCGGCGGCGGCGCGGGTGTCCGCGGCCCTGATCCGCTCGCCGGCCAGGCCGCCGAGCGCGGTGACGGCGCAGATGCCGATGAGGACCAGCACCGCCGGCCAGGACGCGCCGTCGTCCACGGCCAGGAGCGCGGTGGCGATGAGCGGGAGGAACCCGCTGAGGGTTCCGGCGAGGTTGTAGCCCAGGGACACGCCGCTGTAGCGCAGCCGGGGCGGGAAGAGGTCGGCCAGCAGGGTGCCGGTGACGGCGTAGGCCAGGGTGATGAGGCAGATGCCGATGGTCACCGCGGCGGTGATCGCCCAGGGGTCGGCGGTGTCGATGAGCCAGAACAGGGGGAACGCGGCCGCGGCGGTGGCCAGGGCGCCGATCACCGTCATCCGGCCGGGGCCGAAGCGCTCGGCCGCGCGCCCGGCGACCAGGGTCGTGGCGATCTGGAAGAGGGCGGCGACGAGCGTGGCGTTCACGACCGCCTGGCGGTCGACATCCAGGACGGTGGAGGCGTAGGAGACCACGAAGGTCGTCATCACGTAGAAGCCGCCGACCCCCAGCAGCGCCGCGGCGACCGCCACGAGCAGGCGGCCCCCGGCCTCGCGGAACAGGGCCAGGGCGGGCACCTTGGCGCGGTCCTCCATCTGCACCAGCTCCTGGAAGACGGGGGACTCCTCCACCTTGAAGCGGATGTAGAGGGCGATGCCCAGCAGCGGGAACGCGGCGAGGAAGGGCAGGCGCCACCCCCAGGCGTCGAAGTCGGCCGCGGGCAGCGTCAGCACCGCGGCGAAGGCGGCCGAGGAGATGAGCGTGCCCACCGGGGAGCCGATCTGGACCAGGGCGGCGTACCGGGCGCGCTGGCGCTCGGGGGCGTGCTCGATGGCGATGGCGCCGCCCCATTCGCCGCCCACGGCCAGCCCCTGCAGGAGCCGCAGGACCGCGAGCAGGAGCGGCGCGGCGATCCCGATCGCCATGTAGTCGGGGATCACGCCGATGAGCCCGGTCGCGCAGCCGATCATGACGATGGTCACCAGCAGCGCGGGGCGCCGTCCGTAGCGGTCCCCGATGGTGCCGAAGATCAGGGACCCGATGGGCCTGGCGGCGAAGCCCACGCCGAAGGTCGCCAGCGCCGCCATGAGGCCCGCGCCCGGGTCGAGTTCGGTGAAGAACAGGCGGTTGAAGACCAGCGCGGCGGCCGTGCCGAACAGGAAGTAGTCGTACCACTCCAGGGCTGTTCCGACGAAGGCCGCGAAGGCGATGCGCCTGGCGTCGGCCGCGTTGACCTTCGGCGCTCTCGCTCCGGCCGGGGCCGGGTCGGGCTGTGGCATGTGATCCTCCGGGAGATGTGCACCGGTCGGACGGGACGTCGACGACCAGGTGTGATGCCGATCATCGTCTTGGAAAAAACGCACTTCCACAAGCGCAAAGTCCAACGAGAACACCGCCTAGAATGTGCACATGCACAAAACAGCGCCGTCGGACGTCATCCCCCGCGCCGCGCAGGCGTGCCTGGAGGAGCTGGAGTCCATCGCCTGGGCCTACGTCCGCAGGGTCCGCGAGCTGACCGGGTACGCCGAGACCGTCATCGACGACGCCGAGCTGTACGGCACGGCCCGGGCCACGCTCGAACTCCTCCTGGAACTCCTGCGGGGGCAGGACCGCCACGGCGAGCTGCGCGCCCACTCGATCGGTGTCGGACGCTCACGTGCCCGCCGCGGCATCCCCCTGGAGTCGCTGCTGCGGGCCGTGCGCATGGACTTCCGCTTCCTGTGGGAGGCGATGCGCGCCCACGTCACCGAGGCCGACTTCCGCGACTTCTCCGAGGAGGTCATCTCGATCTGGGAGGCGGTGGAGGTGCACACCACGCACGTGCAGACCGGCTACACCGACGAGATCGCGCGGATGCGCGCGGAACTGGAGCTGGAGCACGCCTTCCTCCTCCGGCACCTGCTGAGCGGCTCCGGCGAGGACACGCGCCTGAACGAGCAGGCTGCGCGGGCCCTGGGACTGCGAGCCGACGGCGTCCACCTCGTCCTGGTGGCCAACGGCAACCACGCGCGCGACTTCCGGGGCTGGGTCGGCGAGGCGCTTCCCGGGGCGGTCCTGCTCCGCCTGGACGGGGTGGAGTTCGCCATCGTCCCCGCCGGGGACGCCGCGGGCGCCGCCCGGGAGGCGCTGCTGAGCGAACCCGTCGGGATATCCCCGAGCGCCCACGGCATCGGGGAGATCGCCCCGATGTGGCGGCTCGCCCGCGAGTTGGCGGAGTGGGCCCGGCCCGGCGCGGCGGCCACGGTCGAGAACCACTGGACCCGGCTGGCGGGCGCGCGCCTGGGCCCGGCCGCCGAGGCCTTCGCCCGGGATGTGCGGGAGGCGCTCGGGGGGTTCACCGAACGCGAGGTCGACCTGCAGGTCGAGACGGTCCAGGCCTACTACCGGACCGGCTCGGTGACCGAGGTCGCGCAGGCGATGTTCTGCCACCGCAACACGGTGATCAACCGCATGCGCCGCTTCGCCGAGGCCACCGGGCTCGACGTCACCAGACCGGTCGACGCGGCCGCGGCCCACCTCGCCCTGACCACCCTCCGCTAGCTTGGCGTTCACCCTGCTTGCTTGGCCCCAGAGCCGCGTGTGATGCCCGTTCTGTCATTCTTCGGGGCCCTGGGGCGCTTGCCCCGTCACACGGGTGATCCGCCCCTGTCCCCGCTCCAGCAGGCCGCCGTGCCCGTCCGGGCGGCGCGCGGGGCGCCGCCCGGACGGGCGGCGGTCACAGTTCGGCCTGGCCGTAGGGCAGCAGCCGCACCGGGCCCAGCAGTCCGTAGTCCTGTCGGGACACGTCGCCGTAGACGTCGGGGCGAAAGGCCCGCATGCGGTTGATCAGGGTGGTGGCCACCTCCACCTGGATCGTGTTGGAGCCGCCGCGCAGCCAGGGGCCGATGTCGACCACGGTGTCCTGCTGGTCGCAGGGCGGCAGGTCCGTGCCGTTGACCGTGACGCGGAAGGTGTCGCTCACCCGGCCCAGGTCCAGACGGGCGCCGTGACCCCCGGTCCATCCCTCGCCCAGGTCGACGGTGGTGGTGTAGCGACCGATACCGGAGGTGTCGGCCAGCCCTTCGATCTCCCGCCAGGGGACGAGGGAGGACAGCGAGTGCTCGTGCAGGACCACCTCGGTGTCGGTGGTCGACCCTCCCGGCCGCCAGTCCTCCACCTCCAGTTCCCAGGAGGCCAGGTCGACGGGGTCGCCGACGGAGTCGATGGCGGTGGAGACGGTGCTCCCGTCGGAGAGGGCGGTGGTGTAGGCGCCCGCCGAGGAGGCCCGGACCACGGCCTTCCCGTCCTCCACCCGTACCTCGTCGGCGTCGGTGCTGTCCACGCGCAGCTTCTTCAGCTGCCCCGGCGGCATCTTCTGTCCCGGATCGCCGTGGCTGGCCGTCCACGAGGGCGGGGCCAGGGCGATGACCGTCGACGCCCCCGGCGCCAGGCGCACGCCGACGTCGACCGTTCCGTCGCCGCGCGTGTGCTCGGGCAGGGGGGTGATCCGTCCGCTCCACAGGTCCAGCGCGAAGGGATAGGCGTGGTCGGTGTCCGCGGGGAGGGTGACCTGGTGGTCGACGGTCTCGCTGTCGGAGCCGTTGGTGAAGTAGTACAGCTCCAGATCGTCGTCCCGTCGCCGCGCGTGCAGCAGGGGGGACCCCTGGGCGTAGGAGACGGCGGGCCGCGCGTCCAGTGCCGCGAGCCCGGCGGGGATGTCCTCGCGGGAGTCGACCCGGTGCACGCCGGGCTCGGCGAGCAGCTCCTCCATGGTCCGGAGCAGCTCCTCGGCCGAACTCTGGTCGGTCCCCGGCTCCTGCGGGGCGCTCCAGTCCCCGACGACGAGGATCCTCAGTCCCGACCGGGCGTACTCCACCATCCGCCGGGCGGTGTCCAGCTCCATGGTGGGGAGCCGTCCGTTGAACGCGTCCCCCTCGAAGACCAGCAGGCTGTAGGCGGGTCCCTCTGGGGCCAGACGGCCCCCCTCCACCCGGGGTTCGGTGACGCGGAGCAGGCGGGGGCTGACGAACTGGTGTGTCCAGCCCTGGCGCACCCCCTCCTGGCTGAAGTAGGCGGCGCCGAAGCCCGATCCGGCGTAGCCCTTCTGGCGCAGGAAGGCCACGTCGACCGTCGAGGTGCCCGACTGGAGGGTGTGCTGGGCCCGCGCGAAGAAGCCGGAGACGTCGGACACGTGCTGCCAGGTGGGGTGGCGCGGCCCCCAGGACTCGCTGTAGCCGACTCCGCCGCTGTAGGGGGTGAAGGCGGCGAACCCCGGCCACCGCGCTCCCGGCGCGTCGGCGTAGGAGAACCCGTGCAGGACCGCCATGTTCACGCCCGCGGAGTACTCGCGCGCGATGGTGCGCACGGTCTGCTGCCACGTGGTGCTGTAGGAGCCGCCGTAGACCGCGCCCGCCTCGCTGCTGAGCACCTTCTTGCCGCCCAGGTCGCGCCCGCCGGCCAGGGAGCGGAAGTCGTCGAGGTTCTTGAAGCCCAGCGACTCGCCCTCGGCGGTGTCGACGATGGCGGCCTTGGCCACGGCGTCGGTCTGCAGGCCGTAGGGCTGGATCCGGTAGCCCATGCCGAGCCCGTGCGCCCACTCCTGGAGGGGGGCGATGTGATGGTCGATGTAGAGCTGTGAGAGCAGGTCGTTGAAGTCGTCCAGTGCCCGGCGGTCGGTGTCGGGGTCGAAGGAGAAGACCTGGTCCTCGTCCACGCGCACGAGCACCGGCAGGTAGGGCAGCGGGTCGTAGCCGTGGTGGCCTTCGAAGGCGGAGGGCAGATCGTGTGTCCACAGGGTCGCCTCGGTCTCCATCTCGATGGAGTCCTCGAAGATCGCACCGCCCGCGGGTCCCCGGAGGAGGGCGCGGATCCCGGAGGTGAGGACCTCCTCCTCCCAGAAGTCGATGACCGCCTGGGCGCCGATGCCGCTGAAGTGGTCGACCACGTAGGAGACCGGCTCGGTGTGCGGTCCGCCCTCGGGGCGCTGGCCCGAACCGCGCTCCCAGTAGGCGATGAGGGCCCAGGTGGATCCGTCCCCCTCACCAGGGGCGGTCCAGGTCAGCTCCTCGTCCCGTACCGACGCGGTCAGGTCCTGAAGGGTGTCGGCCTCCAAGGCGGTGCGCTCGTCCTCGGGCGAGGCGCCCTCGGCCAGGCGCACCGCCTGCACCGCGAAGAGCTCGCGCGACTCCACCCCGTGCCCCGGCTCCGCCACGGGCTCGGGCAGGGCGCCCGAGACCTCCTCGCCGGAGGCGAGGTAGCGCACGCCGTGGGCGAGTTCGCGCACGGCGGCCCTGTCCTGCGGGGTCAGGCCGGGCACCGCGGCGGGCCAGGACGGGCCGATGGTCATGTCGACGACGATCCCGCGCTCCTCGGCCCGGGACAGCGCCGCCTCCACGGCCTCGCGCCAGGGTCCGGTGCCCCAGCCGTGCCCCTCGGGGTCGAGCGGCTCCGAGGAGCTGTGGTGGACGTCGGCCACCTCCATGCCGCCGAACCCGGCGTCGGCGGCCTGGTCGATCTCGCGGGCCACCTCCTGCGGGTCCACCAGGCCATGCGGCCACCACCAGCGGAACTTGGCCCGGGCCGTGGCAGCGGGAGCTTCGAAGCCCCGGGTGAAGGACTGCGGGGCCGCCACGGCCGCGGGTGCGCCGAGGGTGGTCGACAGGGCCGCGGCCGTGCCCACGGAGGCGCTCAGCCCCAGGAACAGGCGGCGTGTGGGGGTGAAACCGGAGCACGGGCGTTCCGTGGGCGGTGGTGTGTGGGACATGGGGGATTCCTTCCTGCGCTCGCCGGAGCAGGGCGCCGAGGGGGACGGGGGAAGTCGTGCGCGCACACGCGGAACCGGTCGGGGAACAGGCTTTAAAACGTTTCAGCGAAGTCTCCAACAGATCCCTCCGGTGGTCAATGGCTGTACGGGAAAAACCTTGCCCCGCCACCGCCGGACTCCGTTGGACAGGGCTTTCGGCGTGTGCGGCGCGATCGGGAGGAGGCGTGGACGTAATAAGAACGTTTCACTGGGAGGGTTTCACCGGCCTGCAGGAGAGGGAGCCGTCGGCGGACGGCCCGTCCAAGGGCGC
This sequence comes from Nocardiopsis deserti, assembly GCF_008638355.1. Lineage (NCBI taxonomy): Bacteria > Bacillati > Actinomycetota > Actinomycetes > Streptosporangiales > Nocardiopsidaceae > Nocardiopsis > Nocardiopsis deserti. The sequence continues at coordinate 106,039 of NZ_VWVS01000004.1, read as the reverse complement.
GCCGGGACCGCCCGGACACCCGGACCGGGGTGGGCCTGTCGTACATGGAGGACCCGGCCGTTCTGGACGCGCGCGACGGTGGTGTGGGCTTCGCGCCGACCCCGACCCCGGGGCACCTCAGCGTGGTGTCCGGGGAACGCCCCGACCCGCGGCCGGAGCGGTGTCCAGGCCACGGGTCGGGGTCGAACGACACGCTAGAACGCGTCCGGGTAGAGCTCCCGGGCGATCGTCTCCACGGCGTCGATGTTCCCCAGCGAGCCGGGGTAGAGGTCACTCGCGGGAACGGCGATGAGGACGTCGTCCTCCACGGCCGGGACGTCGGGGAACGTGCTGCGGAGGTACTCGCGGGTCTGCTCTTCGTGCTGGGGTCCGCTCACACCGAACACCATGGCTTCGGGGGCGCGGCTGATGATCTCCTCGGGGTTGATCTGGGCGGCGAAGAAGTCGGCGAACTCGGGGGCGTCGGGGTCGAAGACGTTGTCGCCGCCGGCGGCCCTGATGATGTCCGCCTCGATGCCCGCGCCGATGGCCGACAGCGAGTTGCCCTCGACGTAGACCTGCGCGACGGCGGGTCGCGGAGAGCCGCTGATCGCGGCCTCCACGGCGGCCAGCCGTTCCTCGGTGTCCTGCGCGAGCTCCTCGGCCGCGTCGGGGACGCGCAGGATGGCGCCGAGGTCGGCGATGTCCGTCAGCACGTCGGTGACCTCCGCGGTGTTGCGGCGGTCGGCGCAGCCACCGGTCGCGACGTAGGCCTGGGCGCCGTTCTCGTTCAGCTGCTCGATGCTGGCGAAGCCCTGTTCGGCTGTGAACTCGTACTCCGTGGGGGAGGCCACGAAGTCGGGGGCGACAGCGAGCAGGTCCTCGCGGGTCGGCGGCGCGTCCGCGCTGACCACCGGGATGTCGGCGGCCTGGTCGGCGATGTCCTCCGGCAGCGCCGAGACCCCTGTCTGGGCCTGGCCGACGATGGAGTCCCGCACACCGAGGCGGATGAGCAGTTCGGTCTGCGAGGGCATCAACCCGACGACGCTTTCGGGAGCGGTGTCGAAGGACAGCTCCCGTCCGCAGTTCGTGACCGTCACGGTCGGCCCGGAGGACTCGGTGGCCGCCGGGTCGCTGGTGACGCCGGTGCCGCAGGCGGTCAGCGCCAGCGGTACCACGGCGAGTGCGGCGCACGCGGTCGAGAGGTTGAGGGAACGGCGCCGGAACCCGGCCCGGGGCGTGTTGCCTGTCATGGGGTGGTGGTTTCTTCCTGGGTGGGGGCGGATGGGTCCGTGTCACCGTGGTCGTTCGGCTTCAGCGGGCTGCGGGCGTCGAAGAGCAGGTGCCGCCGTCCGGAACGCGGATGGGCGACGGCCGTGGACTCGACGCCGAAGACCGAGCGGAGCAGGTCGGTGTGAAGCACCTCGTCCGGGGCGCCGAGGGAGAGCAGGCGCCCCTCGGCCAGGACGCCGATCGCGTCGCAGGAGCGCGCGGCCAGGTTCAGGTCGTGCAGGGCGACCATCACGGTGCGCTCGGTGGCCCTGACCAGATCGAGGAGTTCGAGCTGATGGGCGATGTCGAGGTGGTTCGTGGGCTCGTCGAGGACGAGCACGGGTGTGTCCTGGGCGAGCGCGCGGGCGAAGAGCACGCGTTGGCGCTCGCCACCGGAGAGGGCCGAGAACGAGCGGGCCTCCAGGTGCGCGGCGCCGACGCGGGTGAGGGCCTCCTGCGCGAGGGCGATGTCGCGGTCGGAGTCGCGTCCGTACCCGCGTCCGTGCGGGATGCGCCCGAGCAGGACCATGTCGAGGACGGGGATCTCGAACTCCTCGCTGTGCTCCTGTGCCATCACCGCCACCTGGCGGGCCAGCTCCTTGCGGTTCAGCGCGGTGATGTCGGCGCCGTCGAAGAGCACGCGTCCGGCCGCGGGGGATGCGAGCCCCGACACGGCGCGCAGCAGTGTGGACTTGCCGCTCCCGTTGGGTCCGAGCAGCCCGAGCACGGTGCCCGAGGGCACCGAGACGCTCACGTCGGTGACGACGGGCCGCCCGCCGCGGTGGGCGGAGAGGTTCTCGATGTCCACTCTCATCGGCCCACCCCCACGCTTTCGGCGCGGTCGCGCCGCAGCAGCCACAGGAAGAACGGTGCTCCGACCATCGCGGTGAGCACACCCAGGGGGATCTCCGAGGGGTCGGCCAGGGTCCGGGCCAGGAAGTCGCAGGTGGCGAGGAACACCGCTCCGCCGAGCAGGGCGACGGGGAGCATCCTGCGGTGGTCGGAACCGACGATGATGCGCGCGATGTGGGGGATGATCAGTCCGACGAAGCCGATGCCTCCGGAGACCGCGACGACCGATCCGGTCAGCAGGGCCGCGGCGATGAGGGTGCCGCTGCGCAGCCGGTTGACGTTGACGCCCAGGGACGCGGCCGCGTCGTCGCCGACGAGGAGGGCGTTGAGTGCCCGCGCGCGGAACGCGGCGTAGAGCGTCACGATGAGCAGCGCCGCCGCCGGCAGGGCGAGGTGGCCCATCGTGGCGGCGGAGACCGAACCCAGCAGGAAGAACATGATGCCGAAGACGTTCTGGGCGTCGGTGGTGATGGTCAGGTAGCTGGTCACGGCGCTGAAGAGGGAGCCGAGGGCCACGCCCGCGAGGATGAGGCGCTGGGGTGCGATGCGCCCGTTCTTGCGGGCCAGGGTGTAGACGGCCGCGGTGGCCAGGAGCGCGCCGAGGAAGGCCGAGCCCCCGATCCCGAGGGAGCTGGTGCCGACGCCCAGGACGATGAACGACACCGCGCCGACCCCGGCGCCGGCGGAGACGCCGAGGATGTAGGGCTCGGCCAGGGAGTTGTGGACCACGGCCTGCATCAGCGCACCGGCCAGGGCGAGCGCGGCACCGGCGGTCGCGGCCAGGAGCGCGCGGGGCAACCGGAACTGCCAGACGACGTTGTCCTGCACCGTCGTCAGCGACCCGTCGGACATCCACGGCATCCCGGGCACCAGATGGCCGATGACGATGCGCAGGGCGTCCGCCGGGGGCACGTCGATCGTGCCGACGCTCGTCGACACCAGCATCACCGCCAGCAGCGCCAGAGCCAGGACCGGAACGAGTGTCCGGGAGGCGAGCGCGCCGCGTCGCCGGGTGTGCGCCGCGGGGGCGGCCGGGGTCGGAGCGCCTCCGGGAGGTGTCCCTCCGGGGCGCGCGTTGGCCAGAAGGCGTCGGGGGGAAGTCGACAGGCGGCTTCCGTTGGTTGCTCGTGGCATCTGTCGCGGGGGCTCTCTCAGGTCGTCGGTGGAGCGGTCTGTGCTGAACCGGTGGCGGTGTCGACCAGCCCCAGCGCGGCGTTCTCGTCCGCGCGTTCGGCGCGTTGGACGCCAGACGGTGCGCCCGTGCGGGGAGGGAGCCATGCGCGGGATGTGCCCCTCGGGCTCGATCACCGGTGAACCGGTGTCCGCCCGGTGGGCCCCGTGCCGTCGGCGACGGTGTACGCGCGGCCCGCACGACAGTCGGCCACGGGGAGGTTCTGGGGCCCATGGGGCAGAGCGATTGTAAACGATAATCGTTTTCAAGTAAAGTGCGCCTCGTTCGTCCCCCGCGAACACGAATCGGCGCACGTGACCGATGCGTCATGCCTTGAGAAGGAATGGCCTGTGGACTACCGGATCGTCGCCGAGATCGCCGAGATCGAGGAGTCAGCCGCATGATGATCGTCCCCCCGCTGTGGCGGGAGGCGGCCCGGTTCCCCGCGCTCCTGGCACGGAGCGCGGCCCTGCTGGTCCTCGTCTTCCTCACCTACGCCGGGCAGGCCGTGGCGATCGCCTGGGCGATGTCGGCGGTGCTGCACGGGCAGGCCCGGGACGTGCTCGTCGCGCTGTCGCTGCTCCTCGGGATCGCGCTGGCGCGCCTGGTGCTCTCCCTGGCCCAGGCGTCGGCCTCCGCACGTCTGGGCGGCCGGGTCAGGCAGGCGGTCCGCCGCCGCGCGATGCGGGCCGCGCTCGTGCCCGAGAGGCTGCACGACACGGCGGCCCGGGACGGTTCGATGCGCGCCAGCCTCGGCGACGGCGTCGAGGGCATCGACGCCTACGTCTCCAAGTACGTGCCCGCCATCGTGCAACTGCTCCTCACCTGTCCGATCGCCGTGGCCGCCCTGTTCTGGCTCTCACCGTGGGCGGGACTGTGCGTGGCCGCCGGGGTCGTGCTCGCACTGGCGGGTCCCATGGCGTGGAAACGGATGGTGGCCCGGCGCGGACTCGAACACTGGGACAGCTACGAGGCGCTCAGCGCCGACCTGCTGGAGTCCCTGCGCGGCATGGCCACCCTGCGCGCGCTCGGCGATGTGTCCGGCACCCGCGAGCGCCTCGACCACCGCTCCGAGGCGCTGCGCAGGGCCACCGAACGGGTGATGCGCGGCTCCCTGGGGGAGACGGCCGTCACCGACGCGGCCGTCCAGGGGGGAACGGTCGTCGCCGTCGCCGTCGCCATCGCCCACGCGGTCACCGGGCAGGCCCCCGCCGTCGAGGTCTACCTGATCCTCCTGCTCTCCTCCGAGGCGTTCCGCCCCGTCCGGGACCTCTCACGGCACTGGCACGCCGGATTCCTCGGCCTCACCGCGATCCCCGGCCTCAGGCGGATCGGGGCCTTCGCCGAACAGCGCGACGCCGCCTCCGCCCGCACCGCGTCCGACCCCGGGGACGGCCCGACGGTCGAGGACCGACCGGCGGACGCGCTGCGTGTGAGCGGTCTGAGCTTTCGCTACCCCGACGCCCCCGTCGACGTCGTCCACGACCTCGACCTGACGGCCCGGAGGGGCTCCCTCACCGCGATCGTCGGAGCCTCCGGGGCGGGGAAGTCCACCCTCTTCGACCTCCTCCTCGGTTTCCTCGTTCCGCGCGCGGGAAGCATCGACCTCGACGGTCGGCCGCTCCGCACCTCCGACATCGCCGTGGTCTCCCAGCGGCCGGTGCTCTTCGCCGGGACCATCCGCGACAACCTCGCGGTCACCGGTGCCACCGCGGAAGCCGACCTCGTGGCGGCCTGCCGCGACGCCGGGATCCTCGACGAGATCCAGCGCTTCCCGCGCGGGCTCGACACCGAGGTCACCGAAGCCGGTACCAGCCTGTCGGGCGGACAGCGCCAACGCCTCGCCCTGGCCCGCGCACTGCTGGCACGGCGCCCGGTCCTCCTGGTGGACGAGCCGACGAGCGCGTTGGACGCCGACCGCTCAGCGGACGTCATCCAGACCCTGCACCGTGTCGCCCGCGACCGCGTCGTCATCATGATCAGCCACCGCTCCGAGACCCTCACCGAGGTTCCCGACGTGCTCAGCCTCGACTCCGGACACCTGTACAGGAGCGCCCCGTGAACACCTCCTCCGCGTTCCTGGCCTTCCGTGAACTGCTGCCCGTCCTGCGGCCCGAATGGCGGGGGATGCTCTGGACCTACCTGGTCGGCACCGCGAGCGCGCTCGGCCTGGCCGGTCTGGCCGTCCTCACGGCGTGGGCGGTCGGCCACGCCGTCGTGGAGCGGACACCGCCCGGACCCGTGTGGTGGACCCTGGTCCTCGGGCTCGTGCTGCTGCGCGTGGTTTTGACCTGGCGGGAGATGGACGTCTCCCACGCCCTGGCCTACCGCGTGCTGGCCCGGCTGAGGATGGCGCTGTTCGACGCCTACGCGCGCAGCGTTCCCGGCCGGCGCCGCGAGCACTCCGGACGCGCGGCGGCCGTCGCGATGGACGACATCGAAAAGCTCGAGTTCTTCTACGCCCACACGGTCGCCCAGCTCGGCGCCTCGCTCACCCTGTTCGCCGCCTCCTTCGCCACCGCGTTCGTCCTGCTGCCCGAAGCCGCGCTCGTCATGCTCCTCGGCGCCGCCGTCGTGGCGAGCAGCGCACTGTACGGGGCACGTGCCGCCCGGCGGCTGGGCGAGCGGGAACAGCGTGAGCGCTCGGACCTGTCCGAGCACATCGTGGACGCGCTGGGCGCCCTGCGCGAAGTACTCGCCTACGGACTCGCCCCCCGGATCGTCGCCGAGACCAGTGCCGCCACCGCGCGCGCCGCCGCGATCGCGCGACGGCGCGAACTGCTCTCGCGCCTGGTCACCGCCATCCGGGAACTCATCCTCACCGCCGTGATCATCGGTGTCATCGCCACCAGCGCCACCGCCGCGGGCGTGCTCTCAGAAGGGGCCCCGGTACGGTTGGCCCCCGCGGAGCTGCCCGCGCTGGTCGCCCTGGCCCTGGCCGGGATCGCCGCGATCGTCGACGCCACCGACACCCTCACCCGGCTCCATCCGCTCGCCTCCGCTGCCGAGCGCGTCGCCGCCGGAATCAACCGCCCCCCGGTCGTCGCCGTCCCCGAAGCGCCACGACAGCTGCCCGCCGGTCCGCTCGGCCTCCGGTTCCGGGACGTGTCCTTCTCCTACGAGGGCCGGCAGCCGACGCTCACGTCCTGGTCCACCGAACTCGCCCCCGGCGAGCACGTCGGGCTGGTCGGCCCCTCCGGCTCGGGTAAGAGCACCGTCATAGCCCTCGCGGCACGCCTCTGGGACCCTTCGGCGGGCACCGTCGAACTCGTCACGGCGGACGGCGGAGGCGTACCCGTCGCCGGTCTCGACGACGCGGCACTACGGGAGGCCGTCTCCCTGGTCGACCAGGACGCGATGCTCTTCCACGGCACCGTCCGCGACAACCTGCTGCGCGGTGGCGGGCCGCGGTCCGACGGCGACCTGGCAGCCCTGCTCGAACGCGTCGGAGCCGCAGCCTGGATCGGTCTCGACGACGAACTCGGGGAGGCGGGTGTGCGGCTGTCCGGCGGGCAGAGGGCACGCCTCTGCCTTGCCCGCGCCCTCGCCCGCCGACCGCGCGTCCTCCTCGTGGACGAGGTCACCGCCAGCCTCGACCCGGCGACCGAACGGGTGATCTCCGACGTCATCGCCGAGTTCGACGGCACCGTTCTCATGGCGTCGCACCGGGCCGAGACCCTCGCCCGCCTCGAACGCGTCGTCGACGTGGCCGAGATCCCGTACACCGTGCGGGGAACGGGTGGCTGACCCGGTCGGACGTCCCGGGGCCGCCCCGCGTCCCCCCAGGGGGCGGCGATCCCGGCCTCGGCACCACGAACGGCGGAAGCGACCGGCGCGCTGGACCCGACGGCACGACGGCCCGCGTCACGGACGACGTGATCGTGGTCCGCCGCCGTTCCGCCTGACGACCCCGCCACCGCTCCGGCGGCGGGGCCGGTGTGTCCCGCGTCTCCCGGAGCCGTGTTCCCGGACTCAGGGGCCACAGTGGAGTACGGCCTGGTGACAGGGGCGCTGTAGTCTACGGGCGTGACATTGAAAATCATTATCAGAACCGTGGGAGTCGCATCGACTCTCGCCCTGGCCGGGTGCGCGACGGCACCCGCCTCCGAAACCGACTCCGCGGCGGCAGCGGGCGAGGGCACGGGTTCCTACCCCCTCAGCATCCAGAACTGCGACGCCGAGGTGACCGTCGAGCAGGCTCCCGAGCGCGCGGTCTCGCTGAACCAGTCGGCCACCGAGATCATGATCCGGCTCGGCCTCGCCGACCGCATGGCGGGCACCTCGTACGAGACCGATCCCGTCCCGAGCGACATCGCCGACGCCTACGAGAGCATCCCCCTGCTCACGGACGGCCTGCTCAAGCACGAGACGCTGCTCGAAGCGCAGCCCGACTTCGTCTACTCGTCCTTCGCCTCGTTCCTCACCGCCGAGAACGCCGGTGAGCGCGCCGAACTGCACGAGCTCGGCGTCCCGACCTACCTGAGCGAGTTCGACTGCACCTACCACGAGGCCGTCGAGGGCGGCGCGACCTTCGAGATGCTCTTCGACGAGATCGAGACGATCGCCGAGGTCTTCGACGTGCCCGACGCCGGTGAGGAGCTCGTCGCCGAGCAACAGGCCGTGGTCGACGAGGGACTCGAGATCGCCGAACAGATCGAGGGCACGCCGAGTCTGGTCTGGTTCTACTCGACCGCGTCCTCCTCCTCCACCCCGTCGGTCGCGGGACCCGGCGGGCTCCCGCAGACCGTGACCGAGATGCTCGGCGCCGAGAACGCCTTCAGCGACGCCTCGACCAAGTGGCCGGAGGTCAGCTGGGACGAGGTCGCCGCGCGCAACCCCGACGTGCTCGTGATCGCCGACCTGAGCCGCGGATACCCCGGCGACACGGCCGAGGAGAAGATCGAGTTCCTCAAGAACGACCCGCTGACCTCGACCATGGACGCCGTCGTCAACGACCGCTTCATCGTCGTGCCCGGGCAGCACATGGACCCGTCGGTCCACAGCGTGCAGGCCGTCCCGACCGTCGCGCAGGGCCTCATCGACATGGAGACGAAGTAATGACGACCACGAACGCCCTCGAACGGCTCATCCGCGACTGGGACGCCCAGCAGGCGGCGTACATCACCCACCGCGAGCAGAGGTTCGAGATCATGCTCGACGTCATCACGCGGATGTGCGCCTCCTCGGACGAGTTCGAGGCCGACGGAACCGGCATGACCGTTCTCGATCTGGCGTGCGGCCCCGGCAGCCTCTCGCAGCGCGTCCTCGACCGCTTCCCGGGTGCTCGGGTGATCGGGGTCGACTACGACCCGGTGCTGCTCGCGATCGCGGGCTCCTGGCTCGGCCAGCGCCACGGTGCACGCTTCACGCCTGTCGACGTCGACCTCGCGACGCCGGGTTGGAGGGCTCAGCTGCCCGACGGGCCGGTGCACGTCGCCGTCTCCTCGACCGCGCTGCACTGGCTGGAGCCGGCACAGCTCGTCGCCGTCTACGACACCCTGGGCGCCCTGCTCCCCGCCGACGGTGTCTTCATGAACGCCGACCACCTGCGCTACGACCCGCGCTCACAGCCGTTTCTCACCGAGGCGGCGGCCGCCGACGACGAACGCACCCAGCATGACGCGCACGCGCAGGGTGTGCGGACCTGGGACGAGTGGTGGGCGGACGCCGTCGCGGACGACGCGTTCGGACAGCACCACGCCGAGCGCGAGCACCGCTTCGCCGACCGCCCGCCCACACCGCACGCACCGCTCGATCTGCACCTGCAAGCGCTCAGCACCGCCGGATTCGCCGAAACCGGTGTCATCTGGCGGTACTACGACGATGTCGTGGTGTTCGCGCGAAGATGACCAGACTCACCGACTCCTCGCAGGCCGGCCCGCGTGACACGGACGCGCTCTCCGGCGCCGACCCCCTGGCGGCGCAGGCAACGGCAGGTGGTGCCGCGGTCCCTCCGACACGCGTACCGGGCAGGCTGCGCTCGTCCCTCATCGTCGGCACGTTCGTCGTCGCGCTGTGCGTGTCGATCATCGTCGCGACCTTCGTCGGCACAGCGAACATCGGGGCGCTCGACGTGCTCGGGATCATCCTGCGCAACATCGGGCTGGGCGCCCTCGCCCCGGTTCCGTCGGCGCCGCCGCTCATCGACGCCCTCATCTGGGAGTCGCGTCTGCCGCGTGTGCTCCTCGCAGCCGTGGTCGGGCTCGGACTCTCGGTCTCGGGTGCGGTGCTGCAGTCCATCACCCGTAACCCGCTCGCCGAACCGTACCTGCTCGGGGTCTCCTCCGGGGCGTCCACCGGGGCGGTCTCGATCATGATCCTCGGGCTCGGCTCGGGCGCGGTGACCCTCTCGGCGGGCGCCTTCGCCGGCGCGCTGGTCGCCTTCGCGATCGTGCTGTCCCTCATCGGGGGCGGACGGGTCTCGAACCCCGCTCGCGTGGTGCTCACCGGCGTACTCGTGTCGCAGTTCTTCTCGGCGATCACCTCGCTCGTGCTGATGCTCGACGGCGACGCGGACGCCACCCGGGGCTTCACCTACTGGCTGCTCGGCTCACTCGGAGGCGCGCGCTGGGAGCCGCTGATCGTGGCATCCGCCGTCATCGTGCTCGGAGCCGTCGGCTGCCTGTTCTTCGCGTCGGCTCTGGACGCGTTCACCTTCGGCTGGGACACCGCCTCCTCGCTCGGGATCAACGTGACCCTGGCACGGGTGGCGCTCATGGTCCTCACCGCGCTCGTCACGGCGGCGGCCGTCGCGGCATCCGGAGCGATCGGGTTCATCGGGCTGCTCGTGCCGCACATCGTGCGCCTGCTGGCCGGGCCCACGCACCGCCTGCTGCTCCCCCTCACGGGGCTCGGGGGCGCGATCTTCCTGGTGTGGGTCGACACCTTCGCCCGCTCGGCGTTCTCGCCGCATGAGATTCCGGTGGGGGTGATCACGGCGCTGCTCGGCGCGCCGGTGTTCGCGATCGTTCTGAGCAAGGCGGCTCGACAGTGACGGCACTTACGGCGAACGACATCACGTGGTCGGTCGACAGGACACGCATCCTCGACGGGGTCTCGATCGAGGCGCGCTCGAACGAGGTGCTCGCCGTGCTCGGGCCGAACGGCGCCGGCAAGTCCTCGCTGCTGCGCGTTCTGGCGGGGCTTCGGCGGCCGGATGCCGGAACGGTGCTCCTGGGCGGGGAGCCGGTTCGCTCGTTGCCCCGGCGCGCGGTCGCCCGGCGGGTGGCGATCGTCGAACAGTCGCCCGAGGTGCACACCGACATCACCGTCGACGAGGCCGTGGCGCTCGGCAGAACGCCGTACCGCAGCACCTTCGCCGGACTGGACGGCGAGGATCGTGCCGCGATCGAACAGGCGCTCGCCCTCACCGGGATGCGCGCGTACCGGTCGCGGTCGTGGCGGACGCTCTCCGGCGGTGAACAGCAGCGCGCCCAGCTCGCCCGCGCGCTCGCGCAGCGGCCGGAGGTGATCGTGCTGGACGAGCCGACCAACCACCTCGACATCCGCTACCAGCTCGACGTCCTCACCCTGCTCCTCTCGCTCGACATGACGGTGGTGACCGCCCTTCACGACCTCAACCTGGCCGCACGCTACTGCGACCGGGTCGCGGTCCTGCACGCCGGTCGGGTCGCGGCATCGGGGCCGCCCGCCGCCGTGCTGACACCCGAGCTCATCCGTTCCGTCTACGCGGTCGAAGCCGTCGTCGACACCTCTCCGCACACGGGAGCGCCGGTCGTGACCTACCTGGGCGGTGTACCGGGACGCTCCTCGTCGACGCCTGCTCCCGGGCCGCCCCGTCAGCACCAGACGGAGTGAGCCGTTCCGCGCGGCCCTTCGCGGCCGTGCACGACCGGTTCCTGCGTGGTCGTGTCCGCGGTGGAACAGGACGAGCAGGGCGGTGACGATGCCGCCGAAGCGCCAGTAGTGAGTCGGCTCCCCGGCCCCGGGCGTCGTCACGACGCCCGGGGTTCGGCCGGGGACCGGAACGTCGGTGCGCACGCGTACCCTCCTTGCGGACGTGTGGGCGGCGACGCCCGCCTCCCCTCCGACCGATCCCCACCCCCTCACCGCTGGGAACCCCATGACAGAGCACACGACCCCCCTCGCCTTCTCCACCGAGCGCCGACGCGTCGGCGCGCAGGAGTGGACGCAGACCCCGCGGCTCAACGTCCTCATCGAACCGGGAGAGCCGGTCAGACCAGCCCGGATCGGCTGGCGCGACTGCGAGGGCGGCGAGGCCGTGGCCGTGTTCGATCCCCGTATGGACGGGTTCACCGGCACACGCGTGACCTCCGACGGGGTCCAGTACGAGTGGCGGGGGATCCGCCTGGACGAACCCCCCGAACGTCCCGGCCACCGGTTCCGGATCCGGGGCGGCGACCAGGAGCTGCGTCTGCTCGTCGAGGACGGAGGGCCTCCGCTCACGCGGGTCGACTGGGCCGACCGCGAGGGCGGAGGGGGGACGGTTCTGCTGCGCGCCGTCGAACTGGAGTCGGTCGAGGGCCCCAGCGAGGAGGGCCTCACCCGCATGGTGCGCTCGGTGCGCGCGGGTGACGAGTACGTCGAGGCGGGCGAGGTGGCCCTCAACCTGCTCGACCCCACGGCCGGGAAGTGGCTGTCACGGCGCCGCACCGACCGACTGGACTTCACCATGTCCGAGCCCGTCACCGTGCGGCGCTACGTGCTGGACTCCGCCAACGACCTCCCCGACCGCGACCCCGCGGACTGGTCCCTGCTGGGGTCCTCGGACGGCCGGGAGTGGACCCTCCTCGACGCCCGGTCCGACGAGTTCTTCCCCGCCCGCCACCTGGCGCGCGACTTCACCGTCAGCGGTCCCGGTGCGCACACGCCCTGGCGGTACCTGCGCCTGGAGGTCACCCGCAACGCGGGTGCGGGGGAGACCCAGCTCAACCGGGTGCGGTTCTTCGCCGAGGACCGCGCCTACGAGGCCTTCCACGGGTTGCGCCACACGGCGCGGAGCGGACCGGAAGCGTTCCTGGGCCTGGCGGTCGCCCCGGAGGACGAGGGCGTGCCCGCGCTCCCGGCAACCGTCGAGGAGTGGCGGGCCTACCTCACCGAGTACAGCGCCGACATGCTGCGTGTCGCCGAGGCGGAGGGGGAGGAGGTCGACGAGGAGGAGCGGACCTCGTCCTGGCTCGGCAACGAGGGCGCCCCGGAGGAGCGGATCGCGGCCCTGGAGGAGCGCCTGGGCCGTCGGCTGCCGCCGAGCTACCGCTCCTTCCTCGCCGCGTCCGACGGCTGGGGGAGGATGGGGACCTTCGTCTACGAGATGAGCTCCATCGCCGAACTCGAGTGGTCCGGTCTGGCCAACATGCTCGGTCTGGACGAGGAGGACATGGAGGACGAGGGGGTCGTCGGGCCCCTGCTGCTGGTGTCCTCCGACACCGACGCCCAGTACTGGATCCTGGACGCGGGCGACGCCTCCCCCGACGGGGAGTGGGCGGCCTACATCTGGGCGAGTTGGTACCCCGGCCTGGGCGATCGGCACCGCTCCTTCGCCTCGCTCGTCCACGCCGAGCGCGTCTCCTTCGAGGAACTCAGTGGTGGCGACGGGCACCCCGTGCGCTCCGACGACGCCGAGGAACTGCTGGAGCTGGGACGCCGTGAGGCGATGGCCGGGAACGTGGACCCCGCGCTCACGGCCTTCGACCGGGCCGAGACCCAGGGGTCGGCCGCGGCCGTCTACCTCAAGATCGTTCTGTCCGCCTTCCTGGAGCCGCGGTGGGTCCACCACGACCTGCGCAGGGCCCTGTCGTCCCGGGTGGTGGACGAGATCGGTGCGGAACAGATCCGGGCCGAGGCGGTCCCGCTCGCGCTGTACGGCCTCTCCCTCGACTCCATCGGTAACGTGGGCCCCCTGCTGGAGTCTCTGCGTGAGGTGCTGCCGGGGTTGCCCGAGGAGGCGGAGGGCTCCGTCTGGAACGCGTGGCTGGACGAGCACCGGGTGCCCGAGCCCCCGGAGTTCGAGGAGGCGCTGGAGACCGCCCGGGGACTGGCGGCGCGGGGTGCCCGGGACGAGGCCTGGGCCGTGATCGAGGAGGCGCTGCCCGGGTGGTACCCCACCGCGCCGAACCGCATCGCTCCCGTGGTGCTGCTCACCGACCCCGCTCTGCGCGGTGTGGTCACCCGGGCCCGTGCCAGGGAGGCGGCGTTCACCGCCCGGGGCGTTCGCGCTTCCGCCTGAGGTGGGTGCGTCCCGCACAGAGACGGACCCGACGTGGCTCCCGGCTCCCATCCGGTCGTCCGGGCCGCCTTCATCCCGCGTCTGAGGCACGGAACGCTGGCCGCGACGGTCGAGTGTCAGGGAACCAGGCCGTACAGGTTCCCGGCGCGGGAGACCACCGCGCCGGGGACCGGGAGGGTGCCGTACCCGCCACCGTCCATCAGGTCGTCCGTGTCCTCCACGGCCCCGGCATCGTCCAGGAGGACCCGTGTCCATCCCTGTCGTGCCCCCTCGCCCTCCCCGGGCAGGCCGCGACCCCGCTCCAGCCGAGCACGTCCCCGACACGTCGTCCCACCGGTTCCACGCCCTGTTCCTGTCCGGTCCTACGGTTGGCCCGGGCAGTCTAGGGCTGGGGCGCCGCCGCGACCACGGCGGGTGGACCGCCGGCGCGAACGGGCCCGCACGTCGCGGTCCAGCCGTCCCAGGGCACGGCGGCCAGGGCCTGCCCGTGGTGGAAGCGGTGGAAGGCGGCGTCCAACCCCGTGCGGGGGCGGTCGATGACGGGCACGGTCGGCGTCGACGCAGCCGGTCGGACCGCGTCATGCCGCCGACGTGCCCCGACACGGTCTGCGTCGACTTCCGAAGCCCAGGAGCGCCGGGTCAGGACTCCGGCGCGCGCCGAGGCCTCCGGCACACCCGACACACGACCCCCTGCTGGCGTGCGTGAAGCGGCGGCTGGTACGGTGAGGACTGCTGCGATGTGCCGAGATGTATGAGGAGGTGTCGTGATGTCCCGGATGGTGACCACGATCCCCTCAGCACGTCATCGCTCCTCCGCCCTCGTGGAGGGCGCGTTCTTCCGCACCCTGCACGTCTACGAACGTGTAGGACGTCTGCGTTTCGCCGAGCGGCACAAGCTGCCCGTGCGCAACCCCCTTCCCCGCGGCACCAACGGCTACTCCACCTCGTGGGGTACCAACGCCCACGGTGAGCTCAGCTCCTGCCCGCCCGGACGCAGCTGACCCTTCCGCCTCGGTCGAGGCGTCTTCTCCTTTCCGCATGACGGTCGCCCCGTGTCCGCGCGCCGTCGGATTCCGGCCTGCCCAAGGCACCGGATTCCGACCTGCCCAAGGCACCGGTATCTGACATCAGCGCCCGCGGGCCGTCCCGGGCTCCGTCCTGCGTGAGGCACCTTCCACGTGCCCTTTTCTCTCTTTGTTCGCTGAACGCCGACCGTGCTGCGCCCCTGTGCGCCACGGCCGTTCCCGGCGTGCGTCCGCATGCCCGGGAACCGGCGCGCAACCGTGAAAGGACAGCGGCGTGCTGCTGCTCCTCCTTGCCGTACTCACCGTCACCACCCTGCTCGTCCCACTGCTGGAACGCCCGATGGGCCGCGCCGCGGGGTGGCCCATCGCCCTGGTGCTGGCCCTGGCGGCCCTGTGGGTCGGGGTCCAGGGACCCTCACTGTGGAAGCACGACCAGACCCTGGAGGCGTCCCTACCCTGGATGCCCGCCCTCGGCGTGGGGCTGAACCTGCGCATGGACGGCCTGGCCTGGCTGTTCTGCGTACTCGTGCTCGGCGTGGGCGCGCTGGTCATGGCCTACTCCACCCGCTACTTCCCACCCGGGCGCAGGACCGGCTTCTACGTCCTGATGAGTGCCTTCGCCCTGTCCATGACCGGTCTGGTCCTGGCCGACGACGTGGTCCTGCTCTTCGTTTTCTGGGAACTGACCACGATCTGCTCCTTCTACCTGATCGGCCTCTCCGGGCCAGGCGCCTCACGACCAGCGGTGCGCACGTTCCTGCTCACCGCCCTGGGCGGCCTGGCACTGCTGACCGCGGTGGTGCTGCTGTGGGTGCGCACCGGCACCACCCGCCTCAGCGCGATCCTGGGCGACCTGTCCTGGACCCAGGACACCGCCTTCACCAGCACCGTGGCGGTGCTGGTCGTCATCGCGGTGTTCACCAAGTCGGCCCAGTTCCCCTTCCACTACTGGCTGCCCGACGCCATGGCCGCGAGCACCCCGGTGAGCGCCTACCTGCACGCGGCGGCGATGGTCAAGGCCGGCGTCTACCTGGCGATGCGCTTCTCCCCGGCCTTCACCGACACGCCGCTGTGGGGCACCACCCTCATCGTCGTCGGTCTGACCACCGCCGTGATCGGCGCCGTGCTGGCCCTGCAACGGCACGACCTGAAGGAACTCACCGCCTACTCCACGGTCAGCCAGCTCGGCTTCCTCGTCGCCGTCATCGGTGTGGGAACCCCGCAGGCGCTCATCGCCGCCGCCGTGCACACCGTGGCCCACGCCCTGTTCAAGTCGGCGCTGTTCATGTCGGTGGGCGTGATCGACCACCAGACGGGAACGCGGGACCTGCGTGAACTGGGTGGTCTGCGCCGGACGATGCCCGTCACCGCGACGGTGAGCGCGCTCGCCGCGCTGTCCATGGCCGGGGTTCCCCCTCTGCTGGGATTCGTCAGCAAGGAGAACCTCTTCGAGGCGCTGACGCAGGCACCGGGGCCCGCCTGGAGCGGTCCGGTCGCCGGGGTCGTCGCGGTCGCCGCGGCGTCGTTGACCTTCGCCTACGCCTTCCGCTTCGTGTACATGGCCTTCGGCGGGAGCAGCAGGCGCCGTCCCGACCGGGAACCGCCCCGGGAGGCGGGCGCGCTCCTGTTGTCCGCCCCCGTGATCACCGCGGCCGCGGGCCTGGCCCTGGGGCTGGGAGCCACGGCGCTCAACCCGGCCATCTCCTGGGCGGCCGGAGACGCGGCCCTCGCCCCCGCGGACTCCCACCTGGCGTTGTGGCACGGACTCAACCCCGCCCTGGGGATGTCGGCCGCAGCCCTGCTCCTCGGCGCCCTCCTGACCCGGGCCTCCCGCTGTGGGGAGAAGCTCGCCGGGCGCAGGCTCCTCCCCGTCCAGGGCACTGGCGTCTTCGAACGCACACACGCGGCGGTCATCACCCTGGGCACACGCGTGGGCGACCTGACCCGTACCGACGCCCCCGCCCGCCACCTGGCCATGCCGTTCGTCATGCTCATCGCGCTCGCCGCCGTGGTCTCCGCCCTCGGACTGGACTACGGGCTGCCGCCCGCACCCACCTCACGCGCGTTGGACTGGCTCCTGGTGGCGTTGGTGGCGGTCGCGGTGCTCACCGCGGTGGTGACCCGCTCGCGGATGGCCGCCCTGGCCCTGGTCGGGGTCGCCGGGTTCACCACCGCGCTGTGGTTCGTCTTCCTCGGCGCCATCGACGTGGCGCTGACCCAGTTGCTGGTGGAGACCCTGACGGTGGTCGTGGCGGTGCTGGTGCTGCGCCGGCTCCCCCGCGAGTTCCACCGGGTCCGCCGTTCACGCACCGCCCTCACCGCGGCGGTCGCTTTGACCGCGGGAGCCGTGGCGGGCCTGGGCGCCTACCTGCTCACCGGCCGCAGGGAGCTCTCGGGGGTCAGCGACTACCTGCTCTCCCACGCGCCCGAGGACACCGGCGGCACCAACGTGGTCAACACGATCCTGGTCGACTACCGGGCCCTGGACACGCTGGGCGAGCTCACCGTCCTGGGAGTGGCCGGCCTGATCATCATCGCCGTCCTGCGATCGTCCGGTCTCATCGCGAACGGCGAGGTCCCCTCCCACGTGGCCAGAACCAACCCGCTCTGGGACGCCGACGACAACACCGTGATCATGCGCACCGTGTCGCGCTGGCTGATCCCGCTGCTGGTGCTGTGGTCGCTCTACCTCCTGGTGCGGGGCCACAACGCCCCGGGCGGGGGCTTCATCGCCGGACTGGTCGGCGGTTCGGCCTTCGCCCTGGCCTACCTCACCGCGCGCAGCGCCTCGGCGGCCCGCATCCGCCTGGCCTACCCGGCCTTCATCGCCGCGGGCGTCCTCACCGCCGCGGTCACCGGGCTGCTCGGCTACGCCGACGGGTCCTTCCTGCGGCCCCTGCACGCCGAGATCCCCCTGCCCTGGGGCGGTTACTACCACTTCACCAGCGCGCTCGTCTTCGACGTGGGTGTCTACCTGGCCGTGGTCGGCGTACTGCTGACCGCGCTCAACCAGCTGGGGCTGCCCCGGACCGGCCGCAAGAGCCCCCCGGAGCCCGACGCGCACCACACACCCGACCCCGTCCGGCACGGTCCGGCCACCGGAGGTAACCGATGACCCTGGCCATCACGATCGGCGTCCTGGTCGCCGGAGCCGTCTACCTGATCCTGCAACGCGGCATGGTCCGCGTCGTCCTGGGCTTCGTCCTGCTCAGCCACGGGGTCAACCTCCTGCTGATGTCGGCGGGCGGCGCCTTCCGCCGAGGCGAACCCCTGCTGGGGCGGGGCACCGGAGCCGCCATGGCCGACCCCCTGCCCCAGGCGTTCGTGCTCACGGCGATCGTCATCGCCTTCTCCATCACCATCTACATGCTCGCCCTCGCCGCGACCGGTGAGAGCGACGACACCGAGGACGCCTCATGATCCCCGTTCTCCTGCCCATGCTGGTCGCGGTTCCCCTCCTGGGCGCCGCGCTGCTGGTCCTTCCCCTCGCGCGTCCGGTGGCCCGCACCCTGTTCCTGGGAACCAGCGCCTTCGCGCTCGCCGCCGGTGCCGCACTGGTCTGGTGCACCCGGGAGGGACAGGTGCACGCCCACCAGGTGGGCCTGTGGCCCGCCGGGGTGGCCATTCCCTTCGCCGCCGACACCTTCAGCGCGCTGATGATCACCACCACCGCCCTGTTGGTGCTGGTGTGCTCGGCCTTCGCCGTGGCCACCGGCGAGGCCGGTCGGCGCTTCTTCCCGTCCTTGGTGCTGGTGCTGTCCGCCGGGGTGTACGGGGCGCTGCTCACGGGAGACCTGTTCAACCTCTTCGTGTTCGTCGAGGTGATGCTGCTGCCCTCCTACGGGCTCATGGCCATCGCCGGGACCCTGCGGGGCCTGCGGGGCGGACGGACCTACGTCGCGGTCAACCTGCTGACCTCGACCGTGTTCCTGGCCGGTGTCGCCCTGGTCTACGGCGCCGCCGGAACCGTGCAGCTCGGCGAACTCGCGGGCGCCGCCCAGGAGTCGCCCGTGGTCGCGGTCGCCATGGGAGTGGTGCTGCTGGCGATGTCGGTCAAGGCCGCCGTCGTGCCGGTGCACGGCTGGCTGGCGCGCACCTACACCGCGCCCTCCCCAGCGGTGACCGCCCTGTTCTCCGGCCTGCACACCAAGGTCGCCATCTACGCGATCTACCGCCTCTACGCGGTGGTCTTCGGCGGCGAGTCCTCGCTGCTGTGGGTGGGCCTGGTGCTGTTCGGCGCGACCATGCTGATCGGGGTCCTGGGCGCGGTGGGGGAGGACACCACCCGCTCGATCCTGGTCTTCCACATGGTCAGCCAGATCGGTTACATCCTCCTCGGCGTGGCCCTGTTCACCGAACTGGGACTGATGGCGGGGATCTTCTACCTCGTCCACCACATGGTGGTGAAGGCGTCCCTGTTCCTGTCCACCGGCGCGATCGAGCACGTCCACGGCACCGGCAGACTCGACCGGCTGGGGGGCCTGGCCCGCCGGGAACCGCTGCTGGCGCTGGCCTTCCTGGGCGCGGCCCTGTCCCTGGCCGGACTGCCGCCCTTCTCCGGGTTCGTCGCCAAGCTCACCCTGGTCGCCGCCGCCTTCGACGACGGCCAGTGGGTGGTCGCCGCGATCGCCGTCACCGTCAGCCTCATCACCCTGATGTCGATGCTCAAGATCTGGGGCTCGGTGTTCTGGAGCCCCGAACCGGGGTCCGGCCGTGGACCCGAGGGCGGACGGTCGGCGGCCGGGGGCGTGACGGTCACCGCGGCCCCGGCCGCCACGAGGATCCGCGCGGGCCTGGTGCTGCCCGCGGTGGCGTTGACCGGCGTCACCCTGTGCGTCGGCCTGGGCGCCCAGGTCCTGCTCGACCTGAGCGCCCAGGCCGCAGCCCATCTGCTGGACACCTCCACCTACGTCGAGGCGGTGACGAACCGATGACCCCTCTCCTGCGCAGGTCCCTGCGGATCGCGTGGTTCCCGTTCTTCTACGGCTCCCGGGTGGTGACCTCCACGCTTCGGGTCGCCTGGGACGTCCTCACCCCGGGCAGCGCGTCCGTGCCCGCCCTGATCGAGGTCCCGTTGCGCTGCCGCACCGACCTGGAGATCACGGCCGTCGCCAACATGGTCTCCCTGACCCCCGGAACGGTGACCGTGGCCACCCGCACCAACCCGCCCGCCCTGTGGGTGCACGGCATGTACACCACTGACGAGCAGGCCTTCCTCGACGACATCCGCCAGATGGAGGACTACCTGCTGAGCCTGACGCGCACGGGACGGGCGAAGGCCGCGCCCCGCGAGGAGGACACCTGATGAACCCCGTCGACATCGCACTGCTGCTGCTCGGGGCGTCCATGGCCCTGGCGGCCTACCGCATCCTCGCGGGCCCCTCCAGGGGGGACAGGGCGGCCGGAGCCGACGTGGTCCTCTTCGGCTTCGTCGGCCTCGTGGTCGTCCTCGGCCTTCGCGTCGACTCCGTCCTGGTGGTCGACATCGTCCTCGTGTGCGCTCTCGTGGGCTTCCTCTCCGCCCTGTCCCTGGCCCGACTGATCTCCGGAGGCAAACGATGACCCCGCTCGAGACGCTTGCCGTGGCCTGTGTGATCGCCGGAGCGTTCGTGTTCGCGACGGGAGCCCTCGGCCTCGTGCGTCTGCGCGACTTCTACGCACGTCTGCACGGGGTGTCGGTCTCGGCCGGTCTGGGGACGGCCCTGCTCCTGCTCGGTCTGTTGCTGTGGTTTCCCTCGGTGGAGAACGCGCTCAAGATCGGCCTGGCGCTGCTCGTGCAACTGGCCACCGCGGCGGTCGGCGGCAACGCCCTGGCCCGGGCGGGATACCTGGCGGGAACACCCCTTTCCCCCGCCACCCGGCACGACGCCCTCGCTGAGGCAGACACGGACCGCTCGGAGGAAGGCTGATCATGCTTCGTGCCGGTGGCCTGGCACCACGGCCGCCGGCGCGAAGAGGTGGCGACTATGGATGACATGTTCGTCGGTGGATCGCGGACCGCGTTCCAGCTCCTGGCTCTGCTGGCCACCGTGCTCAGCGCACTCCTGCTCTCCCGGGTGCTGCGCACGCGCACACGGTTCCGGAGGATACGCAGCGCCCGGACACCTCCGCTGAGGGATCTGCCCCGCTCCGGTACCTCGGTCCTGGTCGACGGGAACGCCGTACCGGGGCCCTCGGGGCCACTGGTCGCCCCCTACTCCGGGACCAGGTGCGTGTGGTACCGGACCGAGGTGTGGGACCACCGCCCGGGCGAGGGCACCAATCACGAACGCCTCCGTGCGACCCTGGTCCACGTGGAGCAGAGCGAGGCGCCCTTCCTGCTTGAGGACAGGACGGGGAGCGCGTGGTGCTACCCCCGTGGAGCCGTCACGGACAAGACCGCCCTCACCCATGACTCCTTCGTGGTCGACCCCCTGTCGGAGGGCGCCTTCGGCAGGACGGAGACGAGGCGGGAACTCGAACCCGAGCACGCGCATTCGAGCACCGGCCGCTCCTACCGGGAGTGGGCCGTCGCGCCCCGGACCCGTCTGCTGGTCAACGGGACCGCGTACGAGTGGAACGAGGACACCCTCATCGCGAGTTCCTCCGACGGGTACCTGCTGCTCTCGACACGCACCGCCCCGCAGTTGTACGACGCCCACTGGACGAAGCAGGTCCTCGCCGGTGTCGTCTTCCTCGGGTCGCTCGCGGTCACCCTGTGGCTCCTCTGACGGCCCACACCAGATGCTCGGAGGTGGCCGTGGTCGCCCCTGAGCACTCTCCACTCAGTCGGCGACGAACGCCTTCTCGACGGCCAGCGTGTCCTCGTACAGGTGCATGCGGACGATCCGGCCGTCCTCGACCCCCAGGTGCATGGCCACCGGTGTGGTGAACTCCTTCCCGGTGGCCACGACGGTGTGCGTCCAGACCGCCAGTAGTACGACGTCACCGCCGTCGACGACGGCGCGCTCCAGCACGACCTTGCTCCTGCCGTGCGCGAAGTGCGGCCACATCGTGGTGAAGTACGGCGCGACCTCCTCCCGGCGGGTACGGCGCCCGGCCCAGGAGAGCGCGTCACTGCCGGGGACGTACCAGTCGATCTCGTCGGCGAACAGTTCCTGGATGCCGTCGGGGTCCTGCCTGCCGAGGCGCTCCACGAACTTCTCGGCCACGGTCCGCGAGGTCTGGGTGTCTGTTGCCATCGTCCTTGTCCTTGTCTTCTCGTTCGTATGAGGTGCGCCTGTCGGGCCTCGGCCCCGGCACGGGAGATCCTGCTGGAGGCGCCGGTGACGAGGGCGATCCCGTCGTCCAGCTGTCCCATGAGACCCTCCGATTCCCTGATGTAACCCTTTTGGTTACATCGTTGGGAATGGGATGCGACCCCCCTCGACCGGGGGGAGACGGCGGTCCGGGGTCAGGCGGTTGCCAGGACGTCCCGCAGCACGTCCTCCAGCGTGGTCTTGGCCAGCTCCCCGCGCAGGGCGGCCTCCACGTCGTCGTACACGGCGGTCATCGCCGGTCCGATGCCGTGGCCCACGACGCACTCGGGGTCCGGTGCCGCGCGGTGCAGGGCGAAGACCGGCCCCGGCTCGATCGCCTGGTAGACGTCGAGCAGGGTGATCGCCGCCAGGTCCCGCGCGAGCATCCAGCCCGCGCCCGCCCCCCGCCGCGAATCGGCCAGCCCGGCCTTGCGCAGCTCGGCCAGCAGGCGGCGGATCACCACCGGGTTGGTGTTGACGCTCGTCGCGATCTGCTCGGAGGTGGCGACCTCGTGGCCGCGCCGCTGGTACAGCCCGATCCATGTCAGGGCGTGCGCCGCGATGGTCAGTCTGCTGTTGGCGCTCACGTCGGACTCCGCCTCCCTCGCTCCCCGATTTCAATCGTAACAATAGTAGTTACGACTGAAATCGGCAAGTCCCGCGGGGCTGGCCGGAGCGACCCCGTCAGCCCGCCTGGCGGCCCACCGCCATCTGACCCCGGCCCAAGACCTGCGCCAGTCGGAGGACGGAGCGACGGTCACCGTGGCGGGGCCGCGGATGAGCGTGCAGACCCCTCCCGCCCGCTCGGGCCGCCGAGTGGTGTCCGCGGCCCCGGAGGACCGCACCGGCCTGGTCGGTCTGGCCCTGCCCGGCTGGCTACCCGCACCGCCCGGACGGCGATCCCAGGGGCGACCCGGACCGTGCCGGGCCGGGCATCGTCAAGCTCCTCGAAGGGGGCGGGGACGGACCTGCCCGGACATGGAACGGGAATCCAAGGCCGCCTTCGCGGCAGTGGCACAGCGTTGTCACAGGTAACAGGCCCCGCGCGCGGTGACAAGGCTCGGGATCCGCACTGCGCCGCAGTGCGGATCCCGAGCAGAGGGAAGCGGCATTCGCCGAGTTCACCGCAGACCCCGCGCTGGTCTGCCGCCGCCGCGTTCTGCGGGCCGACGGCGTGTCGTGTGCGGAGGCACTTCTCGTGTGGCAGGTGGTCCGGGCAGGCCGGGTGCCGGGTGGTGTCCGTTCCCGAGCGCGCGAGGAAGGGCGCACCGGCTGCGGCGGTCCCGTTGGGCGGGTCCCAGGCGGAGGGGGTGATCTGGGCCGGTCGGAACGGCCCTGGTGCATGCCGGAGCCGTTCGTTCGTGGGTGCCACAGGGCTTGTGAAGCCGGAGTTCGGGAAAGGCCGGATTTGAGGCGCGGAAAACTCCCCAAGGAGTTGGACCGGGGGTTCGTATCATTCTTGATTTGTTTTGGCGGGCGTGGTCGTGTTTTGGTTTTTTGCTGTTCCTGTGGTCCGCTTGTGGGTGGTCACTTGCGGAAACGGGGACACCTGTCACTGTTGTGAACCATGTTGCTGAAGTGAGTGCTGTGCTTCTATTGGCGAGGGGGAAAACCAAGTTCGGGAAGAGGCGGTCGGTGCGGTCTTGTCGAAGGGCGGGAGAGGCGGCAGGAGGCCGCGTTTGTTTACCCGACTCCGCTAAGGCAATGGGTTGGATATGACGGAAAAAACACATACTCCCCGCATGGGTCGGTTCAATCCCATCCGGCAGTTCATGCTGCTTCAGCGCTACGGGCAGAACCACCCTTGGAAGTACATGCTGAGAGTCACGCTGCTCGTGACTGTGTACGGTGCGGCCATGCTCGCCCTCTGCTTCGTGCCGATGGCCTTATTCGGTGACGCACCGTTGTCCCGGGTGTGGCCGTGGATGCTGGGTGTTCTGGCGGGCGTGGCCGCCTGCGCGGCCCTGGGCGCAGGCATGGGCGTGCTGATGCTGCGGTGGACCACCAAGCAGGCCAAGGTTCCCCACGACGTTGATCCGGACACCCTGCGCGCCGCACAGCGCCACCTGCGCCGGGGCGAACTCAGCGGTGACCCCCAGCTGGACCGGCTCGCCCGGTACCTGGCGCCCCAGTCCGAACGCGCCAACTCCAACAGGGCCTTCGCGCTGTTCGGTCTGATGGGAGGGGTGCCCTACCTGGTGTTCACGGGGATCCGGTTCGCGAACGGCACAGGGGACACCTTCCAGCTGTTCGTGGCGCTGTTCGTCGTTGTGGTGTTCGCTGTCGCCTGGCCGTGGGCGCGCAAGCACAAGCGCAACGCGCACCGGCTGAGGAGGGCCTACGACGCCGAGTACGGGCCCTTCGACGGAGAGGCGAACCCACGCCGTGACGCCTGGAGCCGTGGGGACACGAGGATTTCGTAGCGCGTCAGAGCCCGCGTGTACGCGAGGCGAAGCGCTCACGCCGTGCCACTCCCGGTTTCCCTGCGCCGAGACGGCACCACCAACGGCTCCTGTGAGGAGAGCCGGCCTGAAGCGCCCCCTGCCACCGCGCCGGTCCGAGACAGTGCGCACCGTCGGGGTGCCTCACCGCCGGTGCCGAGCGCATCGGTGCGGGACGCGGTGCTCCCCGCGCACGCGGCAATGGTTCCTCGACCAACTGGTGCGGCTCCCACCTGCGGTGGTGCTCCCCGCGCTTCCGCGGCCCAGGAGGGCGAGCAGGGGCCCGTTTCCGTGGGCAGGCGGTGCCGGGGTCGGGGAACCGGCACCGCCCTGCCCGTGCAGGCGTTCCAGCGCCGACAGGACAAGGTGTGGTTCCCCTCGTCGGTGACGGTGATAAGGGAGTTGTCCAGCTTGTCGGCCATGAGCTCGGCCCCCTCGTAGACGGTGTTGGCGTCGTACTCGGCCCCGATGACCAGGCCGCGCGGGTAGCCGTCGCGCTCCAGTTCCACCAGCGGGTCGGGTGTGCGCGAGGCGAAGGTGCAGGGCTGGGGCACGTGCCATATCGCCCCGACGCCGTACGGGCTGCGCTCACGGACGTCCCGGACGCCCGCGTGGTAGTCCGACAGGCGCGTGGGCCACTCGGCCTCGCAGAGCACCGCCATCATCAGGGAGACGTTGTCGTACTCGATCCCGGGGTCGGGCCACTCGGGCTCCTCGGGCCACTCGGGTTCCTCGGGCCACTCGACATCGGGGCGGGGCAGGTCGTTGACGATGTACCAGAGGGTGGTGGTCCACTGGCCCCACTGGTCCTGGAACCGCGCCGCGTAGCCGACGTCCTCGTCGAAGTAGTCCGCCGTGTAGACCCACGGTTCCGACTCGCCCGGCTGCTGGTCGTAGCGGGGGTGCTCCACCAGCCGTGCGCGGGCCCGCTCGAAGACGGCCAGCACCTCCTCGGGAGTGGACCCCAGGCCGTGGACCCCAGGCGAACACACCGCCCGCACGCCCGGTACCCTTCCCGTGGCCCGCACGAGCCCTCCGGCCCCGGCCCGGACGCTCCACCGCACTGACCCGGGCGTGTTCCGAACGGACGGCCGGGCGCCCGGACACCCGAGAGTGAGACCGGTTGTACGCAGGTACCTTCTCCATCGTCGCCCACGACGTCGCCACCGGAACGTGCGGTGTCGCGGTCAGCAGCCGCTTCCCGGCGATCGGCGCGCTGTCGGTGTTCGCGCACGCGGAGGCGGGGGCGGTCGCCACACAGGCACTGATCAACCCGCTGCTGGGCGCGGACGCCCTGGAGCTGCTGCGGTCCCACTCCGCAGAGGAGGCGCTGCGCCGGGTCCTGGACACCGACCCCGACGCCGACTCGCGACAGGTCGCCGTGGTCGACCGCGAGGGACGCGCCGCCGCGCACACCGGCGCGCAGGCGCACCCGTGGTGCGGCCACAGGGTGGGGGACGGGTACGCGGTGGCGGGAAACATCCTGACCGGCGCCGACACGCTTGACGCGATGGCCGAGCGGTTCGAGGCCGGTGCCGGGGAGCGGATGGACCGGCGGCTGCTGGGCGCCCTGGAGGCGGGGCAGGCGGCCGGTGGCGACAGGCGCGGCAGGCAGAGCGCCGCGCTGTACATGCACACCGGCCACCCCTACCCCTACCTGGACCTGAGGGTGGACGAGCACCCCGACCCGGTGGCCGAGCTGCGCCGGATCCACGGGGTGGCCGAGCGGGAGCTGCTGCCGTTCGTGGAGGCCATGCCCACGCGCGCGCACCCCGCGGGCCGCTTCGAGCGGTTGCTGGACACCGGCGACAGCTGAGCCCTCCATCACGTCCCTGACCGTGGGGCTCCCGTCCTCGAGCATCCGCCTTCGGACGTGCCACCTGACCCACCGTGCGGAACGCGGCCCTCTGCGCCTCATCCGTCCGCGGAGCCCCGGGCGAACCGTCGCGCGAGGCCCTGGACCGCTCCGTAGTCGGGGACGCCCTCGGGGAGGGGAAGGCCCGACGCCACCGCCTCGGCCGCGGCGAGGGCCCCGTGCAGGGCGGCGCGGAAGAGCAGCGAACCGCAGCTCACGCGCCGCACACCCAGCGCGGCGAGGACCCGCAGCGGCGGACCGCCTGGGGAGTGGAGGATGTTGAGCGGGACGTGCAGGGCGGCGGCCAGGGCGGCGATCTCCTCCTCGTCGCGCAGACCGGGCACGAACACCCCGTCGGCACCGGCCTCCTCGTAGGCGGCGGTCCGGTCAGCGGTCTGTTCCGTGTGTCCGGGCAGCCAGTGGGTGTCGGTGCGTGCGTTGAGGAACAGCGTCGGAGCCGCCTCCCTGACCGCGCGGATCACCGCCCGCTGGTGCCCGGTGTCGGCGAGCCCGCCGTCCGCAAGGCCGTCCTCCAGGTTGATTCCGGCGATCCCCGTCCGCTCCAGTTCGGCGGCCAGCGCGGCGACCCGTGCCGGTGACGCGCCGAAGCCGCCCTCGACGTCCACGCTGACCGGCACGTCCAGCCGGGACAGGCCGCGGGCGAGCCGTAGCGTCTCCTCGCGCGCGAGCCCCCGGGCGTCGGGCAGCCCGGCCGCCGCGGCCACACCCAGGCTGGTGGTCCCCACGGCGCGGAACCCCGCGGCGGCCAGGGCGGCGGCCGACGCGTGGTCCCAGGCGTTGGGCAGCAGCAGGGGAGCGCCCCGCAGGTGCAGGGCACGGAACCGCTCGCCGGGGATCTCCGGTTCTTTCGGGAGGTCGGCGCCGGAGCGCGGAGGCGGGCGGTCGTGGTCGGCGGATCCGCTGCCGGGTGCTGTTCGGGAAGTCATACGGCGACGCTAGGGCCGCGTCGTTTCGGTCGCTGCCGAAGCGACGGGACGGCACCAGCAGAACCCTGCTGGCCGCAGGGCCCGCCGCGGGTCAGGTGGTGCCGGGGTGGATGGTGAAGACCCGGTTCAGACCGACCATGGTCATGATGCGCAGGGTGTTGGCGGGGACGGAGAGCAGGACCATGTCGGCCCCGGCGGCCAGGGCGTGCTGACGGGCGGCCAGGAGGGCGCTGATACCGCTGGAGTCGCAGAAGTCCAGGCCGGACAGGTCGATGGACAGGCACTGGCCGGAGTCCAGGAACAGGAGCCCGACCTCGCGGCGCAGGGTCGCGGCGTGGTCGTAGTCCAGCGAACCGGCCACGTCCAGGACGGGACCCGTCGCGCTGTCCCGGCGGGTGACGGTCAGGGTGCTCATCGTGGTCCGCTCATGGTGTGGTGTCCGGTTCCGGACGGGACGCCGAGCGCGAGGATGGCGGTGTCGTCCTCCAGGCCCTCGCCGAAACCCTCCAGCAGTTCGGTCAGCGCGCTGACGACGCCGTGGGCCGTGGAGGGGGCGTGCCGCGCGGCGAAGGAGAGCAGGGCCTCCTCGCCGTACATCGTGTCCGGCCCGGACCCGGTGCGGGCCTCGGTCAGGCCGTCGGTGTAGAGCACGAAGGCGTCGCCGGGGGCGAGGGTGGTCTCGACGGTGGCGAAGCGGGCGTCGGGCAGCACGCCGACGAGCATCCCGCCGGAGGCGAACAGGAACTCGGCCCGCCCGTCCCCGCGCAGGGCCAGGGCCGGGGGGTGGCCGCCGAAGGCCAGGCGGACACGGACGTGCCCGGCGTCGCCGTCGGGTTCGAGGACGCCGAAGACGGCGGTGCAGTAGCGGGGGTCGCCGTTGTCGGCGTAGCGCTCCAGGAGGGCGGTGTTCAGTGTGCCCAGGGCGTCCGCGGGCTCGGAGGAGTGCAGGGCGGTGGTGCGCAGGACGTAACGGGCCTGGGAGGTCAGGGTCGCGGCCTCGGGCCCCTTGCCGCTCACGTCGCCGAGGAAGAGCGCCCAGCGCCCGTCACCGAGCGGGAAGAGGTCGTAGAAGTCGCCGCCCATCCGGTAGGGGGAGGCGGTGTGGTAGTAGGCGGCGGCCTCCATGCCCGGAACGTCGGGCAGGGTGTCGGGCAGCAGGGCCTTCTGGAGGATGACGAGCGCCTCCCCCAGACGCGCCCGGTCCGACTCGGCCCGCCGGTGCGCCTCCTCCGCCTCCTCGCGGGCCCGTTCGGCCTCGGTGCGGGCCTGCTCCGCCTCACGGCGGCGGCGCAGCAGCTCCTCCTCGTAGGAGCGGCGGTCGGTGGCGTCGAAGACGGTGGTGCGGACCAGCAGCGGCTGCCCCCCGCCGTCGTGTTTGACGGAGGAGGAGACCAGCACGGGAAGGCGGCTGCCGTCGGACGCCCGCATCTCCAGGGCGATGCCGCTGACCTCGCCCCGCAGGTGCAGCAGGGGCGCGAAGTGCGTTTCGTGGTAGAGCCTGCCGCCCACGGTGAGCAGGTCGGTGAAGCGCATGCGGCCCACCACGGCGGCGCGCTCCAGACCGAGCCACCTCAGCAGTGTGGTGTTGATCCTGGCGACCGTGCCGTCCATGAGCGTGGACAGGTAGCCGCACGGCGCGGACTCGTAGAGTTCCTCGGCGCTGTCCTCCAACAGCGCGCTGAGGGCCGCGTCGGTGGCGGAGCCGTTGCCGGTCCCGGGTGGCCCGGTCTCCCCGCTCATCCGGCGTCCCGGAGGGACTCCAGGAACTCCAGCAGCGCCGCCGCTGTGGCCCGCGGTGCGCTCAGCTGCGGGCAGTGGCCGGTGGCGTCCAGGGTGACCAGCCTGGAGGAGGGGATCGCGGCGTGGACGAAGGCGCCCACCTCGGGCGGGGCGATGGCGTCCTGGGAGCACTCCAGGACCAGGGTGGGGACCCGCACCCCTTCCAGGTCCTCGCGGCTGTCGGACAGGAAGGTGGTGCGGGCGAAGACCCGGGCCATGTCGGGGTCGGTGGCGCAGAAGCTGTTGGTCAGCTCCTGCTCCAGCTCGGGCCGCTCGGGGGTGCCCATGATCACCGGCGCCATCGCCGACGACCAGCCCAGGTAGTTCGACTCCAGCGAGGCGAGCAGTTCGTCGATGTCGGCCGCGGTGAAGCCGCCGCGGTAGCCCTCGTCGTCGATGTAGCGGGGCGAGGGGGCCACCATCACCAGCGCGCCGATCCGCTCCGGTGCCGTCCGCGCGGCCAGGACGCCGACCATGGCGCTGACCGAGTGCCCCACGAACACCGCCCGCTCCAGGTCCAGCTCCTGGCAGACCTCCACCACGTCCTGGGCGTAGCCCTCCAGGGAGGAGTACCTCTCCTCGCTCCAGGCGGACGGGTCCGCCCCTCCGGAACCGACGTAGTCGAACAGCACCACCCGGTACCGGTCGGTCAGGGCCGGGACGACCAGACGCCACATGTTCTGGTCACAGCCGAATCCGTGGGCCAGCACGACCGTCGGCCCGTCGGCCGCCCCGGTGACCGTGACGTTGTTCCTGCGCAGGATGTCCATGTCGACCGCTCTTTCCCTCATACGGGCCCGCACAAAAACGGTACTCGATCCCACGAGTCGCTTCTGGTGCCGAAACGGACGTGTCCGTCGTCTCGTCAGGCGGTACGGAACCGCGTACCCCCCCCGCGGCCTGGTCGGCTTCATGGACCGGGATGAGGACCACGTCCGCGCGGCGGTGGCCGACTTCGACGGCGACGGGTGGCTCGACCTGGTGATCACAGCGTCCGAAAGGGTCGGAGGCGACGACCCGGTCCCCTCCGCGGTGAACGGACTGCGGACGGGCCCCATCTCCGAACGGGGCAGGGACCAGGAGGCACACGGATTCCCCGAGGAGCGGGTGACGGCTCTGCGCGTGGTGGACTACGACGGCAACGACCGTCCCGACCTGGCGTTCTACCAGTACGACGGGGACGGGAGCTACGTGGTGCAGGGGCACCAGGGCGGACGGGGAGAGGGGTTGTCCCCCCAGGTCGGGCACTCTTACGTGGACGTAGCGGACTCAGAGCCGGAGGGCCACCTCCCACCGCCGCTCGGCCTGGACGGCTTCCACCCGGCGTGCGGCGTGTGAGCCCCTCCGCGCCGGACACCGGGCAGGCGGCAGGAGAGCGTCCCGCAGGTGCAGGGCGCGCAGCCGCCCGCCGGGGCCCTCCGTCCCCGTGGGGAGGCCGGTGCGGGTGCGGTCGGAAGGAAGGCGGTCGGGGGCGGTGTGCCCGGTGGCGGGCGCTGTTCGGGGAGCCATACGGCGACGCTGTGGCCGCGTCGCCTGCCGGACCGCAGGGCGGGGCCTCGCGGGTGAGAAGGGGGGTGGAACCGACCCCCTACCTTCGGTCCGCCTGTTGGCCGCGGTCGTGGTAGCGGGCCATCTGCTCCCAGTAGACCATGGTCAGCGCCATCATGGTCGCCGTGGCGGCGGCCGTCGGCACGGCCCTTCGCCGGTGGGCGGACACGACGGCCACGCACCCGGCCAGGGAGACCACGACCTGCACCGCCATCGCGGCGTCGCGCGGGCGTTCGGTGATCCACCGCTCCTCGCCCAGGATGGCCCGGGTGGCCCAGTTGTCGTCGTCGGCGGGCTTGGGGAAGATCACGGGGTTGAGCGCCATCCACGCGCCGACCGCGACGGCATGTCGCCAGTCGCGCGTCCATACGGGCAGGAAGACCAAGGGCGTGGTGGCCCACCGGGTCCACGCGCTCCACGGGTTGGAGTGGCGGGCGAATCCGGCGCGGCGTATCCGCGCGAAGGTGCTGGGGGAGGCGGTTGCCACGGGCGGTCTCCGATCCACGGGGGCCATGACGTCACGGACGCCGACCGGACTCGTCGGCTTATCGGACCGAGCCTACGTCTGCCCGTGAGTCCGCCGCCTTCGTCCGCCCGGGGCCTCCTGCACGGGCGGGGGACGGTGCGGTGCGTGGCGGGGCCGCCCCTCACGGCTCCTGCTGCCCGTCGGGCTTTTGCGGGCCGGGCCCGGTCTCCTGCTCGGCCCCGGCTCTGCCGTCCCCGCCGGACGCCGGGGCTGAGACCGCCGGTGCCTGGCCCGGTTGCTCTTCCTCTCCGCCTTCCTCGGCTTTCCCGCCCTCCTCGGCGTCGGAGAGCAGGGGGTGCTCGGCGACCTCGTAGCGCCGGATGTAGGTCCCCAGGAACGCCTGCATGCTCGCGCCCATCGGCAGCGCGAGCAGCGCGCCGGGCGCCCCCAGGATGGCCACGCCCGCGAGGACCGAGCCGAAGGCCACCGCGGGGTGCATGTCCAGGGTCCTGGCGGTGATGCGCGGCTGGAGCAGGTAGTTCTCGAACTGCTGGTAGACGACGATGAACACCAGCACCCACACGGCGGGCCAGAGGCCCTCCACCAGCGCCACGAGTACGGGGACGAGTCCGCCGATGTAGGTGCCGACCGTGGGGATGAACTGTGAGAGCACGCCCACCCACAGCGCCAGGGCGAACGCGAAGGGGATGTCCAGCGCCACCAGCACCACGTAGTGCGCGCCCGCGCAGACCAGGGCCAGCAGCGCCCGGGAGTAGAGGAAACCGCCCGTCTTGGTGATCGCGATCTCCCAGGCCCGCAGCACCTCGCGCTGGGTGCGCGGCGGCAGGACCGAGCAGATCACGCGGCGGAAGCGCGGGCCGTCGGCGCACAGGTAGAAGGTGAAGAGCCCGATCGTCAGCGTGTTGAACAGCAACGCCAGGACGGTCGTCCCGGCGCCCCAGACGTTGTTGGCGATGCCGGAGGCGTACTGCTCGACCAGCCCGCTGACGCTGGAGATCTCGTTGAGCAGCGTCGTGGGGGAGTAGGAGGTGTCGAACGTGGTGTTGACCCAGTCCAGCGCGGCGCGGACCATCGCGGGCACCTCGGAGGCGAAGGCCAGGATCTGGCCGACCAGCATCGACCCGAGCAGGCTGAAGAACACCACGGTCAGCGCCAGTACCAGGAGCATCACCAGTCCGGTGGCGGGCCCGCGCGGCCAGCGGTGCCGGTGGAGCCAGTTGACCGCGGGCTCCAGCGCCAGCGCGAGGAACAGCGAGATCAGCAGCAGCATGAGGAGGCTCTGCAGCCGGACGAACAGCCACAGGGTGAGACCGAACGCGGTGACCATCCACAGGGCCAGCAGCATGGCCCGGGGGAGCCAGCGCGGCATGCCGCCGCCGCGGTCGGGGCGCGCGGGCCCGGATGGTCTGGTGCTCGTGTGCAAGCCGGTTCTTCCTCACTGTGTGCGGCCGCGCGACGGGGCTCCCGCGGCGTGCCGGGACGATTCCAGCCCCACCGGACGATAGCGCCTCCCGAGTGCCTGACCGTCCCACCGCCACCGCCACCGCCACCGCCACCGCCACCGCCACCGCCACCGCCACACCGTCCCCGGTGACGCCCGGTGCCGCGGTGGTCCGGCGCAGACGGGGGGGGAGCGTGCCGCCCGTGCGGACGGCACGCTCCGGACGCCGGAACCGGTCGCGGCCGTTCGCCTCAGGCCTCCGGTTCGACCACGCGCACCACCACCTTGCCCCGGATCCCCCCGGCCTCCAGCGCCCGGTGGGCCTCGGCGATCTCGGCCAGGGGCAGGACCCTGTCCACGACGGGGCGGATGGCTCCGGACTCGGTGAGGCGGGTCAGCTCGGTGAACAGCTCGTGCCCGGGGTTGCCGCTGAACGCGCGGATGCGGCGCGGACCGAAGACGGCCGAGGCGGCGAGGTAGGAGAGCGACGCGAGCATGTGCTCCGTGTCGAAGGTGATGGTGACCATGCGCCCGTTCCCGGTCAGCCGCCCGCGGTAGGCGCGCATCCCGGTTCCCACCGTGTCCAGGACGACGTCGAACGGCGGCAGGTCGGCGGCGCCGGTGCTGGCGTAGTCGAAGGCCTCGTCGGCGCCCAGCTCCCGCACGAAGTCGAGGTGCCTGGCCCCGGCCAGCGCGGTGACGTGGGCGCCGTAGGCCCGGCCGAGCTGGACGGCGACGCTGCCCACCCCGCCGCTCGCACCCCGCACCAGCAGCCGCTCGCCCGGGGCGAGGCGTGCCTTGTCCCGCAGCGCGGTGATGGCCGTCGTGCCGACTCCGGGCAGGGCCGCGGCCTCGACCAGGTCGGTACCGGCCGGTGCGAGGGACAGCTGCCGGGGCGCGACGGCCACGAACTCGGCCGCGCTGCCGAACGTCCGGGGCAGCCCGCCCCACACCCGGTCCCCCGGCGCGAACTCGGAGACCTCGGCCCCCGTCTCGACCACCTCGCCCGCGAAGTCGAGCCCGGTCCGCTTGGGAAAGCCCCTTTCGACCAGCCCCGTCACCAGGCGCACCCCGCCCGCACGGCCCAGCAGCTCGCCGCCGTTCACGCTGGCGGCGTGCACGCGCACCAGCACCTCTCCCGGGCCGGTGCCGGGCTTGGCGACCGTGCCCTCGTAGAGCACCTCCGGGCCGCCGTACCGGTCGTACAGCGCCGCGCGCATCTGACTCACTGTCGTGGTCCCCTTCGTCAGCCGCCGCACGTCGGGTCCGTGCGGGGTCCTTGCCATGCACGCTACGCCGTAAACGGACGCCACCCTCCACTTATGGCCGATGTGAGAGACAGTGCCGCCGGTTCCTCTCGGATCGCCCCTCTGAACTGGCACGAGCCCCGGCGGGCGGGCCCGGCCGTGTGAACGCCACCGTGTCCCCGAAGCCGGGCGGAAGGAGTTCGAACGGTCGGAACCTCCCGGGCGGCACGGGCATCGAACCCCGGTGTTCAGCACAGCCCGCCACCGCTGCGGCGTCGGAAGAAGAGGTGCCAGCCCGTGTTCGGAATCCTGCGTCCCTGTCGGCACACGTTGTCCGACGGACTGGCCGAGGAGTGGATGTCGCACATGTGCGGGCTGTGCCTGGCGCTGCGCGACGACCACGGCCAGGCGTCCCGGATCGCCACCAACTACGACGGTCTGGTGGTGTCGGTCCTGGCCGCTGCGCAGTCCGAGGAGTGCGCGGGTACGCGCCGGGCGGGCCGCTGCCCCCTGCGCGGCATGCGCGGAGCCGATGTCGCCGACGGCTCCGGCGCGCGCCTGGCGGCGGCGGTGTCGCTGATGCTGGCCTCGGCCAAGATCGCCGACCACATCGAGGACGGCGACGGTCCCTACGCCCGCCGCGGCGTGCGCGCGCTCGCCGGACGTGTGGCCGAGCGCTGGCGGCGCGACGCGCGTGAGGCGGGTGCCGGGCTCGGGTTCGACGGCGCCGGACTGGTCGCGGTGGTCGACCGCCAGCGGGAGGCCGAGTCCTCGGCGGGACCGGGCAGCGACGTCCTGGCCGTGACCCGGCCGACCGAGGAGGCCACCGGCGAGGCGTTCGCGCACACCGCCGTCCTGGCGGGACGGCCCGCCAACGCCGAACCCCTGCGCGAGGCGGGACGCCTGTTCGGCCGCGTCGCCCACCTGCTGGACGCGGTGGAGGACCGGGAGGAGGACCGGGAGAAGGGCGCCTGGAACCCGCTCACGGTCACCGGCACCGGGCTCGACCGGGCCCGTGAGCTGTGCGACGACGCCGTCCTGGGCGTGCGGCTGGCGTTGGAGGAGGCCGATTTCGTCGACGACCGCCTGGTCCGCGCGCTTCTGGTGGGGGAACTACACCGTGCCGTCGACCGCGTCTTCGCCCGCGGCGGGTATCCGCACCAGGGACAGCACCAGAACCACCACCCCCATCACCGGCAGCCGCCCCACCAGTGGGGAGGGAGCGGGAGCGGGGCCCACGGCGCCCACCACGGCACCCCCCACGCGGGCGGGCACGGGGGCGGTTCCGGCTCGGGTGGGGAGGGTCCCGGTCCCGGTTCCGGTGGGAGCCGGGACAGGAGCGGCTGCTGCGCCTCCTGCTCGTGCGAGACCCCCGAACTCCGGCACCCGCCCAAGCAGCGGGGCGTTCTGGCGGGTTGCGCGGCGGCGCTGTTCATGTGCGGCACCTGTCAGTTCTGCTGCCGCGATCCCCACCCCGGGCCGTGGTCGGGCAAGCCGAGGAGCTCGTGGTGCGACGCCTGTGAGTGCTGCAACTGCTGTAACTGTTGCGACTGCTGTTGCTGCGACTGACGTTCAGGCCGCGCGGGGCGGGGAGCTGAGGACGGCCCTCTCGGGAGGCGCGTTCACCGGACGAGGGCGGCGAGTCGAGGAAGGTCTCCCCGGGACGCGCGTCACCGGGCGCGGGGGCGGCCTTTCCGGCCCCTCAGTCCTCCCCGGCCCCTCAGTCCTCCCAGTCGTTCCACTCCTCCTGCCGGGCCCGCTCCCACCGCTTCAGGGCCTCCCGCTCCCGGGTGAGGCGCTTTTGCACCGTGGCGATCTCGGGGCCGAGGACGGTGTTCCTGAAACCCCAGTTGATCTCCTCGGCGGTCAGCAGCTCGATGCTGTCCGCCGCCCAGCGGCGGCCGGGGACGGCGCCGGGGTTGTAGCGCAGGGTCCAGCCGGGGTTCCTCCGCTGGAACTCCTGGAGCACGGCGTCGAAGGTGCGGGGTTCGGTGTGTTCGGGCATGGCCTCACCTGGGGGCGGTCCGGGAAGCGTGCCGCGGAAGCGGGTCGTGCGGCTGGCACGCAGCACACTAGACCTTTTCTGCTTCCCGGTCAGGGGTTTCGCGAAATCCGTTGGCCGACCGCCGACCGCCGACCGCCGACCGCCGATTCCGATTGTCGCGTCGACCCCGGCCCCGGCCCCCGACCGCGAACTCCTGGGCGCGGACCACAGGTCCGTCCGGCCGGGTGGCCTCTGACCCCGACCGCTGGCACGGGCGTCCGTCCGGACGGACGCCCGTGCCAGCGGACCCCACGAGGCGCGGCACGCTGGACCGTGCCGGTCAGCGCAGGTACGAGGCGCCGTTGACGTCCAGGACGGCGCCGGAGGACCACACGGCCTCGGGCGAGGCGAGGTAGCGTACGGCGGCGGCGACCTCCTCGGGCGCGGCCACGCGGCCGAAGGGGCTGTCGGCGCGCACCCGGTCGGTGAGGCGTTCGGCCACGCGCTCGGTGTCCACGAACCCGGGCGCCACCGAGGCGACGGTGATGCCGTGCGGGGCCAGGGCGACGGCCAGCGACTGGCCCAGGGAGTGCAGGGCGGCCTTGCTCGCGCCGTAGGCCGGGTGGTCGGGCTCGCCCCGGTAGGCGCCCCGCGATCCGACGTTGACGATGCGGCCGCGCACCCCGTGGTCGATCATGTGCCGGGCGGCCAGGTAGCTGGTGTTGGCGGCGCCGAACACGTTCACGTCCATGGTGGCCCGCCAGGCCCGCTGCCACTGCTCGTAGGAGGTCGTGGCGAGGGGGTGGGCGGTGTTGACCGCGGCGTTGTTGACCAGCACGTCGAGCCCGCCCAGGTGGGTGGTCGCCCGCTCGACCAGGTCGGCGGCCGCGTCGGGGTCGGCGATGTCGGCCCGGAGGAGGACGTGCCCCTCGCCGGGGAGCCCGGCCAGGGTGGTCTCGGCCTCGGCGCGGCGGGTCGCGTAGTGCACGGCGACCCGGTCGCCCAGTTCCGCGAACGCGGTGGCCACGGCCCGGCCGATGCCCCGGGCGGCTCCGGTGACCAGGACGGCGCGGCCCGACCGCCCCTCCTGCGGGTCGTGGCGGTCGGAGGCGGAGGAGGAGGTTCGGTCGTGGAGCATGGACGGCACTCTAGCCCGTCACCCCGCCCGTTCCACACCGTGTACCCCGTCCCGGCAGGGTCCGCGCGAGGGGGAGGACCGGACGCGAACACTCCCACAGCCGCGAGGACGGGCATGGTTCGCCCGGTCGGGGGAAGGGCTCCTGGTCCGTCACCGTCCACGGTCCCCCCGGTGCGGGCGGACCCCGTCACCGGGAGCCGCGGGCTCCGGGGAGACCCACGTTGTTCCACGCGCTCTTCTCCGCCGTCGGCATGGTCGCCGGGGTGGCCACCCTCGTCATGGGCTTTCGGAACGAGGCGAGGATGAGGGGGATCGGAGAGCGCCTGCGCGCGGGCGCCCTCACCGAGTCCGAGGCCGCACACGGCTGTGTGGGGCTGCTCTCCCGCTTCCGGGTGTTCGCGGTCGTGATCGCCTCGGTGGTCGCGGGCCTGCTCGCCGCGGTCCTGGTGCACGCCGTGGTCGTGGACGACTGGGGCGGGCGGACCGTGTACAACGCGGTGGTACTGGCGGTGGTGCCGCTGGTGAGCGCGGCGTGGCTCCGGCGCCTGCGCGACCGGATCGCCGCGGCGCGCGCCAGGGTCCAGAGGTCGTCCTGAGACCGGACGCGTGGGGGGGAGGGCCGACGGCAGCGGCCCCCGGCCCCGCCGCTACCGGCCGTCGGTCGCGCCCGCCTCCCGCCCCGCGCCCACGTCGAAGGCGTCGTCGCACGCGTCCCGGACGGCGTCGTTGTGCGTGGCGACCACCACCGCGCAGCCCTCCCGGCTCATCTGGCGCAGCACCTCCACGACCATCGCGCCGTTGTCGTGGTCCAGCGCGCCGGTGGGCTCGTCGGCCAGCACCAGGGAGGGCTGCTTGACCAGCAGGCGGGCCAGGGCCACGCGCTGCTGCTCGCCGCCGGACAACCGGTGCACCTTCTCCCGCTCCCGTCCCGCCAGTCCCACCCGCTCCAGCGCCGCGGCGTGGCGCGACCTGGTGCCGTACCGCTTGACGATGTCGAGGTTGGCCTGGACGGTGGCGCTCTCGACCAGGGCGTAGTTCTGGAACAGGTAGCCGAGCTTGTCGCCGCGGAAGCGCCGCTGCCCGCCCGGGCCCAGGCGGGTGACGTCGGTGCCCTCGAAGAGGATCCGTCCCGCGCTGGGCCTCTCCAGCAGCCCCATGCAGTTGAGCAGGGTGGTCTTGCCCGACCCGCTGGCGCCGACCAGGGCCAGCATCCGCCCGGCCTCCACGGTCAGGTCCAGGTCCTGCCACAGCACGCGCGGTCCGAAGGACTTGGTGAGCTTCTCGACGGTGATCATGGTGCTTCCCGGGAGTTCAGGCCTGCGAGGAGCCTTCGCGGACGATACGGCGGTGGAAGAAGGCGAGCGCGCCCAGGGTCAGGGCGAGGCCGGTCGCCGCGATGGCCACGGCGTAGAGGGGTTCGAGGCCGGTGGTCGGCACCAGTTCGGGCGGTAGCATCCTGCCGGGGTCGCGCAGCGCCCGCAACGTGGTGAGCGAGTCCCACGCGGCCCAGCCCGCGAAGCCCAGCGAGATCCCCGCCTCGACGGCCAGGAACCGCCGGTGCGCGGCGAGGAAGCCCCACCCGCTGATGTGCCGGGCGAAGACGGTCTGGGCCCGGGTGCGCGCGTGGATGACGCACGAGGCGATACCGGTCAGCAGCAGCAGGGCGGTACCGGCGACCAGGTTGAACGCCTCGATCCGCAGCAGGGCCAGGTCGGCGGCGTAGGCTCCGGCCGCCTTGTTCAGGATCGGCTGGACCGCGTTGACGTACTCGGCCATCCGCGGGTCGGCCTCCCGCGCCCGCTCCACCACGCCCGGATCGGGGAACAGCACGGCCTCATGGGTCATGTAGGTGACGTAGGCGCTGTCGGAGAGCACGGCGCCGTTGGGCAGGGCGATGACCACCGGGTCGCGCAGGAAGGGGAGTTCCCGCTGGGCGAAGGGGGCGCTCGACCCGTAGGTGAACACCGTCTGGCCGTCGGCCGCGGGCAGGACCTCGACGTCGGCCCCGGACTCCTCGCCGCCGTTCTGGAGGCGCAGCCAGTCCGGCATCGCCCCTTCGATGTCCTCGCGGTGGGAGGCGTGCGACTGCGGCAGCAGGACCCGGACCCGGTCCTCGGAGGCGGCGGGGCCGTAGCGCTCGCCCGAGGGGGAAACGATCTCCTGCTCCGCGAGGTAGGTGTCGTTGACCACGAGCACGTCGAAGTCGGGGCGCCCGGACCCGACCGGCACGACGGACTCGGGCGCGTGCTGGTCGGCGATGACGACCTGGCCCTCCCGGTCGGCCCGGCGCAGCCAGGGGCCGAGGAGGGAGTCGGCGGTCTCGGGGCCCTCCATGCCGACGCTGCCGTTGAGGGTGATGTGCGAGGTCCGGCCGGTCTGGGCGAAGGTCTCCAGCGAGGCCCGTTGCTCCCGCGTGGTCTGCGCCAGGTGGACGACCGACGCCAGGACGGTGAGCACCAGGAGCAGGACGGGCACGCGCACCAGGTAGGCGCCCGCCTGGGCGGTGCGGACGGGGATGCGGCCCTTGAGCGCGGGCAGGATCGCGGTGGTGTGCACCAGCCCGAGCACCGCGGCGTGCACGGTCAGGGCCACGGCGGCGAGGACCCCTGCGAACACCAGGGCGATCAGGGTGAAGAAGCCGAGCTGGTTCCAGCCGTTGTAGAGGCCGAGGCAGACCAGGGTGACCAGGGCGACGGCGGGCAGGGCCGCGCCCCACAGCCGGAGGACCTGGCCCAGGTCGCGCAGCAGGATCCGCCCGTAGGAGCGCCCCAGCAGCCGCTGGACGGCGTAGTCCCGGGAACCGAGCAGCACCCCGGCGCTGATCGCGGTGACACCCACCAGCAGCGCCAGCGCCAGGACGTTGAACAGCGGGCCGCCGAGGAAGGACTGCCACAGCCGGGCCTGGCTGCCGCCCACGTCCGGGCTCAGGCCGTGCTCGGCGAGCGCGTCGGTGAGCACCCGCGCGTTCTCGGGCGGACCGAAGACCAGGTAGTAGCCGCGCGGGCTGCGTTCGGCGAGCGCGTCGATGGGATGGACGCGCAGTTCCGTGGCGGGGTTGAAGGACGGGTAGCCCTCGGTGAGCCAGTCGGCGTATCGGGAGCCGGGGTCGCCCACGGCCAGGTACAGGTGCGACAGCGACTCGGGGGTGCGCACGTCCGGGGCGGTGAAGCCGATGGCGACGCCCTGTTCGGCGGCGACGCGTTCGACGGTCTCCGCGACCCGTCCGCTGTCGGAGGTGCCGTCGTCCTCGACGATCCACACCACCGCCGAGTGCTGCGCCGTGGGGATCGTCAGCTCCCACGTGGCCAGCAGCAGCGCGGCGATGAGCGCGGCGAGCAGCAGGAACGCGGTGTGGGCGAAGGCGATGGTCCGGTTGGGCATGGTCTCCTGGCGCGGTCGCGGACACGGGGGCGACC
Source organism: Nocardiopsis deserti (assembly GCF_008638355.1). Classification (NCBI taxonomy): domain Bacteria; kingdom Bacillati; phylum Actinomycetota; class Actinomycetes; order Streptosporangiales; family Nocardiopsidaceae; genus Nocardiopsis; species Nocardiopsis deserti. Next base: position 66,012 of record NZ_VWVS01000004.1, on the reverse strand, counting down.
CGCCGACGGAGGAGGTCAGCGGGTCTGTCGCGGTCGGCTACCCGCAGTGCCTCCAGTAGCTCTCGTTGTTGTACAGGGCACGGGGAGCCGACGCCCGGGAGGTGTACCCCGGCAGGTACGCCGCGGACGTGACGGTGTACCTGCCCACCGCAGTGGAGCCGTGGCAGCGCGACCCGTGGAAGTAGTCGGAGTACACGACCGAGGAGGTGAGCCCGTGGTACCACGTCCCGCCGCCGACGTAGCTGACGGCGGCCGCGGCGACGCCCGCGGTCCCGGCGGTGAGCCCGGCGGCTATCACCAGGGTCGCCGCCGCCCGCTTGAGGGTGTGGGGCATGGTGTTCTCCTCTCCTGGCCTCCGCTGGAGTTCTCGGGGAGGGCCTTCGCGATTCGCTGTGGGGGGTGTCGTTCCGTGGGGGCAGGGGGCAGGGGGCAGGGGGCAGGGGCGGCTGTCGTGCCCGCGCGTCAGGTCGCGGCCGGTGCGCCGGAGGCGGCGGGGGAGGGGCCACGGCCGCCGGGGCGGGGGAGCCCCGCCGGTCCCCGGTTCCTCCCGCCGCCCGGAGCGCGGGAGGGGGAGATACCCCGCTCTGGTCCGGCTGAAAGCCCGCTGACCGGTTGCGGACAGGCCCGCCCCCGCCACCTGCTGGTTCTGCGCCCTGACCGCCCGCATGTCCGAAGGGCGGCGTACACACGACGGACGGCCCTTGTACGGCTTCGCCCGCTCGGGTAGGTGCGGGGGGTCCCGCGTGCGCTCAGTCCGCGTCGCGCAGGCGTGCCAGCTCGGCGCGCAGCTCCTCGGCCAGCTCCACGGCGCGGTCCAGCCGAGGTTCGCGGGCCGCGCCGACCGGGGCCTCGGGCCGGGAAGTGGTCAGCGACGGGCCCGGGGCGATGCGCACCTGGTCGGCGGCGCCCTCGGCCTCGATGTCGAAGACCACCCGGTCGGAGCGGTGCCAGCTCTCGAACCACTCCAGGGGCGCGCCCTGCTGGTCGAAGGTGCCGCCCTCCAGCAGCAGCAGCGGCGCGTCGGCGGCCACTCCCAGCTCCCGGGCGATGCGCGGGTCGGCGGGCACGGCGCGGATCTGCCTGCGCCCGCTCGTGGGCACCGCCGCGAAGCGCTCCTCCATCAACCGGTGCAGGGAGGCGTCGCGCAGCATCGCGGAGTCCAGTGCGGCGAAGCGCTCGGCGGGCAGCCAGGTGCGCACGTAGGACAGGGGGTCGCCGTCCAGGGAGCGCATCCGCTCCAGGCGCAGCAGCTCGCGCGTGCCCAGGTGGCGCGTCGCGGAGGGCACGCCCGAACGGGTGGCCTCCAGGGACAGCACGGCGGTGGACAGGCGCAGGCCGTCGGCGGAGAACTGGTCGAACAGCCCGGTCACGCGCTGCACGAACCGGTGGTGCTCGGTGGGCACGGCCGCGACCGCCGCGCGCCCCCGCGTGCGGCGGACCGCTCCCTCGTCCTCCAGCGTGGCCAGCGCCTGGCGCACGACGCTTCGGGAGACCCCGAACCGCTCGCGCAGGGACGCCTCGCTGGGCAGGGTGTCGCCGGGGGCGATCGAGCGGTCGCGGATCTCCGCGCGCAGCACTCCGGCGATCTGCGCGTGCAGCGGTCGGGGGTCGGTGCGGTCCACGGGCATGCGCAACATTCTAGGGTCGTCCCTGCTCCCGGGCCGGCCGCCCCGGTGCGGGGGAGCCTCGTGTGACAGCCCGCGTCCGGCCGCCGGAACGCGAGGCGGACGCGCTGGCCGGGGCGGGGAGTGCGGTGTGACGGGCCCGCCTCTGGCGGGCGCCCCGCAGGACGGGCGGGGCGCCCACGACAGGCGGGCCGGTCGGGGGAACGCGGTGGTGCGCGGGACGCGGCCCCTGTTCCCCGGGGGAGGCCGGTCGGTCCCGGGGCCCCCGTGGTGCGCGGGCGTTCCCGCGTACCACGGGGGCCGGGGTGTGCGCACGGGCGCGCACACCCCGTGCGACTACCCCTCGGTGCGGGTGGCCTGCCAGACGTGGCCCCAACCGGGGGCCAGCTCGGCCGCGCGGCGGATCGCCAGGACGAGGCTGGCCTCGCGGGCGATGCCCCGGCCCGCGATGTCGAAGGCCGTGCCGTGGTCGACCGAGACCCGCACCACCGGCAGGCCCGCGGTGATGTTGACCCCGTCGTCGCCGTAGACCGCCTTGAAGGGCGCGTGTCCCTGGTCGTGGTAGCAGACCGCGACCAGCTTCCACTTGCCCTTGACCGCCGCCGGGATCAGGGCGTCGGCCGGGAGCGGGCCGTGGGCGTTGATGCCCTCCTCGCGGGCGCGGGCGATCGCGGGGGCCAGGACGTCGGCGTCCTCGTCGCCGAACAGGCGGTTCTCACCCGCGTGCGGGTTCAGGCCCGCCATCCCGATGGGCTCGTCCGGGCTGCCCTGGGCGCGGGCGAAGGCGCTCATCAGGCGCAGCACCTGGAGGGTCCGCTCCTGGGTGACGCCCTCGATGGCCCGGCGCAGCGACACGTGCGTCGTCAGGTGGAAGAAGGACAGCTCGTCCGCCGACAGCACCAGGCTGTAGTCCTTCACGCCGAACTCGTGCGCGAGCAGCTCGGTGTGCCCGGGCCAGGCGTGGCCGCCCAGGTGCATCGCGGCCTTGTTCAGCGGCGGGGTGACGATGCCCTCCACCAGGCCGCGCCTGGCCAGGTCCACGGCGGCGATGACGAACCGTGCCGCCCCGTCGCCCGCCTCCGCGCTCAGCTCGCCCGGGGGGACGTGGCCCAGCGAGGGGCCGGTCTGCACGATGTCGATCACGCCGGGCTCGTCGGCGGCCTCGGCCGGGGAGGCGACGGTGTTGACCGCCTCCGGGTCCCCGCCGACCGCGGTGACGGCGCCCCGCAGCGCGTCGGCGTCACCGACCACGACGGGCCTGGCGTACTCGCGGACCTCGGGGTGGTGCAGCAGCGCCTTGGCCGTGATCTCGGGGCCGATCCCCGCCACGTCGCCGAGGGTGACTGCCAGTGTGGGACGGCTCATGCGTTCCTGCCTTTCGGGTGGCGGACCGCCTCGGCGGCCTCCAGTAGTGCGGTGGGGGATCCGAATCCCCCGGCCTTGGTGACGATGGCGCGGCCGTGCCGGGGCCCGCCGGACAGCGTGCCGATCGGGATGCCGGGCGCGACCTCGCCGGTCAGGGCGATGGCGCGGGCCTCCAGCGCCCGGGTCAGGGCGCGGGCCCCGTCTCCGCCGGTGACGACGAACCCGGACAGCTCGTGCCGTCCGGCCAGGGCGGCGGCGAACTCGCCCATGCGGCGGGCCACGGCGGCCGGATCGAGCTCGCCGTCGCGGTCCTCGGGGGCCACCAGCGCCGTGTGGGCCGTCGAGGGGTCGAAGCGCTCCAGCGCCTCATGGGTCCAGGAGCGCCACGCCTCGTCGTCGGCGAGGTCACCCGGCGCGGGCCGCTCGATGCGGGTGCGCGGGTCGGCCAGCAGCTCCTCCACCTGGCCGCGGGCGGTCTGGTGCAGCGAGGTGACGACCACGAGCGCGGGCGCCGGGGCCTCCCGCGCGGCCCAGGAGCCGGCCAGCCGGGAGGCGAGCCCGGCCGAGCCCACGGGCACGGCGTCCGGGCCCAGGGCGGTGACGGCCGCCGCCAGGCGGTCGAGGTCCTCCTCGGTCTCGGCGTCCACGACCACGACCGGACCGCCGGCGCGCAGCAGCTCGGCGTCGGAGCGGGGATCCCGGCCGGTGAGCCGGACGTGCCCGGCGCCCAGCAGGACCGCGATCCGGCTCTCGGTCACCGGGGTCACCGGGTCACGGCCGACCGCGGTGCGGTGCACCTCGACCCCGTCGACCAGGAGCACCCCGTCGCGGACCGTGCGCCCCGTGGCCGGGAAGGCCGGGCAGACCACGGCGACCGCGTCGGGCGACCAGGCCGAGAGCGCCGCGTCGATCTCCGCGCGGATGGGACCGCGCAGGGTGGAGTCGACCTTCTTGTACAGGCGGGCCGCGCCCGCCCCGCGCAGGCGCCGGACGGCCTCGGCGGCGGCCCGGGCCGCCTGCTCGGCGGGCAGGGCCCGCGAGTCGGTGCTGACCGCGACCACCTCGGCGGTGGAGGGGGCGGGGGAGAGCTGGAGCTCGGTGCTCCACCCCGCGCGCAGGAACTGCACGGCGGTGTCGCCCGCGCCGGTCAGGTCGTCGGCGACCACGGCCACGCGGGGCTCTGCGGGTGTGCTCACGGGTTCTCCTCCCCGGCCTCGACGGACCCCGCCGACGCGGTGGCGCGGTCCTGTTCCTCCTTCTCCGCCTCGCCGGGCGAGGCCCCGGCCCGGCGCAGGACCCACGTGGTCACCAGCGGGGCCAGCAGGGCGGTGACCAGGACGCTCGCGGCGACCTGGGAGGTCGCGGTGCCCACGTAGGCGGCGAACGACGGGTCGGCCGCGGCGACGATGGCAGGGGTGGCCACGGCGTTGCCGGAGGTGGTGCCGGCGGCGAAGCCGACGCCGGACTCCCCGCCGCGCCGCAGCAGGAACCTGTAGCCGAGGTAGACGAACCCGCCGGTGACCAGGGTGATGACCACGCCCATCAGGACGCCGGTCAGTCCGCCCCGGGCCACGTCGGCCAGGTTGATCCCCGTGCCGAGGGCGAAGGCGAAGAACGGGATGACGATGGCGGGCACGGGCCTGAGCACCTCGCGCCACTGCGCGTCCACGTTGCCCACGACCACGCCGAGCACGAACGGGATGATCGCGGCGAGCAGGGTCGTCAGCGGGATCTGGCCCAGCCCCGAGGCCCCGATGAACAGCAGGGCGAAGAAGGGGCCGTCGTTGACCGCTCCGGCGATGTAGGCGCCGCGGTCGCGGGCGCGTCCGTACTGGCCGGTGATGGCCAGCCACAGCCCGCCGTTGGCGTTGGTGGCGGCGGCGATCATCGCCAGGATCGACACGCCCAGGACGCCTTCGGGGCCGGTGGCCACGGCGAGCGCGATGATCAGCAGGCCGGGCACGACGCTCTTGCCCAGGAGCACGACACCGGTGGTGGCCAGGACGGGTCCGCTCGTGCGGAGCGTGACCTGGGTTCCGGTGGCGAAGATCAGCAGGGCGATCAGGGGCATCGCGCTGTCCTTGAACAGCGCGGTGGTGAAGCTGCCGATGTCCAGCGCCCCGGGGGCGAAGGTTCCGATGACCGATCCCAGGACCAGGGGGATCAGCATCGCCCCGCCGGGGATCTTGTTCATCCAGTGGTAGAGGGGCACCAGGGACCCGTGGTCGTCGCGCATGAAGTATCCGTTCGCAGGGGTGGCCCGGCGGGCGGCCCGTGGAGGTCGGAGGCCGGTACACATGTTGTCCGTACAGAGTGTACGTACAAGTTGGGATGATGTCAGATCCGGGCACACGGATTCACATCGGGGCGTCGGCGGACTCGGGGCGCGGGGGCGCCGCGGAGGCTGCGCGGAGGCGGTGCGGGGGTTGGTCGCGGGGCTGCGCGACCGGGTCGGTGTGATCCGTGCCACGCGCGGTCCAGGGGCCTCTCGCGGGGTCGTTCCGGAGTCGCGGCGCGGGCGTGGCATCGGCTGGCCGTAATTCCTCTCGTCGGTGACCGGGAAGCGGCGTACCCGGTCTTTCCTCATGAGAAATTCGCATCATGAAATGTCCCGAATTCGTAGTTTCTGTTCGTAGTTTGGTTCGTACTCACGCATGAGGACTGCGGGGGATTTTGGGATCATATGCCCTGTTCGTGGGCTTGTGGTGTGGTCATGAAGTGCCTTTCGGTGGGGTGTGTGCCCTCGGAGTCAGTGGGAGCGACGCGGATATGGGACAGGGATCCCCGCGGTGTCGCCGAGAAAAATTCTGATTTCCTTGCGGAGCCCGAATGGCCGCTCCTAGGGTAATCAGCGGTTTACGGAGAAAGCTGGCCCGTGCGTCAACCGCCCAGGTCACGCCACGTATCCGAGTACGCGCAACCCTTTCCCTTACCCGCGCCCGTCCCGCGGGGCCACCTCCCCCGGCCCCGCGGGACCGGGCGCGCGACCAGCATGAGGAGAGACACGGCGGATGTCGATCGACTCGGCTCCTGAGGTACGGAGCAGCAAGCAGCAGAGCCTGGGGACCGCGGCCGCGCGGAACCTGGCGACCACCACCAAGTCCACGCCGCAGATGCAGGGGATCAGCTCCCGGTGGCTGACCCGGATGCTCCCGTGGGTGCACACCGACGGCGGCGCCTACCGGGTCAACCGGCGGCTGACCTACACCGTCGGCGACGGGAGGATCGAGTTCGAGCAGTCCGGAGCCCAGGTCCGGGTCATCCCCCACGAGCTCGGCGAGCTCGCCCTGCTGCGCGGCTTCGACGACGAGGAGGTGCTGACGGCCCTGGCCAACCGCTTCGTCCAGAGCGACTTCGAGCCCGGCCAGGTCCTGGCGGAGGAGGGCACCCCGGTCGACAACCTGTACCTGCTGGCGCACGGCCGCGTGCACAGGACCGGCACCGGCCCCTACGGCGAGGCGGTCCGGCTCGGCGTGCTGGCCGACGGCGACAGGTTCGGCGACCAGCACCTGCTCGACGCCGAACCGGTGTGGGAGTGCACCGTCAAGGCCGCGACGGCGGGCACGCTGCTGAAGCTGCCCCGGCGCGAGTTCATCGCGATCCTGGACGACTCGCCCGCCCTCCAGGCCCACGTCCAGCAGTACCTGTCCCTGCCCGGGGAGCGGCAGAACAAGCACGGCGAAGCCGAGATCGCCCTGTCCTCGGGCCACATCGGCGAGGCCGAGCTGCCCAGCACCTTCGTCGACTACGAGCTCAGGCCGCGCGAGTACGAGCTGAGCGTGGCCCAGACCGTGCTGCGGGTCCACAGCCGGGTCGCCGACCTCTACAACAAGCCGATGAACCAGACCGAGCAGCAGCTGCGGCTGACCATCCAGGCCCTGCGCGAGCGCCAGGAGTACGAGCTGGTCAACAACCGCGAGTTCGGTCTGCTCCACAACGCCGAGTTCAAGCAGCGCATCCAGACCCACTCGGGGCCGCCCACCCCCGACGACCTGGACGACCTGCTGAGCATGCGCCGCAACACCCAGTACATGTTCGCCCATCCCCGCGCCATCGCCGCCTTCGGCAAGGAGTGCAACAGCCGGGGGCTCAACATCGGCACGGTCGAGGTCAACGGCCACCAGCTTCCCGCATGGCGGGGCGTGCCGCTCCTGCCCTGCGGCAAGATCCCGGTCACCGAGCACCAGACCTCCTCGATCATCGCGGTCCGCACCGGCGAGGACAACGAGGGCGTCATCGGCCTGTACCAGACCGGCCTGCCCGACGAGGTCGAGCCCGGCCTCAACGCGCGCTTCATGGGCATCGACGACAAGGCCGTCATCTCCTACCTCGTCAGCACCTACTACTCCGCCGCGGTGCTCGTCCCCGACGCCATCGGGGTCCTGGAGAACGCCGAGGTCCACCCGCGTGGCTGAACACCCGACACCGTCAGGGAAGGAGGTCTAGACGGTGCCATCGCTGCCCAGGATGTCCGCCTCCGTCGCCTCCCCGGAGGCGGCGGCCCTGGTGGACGACCTGCTCCGCGACCCGCGGCGCCCCGGGAGGCCGGACCTGCTGGTGTCCGCGGCCGCCCCGCGGACGCCTCCCGCACCCCGGCTGCCCGTGGGGTCCCGCGAGGTCGGCACGTCGGCGCTGCGGCTCCGGCTGCCCGACTCCCACGTCGCCGACCAGAGTCCCGGCGCCCTCGCCGCGCGCACCGGACTCCGCGCCCCCGGCCACCCCGGCGGGCTGGGCCTGGGTGCCTCGGGCGTCACCGCCCCGGCGAGGGAGCGCCCGGGGACCGGCGCCTCCCGGTCTGGGGGGCCGACTCCCGTCTCCGGACCCGAGGGGCCCGAGGTCGACGGGGAGCGGATCCCGGCGCTGTACTGCCCGCCCGCCGTCCGCGACGACCCCGCCCTGGGCGACGAGGTCGACGACCGGCTGGTGGCGTGGGCCGAGGAGGTGGGGGTCTACCCCGGCCAGCTCGACCGCGTCCGCGCGGCCGGGTTCGGACGCCTGATCATGCTCGCCCACCCCGAGACCGACGACCCCGACCGCCTGCTGGCGGCGGCCAAGTGCGCCCTGGCCGAGTGGTCCGTGGACGACCACTACGTCGACGGCGAGGCCGAGGAGGCGCACCCGGAGCTGCTCGGCCAGCGCCTGGCGATCGCCCACTCGGTCATCGACCAGGCGCACCTGCCGCTGCGCTACGCGCCCCAGCTGGAGGAGGTCGTGCGCGAGGACCCCGTGATGCGGGCCCTGCGCTCCAGCCTGGACAACCTCGGCACCTACGCCACGGCGTCGCAGGTGCGCAGGCTCCGCCACGAGCTGGCGATCATGTTCGTGGCCTACAACCAGGAGGGCGTCTGGCTGGCGACCGGACACCGGCCGCCGGTCTGGGAGTTCCTCATGCACCGGCACGAGAACAGCTTCGTGCCGTGCATGGCGCTCATCGACGCGGTCGCCGGGTACGAGCTGCCGCACCAGGAGTTCTCCGAGCCGAGCGTGCGCCGCGTGTTCACCCTGGCGGGCAGCGCGAGCGTGATCGTCAACGACCTGTACTCCATGGGCAAGGAGGACGTCACCGACCTCAGCCTGCCCCGGCTGATCGCCACCGAGGACGGGTGCTCGCTGGGTGAGGCCGTCCGGCGCACCGTCGACATCCACGACGAGCTGATGCACGCCTTCGAGGCCGAGGCCGCCGCCCTGGCGCTCAGCGGCTCGCCGGAGCTGCGCCGCTTCCTGTGGGGCCTGTGGGCCTGGCTCGGCGGCAGCCGCGAATGGCACGCCCGCAGCCCCCGCTACCACGGGGCGGGCACCGACTGAACGGGACGCGCCCGGCGCGGCCCGTCCCTCCTCCGCGGCCCGGTCCCGAACCCGGGCCGCTCCCGACCGACACACACCACGACAAGGAGTTCTCTCGCGATGACCGAGACCATCAGCCGATCGGCGAACGTCCTGCGCACCGCCTACCAGGAGTCCGTGGCGGCGTACTGGAACGCCGAGAAGGATCCCGTCAACATCCGCCTCGGCGAGGTCGACGGCCTCTACCACCACCACTACGGGATCGGCGACTACGACCCGTCCGTGCTGGAGGGCCCGGAGCAGACCCGCGACGAGCGCATCATCCAGGAGATGCACCGCCTGGAGACCGCGCAGGCCCACCTGCTGCTGGACCACCTGGGCGCGGTCGGGCCCGACGACCGGATCATGGACACCGGCTCCGGGCGCGGCGGCACCAGCTTCATGGCCAACCAGCGCTTCGGCTGCCACGTGGACGGGATCAGCATCTCCGAGCAGCAGGTCGCCTTCGCCAACGGCCAGGCCGAGGAGCGGGGCGTGGCCGACCGCGTGCGCTTCCACTTCCGCAACATGCTCGACACCGGTTTCGAGACGGGCTCCCTGCGCGCCAGCTGGAACAACGAGTCCACCATGTACGTGGACCTGTTCGAGCTCTTCCGCGAGCACGCCCGCCTGCTGGAGTACGGTGGCCGCTACGTCACCATCACCGGCTGCTACAACGACGTCACCGGCGGCCGCTCCAAGGCGGTCAGCCGCATCGACGAGCACTACACCTGCAACATCCACCCCCGGAGCGAGTACTTCCGGGCGATGGCCGCCAACGGCCTCGTCCCGATCGAGGTCGTCGACCTCACCGAGGCCACGATCCCGTACTGGGAGCTGCGCGCGCAGTCCTCCGTGGCCACCGGCATCGAGGACCCCTTCCTCACCGCCTACAAGGAGAACAGCTTCCACTACCTGCTCATCGCGGCCGACCGCGTCTGAACCTCCCGGGGCGGCGCGGACCCCGGCCGCGCCGCCCCGCGGAGCAGCCGCGTCCCGCTGAACACCCGCACCCCGCCGTCGAACACGAAGGACACCGATGACCGCCAGAACGGACGCCGACCACCGCTCCGCCGCCGCCCCGGACGACCGCGCCGCACAGCCGGTCATGCTCGAACTGGTCGACGAGGACGGGGCGACGGTCGGCACCGCGGAGAAGCTCTCCGCCCACCTGCCCCCCGGACGGCTGCACCGGGCCTTCTCGGTCTTCCTGCTGGACGGGCGGGGCCACCTGCTGCTCCAGCGCCGCGCCCTGGGCAAGTACCACTCTCCCGGCGTGTGGTCCAACACCTGCTGTGGCCACCCCCACCCAGGTGAGCCGCCCTTCGCGGCCGCGGCCCGGCGCACCGGCGAGGAGCTGGGCGTGGCGCCCGCGCTGATGCGGGAGGCCGGAACCGTGCGCTACAACCACCCCGACCCGGTCTCCGGGCTGGTGGAGCAGGAGTACAACCACCTCTTCGTGGGCCTGGTGCGCGACGGGCTGCGTCCCGATCCCGGGGAGATCGCCGAGACCGCGTTCGTCGACCCGGCCGGGCTGGCGCGGCTGCGCGGGGAGCACCCGCTCTCGGCCTGGTTCACGACCGTGTTCGACGCCGCGCTGCCCGCGGTGCGCGAGCTGGCCCCCGACGCGGGCTGGTAGCGCCTCCGGCCGCTCATGGACCGGCCGGAACCGTCGCTGGTGTGACGCATGGGTTCTGACCTGCGATGATCTTGTACTTGTAGCGAGGTTGGACCGTCGAGACGCGCTATGAGTACAAGATCACGGCTGACAGGGCGGGGCGCGGCGGGCCTTCGCGGTCAGTACCGCTAGGACAGGATGCGGCGCGGCCCCTCGGGCGGGTGCGGACGGGCGCTCCACTCCCGGGGGTAGCCCAGAGAGACCTCCACGTGGGGCACGCCGTCGACCACGATCGTGCGCGGGATGTGCAGGTGCCCGTAGGCCACCGCGCGCGCCCGGTAGCGCACGTGCCAGTCCGCGGTGGCCTCCGTCCCGCACCACTGGGCGAACTCGGGGTAGCGCAGGATCCGGGTGGGTTCGCGCACGAGCGGGAAGTGGTTGACCAGCACGGTGGGCAGGTCCGCGTCCAGCGCGTCCAGCCGCCCGCGCGTGTACTCCAGGCGGGCGCGGCACCAGGCGTCGCGCCCGGGGTGGGGGTCGGGGTGCAGCAGGTACTCGTCGGTGCACACCACGCCCGCCTCGTGGGCGACCGCCAGCGCCTCCTCCTTGGTGTGCGTGCCCTCGGGCCGGAAGGTGTGGTCGTACAGGACGAACAGGGGAGCCACCGCGACCGGGCCCCCGGGCCCCGGCCACACCGGGTAGGGGTCCTCGGGGGTGTGCACGCCCAGGCCGCGCAGGCCCTCGACCAGGTGCCGGTAGCGTGCCTCCCCGCGTAGCTGGACGGGGTCCTTGGGTGTGGTCCACAGGTCGTGGTTGCCGGGCACCCAGACCACGGTGGCGAACCGGTCGGCCAGCAGCTCCATCGCCCAGAGGACGTCGTCGCTGGTCTCGGCGACGTCCCCGGCCACCAGGAGCCAGTCGTCGTCGGACTCCGGTCGCAGCCCCTCGGTGAAGGCGCGGTTGTCACCGTGCCGTACGTGCAGGTCGCTGATGGCGAACAGGCCCATCCCACCGTCTCCCCGTGTCGGCTCCGGTCCGCGGCCACCCTACACAGGCACGCGTGAAGGCCCTCGCGTGCGCCCCGGGGTGCAGGGAGGGCACGCGAGGGCCGACCTGTGCCGTGCCGCCGCCGGGCGGCTCACGCGGCGGCTCCGGCGCGGGGCGTCCGCGCGGGGGAGTCCGGCGCCGCGCGCCGCCGGACGCGCAGGTGGTGGACCAGTACGGCGAGCGTCGCGGCCAGGAACACCGCCTGCACGGCGGTGCGCACGGGCAGGCTCTCGGTCATCCCGGCGACCGCCCCGGCGGTGATCGCGTGGACGTTGGCCGGGAACATGACCACCAGCAGGGCGCTGAGCCCGGCCGCGGCCCAGGGCGAGGTGCGCGCCCACAGGATCCCCGCGGCCCCGGCCAGTTCGAGGACGCCGGTGACGGTGACCAGCAGGGCGGGAGCGGGCAGCGCGGGCGGGACCATCGCGATCAGCTCCTCGCGCATGCCCACGAAGTGCGACGCCCCGGTCAGGGTGAACATGGCCGCGATCCCGCCCCGCAGGGCCAGCGGCCAGGAGCGCAGCGGGCGCACGCCCGCGGCGCCGAGGACGAGCAGCAGCACAGTGACGCCGACGAGGGCGATGAGGGGTTCCATGGTGCTTCCTTCCGGTTCGCTCTCCTGTCCAGCAATCTTTCCACTGGTAATATTCCCCCTGCCGCTAGAACTTGTCAATGGAAAGATGGGGGGTGCCGGAGGAGGAGGCCCCGGACAGGAGCCGGGCGCCCGTGCGCTCCGGGTGACACTTCCCATCCCGCAGACGGGCGGCCGGGCGGACCGGCTCGGGTAGGGCCCGCGGCCCCCCGGTGGCGGGCTCCCGCTCCGTCGGTCGCCGTGAAGCGGTCCGTGGAGCCGTGTTCGGGCCTTGGCGCAGGTGGGAGCGCTGGCGGTCGCGGTCGTCGCGGGTCGCGCAGTGTGACCGGGGCCGTGTGTCGCGTCCGCTCCGGTCACGCTGAGTCCGTGTTCGACACCACTAGGGCGTGTGTAGGATGCCGCGGGTGATCGTGACGACACGGTCACCCGAGCCGTGGCGCACTCCCCCCTACCTCCCCGCCACGGCGCCGAGCCGAGGCGTGCCGCCCCCGACCCACTCGTGTCCGGGTGCGTACGCGCTCGCCGAACCGACACACGAGAGGTAGAGGATGAGCCCTGAGACCGTCGGCCTCGCGCTCCTGCTGCTGGGAGTGCTGCTGCTGGTAGCGAAGCTGGTACGGGTCAGGTGGAAGCTGACACAGAGGCTCTACCTGCCCGGATCGATCATCGGCGGCGGTGTCGCGCTGCTCCTGGGCCCCGACGTGTTCGGGCGCCTCATGGGCTGGTTGGCCGACCGGGGCGTCGGCGGGGGCTTCGCCGAGCGCGCGGCCGAGGGCGGGCTCTTCGGCGCCGACGTGATGGCGGTCTGGTCCGCCCTGCCCGGTCTGCTGATCTCGGCGGTCTTCGCCAGCCTCTTCCTCGGCAAGCCCCTGCCCCGCTTCCGTGAAGCCGCGTCCCTGGCGGGACCCAACCTCGCCTTCGGCGTCACCATGGCCAGCGGCCAGTACGTGATCGGCCTGGTGCTCGCCCTGCTGGTGCTCGCCCCCCTGTTCGGCGTGCCGGTCATCTCCGGGGCCCTGATCGAGATCGGCTTCCTCGGCGGACACGGGACCGCGGCTGGCCTGGGCGACACCTTCGACCAGGCGGGCTGGGCCGAGGGGCAGGACCTCGCCCTGGGCATGGCCACCGTCGGGCTGCTGTCCGGGATCATCGTCGGCATCGTCCTCATCAACTGGGGCGTGCGCCGCGGCAAGTCCAACGTGATCAGCGCCGACACCCGCGGCAGCGACACCGAGCAGGCCGGGCTGGTCGAGCCCGGCAAGCGCTCGGCGGGCTCGACCATGACCGTCCACCCCTCGTCCATGGACCCGCTGACGCTCCACTTCGGGCTGGTCGCCCTCGCCGTGCTGATCGGTCAGCTCATCCTCATGGGGTTGCAGTGGCTGGAGCGGATGCTGTGGGCCGACACCATCGAGATCATGGCCTACGTGCCGCTGTTCCCGCTGGCCATGATCGGCGGCATCGTCCTCCAGGTGTTCATCGACCGGTTCGACCGCAACGACGTGGTGGACCACGGGACCGTCGAGCGGATCCAGGGCCTGTCGCTGGACGTGCTCATCATCGCCGCGATGGCCACCCTGTCGCTCCAGGCCATCGCCGACAACCTCGCCGCCTTCGTGATCCTCGCCGTGGCGGGCGTCCTGTGGTCGCTGTGCGGCTTCCTGTTCCTGGCGCCGCGGATGATGCCCAGTCACTGGTTCGAACGGGGCATCGGCGAGTTCGGCCAGTCGCTCGGCGTCACGGCCACGGGCCTGGTGCTGATGCGCGTCGTCGACCCGGAGATGAAGTCGCCCGCCTATCCGGCGTTCGGCTACAAGCAGTTGATCTTCGAGCCGTTCTTCGGGGGCGGCCTGGTCACCGCCGCCGCCATCCCGCTGATCATCAGCCCGCAGGTGGGGGCGGTGGGCTTCCTGGCGATCATGGCCGTGGTCCTGGCGGCCAGCCTGGTCACGGGCCTGTTCGTGCTCCGGCGCCGGTCGCGCGGTGCCGCCGTGCCCGAACGGGAGGCCGAGGAGGCCGAGACGGTGTCCTGACGCCGGGGCGCCCGCTGGCCCGGCCCCGGCGGAGCGGGGCGCGGGGCTCAGCGGTCAGGGCCTGTCCGGTGCTCCGGTGCCGCGGCGCGGGCGCGGCCCCGGGCCGCTCCTCGCCGGGGCGCCGAGCGTCCTCCCGGAACCGGGCCTGTGGAAAACGGGTGTAGCGTCCCTTCGGTCACCTAGCGTTAGTCGTGGAGGCGGGACCGGCCCGAGGTCCGCCCCGGCAGCGCACACCAACCGAAGGGGCGGCCCGTGGTCGAACGCAGAGCCCTCGACATGGACTCGCTCGCGGTCAGCGACCGCTTCCGTCTGTTCAACTTCACCCGGCGCGACGACCACGTCACCTACCTGTGGATCCTGCGGGCCATGGACCGCCTGCGCGAGGTCCACCAGGTCCAGGCGGCCCCCGACGACGTCGCCGACGCCCTGCGCGAGCTCGCCCGGTCCCACGACGGGGTGCCCGTGCCCGACCGGAGCCTGCGCGACCGCCTGGACGAGCTGCACGCCGACCGCGTCGTGCACCGCTTCGACGACGCCTCGCGCGCCGGCAACCTGGCGCGCTACCGCAACCGCCAGTCGGTCTACCAGTTCAGCGAGCTCGGCTACCGGGCCTACCAGGCGGTCGAGAACCTGCTGGGAGCCCGCATCGAGGACGTCAACCTGTCCCGGCTGGTCTTCTCCGAGGTCCTGGAGGACCTGCGCGCCCTGGCCGAGGCCAACCGCACCGGCCGGGCCGAACAGGTCTACCGCAGGCTCTCGCGCCTGGACGCGGTCATGGAGGACATGGGGCGCCGCTCCGCCCAGTTCCACGTCACCCTCGGTGAGATCCTGCGCTCCACCGACACCTCCCCGGACATCTTCCTGCGCCACAAGAACGCCCTGCTGGTGCACATGAGCGACTTCATGGCCGAACTCGACCGCTACCTGCCCCGCCTGGACCGCGCCGTGCGCGAGGTGGAGGAGACCGGGCTGGCCACGCTGCTCTCCCGCGCCGCCGACTCCGACGAGCGCCTGTTCATGGAGCGCGACGAGCGCCTCGCCGACTGGCGGCGCCGCTGGCGGGCCCTGCGCGCCTGGTTCGCCTCCGACGACGCCATCCCCGCGCGGGCCGCCGAACTCCACTCGGCCACCCGGTCGGCCGTCTCCGGCGTCATCACCCTGCTGCGCCAGATCACCGAGGCCCAGCGCGGCGGGGTCAACCGCTCCACCCAGCTGCGCCACCTCGCCGAGTGGGTGTTCCACACCCCCGACGACGGCGCCGCGCACGCCCTGATGGGCGCCGCCTTCAACGTCCGCTCCGCACGCCACCTGGGCGCGGCCCACGACGACGAGGAACAGATCCCGCCCAACACGACCTGGTGGGACGCCCCCGGCGTGGAGGTGTCGGTCACCCTGTTCCGCAGCGGCACCGCCCCCAACGCGGGCGTGCCCAAGCCGGTACGGCGCAACCCCGGCGCCCAGGCGCGCCTGCGCGGACAGCAGGCCGCCGGCCGGGCCGCCGAACGCGAGGCCGCGGCCCGCCTCGTCGACCTGGGCGCCCACGGCCGGGTCCTGGACGAGACCGACACCCGCGTCCTGCTGCGCCTGGTCACCCGTGCCCTGGAGTCGCGCAGCGTCGTCGCCGGACGCCTGTCCTCGGCCAGCGGCGAGGGCGACGGCACCATGGTCCGCCTGGTCCCCGACCCGGCGGGCAGCACCGTCCACACCAGCCAGGGCCGGCTCCACCTGCCGGGTCTGCGCCTGGAGGCCACCGGCCACCGGCCCCGAACGAAGAACACCTGATGCCCCGACTCTTCGCCCGCACGGTCGCCCCCGCCGACCTGGGCTCCTACCAGCAGGCCATGCGCCGCGTCCTCACCTGCGACCTCATCACCGCCGCGCGCCCGCGCCCCGGCGTCCTGGACCAGGTGCTGCGCTGGGCCGACGAACTCGCCTCCGACCTGGAGCGGCTCTTCGGCTACACCCTGGTCGCCACCACCGACCACGTGCGCCTGGTCCGCGAGCTCGACGCCCTGGACCCCACCCAGCGCCAGACCTTCTCGCGCCGGGGCAAGCCCTTCGACCGGCGCAGACTCGCCTACCTGTGCCTGGTGCTGGCCGCCTTCCAGCGCTCCCAGACCGAGATCAGCCTCGCCGACCTGGTCGGCCGGTTCACCCCCGCGGCCAACGCCGTCGGCGGGCTGGGCTACGACCCCACCGACGGCGCCCACAAGGCCGCGCTGGTCGACGTCGCCCACTGGCTGGTGGACCGCGGGGCGCTCCACCTGTCCGACGGGTCTCTGGAGGCGTGGGCGGCGGGCGGTGAACAGGGCGACGCCCTGTTCGACATCGACCACGAGGTGTGCGAGCTGCTGTTCCGTCCGGCGCGCCCGGTCCAGCACCTGGGCAGCGTCGCCGGCCTGCTCGCCGACCCGCTCACCGAGGCCTCGCCGCGCGAGCAGGCGGCCCGGCGGGCGCGGCGGCTCCTGGTGGAGCGGCCGGTCGTGTACTACGCCGACGTCGAACCTGCGGTGGCCGCCGTCCTGCGCGGCCGGGGCGTGGCCGAGGACCTGGCCCGCGCCACCGGGCTCAGCGTCGAGCGCCGCGCCGAGGGCGTCCTGCTGGCCGACCCGGCGGGCACCTTCACCGACCGGCCCTTCCCCGGCCGGGGCGGGGCGGTCAACCGCACCGCCGGACTGCTGCTGGCCAAGGTGGCCGACCTGCTGGAGACCTCCCTGGCCGCGCTGGTCCGGCTCCAGGTGCCCCCGCACGCCGACGACCAGGCCGAACTCGTCCGGCTCGTGGACGCCGGTCTGCCCCGCGACGGCGTCGTGGCCGACCTGGCCTGGACCGGGGAGCCCGCGGGGGAGCGGGAGGAGGCCGCGGCGCTGCTGGAGGTCCCCCTGGTCGAGCGCGGCCGCTGGGAGACCATGATCCACGAGCTCTACGCGGAGTTCGGCGCCTCCTCCTTCGGCGGAGCCTGGCAGCAGGACCCCTACGGCCTGCTGGACGCCGCCCTGACCCTGCTCGCCGAGCTCTCCCTCATCCGGCCGGTCCCCGGCGGCGCCCTGGTGCTCCCCGCCGCCTCCCGCTACCGCAACATCCAGGGCGCGCTGCCCGAGCGCGCCGACGGGGGACAGCTGCCCCTGGGGCTGACCGGTCCCCCGCCGGGGGAGCGGGGCCCGACCGGCGGCGGGGAGCCCGCCGCGCCCGCGGGACCCGGCCTCGCGGACCACGGCTCCGGGGCAGCCGGCGCCGCGGACGACGCCTCCTCCGACGCCTCGCCCGACACGGCCCCCGCTGCCGCCTCCACCTCTGCGGAAGGAAAGTGATGTCCCCCAGGAGCGACCGATTCCGGCCCAGCCGCGCCGGTGTGATCAACGTCTGGGACTACGTCGACGAGGAGTTCGTGTTCGCCGACGGGCGCCTCGTCCTGCGCGGACACAACGGCTCGGGCAAGACCAAGGCGCTGGAGGTGCTCTTCCCGTTCATCCTGGACGGGTACACCGACGCCCGCCGCCTGGACCCCTTCAGCGGCCAGAACCGCACCATGAAGTCCAACCTGCTCTACCGCGGCCAGGACTCCGAGTACGGGTACGTGTGGATGGAGTTCGCCCGCACCGAGCCGCAGGAGCGGGAGGGGACCGAGACGGTCACCCTGGTCATCGGCCTGCGCGCGCACCGCCACCGCGACGGCGTGACCCCCTCCTTCTTCGTCACCGACCAGCGCCTGGGCGTGGACTTCGGCCTGCTCGCCTCCGACGGCCGTCCGCTCACCGAGAGGCAGCTCAAGGGGGTGCTCGGCGAGGACGCCTTCCGCTCCACCGCCGCCGACTACCGCCGCGCCGTGGACGCCCGCCTGTTCGGCCTGGGCGAGCGCTACGTCCAGCTGCTCGACCTGCTGCTGGCGCTGCGCCGCCCGCTGCTGGCCAAGGACCTGGACCCCGAGAAGGTCTCCGAGACCCTCACCAGCGGCCTGAGCCCCCTGGACGAGGAACTCGTCGACCAGGCGGCCCGCGACTTCACCAACCTGGCCGCCGTCCAGCGCCGCTTCGACCAGGCCACCACGGCGCACGCCGCGACCACGGCCTTCGTTGGGGAGTACGCCGCCTACCTCACCGCCCACTCCCGCCACCGCCTCGCCCGCGTGCACACCGCGACCGGGCAGACCGCCGAGCAGGCCCGCGCCATCGCCGAGGCCCGCGACACCCGTGAGCGGGCCACGCTCACGCACGCGGCCGCCACCGACCGGGCCGAGGAGCACGACGCCCGGATCCGTCGGCTCGCCGCACGCAAGGGCGGGCTGGAGGCGCACGAGGCCTTCCGCAGCCACGCCGCCCTGGAGATCGAACGCGCGCACAGCGCCGAGAACGCCCGCGCCCTGGCCGAGCAGCAGACCCGGCTGGACGAACAGGCCGGGGAGGTCGCCGCCCTCCAGCGGGAGGCCGACCGGGTCGCCGCCGACCTCGAACACGGGCGGGCGCGCACCGGTGAACTGGCCGTGGAGCTGGCCGAGAGCGCCGGTCAGGCCGGGCTCGACCACGACGGGGAGGGGCCAGCCGACACCGGCGAGGACCTGACTGCCACCGCCCAGGCGCGCGCGACCGCCCGGCGCGCCGACGTGGCCGCGGTCCGCGGGCGCCTCGCCGAACTCGCCCGGGCCGAGACCGCGCGCGGTGCCGCCGAGCGGGCCAGCACCCAGGCCGAGGACCGGCTCGGGCGCAGCGAGGCGGAGTGCGCCCGCGCGGCCGAGGACCTGGCCGCGGCCCGCGCCACCGCCGCCGACGCCCTCACCGCCTGGTCCGGGCACTGGGCCGAGGGTTCCGCCCCGGTCACCGACGCCGCCTGCGTCGCGGCCCTGGCCGAGGCGCTGGAGGGCGTCGGCCGCCCCGGCACCCCCACGGTGGCGGAGGTCTACGGCGAGCACACCGACCAGCAGCGCCTGGACGCCGCCGCGCACACGCGCACCCTGGAGACCGACCGGGACCAGCTCGCCGCCGAGATCGACCGCCTCACCCGCGAGCGCGAGGACATCGCCGCCGAACGCGACGACGCCCCACCCGCCGACGCGCTGCGCACCGCCTCCCGCGAGGGGCGCCCCGGCGCCCCGCTGTGGCAGCTGGTCCGCTTCGCCGACGCGGTCGGCGACGACGAGGCCGCCGCGATCGAGGGCGCCCTGCACGGCGCGGGCCTGCTCACCGCCTGGGTGCTGCCCCCCGACGCCGACGCCGCCCGCGCCGCGCTCGCCGCGGGCGGAGCCGACGCCTACCTGCTGCCCGCCGGGGGCGCAGCCGTCGGAGAGGGCCCCACCCTGGCCGACGTGCTGGTGCCCGAGCAGCAGGACCTGGTTCCCGAGCACGTCATCGCCCGTGTCCTGGCGTCGGTGCGCCTGACCGACGACAGCGGGGTAAGTCCGGCCGACCCCACGGACGTCGTCCAGCCCCTCGGTCCGGTCGGTTCCGAGGGGTCGGCCGACACCGGGGGCGGCGCGGGTGCTGGGGGAGCTGCGGCGCACACCGTCAGCACCGGCGCACGGTTCGCCCAGGGGATGCTGGTGGGCGTCAGCCCCAAGACCGCCCCCGAGTTCATCGGCGCCACCAACCGCGCACACCGCCGCCGGGAGCGCCTGGCCGAGTGCGACGCGCGCATCGCCGAGCTCGACGAACGGCGCGCGGGGCTCGCCGAGCAGCTCGACCGGGCGGGCGAACTGCTCAAGGCCTTCACCCGGGCCCGCGCCGCCCTGCCCGAGACCACCACGATCGACCGGGCCGTGCGCCGGGTCGACCAGCAGTCCACCCTCCTGGCCTCGGCGCGGGCCGAGAGCGAGGAGCGCCGCCGCGACCTGGACGCCGCGGTCGCCGAGGCCGACGCGCACCGCCACCAGGTGCGCGCGGTGGCCGCCGAACGCGCCATGCCCGCCCAGCCCGAGGCGGTGGACGCCGTCGCCCGTGCCGTGGACGACTTCCTGGAGACCGCGCGCCGGCTGCACACCGCCCGTACCGAGGTCGACCGGCTCGCCGCCGACCTGGACGGCCGGAAGGAGACCCTCGCCCGCCTGCGCGGACGGCTGGAGGAGGACCGCGGGCGCCACGAGGAGCGCACCCGCGAGCACGAGCGCGCCGTGGCCGAGCTGACCGCCAAGCAGGAGGGCATCGACGCCCCGGTCCGCGAGCTCATGGCCGAGCTCGAACAGGTCAAGGAGGGGCTGCACCGGGCTCGTGAGGAGCACCAGAGCGCCCAGAAGGAGGCCGCGGCCGCCCACGAGGCCATGATCCGGGCCGACGAGAAGCTGGAGGGCGGGCAGCGGGCCCTCACCGACTCCCTCACCGTCCTGTTCGAGCAGGCCGACGCCTTCGCCGCCCTCACCCATCCCGATCTGCGCGCCACCCTGGGCGTGGACACCGCGCACGCCTGGCCGGACCGGCGCGCCTGGCCCGCCCCCGGCGAGGCCGCCGAGCAAATCCTGGCCTCGGTCCCGGGCGACCCGGAGGCCGCCGTACGCGCCGTCCTGCCCGGTCACGCGGCGGAGCTGCTCGACGCGTTCACCGTCGCCGTCGGCTCCGGGGCCGCGGTCACCGACGGCGACCTCAAGTCCGTCTCCACACGGCTCTCCAACGCCCTGCGCGTCTTCCAGGACACCCTGGGCGGCGACGCCGAGGGCTACCGGGTCGACCACGACCTCGGCGTCAGCGGCGTCATCACGGTGTTCGTCAACGACGAGACCGGCCGCAACCCCGTCTCCGCCTTCGCCCGCGTCATCGCCGAACGCGTCGAGGAACAGGGCGCGCTGCTGCGCGAGGAGGAGCGCGGGGTGCTGGAGGACGAACTGCTCACCGGGATCGCCCAGCAGATCCACGAGCGGGTGCGGGTGGCCCGCGACCTGGTCGTCAGCATGGACGGCGACACCCGTTCGCGGCCCATGTCCTCGGGCACCCGGATCGGCATCCGCTGGAGCCGTTCGGACCGCGTCACCGAGCACCAGGCCACCGCCGCACGCCTGGTCCGGCGCGACACCGACGGACTGGGCGCCTCGGGGCTGACACGGTTGCGCGAGGTCCTGCGGGAGATGATCCGCGAGCACCACGCCGCCCACCCGCGCGCCACCTACAAGCAGGTCCTGTCGGCGGTGCTGGACTACCGCACCTGGTACCGGTTCGAGCTGCGCCTGGCCGTGCCGGGCCAGGAGGAGGTCAAGCTCACCAGGAACAAGCACGAGCAGATGTCGGGCGGCGAGAAGTCCGCCGCGATCCACCTGCCGCTGTTCGCCGCGGCCAACGCCCTGTACACCTCCGCCGCGCCCACCTGCCCCCGGATGGTGGCCCTGGACGAGGCCTTCGCGGGGATCGACGACCGCTACAAGCCCGAACTCATGGGGCTGACGGTCACCTTCGACCTGGACATGTTCATGACCGGGCACGACCTGTGGGTGCACTACGACACCGTGCCCATGGCCGCCCACTACGACATGCACCACGACAAGGGCGCGCACACCGTCTCGGCGATGCTCATGCTCTGGGACGGCGCCCAGACGATCGACGCCGACGCCGGGTTCTCCGGCAACGAGGAGCTGGCCGCCCGGCTGCTGGGCGTCACCCCCAGCCGGTTCGCCCCGCTGTCCTCGGCCGGAACCCTGCTGGAGGACGCCGACGCCTGAGCGGTCCCGGCACGGCCCCGGCGGCCTTCTCCTGAAGGCGCATCGCGGCCGTGCCGAAAAACGACACGTCCGTGCAACACCGCTCGTACTTCACTCGGGGGCGACAAGGACCCCACACATCGCGCAGGCGATGCCCGAGAGGTGAAGGATGAGCGCAGTGACGAAGCGGGAGACGGTGGAGGGCCTCCCCGCCGAGGATGCGGACGGACGTCCCCGCGGCCCGCTCGGCCGCGGGTGGCGGCCCCGGTACCGGCTGGCCGCGGCCCTGTGCGCCGCGGTGGTCATCGTGCTGGCGGCCTGGTCGGTGAACGTGCTGGTGCCGGACCGGGAGGAGGCGGTCTTCACGGCTGAGGACGGCGCCCTTCCGGACGACCTGTCGGTCACCCCGTTCGACACGCGGTACCCCTCGATCGCCCGCCTGGACGGTGCGCTGTTGGAGGCCGTGCAGGAGGCGGCCCGGGACGCCCTGGAGGAGGGGACCGTCCTCCACGTCACGTCGGGCTGGCGCAGTGAGGGGTACCAGCGGCACCTGCTCGACGAGGCCGTCCTCAACCACGGGTCACGCGAGGAGGCCAGAAGGCTGGTCAGCACCCCGGAGGAGTCCAGGCACGTGACCGGGGACGCGATCGACATCGGACCGACCGACGCCGCCGACTGGCTCGTCCGCCGCGGCTCGGCCTACGGGCTGTGCCAGGTCTACGCCAACGAGATGTGGCACTTCGAACTGCTCACCGAGCCGGGCGGGAACTGCCCCGACCTGCTGTCCGACGCCGCGGGTTAGGGGCGGGGCGCCGCCCGGCGCCCCGCCCGCGCGCCGGATCAGTCCGCCTCCGGGCCGCCCGTCCCCGAGCGCAGCCCGAAGGGCACGCCGAAACCGGTCAGCCAGCCGTCCTCGGCCAGCAGGCGGAACACCTCGTGGGTGACGTCGTGGTCGGGCGCCTGGCGCGGCGGCCACCCGAAGGCCCCGGCCACCGCCGACCAGCTGGGCCCGTGCCCGTGCTCGTCCCGGTAGGCGTCCACCCAGCGGGCCACCCGCTCCCCGCGGCCCGAGACCAGCTCCCGGGCGCGGTCGGCCACGGGCACGTCCAGCGGCGTGGTCGCCGGCGCGGTGCCAGGCGGCGTCGGCTCCGGGAGGGGCACGTAGGCCAGCGGCAGGGTGACCTCGGTGAGGGAGGCCACCACGGCGCCGCCGTCGACGCCCAGGTCCTCGACCCAGGAGATCTCCGTCAGCCACGCGAGCAGCTCCGCCAGCTCGTCGGTGCCGGACAGGGCGCAGGCCGTCACGACGTCCGCGGCCGGGACGCGGATCCGGCCGTCGGGATCGGCCCACAGGGCGAGGTAGGCCGCCACGAGGCGGAGCCGGTTGGGCTTCTTGCGCATCTTCTTGTGGGCGAGGGTGCGCGAGAACCAGCCCGAGGCCCGAGACCGCACGCCGTTGCCGAGCTTCCAGGTGTTGCCGTCCAGACTCGGCAGGCCGCACCGGGCAGGGTTCGCGGCGTCGGACTCGATCACCGTCTCCGGTGTCGTGCCCAGCCACCCCGAGGAGGTCAGGTCGCTCAGGGCGGAGTGGGCGTCCTCCAGACGCAGGATGCGCAGGTCCTGGCCGGTGAAGTTCGCCCAGCCCTTCAGCGCGCCCCGCAGGGTGAAGGTGAGGGCGAGCAGTCGGCTGTCGGGGGTCGAGCCCGCGTTTTCCGAGGCCACGCGCTCCCACAGCTCGCGGAAGAACTCCGCGTGGTGGGGGCCCATCCGCGGCACGCGCCTGCGGTCGGCCGGGATCTTCTCCTGGGGCCTGCTCCTGGCCTCCTCCAGGGCGCGCTTCCTCGCCTTCTTGGCCTTCTTGGCCTCGGAGTTGGACAGCCGCGCGGGAGCGCCGCCCGGCGGCACGCTGATGCCCTGCTCCCTGCAGCGCGCGCACTCCATGGCCGCGGCCAGGTCCTCGTTGGGCCGGTGGAAACGGGGCTGGGGGATCTCCTCGGGCAGGGGATCCCGCACGTCACTGGTGGCGGTGTGCTGCGTCATGGTCAGGAGCGTAGCGACGAAAGCTCCCCCGTGTCCGGCGTCCGCCGGATTCACGCCCCGGCTCACCAGGAGCGCAGTTCGAAGGCGGCCGACCCCGGCCCGGCGCAGCCGTGCGGGCGCCAGGAGGAGCCGCCGACGGTCGCCCACCGGCACACCATGCCGCCGATCCCGACCGGCGCGGAGAAGAACTCCTCGGTCCCGGGGGTGAGCCGGGGATGCGCCGTCAGCAGCGTCGAGGCCATGGGCGCGGCCCGCGCGCACGCCGTGGTCCAGGACACGGGGACCACCCACCACCCGGCCCCGTTCCCGCCCACCCGGCCGCAGACGGGCGTGACCAGCTGTTCGGTGCGGCCTGGCCACCACAGGCCCGTGCTGCCCGGTTCCTGTCCGGAAGCGTCCGCGACTCGGGGGACGGGAAGGTCGGCGGGCCGGTCCAGCAGGGTCAGCTCCAACTCCAGACGGGATCCGGGCACGGTGAGCTCCACGCGTGCGGGCAGGCCGTCCCCGGTCAGCTCCACGCGGCCGGCGCCCTCCCGGGGCAGGACGCGGCCCAGGTCCAGGTCCCAGGCAGCCAGGTCGCCCTCCAGTACCGGGCCGGTGTCCCCGTCCCCTCTGGGAGCGCTCCCAGGAAGGGCCCGAGTCAGGTCCGGGTCCGCGGCCAGGGAGGTCAGCAGCCCGGAGAACAGCGCGGGTCCGTAGTCCTCGGCGGGGAACAGGGCGGCCCGCTCCAGGGGTGTGGCGTCGGCGAGAAGTCCCTCGGCGGCCGCGGAGCCGCCCGGCTCGACGTGGAGGAAGGCGCCGTCGCCGTTGACGATGAGGCCGTACCCCAGGTCAGCGTCCTCCGGCTCGATGCTCAGGGCTCCGCTGCCCGCCGCGTAGCGCACGGTGAAGCGGGTCTCGCCCTCGGGCCACACCTGGTGGGCGGCGTCCGCGGTGCCGTCGGCCGCCTCGCCGCGGTCGTCGGTAGGGGTCCGCGTGACCCGCACGACCAGGCCGGGGCTCGCGTCGACCGCGGCCGCCGCCCGCAGCAGCGCCTCGGCCGGGTCCGCGCGCTGGTGGGCGTCGTACACCAGGCAGCCGCCCGAGACGGCGAGCACCGCGCCCACGGCGGCGCTGACGGCGGCGACCGCCCTGGAGGGCTTCCTCATCCGCACATCGTGCTGGAAACGGGTGGGGCTGTCAAAGGTGGTCACCCGCCGTGCTCTGCGTGCTCTGCCTGGTCGGGAGGCCGCACCCGGGGCGGCCCCGGCCGGGGCGGAGGAGTTTCGCGCCCCCTCCCGGGGCAGGAACAGGGCCATGGGCGACATGGTGCTGATCAGGCACGGACAGACCGAGTGGAGCCGCACGCGGCGCCACACCGGACTCACCGACATCCCCCTGACCGAGGAGGGGGAACGGCAGGCGCGGGCACTGCGTCCGCTGCTGGCCGCGCGCGACGTCGGGCGGGTGGTGACCAGCCCGCTGCGACGGGCCGCGCGCACCGCCGAACTGGCCGGGCTGCGCGTGAGCGAGACCGACTCCGACCTGACCGAGTGGGACTACGGCGGCTACGAGGGAATCACCACCGCCGACATCCAGGTCGGGCGTCCCGGCTGGTACCTGTGGCACGACGGGATCGTGCCGGGCGGACCCGGGCATCCCGGGGAGAGCGTGGAGGAGGTCGGGGAGCGCGTCGACCGGGTCCTGGAGAGGTTGGCGCCCCTGCTCGACGACGGGGGAGGGGCCGACGTGGTGCTGGTGGCGCACAGCCACGTCCTGCGGGTGCTCACCGCGCGCTGGCTGGGCCTGCCGCCCGCCGCGGGCGCGCTGTTCCGGCTGGAGACGGCCACGGTGAGCACGCTGGGCCGTGAGCACGACCGTCCCGTGCTCACCTCCTGGAACGTGCCGACCTGACGGGAAGGCCGTCGCAGCACCGGGACCGGGGATCGTACGACCGGAGGACTTGACAGAAGGCTTAAAGGCCTATTGGCTAGGCCACTAGCCTTATGGCCCAGATCACAGCCCCAACTGTCCCTCTGATCGGTATGTCATGACCCCTCAGCTTCTCACCATCCTCGTCCTCTTGGCGATGTTCGTCATCGCCACCGTCCTGCCGATCAACATCGGCGCGCTGGCCTTCGTCGCGGCCTTCATGGTCGGACTCCTGGTCCTCGGGATGGACGCCGACGCGGTCCTCGGCGGGTTCCCCGCCGACCTGTTCCTCACCCTGGTGGGCGTCACCTACCTCTTCGCCATCGCGAAGAACAACGGGACGATCGACCTGCTCGTCCGCGGCGCCACCCGCATGGTCGGCGGCCGGGTGGCCGCCATCCCGTGGATCATGTTCGGCATCTCCGCCGTGCTGACGGGTGTGGGCGCGCTCGGCCCGGCGGCCGTGGCGATCGTCGCGCCGATCGCGCTGAGCTTCGCCGCCCGGTACCGGATCAACCCGCTGCTGATGGGCATGATGGTGGTCCACGGCGCCCAGGGCGGCGGGTTCTCCCCGGTCAGCGTCTACGGCGTGACGGTGAACGGGATCGTCGCCGACAGCGGGCTCTCCGTATCCCCCATCACGCTGTTCCTCGGCAGCCTGGTCTTCAACCTGTGCATCGCGTTGATCCTCTTCGTCTCCCTGGGCGGCAACCGGCTCTTCGGCGTGCGCGCGCACGAGGCCGAGGCCGCCACCGAGGCCGCCCGCACCTCCGGCGGGTCGGGAACCGGATCGGTCGCGCTGGCCACGGGCGGCCCCGCCGACGCCTCCGCCGGGAGCGGGGCGGCCGGGAGCGGGACGGGCGCAAGCGGCGAGGCCGCCTTCGAGCGCACGCCGGTCCGGTTCGAGCAGATCGCCACCCTCGTGGGCATCGTCGCGCTGGGCGTCCTGGCCCTGGGCGTGGGCCTCGACGTCGGCTTCGTCGCCCTGACCGTCAGCGTGGCGCTGGCGCTGATCGCGCCGCAGTCGCAGAAGGACGTGCTCTCCCAGATCAGCTGGTCCACGGTCCTGCTGATCACCGGCATGCTCACCTTCGTCGGCATCATGGAGAGCGCGGGGACCATCGAGTACGTCGGCGACGGGGCGGCCAGTCTGGGCGCCCCGCTCCTGGTGGCGCTGCTGCTGTGCTACATCGGCGCCGTCGTCTCGGCCTTCGCCTCCTCGACCGCGATCCTGGGCGCGACCATCCCGCTGGCCATCCCGTTCCTGCTCATGGGCGACATCAGTGCGACCGGAGTGATCGTGGCCCTCGCGATCTCCTCCACCATCGTCGACGTCAGCCCCTTCTCCACCAACGGCGCCCTGGTGCTGGCCAACGCGACCGGGGTGGACCCGGCCCGCTTCTACCGCCAGATGCTCGTCTACAGCGGCATCGTGGTGGTCGTGGGACCACTGGTCGCCTGGGGTGTGCTGGTGGTGCCGGGACTGCTGTGACGGCAGTGCCTTTGGGACGGCAGTGCCTTTGGGACGACAGTGCCTTGCGGGGGACAGTCGGGGCCGCTGGGGGGCGCCCGTGAACCCGCGGGTGTGAGGGGCCCGGCCTTCGGGCCCCTCCGCGCGTACCGACACCCGTTCCCGTCGCCCTGCCCCGGCCCAACAGCCGGGGCAGGGCACTTGGCCGGTTCGAAGGCCTGACCTGTGACCCACTGGGCCAGTTCAGGGAGTGACCGGGGCGTCCCCGTTGACGGCGGAGACCAGCACGAGGTGGTCGCGCATCGCGTCGGCCGCCGCCTTGGGGTCGCCCGAGCGGATGGCCGAGGCGATGCGCTCGTGCCCGTCGAGCGAGGCCCGGGGACGGTCCGGCTGCGACAGCGACTCCAGGCGGGTCTCCCGGATCATCGGGGCGATCTCGTTCATCATCCGCGCCAGCAGGCGCGAGCGCGCGGCGGTGGTGATCGCCGCGTGGAAGCGCTCGTCGCCGGTGACCCCGCGGTCGCCGTTGGCCACCTCCTGGCGCATCAGGTCCAGGGCGGCGTCGATCGCGGCCAGGTCCTCGGGTGTGCGGCGCGCGGCGGCCAGCTCCGTCAGCTTGACCTCCAGCGCCTGCCGGGCCTCGATGATCTCCGCGCGCCGGTTGGCCCGGTCGCGCAGAAGGGCGAGGACCCCCTGCTCGGAGACGGTCTGGCGGATGATCGCGCCGTCCCCGTGCCGCACCTCGATGACCCCCTGCACCTCCAGCGCCACCAGCGCCTGGCTCACCGAGGCCCGGCTCACCTCCAGCGCGACGGCCAGCTCGCGCTCGGGCGGGAGCCGGTCGCCCACGCCCAGACCGGCGTCCCGCATGTGTTCCACGAGGCGCTCCACGAGCTGCTCGTACAGGCGCGGGCGCGCCGGGGGCCGGGGTCGGGGCTTGGTAGGCACGCTCGCTGGCTCCTGATCCTCGGATCTGACTGCGGTGAGGGACTTCCAGGCTAGAGCATCCGGCCGACGGGCTCTCGGGGCCGGCTCGGTGGACGTCTCCGCGGTCGGGTGCGACGGGGACTTCACAAAACGTGTGGTTTCGTGCCACCCTGACGTGAGGCCTAGTGGCCTAGCCACTGAACCATTTGGAGGTTGCTGTGGAGATCCGCGACACCGCCCGGGAGCTTGTGGACCGCACACTCGACGCGGGATCCCACGTCTCCTGGGACGAGGCGCCCCTGGACGTGGACCCCGACCCCGCCTACGCCGACGCGCTCGCCCGGGCGCGGGCCGCCACCGGGTGCGACGAGGCGGTCCTGACGGGGGAGGGGCGGCTGCACGGCCACCGCGTCGCCGTCGTGGTCAGCGAGTTCGGCTTCCTCGCCGGGTCCGTGGGGCTCGCCGCAGCCGGGCGCATCGTCGCCGCCGTCGAACGCGCCACCGCCGAGCGGCTCCCCCTGCTCGCCGCCCCGGCCTCGGGCGGCACCCGCATGCAGGAGGGCACCCCCGCCTTCGTGGCCATGGCGGCGATCACCGCCGCCGTCACCGCGCACAAGGCCGCCGGACTGCCCTACCTCGTCTACCTGCGCCACCCCACCACCGGGGGCGTCCTGGCCTCGTGGGGATCGCTCGGCCACCTCACCGCCGCCGAGCCCGGAGCGCTCGTCGGCTTCCTGGGCCCCCGCGTCTACGAGGCGCTGCACGGCACACCGTTCCCCGAGGGCGTCCAGCGCGCGGAGAACCTCCAGCGGCACGGCCTCGTCGACGCCGTCCTGGCCCCCGATCAGGTCAGGGACGCCGCAGGACTCGCCCTCGACGTCCTGCTCGACCGCCCGGCCGCCGCCACGCCCCCGCCGCCGTTCGCCGAACCCGACTCCCGCACCCCCGTCTGGGACTCGGTGACCCGCTCCCGCCGCAAGGAGCGCCCGGGTGTGCGCGAACTGCTCCGCCACGCGGCCAGCCACGTGGTGCGCCTCCGCGGCAGCGGCGAGGGCGAGGCCTCTCCCGCCCTGGTCACCGCGCTGGCCCGGTTCGGCGGCAGGCCCTGCGTCCTGGTCGGCCAGGACCGCTCCCGCCAGAGCGCCGAACAGCCCATGGGGCCGGACGCGCTGCGCGAGGCCCGCCGGGGCATGCGCCTGGCCGCCGAACTGCGGCTGCCCCTGGTCACCGTCATCGACACCCCCGGCGCCGCGCTCTCCGCGGAGGCCGAGGAGCGGGGGACGGCCGGTCAGATCGCCCGCTGCCTGGCCGAGATGACCTCCCTGGCCGCCCCCACGGTCTCGGTCCTGCTGGGGGAGGGCACCGGCGGAGGCGCGATCGCCCTCCTGCCCGCCGACCGCGTCCTGTGCGCCCAACACGCCTGGCTCGCCCCGCTGCCGCCCGAGGGGGCCAGCGCGATCGTCCACCGCACCCCCGATCGCGCCGGGGAGCTGGCCGAGACCCAGGGCATCGGCTCCGCCGACCTGCGCGCCCGCGGACTCGTGGACCGTGTGGTCCCCGAGCTCGGCGACGCGGCCGACGAGGACGACGCGTTCTGCGCGCGCATGGGCGAGGCGATCGCCCGCGAACTCGCGGCGGTACAGCCGCACGGGGCCGCCGAACCGCCCGCCGGACGCGCCGCGCGCTACCGCCGCCTGTGCGCCGCGGGCTGAGCGCGCACCACCCGGATCACCAACACCAGATCAGTACCAAGCACCAGGAGGTAGGGAACGTGGACCGCTCGCAAGGGCCGCTCAAGGGGATCGTGGTCATCGATCTGTCACGGGCGCTGGCCGGACCGCACGCGGCCATGCTGCTGGGAGACCTCGGCGCGCGGGTGATCAAGGTCGAGCAGCCCGGCAGGGGAGACGAGACGCGCGGGTGGGGCCCGCCGTTCGTCGGACCGGAGGAGGAGCGCATCAGCACCTACTTCCTGTCCTGCAACCGCAACAAGGAGTCCATCGAACTGGACCTGAAGTCCGACGACGGCGTGGAGCAGCTGACCCGGCTCGTGCGCGCCGCCGACGTCCTGGTGGAGAACTTCCGCCCCGGAGTCCTGGACCGGCTCGGGTTCCCCGCCAGCCGCCTGGAGGAGCTCAACCCCCGCCTGGTGGTCTGCTCCATCAGCGGGTTCGGCCACGACGGCCCCGAGGGCGGACGGGCGGGCTACGACCAGATCGCCCAGGGCGAGGCCGGTCTGATGAGCCTGACCGGTCCCTCGCCCAAGGAACCGACCAAGACGGGCGTGGCCATCGGCGACCTGCTGGCGGGGATGAACGGCGCCCAGGGCGTGCTCGCCGCACTCCTGGAGCGGGAGCGCACCGGGCGCGGCCGGGTGGTGCGCACCTCGCTGCTGTCCTCGATCGTGGGCGTGCACGCCTTCCAGGGGACCCGGTGGACGGTCGGGCGCGAGGTGCCCGCCGCCCTGGGCAACCAGCACCCCTCCATCGCCCCCTACGGAGCCTTCGCCTGCATGGACGGCATGCTCCAGGTGGCGGTGGGCGGCGAGGCGCAGTGGGAGCGCTTCGCCGGACTGCTCGGCCTGGACCCCCGCGACCCCAGGTTCGGCGACAACGCCTCCCGGGTGGAGCACCGCGAGGAGCTGATCGCCGAGGTGGAGGCGGTGCTGGGCCAGGGCACGCGCGACGAGTGGCTGCGCCGGATCGGTGAGGTGGGGGTGCCCTGCGGGGCGGTGCGCACCATCGACCAGGTCTACGAGTGGGAGCAGACGCGCTCCCAGGGGCTGCTGCTGGAGGTGGAGCACCCGGTGCTCGGTCCGATCGAGCTGCCGGGGTCCGCGCTGCGCTTCGACCCCGTGGCAGAGGAGGCGCCGCAGCCCCCGGGGGCGGGCCACCTGCCGCCGCCCGCCCTGGGCGAGCACAACGACGCTGTGCGGGCCTGGCTCGACGAGGTCGAGGCGCGACCGGCCGGGTAGCCCGTGCACCGACCACCACGACAGCCATGCGGACGGCCGCGCCGGAGCCCTCGGGCCCCGGCGCGGCCGTCCGGTGTCGTGGCCCCCGTGGTGTTCGCGGCCGGGGCGGAACCGCTGTCGGCGCGTGTCCGTGCCGCTGTCCTTCGCCGACCGCCCGCACACTGTGCCGGGCGTTCCCGCCACGCGGCAGGTTGACCGCCGCATCGTCGACCTTGGCGCCCTGGGCTGCGAGCGGCAGGTGACGTACCAGCCCGCCGGTGCCCCTGGGCCCTACAGTGGGCCGGGACGGGGCTCCGTCCCGGCCCTGCCCTTGCTCTGGCAGGTTCCGCGCTGGTGGATCCGCCCCCTGGCCTGGTCGTGCAGCGACAGCTCCACCGGCTCGGCCATCGACACGGATAGGGAACAGATGGACCAGGACGAACGGCTGCTCCACTCCTCGTCGTTCGGCGCCGCGGCCGCCGCATACGCCGAACACCGCCCGGACTACGCGCACGCCGCGGCGGACTGGGCGCTCGAACCCGCATCCGGGCCGCGCGTACTCGACCTCGGCGCCGGTACCGGCAAGCTGACCGCCACACTGGTCGCGCTGGGGGCCGACGTCATCGCGGTCGAGCCCGACCCGGCCATGCTGGCCGAGCTGCGCCGCTCGCTGCCGGCCGTCCGCGCCCTGTCGGGTAGCGCCGAGGCGATACCGCTGCCGGACGCCTCCGTCGACGCCGTGCTGGCCGGCAACGCCATGCACTGGTTCGACATGGCCGTCGCGGGACCCGAGATCGCCAGGGTCCTCGCACCCGGCGGCGTCCTGGCCGGCCTGTGGAACGTCATGGACGACCACGTCGAGTGGGTGGCCGGGCTCGCACGGATCAGCGGGAGCGCGGCCATCGGCCCGCGTGACACGCCCACCAGCTGGCGCGCGGAAACGGCCGACATGCACCTTCCGGAGACCGGCGGGGCAGCCCGGTTCGGCTCACCGGAGCAGGCCGGGTTCCCGCACGGTCAGCGCCGCACCGCCGACTCCCTGGTCGCGACCCTCGCGACCCTCGCGACGCGCGCGGGGATGCTGGTCATGCCGGAACAGGAACGAGCGGCCACGCTGGACCGTATCCGCGCGTTCCTCGCGAGCCGGCCGGAGACCGCCCACGGCGAGTTCACCCTCCCGCTGCTGACCAGCGTGCTGCGCGTCCGACGACTGTGAATCCCCTCGCCCGCTCGGTGACGGACACTCGTCGCGTCGACCGGCGTCGTGAGCCGATGCGCCTGTAGAGCAGGACCGTGACCAACGCGCCTGGAGGTGGCGGTGTCGTCTCCAGCCTGGCTGTGACGGTGTGAACCACACCGTCACAGCCAGGCCGACCAAGGGCGAGCGGTCGTGATACCTCTACGCCGTGAAGAAATCGGTGAGCGCGCGGCCGATCTGGTCGGGAGCATTCTCCGTGGGGATGTGATCCGCGTTCGGGATGCGGATGAGCGTGGTGCGGGGCATCTCCGAGGCGAACCGTTCGGCGTATTCCACCGTCTCGTGGAGGTCGTCTTCGCCCCAGACCAGCAGTTTGGGCGTCGTGGACCGCTGCAGCGCGGGAACGAGGTCGAGGGTGTAGCGGTTGTCGGCCGCGCCCGCCAGGGCCATCCAGGAGCGGCGCACCCCCTCACCGGTCCACGGGTCCACGTAGTCCGCGATCAACGACTCGGTGGCGGCACCGGCCAACACCCTCGTAACCGCCTGCCGACGGGCGGCGAGCACGCCCTCGCCCGTGTCCCCGTCCCGGAACCGGGCCACGTGGGGCGCGGGCCAGGAGTCGTAAAGCACCGAGTTGACCAAGGCCAGCCGGGACACGTCGAGCCGGTTGTGGGCAAGGATGTGCTGGGCGACGGCGCCGCCGATGTCGTGACCTGCCAGGGCGACGGGGCCGGAGAGGTTCAGCGCGGAGGCGAATCGCGTCACCCAGTCGGCGAGGGCCGGAACCGTGGCCGTTTCCGGGGTGAGTCGGCCCCCCGAGCGCCCCAGGCCGGGGAGGTCGACCGCGAGGGGCCGCAGCCCCGCGTCGGCGAGGTGGTCGAGCACGGGGAGCCAGACACGGCTCCAGTACGTGCCGTGCAGCATCAGCACGGGCGGGGCGTCATGCCGTCCCGCGGTCAAGTAGCTCGCCGGTTCGCCGTCGACCTGGACTGCGGTTCTCAGCACTGTCGTTCTGGTGGTTTCGCTCATGAGCCCATCGTGTCCCGTGCGGGTCGTTCGGCTGAGAGTCCAGAAAGACACCTGAGGGTACAATCCTGCCATGCGTCCTCACCGGGTGGTGGCCCTGCTCCATCCGCCCCAATCGCCCTTCGAACTCTCCTGCGCCACCGAGGTCTTCGGCACTGCCCCGCACGGCGAGCCGCCCCGATACAGCTTCCGGATCTGCGCCGAGCACCCCGGCCCTCTGCAGACCACCGCCGGTTACCCGATGGTCGTCGAGGCCGGCCTTGAGGCCCTGAAGCAGGCGGACACCGTGATCGTCCCCGGCTGGCAGCCTCCCGGCACTCCCACGCCACCAGCCGTCACCGCGGCGTTGCGGGCCGCCCACCGGCGCGGGGCGAGGATCGTCGCCATCTGCACGGGAGCGTTCGTCCTCGCCCAGGCCGGACTGCTCGACGGACGCCGCGCCACCACCCACTGGCGCGACACCGCCCGACTCGCTGCTGCCTTCCCCGAGGTACAGCTAGACCAGGACGTGCTCTTCGTGGACCACGGCGACGTGGCCACGAGCGCCGGAACCGGCGCGGGCATCGACCTGTGCCTGCACTTGGTACGTTCCGACCACGGTGCGGCATACGCCGCGCAGATCGCCAGAAACATGGTCCTGCCGCCGCACCGGGAAGGCAGCCAGCTCCAGTACGCCACACAGTCCGCACGACCCGTACCGCCTAAGTCGGACGAGTCGTTGGCGCCCCTGCTGGAATGGGCCACCTCCCGGCTCGACGCCCGACTGACCCTCGACCGACTCTCCGAACGCGCCGGGCTCTCCAGCCGGACCCTCGCCCGGCGGTTCGCCGACCAACTCGGGACCAGCCCGGGACAGTGGCTGCTCGGCCAACGCATCAACGCGGCACGGGCACTGCTGGAACAGACCGACCTGCCGGTTGAAGCTGTCGCCACCCGCGTCGGACTCACCTCGGCAGTCAACCTGCGCCGCCGCTTCCGGGCACATCTCGGCACCACACCCGGCGCCTACCGGCGCGCCTTTGGCCAAACCTGACGGTCGCGGAGCCCTGGGCTGAGGTCTCCTCGGGCTACCCGACCGACCGGCATCGTGCCGAACGTGCCCGGAGGTAGGGGTGTCGTCTGACCCGGACGGATGCTCAGCAGGGGTAGACAGCCCTGGACGCGCGCCGAGCACGCCTGCTTCTCCTTCCACATCGTCGTGCTCGACCGGGGCCGGGTGGCGGAGCGGGGCGACCACGCCGAACTGCTGGCCGCCGACGGGCTGTACCGGGAGCCGCGGGACCTCCAGGCCAGCGCCTACCGCTTCGCCGAGGAGGGCGAACCGGCGGCCTGGTCTGAGGGAGGGTCGCGTACGGGCCCGGTCCCGGGGCCGCCGTGCCGGTCCAGGGACCGTACGCCCGGGTCGTGGAGGACGCCGAGGGCGTCGGTCGCCGGGCACCAGCGCCGGTAGGGGCAGTCCCGGCAGGCCTCGCCCGGTGTCGGCGGGTGGGAGGCGTCGCCGTACCAGGGTCCGGCGAGTTCGTGCACCACCCGCCTGGCCGCGGTCCGAACCCGTGCCGACCCGGGATCCAGCGACAGTACAGACGCGCCCCGGCGGCTGAGGACCTCCAGTTCCACCGCCGAGTCCGGGCCCGCGGGCAGGGCGCCGCAGGCGAAGAGCCCCACCGCCAGGGCCAGCCGGGGCTCCGCGGCGAGCAGGGCCTCCTCGTCTCCGGAGAGCGCGTCCCTGCCCGGGGCGGGCCAGCCCCCGTCCGGCAAGGGCGCGCCCCGGCCTGAAGCGGGCGCAGCACCCCCGCCCGGATCGGGCGTGCCGTCGCCCCGGGACGGCGGTTCCTCGCCTGGGGAGGGCGGGCCCTCCGCCGGAACGGGCCTGCCCCCTGCCGGGGTCGGCGCGTCGTCGGTCGTGGTGACGGTGCGGTAGACCCAGGACCGGCCCCGGTGGTGGAGCACCTCGGCCCTGGCCAGGACCAGGACGTCGGCCAGCGTGTCGTCGGCGGCCAGTGTGTGGCCCACCCGCACGTGGCTGCCCGAGGCCAGCCCGCGCAGCGGGCAGACCCCGACGTGCGCGGCGATCATGGCGGCTCCCCGACGGGCCTGCCCACCCTCCAGCCGCCGCCCTCCGGCGGACCAGGACGAGCGGTCCCCGGGCAGGTCCCCGGTCGTGCAGGGCCGTCGGGGCAGGCGCCGGTGCAGCCGCTCCAGCCAGGCGCGCACGGCGCGGTCGCGCCGCAGCGGCGCCGGTTCGGCACCGGGATCCGCGGGCAGGCCCAGGGCGTGGAAGTGCGCCCGGGCGGGACAGCTCCGGTGGCGCAGCCCCAGGGAGACCGACCAGGACCGCCGGGGCCGCGGACCGCCGTGCGGGCCGAGCAGCCCCGGCGCGCGCGGCAGCCGACCGCAGCCGCAGCGCCCCGCGCAGGCCAGGCAGTCCCCGCCGGGGGAGCGGGCCCCGCCCACCAGGGCCGAGCGCAGCCCCTCACGGCCCGCCGAGGCGAAGGCCTCCCCGGCCTCGGCGGCCGGACCGTCGTAGAGGACGGCGGTGGAGGAGTCCAGGCAGGAGGCCTCCACCACGCGCACCCGGTCCGGCGGCCGGGCGTCGGCGCCGCCGCGGTGCCCGCGCATCGGATAGGGGGTACCGCTCCGGTACCGTTCGGGACGCGCCGCGCAGGCGTCGCGGTCCACCGGCGTCCCGGTGGCGAGCACGTACGCGGCCACCGCCACCTCCGCCCGGGAGCGGGCCCCCTCCCCGGCCGCGCCCGTGACGGGGATGCGCAGCTCCCGTACCCGGTCCGGTCCCCGCGCGTAGGTGTACCTGCGGCCCCGGGCGCACACCTCGTAGGGGCGGGAGTTCGGGGACCCGGGTACGGGCAGGTACTGGCGGACCCAGAAGTCGAACACCGGCGCTCGGCGGAGGCCGCCGCGTCCGCCGTCCCCGGCCAGGGCCTCCAGGTAGCACCGCGCGGCGTGCCGGACCCAGACCAGCAGCCCCGCGTGCGGCGGCGCGAGCCGCCCGCCGGGGAGGACGCGGCCCGGCCCTCCCAACGCGGGCAGGCGCGCGCAGGCCTCCTCCAGCGCCATGCCCGCGTGCTCGACCAGGTCCAGGACGGCGTCCAGAAGCGCCCCGGGTGTGTCGTGCGACGGCGGATCCGCACCGAGGGACAGGTCGGCGCTGATCCGGCGGTGCGCCGGACATCCTCCCGCGGCCAGCGCCGCGGAGTCGCTGAAGACGCGGACGGTCGGTATCGGAACGGGTTCCCCGGCGGTGTGGTCGGGCATGAGCGCCTCCCCTCACCAGAAGGGTGGCACGATCGCGGCCGCGCCGCCGGAGGGCTGTGGACAACTCCGTCCAGGACGTTCGGCGTGTCCCGGGCGGGGGATAAACCTCCGTAAAGAGTCACTCACGGTGACGTTTTCGACGCTCCGGGTGGTGCGGCGATCAACGGTGGGGAGCCCTCCCATCATGTTGAATGACGTCCATGATCGTGCGTCGAGTACTTCCCGATGAGATGAACGCCGTCAGTGAGCTGCGCGTGACGGCCTACACGGCCGATGGCCTCCTGGATGTGAACCCGGCCTACGTCGAGACGCTCCGGCTCCTGGGGACGGACGGCCGCGGCGAGATCCTGGTCGCCGCCGACGAGGACCGGCTCCTGGGGACGGCCATGTTCGAGCCCTGGTCGCCGGAGAGCGAGGTCGCCCGCAACGCCGACGAGGCCGAGATCCGTGCCTTCGCCGTCGCTCCCGAGGCGCGGGGGCGCGGCGTGGGGCGCGACCTGGTCAACGCGCTCGTCGACCGAGCCCGCGAGGAGGGGGTGTCCCGGCTGCTGTTGTCCACGCTGCCCGAGATGATCGCGGCCCAGTACGTCTACCGCGCCCGCGGTTTCGAGCGGGTGCCCGAGCGCGACTGGGCTCCGGTGCCCGGCGTCGAGATGCTCGCCTACCAACTGGTCGTCAAGGCCTGAGGCCGCGCACGCCCGCTCTCCCGCCCCGGGCAGGGGCGGGGGCGGGGCGGGGAAGACCGCTCAGGGGGTGACCGGGGCGGGGCGCACCCGCCGCGCGGCCTCGGCCAGGGGCGCGCCCAGCGCCCCCTCCGCCAGCAGGTCCAGCACGGTGTCCGAGGCCGGGTGGCCCGTCAGCCACACGGCGCGGACGAACCCCTCCGCGCACCCGGCGTACCTGTCCCGGTCCCGGCGGGGAAGGGGCCCGCCGCCCTCCAGCAGGATCGCGTAGTCGTCCAGCACCGCCCAGACCTCCTGGTGGGACGTGGCCGTCCCGGCGACCCCGCCGCGCAGCCGCCGGGCCCACCCGCCCAGGACGGGGTGGTGCACGTACAGCCCCAGCACCGGACCCAGGTCCTCGTCCAGCCCGGCGAGCACCCGGGCCACCCGCTCCCGCAGGCGCCAGGAACCGGGGGCGTCGCAGGCCTCCAACAGGCCGCACACCGCGCTCTCGGTGCCGCGGGCGGCCACCCACCGCTCCAGCAGGCCCTCGGCGTCCACCGGGCGGCCCCGCTCCACCAGGGCGAGCACCCGCTCGGCGTCCATCCCGGACACGGGCGGGGCCACCGCGACGTCGGCGCCCGACTGGCGCAGCTGGCGCACCATGAAGTGGTCGCCCAGACCGGTGACGCGGAACCGGCCGCCGCCGACCCCGCGGACCGCGCCGAGGCCGTCCAGGGCCTCCAGCACCTGGCGCACGTGTTCCACGGGGTCCTCCCCGCGCAGGGCGATCCCGGGCCCGTACACGGCCACCAGCTGCTCGGGCGTGCGTGAGTCCCCGTGCGCGAACAGATCGGTGAGCAGCAGGAACGCCGTGACCCCGCGCAGGTCGGTCATGGTCAGCAGGGCGTCGGCCCAGGCGTTGGCGGCCGTCCCCGGCACACCGTCCCACCAGTTCCGCGCCGCCCGGCCCGGCAGCACCCGGGTGTAGGTGGTGCGCAGCAGCCCCGCGTCCCTGGCCACGGCGAACAGCGCGGGTATCCTCCCGGGAGCGACCCCCAGGTCGGCGGCCGCCCCGGCGGCGTCGTCC
This sequence comes from Nocardiopsis deserti, assembly GCF_008638355.1. Classification (NCBI taxonomy): domain Bacteria; kingdom Bacillati; phylum Actinomycetota; class Actinomycetes; order Streptosporangiales; family Nocardiopsidaceae; genus Nocardiopsis; species Nocardiopsis deserti. Next base: position 27,746 of record NZ_VWVS01000004.1, on the reverse strand, counting down.
GGGGTGAAGGCGTCGCCTCCCCCGGCGCGCAGGGGCCTGCCCCCGCCCGCCCATGCCGCCAGCCGCGCGGCGTCGGACAGGGGGCGGCACCGGCGCGCCGCCGCGTCCAGGTCGGCCGGTTCCGCCGGGACGACCGTCGGCAGCGCCTCGGGCCCGCCGTCCGCGCCGACGCCGAGCCGGTCCAGGAGCAGCAGGACGGCCCCCTCGGCCCGGTCCTCGGGCGTCGGCGGACCGCCGGGGGCGAGGTCGACCGTGGCGATGGCGGCGCGCAGGCGGCGCGGGCTCTCCGCGGACAGCAGCCGACCCTGGTCGACCAGGAAGTCGCACCAGGTCAGCCAGGTGTCCCTGAGGTTGTCGGGCACCCGGTCCCAGCCCCGGACGGTACGGGCGATGTCGTGGACGTCGGCGGTGGACCAGTCCCCGGGGTCGGGCGCGCCGGCGTCCAGGTGGGCGGTCAGCAGGAAGAGCAGGCTGTCGGTGTCCAGGACGGGACGTGGTTCGACCGTCCCGGCCCAGTCCAGACACGCGCGCACGGCGGAGTAGACGCGCTCAGTCATTGCCACACCACCCAAAGTGCCGCGAGTCGCTGAAACGGCATCAGGCTAGCCGCGGCGTGCGGGCCCGCGAGGGAAAACGCCGAAATCGCTCCCGTCCCAGGAGGAGACCGTCTCCGCGTGCGGAAGCACGGACCCGCGGCCTCTCGGATCCGCGGGGCCCGGCATCCGGCCCGGCGGAGGCGTAGCCGGGCGTTCAGGCGCTGGTCCACCGGACGAGCCGGTGCGCCTCGGTCGGGTCCGGGCACTCCCAGCGCCGCACCAGGCGCTCCACGGCGGCGGCCGGGACCGGCGCCCGCCTGCGGTCCAGGCGGTCCCGCAGCACCCGGGGCGGGGCCTCGACGGAGACGATCTCCACGCGCGCCCGGTAGGCGGCCGCCAGATCCACGCACTGGTCGCGCAGCGACCGCGAGACGTTGGTGGCGTTCCACACGAACGACCGCCCCGCGCGCAGGTGCTCGCGTGCGCGCGCGTACGCGGCCGCCGCCACCGGGCGCTGGTCGGCGGTCGGGCGCACGCCCAGCTCGGCGCGCAGCGCGTCCAGGCTCACCACCGGCACGCCCGGCCGCTCACGCGCGATCCAGGTGTCCTTGCCCGCACCCGGCAGCCCCGACATGACGGTCACCGTCATCCGGGTGTCGTCGTGGGCGGCGTAGTCCGGGTCGCGGTCGGGTTTGCGGAAGAACCAGAACCGGGCGTGGTCGGAGGGGAACTTCCTCGGCCGGTCCAGGCACCGCTGCTCCTGGCAGTACTCGCCGTACAGCCCGACGTTCTCCAGGACCTCCGCGGTGTCGCCGCAGCGGCGGCCCAGGATGTCGGCGGTGGCCAGGAGCACCAGGTCGTCGTTGCGCGCCACCAGGCTCACCCGGAACGCGATGCGGCGCAGATCCGGGCGCTCCAGCGCCCAGAACGGCACCTGGTGGTGGCGCACCAGGGCCGCCACGTGCTCGCGCCACCGCACCGCCTCCAGCGGCGAGGCGGCGGCCCCGGGCGCGGCCGCGGCCTCCCACAGCAGCCGCCGCGCCAGGAGGTCCCCGCGCCGCGAGTGGCCGTGCGCGGTGACCCGGCCGTCCTCCTCACGGCGGGTGCACAGCGGTTTGGCGACGTCGTGCAGCAGTACGGCGGCGAACAGTCGCTCCCGCTCCGCGGCGGGGCGGGACCGCCACGCGGGCAACCCGGCCAGTGCCTCGCACGCCATCCGGGTGTGCGTCTCCACGTCCCCCTCGGCGTGGTGCACCGGGTCCTGCTCCACCCCGGCCAGGTCGCGCACCCACGGGAGGGCCTCCCGCACCCGCGCCCAGTCCAGCTCCCAGCGCGGCGGCGCCGGGCACAGTTCAGCGAACACCCGCATAGAGCACCTCCGGATCGGCCAGCCCGTTCGCGATCAGCGGCCGGTCCAGCCAGTGCGTGCCCGAGTCCAGGACGGCGGAGGCGAACCCCGGGCGCACCCACTTGTACCGGTCCACCGTGCGGTCGTCCTCCTCGACCTTGACGTAGAGCCCCTCCATGAGGTCGGAGCCGTCGCTCTCGGCCAGGGCGCGGCCGGGGTCGGCTCCCGCCGCCACCGCCGCCTCGGTCAGGGCCCCGCGCCAGCCGGGGGTACGGCAGGTGGAGGAGCCCACCAGGCGGGTCAGGTCCGCCAACCGCTCCAGAGGGCCGGTGTGGAGCACGGGCACCGACACCACAGGGGCGCCCTCCAGCAGTTCCCGGCGGCGCGGCGTGGACAGGAACGCGTCCTCGCGGGTGTCCAGGACGTCGAACTCGCAGAACAGGTGCGGCAGCGCGTCGTAGAACACGGTGTGCTTGGCGTACAGCCACTCCCCGTACAGCACGTACCGCGCGCCCAGGCGCGGCCGCAGCAGCGGCGCCACGGTCGCCGCCCAGGCCTTGAACGGGGCGAAGTGCCGCTCGCGGGGCCCGCCGGTGAGGTAGTGGCCCCGGCTCTGGAGGCGCAGCTCACCGCCGGGGCCGAAGCTGATCCCGGCGTTGGCGCCGTCCAGCTTCTCCTCCACCACCAGGTGCCGCCCGGCCAGCGCGGAGAAGGGCACGGCCGCCAGGTCGTGGTCGCCCGTCTGGAGGCGGGAGCCCTGGATGTGCCGCGTCCGCGGGTACTTGCGCATGGCCACGGTTGTACCGGTTCGTCCGGTCGCGCGGCCACTGGTTTTCGCCGTCTCAGGCGTCGGTCCGCACCATGCGCCCTGCCGCGCTGACCGCCCGGTCGCGTCAGCCCTCCGACCGCGTCGGCCGCCCCTACCCGCCGCCCCGCCCTACCCGCCGCTCCGCCGCATCGGCTGCTCCACCGAGGCCGCCCCGAGGGGAGAGCGGTCTTCCGGCGGTGTCCCGGTGGGCTCAGCATCCCGGCGGGCCCAGTATCCCGGTGGGGCTCAGTATCCCGGTGGGGCTCAGCGGTCCGCGACGCGGCGGTGCGCGCCCAGCGACGCGGCGTCGGCCGCCGCCAGTCCCTCGTGCCAGCCGTCCTCGCTGGCGGGTCCGCGCACCCGCGAGTAGGTCAGCTCGCCGAAGGCCTCGGCCACGGCCGCCTCCACCTCGCGCTCGCGCGCGGCGAACACCGGAACCAGGTCCGTCCCCGTCTCGGCCACGGCGGCCTCCTCGGCGGCGCGCGCCGACTCCACCAGCCGCTCACCCACCCGCACCGCGAACGCGGACATGAACGAGGCGCGGAAGGCCTTGTCCGCCGCCCTGCCGGACCGGTCGCGCACCGAACCGCTGGCCCGCATCGCCGTCTCGGCCTGCACCAGCAGCGACGTGAACATCAGGTCCACCGCCTCCACGTCCCCGGGGAAGCCCATCACCGTGCACAGCCCCAGCTCCCGGTCCCACACGGCCCGGCAGTGGTTGGCCTCGGCGACCTCGTGCAGCAGCACCGCCTTGTGCTCGTCGTAGGGGGCGTCCACCGGCAGCCGCCGTCCCGAGGCCGCCTCCGACGCCTGCCCGGGCTCCTCGGCCAGCAGGGCGCGGTCGATGCTGTGCCGGGCCATCAGCTCCTGCGCGCGGGCGCTCAGCGCCTCCGCCTCACTGGGGAACTCCGTGGACTCGGCCTTGGCCAGCAGCGCGCGCACGCGGGCGAGCTTGCCCTGGTCCACCGCCTCCGCGGTCCGTGCGGCCCCCTCCGGCCGCGGACGGAACGTCCCCGGCGGCGGGCACAGCCGGTGCACCGGCGGCAGCACGCGCAGCGCGGCCAGCAGCCGCAGCGCCGTCTCCACCGCCTCGAAGCGCAGCAGTCCGTGCTCGGCGCCCACGTGCGCCAGGTAGGCCCCGGTGCCGCCCCAGGACGGGGAGGCCCCCAGTTCGCGCACCTGCGCGGTCCAGCGCGGATCCACCTCGGCGGGGGAGTGGCGGTCCAGGTCGGCCGCCACCGCGTCGGCGCACACCGCGGCCGCCACCGGGTCCAGCGCGCGTCCCGCCTGGCGGACCGTCTCGGCGGGCTGCCACCCGCGCGCCCACGCCGAGGCCACCCCCGCCAGCAGGGCGTCGCGGACGGCGCGGTCCGCCGCCCCGGCCCACGCCGGGTCCTCGGAGTCGGCCAGCCGCGCGGCGGCCAGGTCGACGCCGCCGCCCTCCCGGCCGAGCACCAGCGCGTCGACCGCCTCCGAGACCACCCGTTCGGGGGAGTCCCCGGGCGCGGGACCGGCCCAGGACTCGGCGCCCCGCCCGGCCGCCTGGCGACCGCCGCCGCGCTGTCGGCCGCGACCCTTCTTCCCCACGTGGTCCTCCGTTCGGTGGTGGTGCGAGACCAGCAGGCCATCCTACCGACCGGCGGATCCGCGGCGGGCGGGCGTGAGTCCCGGAAGGGCGGTGGCGGGGGACACCCCCGGCCGGAGGGAGGAAGGCGCACGAACGTCACCGGTGCGGCGACACCGGCTCCTCTGGGCGCCGTGACGGGTAATCCCGTCTTGGCCCTCCGTGGCACCGGGTGCCCCGTCCGGAAAGGCGGAGCTTTCCTGTCCGAAGCACGGCGGAAACACGGGACGCGTACCGTCGCCTCGCATCCGCAGCCACTGAGGAGTCTCCATGCGCCAGGGAACCGGGGCCGACGGCCGCGAGGACCCCCCGTCAGCCGGGGCGGACGGTGCCCGCTGCCCGGTCACCCTCCCCCTGCACGGCAGCACCGGCGCCGACACGCCCTGGGACGCGCTGCGCGACCGCCACGGCGGCCTGGTCCCGGTCGAGGTGGGCCCGGGTGTGCCCGGGTGGCTCCTGCTCGGCTACCGGGAGAACCTCCAGGCGCTGCGCGACCAGACCCTCTTCTCCGCCGACCCGCGCCCGTGGGGCGCCGAGGGCGCCGCGCCCGCCCGCAGCGCCGCCCTGGCCCGCGACGGCGAGGAGCACCGGCGGCTGCGCGCGGCCGTCGTCGACACCCTGGCCAGGGTGGACACGCCCCGGCTGGTCCCCGTCGTCGAACGCGCCGCCGTGCACCTGCTCGGCCGGGTCGCGGCCGACGGCGCCGCCGACCTCATCGGCGGGTTCGCCGCCCCGCTGCCCGCCCTGGTCCTCAACGAGCTCTTCGGCCTGCCCGACGCCTACGGCCGCCTGCTGGCCGACCTGGCCCCGCGGCTGTGGAGCGGCGAACCCGGCCGGGCCGGTCCCGCCGCCACCGCGGTCCGCTCCTACTTCGCGGGCCTGGTCGCGCGCAAGCGTGCCGCCCCGGGGCAGGACATGGCCAGCTGGCTGCTCGCCCACCCCTCCGGGCTCACCGACGACGAGGCGGTCGGGGCGCTCACGCTGTTGTGGGAGTCCGGGCACGAGCCCACCACCCACCTCGTCGGCAACGCCCTGCTCCGGCTGCTGGAGGACCCGGGCGTGTGGACCGCCTACCTGGGCGGCACCCTCACCCCCGAGGACTTCGTCGACTACGTGATGTGGACCGACTCTCCGATCCGGATGCTCTCCGGGCGTTACCCGGTCGCCGACCTGCGCTTCTCCGGGGTCCGTGTCCGCAGGGGCGAGCCGCTGCTGCTGGGGTTCGCCTCCGCGCACACCGACCCTTCGGTGTCCCGCGGCGACGACGCGATGGCCCTGGCGGGCGACCGCTCCCACCTGGCGTGGGGCGCGGGCGCCCACCGCTGTCCCGCCACCGGCCTCACCCGCGAGCTGGCGCGCACCGCCATCGACACCGCCGTGGACCGGTTGCGCGGCATGGTCCTGGCCGTGGAGCCCGAGGCCCTGCGCTGGCGCGCGTCCCTGGCCGTGCACGGCCTGGAGGAGCTGCCGGTGTGGTTCACCGCCACCGGGGAGCGGGTCGGGCCCGAAGAGCCGGTGCGCGAGCGCGCCCCGGTCCCGGTGCTCCGGCGTCTGCGCAGGAAACGGGGTCCCGCCCCGCGCGGGGCGCGCTACCAGGCGCCCCTGTCGGGGGAGGACGGCGAACGGGCACGGGAGGAGCGGTCCGTGACCGCTCCCGCCCCGCGGCCCCGCCGGGTTCCGCGCGGCGCCGGGGCCCGCTACCAGGCGCCGTTCGCGCGCGAGCGCGCCGAGCCCGAGCCCGACGCCCTGGAGCGGCTGCTCGCCGCTTGGCAGCAGTGGGACTGACGGCGGGCCCGCGGTCAGCGGGCGTCCCACTCGCGCGGGGGAGTCTCGACGCGCGCCCACGCGTGCAGGCCGTCGAGGAAGACCCGGCAGCGGTAGACCGTCTCGGCCACCGCGCGGCTGCCCTCCCCGGGCCCCGGGTCGGGTTCGGTACCGGATCCGTGGCCGTGGAGGCGGGCCCGCAGGAGGCGCTCGACCGTGTGCACGGCCTGCCGGTCGTGCTCGTTCGGCCGGGGATCCTCCAGCCGCCGGGTGAGGTCGTCGTCCAGGTAGGTGGCGGCGATCGTCTGCTGGAGGCGGGTCAGCGCCAGGCGCAGTGTCTCGGCCGACGCCCGGAGCGAGGGTTCGCGCCCGCTCGCCACGAGGGCCGCCACCGTCGCCTCGGCGACGTGGTGCAGAGCGGGTTCGGGATCGTACTCGTCGTGGCGCGACCGGTAGGTGAACGCCACCAGCGGGTACCGGTGCACCGTCTCGGCGACCTCGCGCAGGCTCTCCGTCCAGCTCCGGCAGCGCGTACGGGCCTCGTCGACGCCCTCCTGGGCCAGGGACTCGGCAAACATGGTGACGCCGCCCCGGCCGCGTGCCTCGTCGTGGATCGACAACGTGAACTGGTTGCGCTTGGACACACCGCTGGTGACCTGGATGGCGTAGGTGGCCATGCCCGTGAACAGGGCGAAGCCGACCGCCGCGCCGAACAGCGAGACCAGCTTGGCCCCGGTCGACAGCGGAGTGATGTCTCCGTAACCCAGGACCGGGACGGTACCGCCCGCGAAGTACAGCGCGTCGAGGAAGCCGAGGGGGGCCAGGCCGGGCTGGGCGCTGAACCCCTCCTCCAGCATCGGCCACACGGCCAGCGCCAGGCCGAGGGTGAGCAGCGCGACCCAGGCGGCGAAGGTCGCCAGCAGGATCAGCGGTCCGGCCAGGCTGACCAGCCATCCCCTGGTGCGCGGCAGACGCGTGCTCGCCAGCACCGTCGAACGCCACACCGCCTTGCGGATCCACCCGGCCAGCAACCCCTCCGAGTCAGGGTGCAGGACGGTGACGGCGGCGTCGCAGACGATCAGTACGGCGAGCAGTAGACCGAGAACCGACACGAGAACCATGGGAGGCGACTACCCCGGCCCTTGGGACCGACACCCGGCGTCCCCCCTCGCCCCAGGGGACGCGGCGGCCGACCTGGGGTGTCGCGTCCTCCGGCACGCCGGTTTCCAGCGCGCCGGAGGACGCGACGCGCCGACTCCCGGCCGGGCGGACCCGGGCGGGAGTCGGCGGCTACCCCTCGTCAGGGTCGACCACGACCAGCTCGGGATGGAAGGCCTCGGGGTCCTCCAGCAGGGGCTGCTCCCCGCCGCGCAGGTGGTGGTCGAAGAACGCCAGGCCGTAGGTGCGCACCAGCTCCAGGCCGTGCCCGACCCCGATGTCGCCGTACAGGTTCCGCCACTGCTCGGGCGTGAAGAGCCCGGACAGACCGAGCTGCTCCACCAGCACGCCCCGGTCGATGCCGTTGGAGTGCCCCGAACCCTCCATGCGGATCCACTGCCGCCACCCCTCCAGGCGCGGCCACATCTGCTCGACGCCGTCCCAGGAGTTGCCCTGGCCGTTCTCGATCAGCGCCAGCGGCTTGTCCAGCCCCTCCTCCACCACGGGCGGGTAGTAGGGGCCGTCCAGGTTGATCCCGGCGTCCACCCGCTCCTCCGAGCGCAGCGTCTCGGCGGTGGCCGTGCCGCCCCAGGAGTGCCCCGCCATCCCGACCCGGGACGCGTCGATCACCCGTGACCACCGCCACGCGGGATCGGGGCCGGTGAGCCGGTCCAGGAGGAAGGAGACGTCCTCGGCCCGGTTGACCGACCCCAGGGCCCACTCGCCGCTCTGGCACCCGGTGCACTCGGTGATCAGCCCGTCGGGGAACTCCACGGGCGCGGCCTCGTGGGCGTGGTCCACCCCGGCCACCACGAAGCCGTGGCTGGCCAGCTCCTCGGCCAGCGAGGACAGCTCGATCCGGTTGTGCCCCGCACCGGGGGACAGCACCACCAGCGGGAACCCGTCGCGGGTGCGCGCGGGCGGCACGTCCAGGCGGGAGGAGGTGCGCACCCCGCTGTGCATGAGGTCGGCGGGCAGGTCCAGTCCCAGCCCCGCGATCATGGCCGCGGACTCGGCCTCGGTCATGTACGGCGCGGGTCGGCCCGCGTCCGCCCGCGCCGGGTACCACAGGGTGACCATCAGCTGGCGGGGCCCGCCCACCCACACGTCCTCGCGCTCCCCGTCCACCAGGTGCAGGGTCGTCCGGCCCACCGGGTGGTCCCCGGTGGGCTCGGGCAGGGCGGCCCGGGGGGCGTCGGCGGGCGCGGTGCCGGAGGGTCCGGTGTCGGCCGCGGCCGTTCCGGCGGCGGCCAGGGAGACCGGCAGCGCCAGCGCGGCGGCCGCGGCGAGGGCGGTACCGGCCCGGAGGGCGCGGACGGAGGTGGCGGGTGATGGGTCTGGTGTGGGGGGCATGGTGTCCCGTCGTTCGGTGCCGTCGTGGTCACCGCCCACGCTAGGAAGGGCTGCCCGCGCGGCGCCATCGGGGCGGCCACCCCCCTTCCCCGGGGATGCCCCGGAGGAGGGGGGTGGGGACAGCCCTACCCCGAAGGCCTCCACCAGCGGGTTCGGGGCGCCAGTCCCGCCGGGCGACGGACCCGCCCGTTGTCCGCCCTCGCCCGTTGCCCGGCCGCGGCCCACCGGGCTCGGGGCCCGCTTCCGCCGGACCGCGCCTCCGCCCACGGGGCGGCCACCGTCAACGGGTTCAAACCGCCGGTTCCACCAGCAGCACCTCCAGGGTGCGCGGGCCGTGCACCCCCTCCACCCGGTTCAGCTCGATGTCGCTGGTCGCCGAAGGACCGCTGATCCAGGTGAGCGGGCGCGACGGGTCCAGGAGCCGGACCGCCTGCGGCACCCCGTCCACCACCTGGTCGGCGCGCACCACGCACAGGTGGTAGTCCGGCACCAGGGTGACGGCCCGGCGCCCCTGGCCCGGCCCGCCGTCCAGGACGATCGTGCCGGTCTCGGCGACGGCCACCGAGCATCCGGTGACCACGCCGTCCACACCGGTGAGGTCGGCGACCGCCAGCGGTTCCTCACGGGAGTCGGGCAGCCGCTCGGCGGAGGCGTGCGCGAACCACTCCGGCGGGGCGTCCGCCGGGACGACCACCCGCCGCGCCCCGCGGCGCTCCAGTGCGGCGGCCACCTCGGCGGCCACGCGGTCGGCGCCGATCCGGCGCACCAGCGCGCGGTAGTCCAGCAGCCGGTCCTCCAGCACCTCCAGCGCGGGTCCCACGCCGTGGCTGTCGGCGTAGCCGCGCCCGGCCTCCCGCACCGGCGACTCGTCGGCGGGCACGTCGGCCAGTGCCCTCCTGACCCTGGCCAGGATCCGCTCGCGGCTGCTCATCGGCCCTCCCCTCCGCGCCTGTCCCACCACTGGCGGAAGGACTCGGCCGGGACGTCGGGCACGTCCCGGGTGTCGGTCCAGGCCCCCGCCAGGCCCGGCAGGTGGCGCGGGACCGCGCGGCGCCCCAGCCCCGCCGCGCGCTGGACCGCGCCCAGCGTCCGCGGGGAGGACAGCACCGCCTCGGCGCCCGCCATGAGGGCCCTCTCGCCCGCGTGCCCGGAGCGCTCCGCGACCTCCTCGCGCAGGTGCACCAGCACCTCGGGGATGTCGATGGCCACCGGGCACACCTCGTAGCAGGCCCCGCACAGCGACGACGCGTAGGGCAGCGCCTCGTCCACCGGCGAGGACATCCCGCGCAGCTGCGGGGTGAGGATCGCGCCGATCGGGCCCGGGTAGACCGAACCGTAGGAGTGCCCGCCGGTGCGCTCGTAGACCGGGCAGGTGTTCAGGCACGCCGAGCAGCGGATGCAGCGCAGCGCCTGGCGGCCCACGGTGTCGGCCAGCACGTCGGTGCGGCCGTTGTCCAGCAGCACCAGGTGGAACTCCTGGGGGCCGTCGCCCGGCGTCACCCCGGTCCAGGTGGAGGTGTAGGGGTTCATCCGCTCGCCGGTGGAGGAGCGCGGCAGCAGTTGGAGGAACACCTCCAGGTCCGACCAGGTCGGCACGATCTTCTCGATGCCGACCACGGAGATCAGCGTCTGGGGCAGGGTCAGGCACATGCGCCCGTTGCCCTCCGACTCCAGCACCACGAGCGTGCCGCTGTCGGCCACCGCGAAGTTGGCCCCCGAGATGGCCGTGCGGGTGCGCAGGAAGCGTTCGCGCAGGTGCACGCGGGCCGCCTCGGCCAGCGCCCGGGGGTCGTCGGTCAGGCCCCGGGGCGCGGGCACGCCCCACTCGGCCATCTGCTCCAGGAAGATCTCGCGGATCTGGGCGCGGCCCAGGTGGATGGCGGGCACCAGGATGTGCGAGGGCAGGTCCTCGCCCAGCTGCACGATCAGTTCGGCCAGGTCGGTCTCGTAGGCGGTGATCCCGGCGGCGGCGAGGGCTTCGTTGAGCTCGATCTCCTGGGTGGCCATCGACTTGACCTTGACCACGTCGGTCTCGCCGGTGTCCCGGACCAGCCGGGTGACGATCTCGTTGGCCTCGGCGGCGTCGGAGGCCCAGTGCACCCGTCCGCCCGCCCGTTGGACGGACTCCTCCAGCTGTTCCAGGTAGCGGTCCAGGTGGCGCAGGGTGTGCTCCTTGACCGCGGCGCCCTCCGCGCGCAGGCGCTGCCAGTCCTCGTGCAGTTCGTCGACGACGGCGGCGCGCTTGTCGCGGATGGTGTGGGTGGCCCTGCGCAGGTTGTGCCGCAGCCGGGCGTCGTTGACCGCGCCCGCGGCGGCCTCGGGAAAGGGCGGGATGCCCAGGAACGTCGCGCTCATCGGGATGCGCCCTCCTTGTCTCTTTGGGCCTCCGCTTCGCTTCGGCCCGTGTTCGGGCGCCCGGAGTACGGGAACCTTCGGTGTCTACGGCGGGTTCGCTCGTTCCTCACGAGCCCGCCTCCGACCCCTCCAGAACCCCGTGGGCGCCCTCCTTGTCTCTTTGGGCCTCCGCTTCGCTTCGGCCCTCCCGTCGCCCGCCATCGCCCGTTGGGGACGCTGCGCGTCGGGACGGGCTACCGCCCTCAACGGACGTCTGCGGCGCGGTGTTTTCCTTGTTCGGGCGCCCGGAGTACGGGAACCTTCGGTGCCTACGGCGGGTTCGCTCGTTCCTCACGAGCCCGCCTCCGGCCCCTCCAGAACCCCGTGGGCGCCCTCCTTCTCGGTACTGGCCAGGATCTCGGCCAGGTGCGCCACCCTCATCCCCGACCTCTGCCGGGACAGGGTGCCGCCGATGTGCATCAGGCAGGAGTTGTCGACCGCGCACAGCACCTCGGCGCCGGTCTCCACGGCGTGGCGGGCCTTGTCCGCGCCCATGGCCGAGGACACGTCGCCGTTCTTGACCGCGAACGTGCCGCCGAAACCGCAGCACTCGGTGGCCCCGGGCAGCTCCACCAGCTCCAGGCCGCGCACGGCGCGCAGCAGCTGGTAGGGGCGGTCGCCCAGGCCGAGCATGCGCAGCCCGTGGCAGGTGGGGTGGTAGGCCACCTTGTGCGGGTAGTAGGCGCCCACGTCCGTCACGCCGAGCACGTCCACCAGGAACTCGGTGAGGTCGTACACGCGCGGGGCGAGGTCGGCCACCTTGCGCGACAGGCGGCTTCCGCTGGCGCCCAGCCGCGGGTAGTTGTCGCGGACCATGGCCGCGCAGGAGGCGGAGGGGACCACGACGGCGTCGGCGCCCTCGAAGGTGCGCACGAAGCGCACGGCCAGACGGCTCGCCGAGCGCCGGTAGCCGGTGTTGTAGTGCATCTGCCCGCAGCAGGTCTGGCCCTCGGGGAAGACCACCTCGTGCCCCAGCCGTTCCAGGAGGCGCACGACCGCCCGCCCGGTGTCGGGGAAGAGTGTGTCGTTGACGCAGGTGATGAACAGCGCGATCCGCATGTGCCTCCTTCGTGCCCCGCCGACCGGCGCGCGCGTGCGGACCCGCCGGGTCGGCGTGCGGGGTGCGCTGCCATGGCGGAACTGCTCGCCACGAGTCTGGGGTGGTCGGACCACTTTCGCACAACGGCAAGTATCTGGGCAAGAAGGAGGGCGAAAGTGGCGATGTGGGGTGAGGCGGTGGCGAATTGGTATGATCTCTTGGGGGCCAGTGGTGGCGTGAGTCACGCGAGCGCCCCGTCCCCGCTCCGTCGGGCCGACGGACGAGCCGGACCATCGGACCACCGCACAGACTGGAGGAGTCCCGTGAGCGACCCCGACGTCGGGCGCACCACCGTCACCCGGCGCGCCGCCGACCGGATCAAGGCGATGATCGCCGACGGGCAGGTCGGACCGGGGGAGCGCCTGCCCACCGAACGCGACCTGTCCGCGCAGCTCGGGGTGTCCCGCAGTTCCATGCGCGAGGCCATCCGCTCCCTGACCACGCTCGGCGTCCTGGAGTCCCGCCACGGCGCGGGCGTCTACGTCACCGCGCTGCGCCCCGCCGACCTGCTGGAGACCTTCTCCGTCCTGGCCGAGGTCTCCCAGGGGCACACCCTCCTGGAGGTCCTCCAGGTGCGGCGCATGCTCGAACCCGCCGCCACCGCCCTGGCCGCCGCTCGCGCCAGCGCCGAGGACCTCGACCGCATCGGCACCCTGCTGGAGCGGATCGAGGGCGGGGACGACACCTTCCGCGCCGACACCGTCACCGCCGACCTGGGCTTCCACCAGGCCATCGTGGCCAGCACCGGCAACGCCACCCTGGCCGCGGTCAACGACGGCCTGTCCTCGCGCACCTTCCACGCCCGCGTGTGGGCGGGGCACCGGGAGGCCGGGCTCACCGCCAAGCTGCACGAGGACCACCTGCGCATCCACGAGGCCCTCGTGGCGCGCGACCCCGACGCCGCCCGGGCCGCCGCGACCGTGCACGTCCTGCGCGTGGAGCGCTGGCTCAGCGCGGACCTGGCCGACTGAGCGTCACCGCGTCACCGCTTCGCCGGGTCACCGGCCGCGGTCGCGGACCCTGTCGGCGAACTCCTCGGCCCGCAGCAGGCGCGCCAGCTCCTCGCGCCGGGCGGTCGGCGGGCGCTCCCCGCCGCTCTCGGGCGCCTGCTCGGGAAGCTCCTGGCCCAGCTCCGCGTCGATGCCCAGGACGTCGTGGTCCTCGATCTCCTCGATCCGGTGGCCCTCCGGGAAGTACCTCAGGAAGTCGGCCACCGCGGAGTCCTGGTCCGCGGCCCCCACGTCCGTGTCCGCGTCCACGTCGTCGTCGTATCCGGAATCCCGCGATCGCGCCCCGAACTCGTCGAAGCCCTCGGTTGACTCTGTCACCGGCGTCCCCCTCACGCTCGGTCCCTCACCTCGATCATGCCCGCTCCGGCCGGAGGGCGCCAGGGGCTCCCGCGGGGAGCGGCGGGAGCGGAACCGGACAAGGTAACGCACGGTAGGCTTCTGCCGCGCTGTCCGATATGTGAACGGAGCCCCCTCTGTCGTGCGCGAGCGCGTTCGAGCCATCGTCGACGCCCCCTGGTTCCAGGCCTGCGTCATCACCCTCATCCTCGTCAACGCCGTCATCCTCGGCGCGGAGACCTCACCCCGGGTGACGGGCTCCTACGGCGACCTCCTCCGCGCCGTCGACCTGACCATCCTCGCCCTGTTCGTCCTGGAACTGGTGATGCGGATGTACGCCCACCGGCGGGCGTTCTTCCGCGACCCCTGGAGCTGGTTCGACCTGGTGATCGTCGGGATCGCGCTGCTTCCGGCCTCCGGCCCCTTCTCTGTCCTGCGTGTCCTGCGCGTGCTGCGGGTCCTGCGCCTGCTGTCGGTGATACCGACCCTGCGCCACGTCGTCACGGGCCTGTTCCGGGCCCTGCCCGGCATGATGTCCATCCTGTTCCTGGTGATGCTGCTGCTGTACGTGTCGGGGGTCATGGCCACCGAGCTCTTCGCCGGCGTCTCGCCGCAGTACTTCGGCGACCTGCCCTCGTCGCTGTTCACCCTGTTCCAGATCGCCACCGCGGACGGCTGGGGCACCATCGCCAAGGACGTGATGGAGCACAAGCCGATGGCGTGGGTGTTCTTCGTGGTCTTCGTGCTGGTGTCCACGCTGGTGGCGCTCAACCTGTTCATCGCCGTGGCCGTGGAGGCCCTGGAGAAGGACGACGAGGGGAGCGGCGGCGGTGGCGGGGGAGGCGGCTCCGCGGACCGGACGGACGGGGGCCCCGACGACGGCGGCCCCGGCGGGGGACAAGCCGTGATCCTGGCCGAGCTGCGGGCGCTGCGCGCGGAGGTGGCCGTGCTGCGGCGGGAGCGTGAGCAGGAGGGCAGCGGCCTGCGCTGAGCGGCGTGCCGGAACCGGTGCCGCGCCGCGCCGCGCGCGAAAGTCCGCGCCCGGGCCTGTGGACAACCGCCGCGGGTCCGGTTTTCGTGGGAGGCTTGTGGTTGGAAGCACAGCCGCGCACCGCGGGCGGCGCGCGGACCGAGCACCCGCGTCGTGCCGCCGGAGCACCGACCGACGAGGAGCCGCCGGATGTCTGCCAGTACACCTCTCCCGCGCGCTGAGGACACCGGAGAACGCGCCCGCCCGGGCGTTCCCCTGGACCAGCGGGACGAGTGGACCGCGCTGCGCGAGCACCACGGGCGGTGGGGCTCCACCGGCCTTCGCGAGCTGTTCGCCGACGACCCCGGCCGGGCCGAACGGTACACGCTCGACGTCGGCGACCTGCACGTGGACTACTCCAAGAACCTCGTCACCGACGAGACCCTGCGCCTGCTCGCCGACCTGGCCGGGGCCGCCCGGGTCGCCGACCTGCGCGACGCCATGCTGGGCGGCGAGCACGTCAACCTCACCGAGGACCGGGCCGTCCTGCACACCGCCCTGCGCGCGCCGCGCGGGCAGGTGGTCAGTACCGACGGCCGCGACGTCGTCCCCGAGGTCCAGGAGGTCCTGGACCGGATGGCGGAGTTCGCCGACCGGGTCCGCGCCCGGAAGTGGCTCGGCCACACCGGCCAACCGGTGCGCCGGATCGTCAACATCGGCATCGGCGGCTCCGACCTGGGACCCGCCATGGCCTACGAGGCGCTGCGCCCCTACACCGACCGGGGGCTGGAGTTCCGGTTCGTCTCCAACGTGGACGGCACCGACCTGCACGAGGCGCTCGTGGACGCCGATCCGGCCACGACGCTGTTCGTGGTCGCCTCCAAGACCTTCACCACGATCGAGACCATCACCAACGCCACCGAGGCCCGCACCTGGCTGCTGGACGGGCTGGGCCTCAGGAGTGACAGCGACGACGGCGCCATCGCCAGGCACTTCGCCGCCGTCTCCACCAACGGCGAGGAGGTGGCGAAGTTCGGCATCGACACCCGCAACATGTTCGGCTTCTGGGACTGGGTGGGCGGCCGCTACTCCTACGACTCCGCCATCGGCCTGTCCCTGATGGTGGCGGTGGGCCCCGAGCGGTTCCGGGAGATGCTCGCCGGGTTCCACCTGATGGACACCCACTTCGCGACCGCCCCCGTCGAGCGCAACCTGCCCTTCCTGCTGGGCCTGCTCGGCGTGTGGTACGGCAACTTCCACGACGCCCAGACCCACGCGGTGCTGCCCTACAGCCACCACATGTCCAAGTTCACCGCCTACCTCCAGCAGCTCGACATGGAGTCCAACGGCAAGTCGGTGCAGCGCGACGGGCGCCCCGTCCACTGGCAGACCGGCCCGGTGGTGTGGGGCACGCCGGGCACCAACGGCCAGCACGCCTACTTCCAGCTGCTGCACCAGGGCACCCGGTTCGTGCCCGCCGACCTCCTCGGCTTCGCCAACCCGGCCCCCGACCTGCCCGAGCACCTGGTGCCCCAGCACGACCTGCTCATGGCCAACCTGTTCGCCCAGGGGCAGGCACTGGCCTTCGGCCGGAGTGCGGAGGAGGTCGCCGCCGAGGGCGTGTCCGCCGACCTGGTCCCGCACCGGACCTTCGAGGGCAACCGTCCCACGACGACCATCCTCGCCGACCGGCTCAGCCCGTCGGTGCTCGGGCAGCTGGTCGCCCTCTACGAGCACAAGGTGTTCGTCCAGGGCGCGGTGTGGAACGTCAACTCCTTCGACCAGTGGGGCGTGCAGCTGGGCAAGGTGCTGGCCAAGCGGGTCGAGCCCGCCCTCACCGAGGGCGCCGACGTGTCCGGCCTGGACGCCTCCACCACCTCCCTGGTGCGGCGCTACCGCTCCATGCGCGGCAGGGACTGACCACGGGAGCGGCGGTGTGACCGGCGGGGCACGCCGGGCACACCGCCCCCGGGTGCGCTCCTTCGTTCCGGGAGGCCCCGCGTTCCGGAAGGCCCTGCGCCCCCGGCGGGTGGCGGGGCCGGTCCGCGCAACGGCCAAAGCCCCCGGTGGACAGGGGCTACGGGGAAGGGGGAGGGGCCCTCCGGACGCACGGTGCCGCGCGGCGGGGCCGGTCCGCGCGCACGCGGCCGGACACCCGCGTAATTCCGTTGCCCCCGCCGCCCCGGCGGGTTAGCCTGGGCGCAACATGCGTATGTGACATCGAGACCGACGACCGCCGAGCGCGCGGGGCTCGCCCACCGTGGCTGGAGCCGGATCCCCGCTCGGCGCGTAGTGCCACTATCCCTGGTGCGGTCTCGATGTCGACGACTCCTGTGTCGTCCCCGGACCGCGCCGCGCAGGCGAGACCGGTCCCGCGCATCGAGGCCCACCCCGAAACGAAGGGTGGTCCACCCCATGACCCTTGGCAACACGACCGGCGCCGCCTCCGCGTCCGCACCGCACACGGCCCCGACCGGCCCGCCCCTGCTGCGCGCCCGCGACCTCGCCAGGTCCTACGGTGCCCACGTGGTGTTCGACGGCGTGGACGTCGACGCCGCCCCCGGCCAACGGCTCGGCCTGGTGGGGGAGAACGGCTCGGGCAAGTCCACCCTCCTGCGGCTGCTGGCCGGGGAGGAGGAACCCGACGCCGGGCGGGTGGAGCGCCCCGCCGACACCGGGTTCCTGTACCAGGAACTGCCCCACGCCCCGGACACGACCCTGGCACGGGTGGTCACCGAGGCCCTCGAACCGGCACGGCGGGTGGAGCGGCGACTGACCGCGAGCGCGGCCGCGCTGGACGGCTCACCCGAGGACGCCGAAGCCCTGCGGGAGTACTCCGATGCCCTGGCCGAGGCCGAACTGCTGGAGGTGTGGGACGCCGAGCGCCGGGCCGAACTGGTGGTCGCGGGACTGGGCCTGGACGGCATCGGCCCGGACCGGCCGGTGGGTCGGATGTCGGGCGGCCAGCGCGGACGCCTGGGCCTGGCGGCCCTGCTCATCCGCCGCCCGCGCGCCCTGCTGCTGGACGAGCCCACCAACCACCTCGACGACCAGGCGCTGGAGTTCCTGGAGGGGTACCTGCGCGGCCTGCCGGGAGTGGTGGTGCTGGCCAGCCACGACCGGGTGTTCCTGGACGCGGTGTGCACCGGCCTGCTCGACCTGGACCCGGCCGTGGACGGTCCCGTCCACTACGGAGGCGCCTACTCCTTCTACCTGGGGGAGAAGCAACTGGAACGCGAACGCTGGGAGCAGCGCTACCGCGACGAGCAGGACACCCTCAAGGGCCTGCGCGAGTCGGTGCGCACCACCTCCCGGCAGGTCTCGCACAACCGCGCCCCGAGGGACAACGACAAGATGGGCTACGACTTCCTGGGCGGGCGCGTGGACAAGCAGGTCTCGCGCCGGGTGCGCAACGCCCGGAACAGGCTGGAGGAACTGGAGCGCGACCAGGTGCGCAAACCGCCCAGGCCGCTGGAGTTCAGCGCCTCGCTGACCCGCGACCCGGGCACGGCCGACGGCCACGCGATCGCCGTGCGCGACCTGGTCGTGCCGGGCCGGTTGCGCCTGGACCGCCTGGACGTGCCCTCGGACGGGCGCCTGCTGGTCACCGGGCCCAACGGCGCGGGAAAGTCCACGCTGCTGTACGCCCTGGGGCACCGGCTGCGCCCGGCGTCGGGCCAGGTGCTGTGGCGGCGCGGGGCCACGGTCGCCCTGCTGGAACAGGACGTGGTCTTCCCCGACCCCGAGCGGACCCCGCGTTCGCTCTACGACGGGCTCAACGGCGCCCTGCCCGGCGCTCCCCGCCTGACCGACCTGGGCCTGGTCGCACCGCGCGACCTGGACCGGCCGGTGGGCAGGCTCAGCGTGGGGCAGCGGCGACGCCTGGCACTGGCGATGCTGGTGGGACACGCCCCGGACGTGCTGCTGCTGGACGAGCCGACCAACCACCTGTCCCTGGCACTGGCCGAGGAGCTGGAGGAGGCGCTGGGCACCGCGCCCGGCGCCGTGGTGGTGGCCTCGCACGACCGGTGGCTGCGCCGCAACTGGGCCTGGTCGGAGCTGCGGCTGGCCGACGGAGCCGTGGCCGGACAGGACACGGCCGGACCCGGGTAGCCCTCCCGGGGCGTGGCCGGCGGGGAGGACACCACCGGGCCCCGCCAGCCCCTCCGACCGTTCCAGTCACGGCCGCGCCCGACACCGTGCGGGGACACCGGCGCGGAGGCTGGAAACCCCCGCGCCGCTCGTGCAAACTCTTCGTGTTTCCACAGCTGCGAAAAGTCATGTCAACTGGCAGGGGTGCACATGTCCGTGCCGATGGACGCGCCCGAGTCCTCCCAGCACGCCGACCCCGAGGCGGCGGCCTCCGGAGGGCGCGGGTCGGCGAACAGGTCCCTGCGCCAGATCGCCTGGCAGCGCTTCCGCAGGGACCGCCTCGGCATGGCCGGGGGCGTCGTCGTCATCCTGCTCATCCTGGTCGCGGTCTTCGCGCCCCTGCTCACCTCCTGGTTCGGCTACCCGCCCAACCAGTTCAACCAGGAGCTGATCGACCCGCTCACCGGCGGCGTCCTGCGCGATCCCGCCGACCCCTCCCTGGGGCTCGACCCCTGGGGCGGGATCAGCACCGACCACCTGCTCGGCGTGGAGCCCGTCAACGGGCGCGACCTGTTCAGCCGCATCGTCCACGGCGCCCGCACCTCCCTGCTGGTCGCCACGGTCGCCACCCTGGTCTGCGTGGTCATCGGCACCGTCCTCGGCATGGTCGCCGGGTACTTCGGCGGCTGGGTCGACACCGTCATCAGCCGGGCCATGGACATCTTCCTGGCCTTCCCGCTGCTGCTCTTCGCCATCGCCCTGGTCGGCGTCATCCCCGACGGCTCCTTCGGCCTGAGCGGCAACGGCCTGCGCATCGGCGTGCTGGTCTTCATCATCGGGTTCTTCAACTGGCCCTACATCGGCCGCATCGTGCGCGGGCAGACCCTGACCCTCAGGGAGCGCGAGTTCGTGGAGGCCTCCCGCAGCCTCGGTGCGGGCAGCGCCCACATCGTCTTCCGCGAGATCCTGCCCAACCTCGTCACGCCGATCCTGGTCTACTCCACGCTGCTCATCCCCACCAACATCCTGTTCGAGGCGGCCCTGAGCTTCCTGGGCGTGGGCATCAACCCGCCCATGGCCACCTGGGGCGGCATGCTCGACAACGCCCTGCGCTTCTACACCATCGCACCGCACTTCGTGCTGATCCCGGGGCTGGCCATCTTCGTCACCGTCCTGGCCTTCAACCTCTTCGGCGACGGGCTGCGCGACGCCTTCGACCCCCGCTCCTCCGACTGACGGGCCGCATCCGTCGCGTGTTCCGGGCCGGGCACCGGCCCCCGCCAGCCGATCCGACCAGGAGGCAAGTTTGACCACCGACCACCACACAGGCGCGGCGCCCTCGCGGCGACGCGGACGCCGCCGGGCGAGCGCGTCCCTGGCCGCTGGCACGGCCGCGGCGCTGCTGCTGGCCGCCTGCGGAGGCGCTGGCGGCGGAGGGGGCGGAGGCGGTCCGGTCGACGCCGAGTTCAACCAGGGCGAGACCGAGGTGGTCAACCCCTCCGACCAGACCGGCGGCACCCTGCGCTACGCCATCTCCTCGGACTTCGACTCGCCCGACCCCGGCAACACCTACTACGCGTTCAGCTGGAACTTCAGCCGCTACTACGCGCGCACCCTGCTCACCTACGTCGGGGCGCCCGGCGAGGAGGGCACCGAACTCCAGCCCGACCTGGCTGCGGCGATGCCCGAGCCCAACGAGGACCTCACCGAGTGGACGGTGCCCATCAAACAGGGGCTGCGCTACGAGGACGGCTCCGAGATCACCGCGCCCGACATCGAGTACGCCATCGCGCGCGGCAACTTCGGCGCCCAGGCCCTGCCCAACGGCCCCAAGTACTTCCAGGACCTGCTGGCCGACAGCGAGGACTACGAGGGCCCCTACGCCAACGAGGACGACCCGCTGGCCGGGTTCGGCGGGATCGAGACCCCCGACGACCACACCCTGGTCTTCCACCTCAAGGACCCCTTCGCCGAGTTCCCGTACCTGCTCATCCAGCCGCAGACCGCGCCGGTCCCGCCCGAGGCCGACCGAGGTGAGCAGTACCAGAGCCGCGTCGTCTCCTCCGGCCCCTACAAGTTCGACGGCGAGTACCGGCCCGGCGTCTCCCTGAACCTGGTGCGCAACGACCAGTGGGACCCCGCCACCGACCCGACCCGCGAGGCGCTGCCGGACCGGATCGAGGTGCAGCTGGGGGTGGACCAGAACGAGATCGACCAGCGCCTGACCACCGGGGAGCTGGACGTGGACCTGGCCGGGGCCGGGGTGGGGCCCGCCATGAGGGGCACCCTGATCACCGACGAGGCGCGCAGGAACAGCGTCGACAACCCGCAGAGCAACACGCTGCGCTACGTCAACATCAGCACCGTCCTGGAACCCCTGGACGACCTGGCCTGCCGCCAGGCGATCATGTACGCCGCCGACCGCGACGCCCTCCAGCGGGCCTGGGGCGGCGACACCGGCGGCGACATCGCCACCCAGATCATGCCCGCGTCGCTGCCGGGCGCCGATCCCGGCATCGACCTGTACCCCTCCCAGGGCAACCAGGGCGACCTGGACGCGGCCCGGCAGAAGCTGGAGGAGTGCGGCCAGCCCGACGGGTTCTCCACCTCCATCGGCGTCCGGGCCGACCGGCCCTCCGAGGTGAGCACCGCCGAGGCGCTCCAGCAGGCCCTGGCCCGGGTGGGCATCGAGACGCGGATCAAGCAGTACCCCTCGGACACCTACACCAACACCCAGGCCGGGTCGCCGTCCTTCGTGGAGGACAACGACCTGGGCCTGACCGTGTACGGGTGGGCCCCGGACTGGGCGAGCGGCTACGGGTTCATGAGTAAGATCCTGGACGGCGACGCCATCCAGGACGCGGGCAACGCCAACATCTCGGAGCTGGACGACGACCAGATCAACGCCTGGTTCGACGAGGTCGTCACGCTGGAGGACCCCGAGGAGCGCGCCTCGATCTACACCCGGATCGACCGGCGGGCGATGGAGCAGGCGGCGATCCTGCCCGCGGTGTTCGAGCGCACGGTGCTCTACCGGCCGCCGAACCTGACCAACGCGTACTACCACTCGGGCTACTCCATGTACGACTACATGGCGCTGGGAACCACGCGGGAGTAGCAGACCGCGCCGGGGTGGGTGCCCTTCGTCTCCGTGCCAGCTCAGGGGGAGGTCGGGGGGTCCGGCTGGTTGAGGAGTGCGGCGATGTGTTCTTTGGGGTAGCGGCGTGCTCCGCCGGGGGTGCGGAAGGGTTGGAGGACGTTGTCCCATTCGCCTCGGTGGAGGCTGCGGGGGCGGATGTTGAACAGCTCCGCGACTTCGCCGGGGGTGAGGACGTCGGGGCGGCCGTCGAGGAGGTAGCGGTAGTCGGGCATGAGGGGCTTTCCGTGTCTCAGGGGTCCGCTGTTGTGTGAGTGGTCGGTGGCCCCGCCCTCCCGGGGAAGGAGAGGGCGGGGCCCGGGGCCAGTACGGAGGAGACCGGCCCCGGTCCGCGCCGCCACGAGGGAGGCGGTGCGGAGCCTGGAGGAACTGGCTCAGCAGGGGAAGCGGATCACCAGGGGAAGACGGCGCGGACGGTGATCGCGCCGCAGGAGTGCTGTTTCCAGTCCCAGTAGGAGCACAGCGCCTCGACCAGGCGCAGCCCGTTGCCGCTGGGGCGCAGGGGTTCCGGGGCGGGAACGCGCGGGAACGTCGCGGCCATCCCTGGTTTGGGCCCGTTGTCAGTCACCCGGAGTTCGAGGTGACGCGGAGTGCGTTCCACTTCCACGCGGATGGTGCCGCCATCCAGGCCGGACGCGGAATGGCGCAGGCCGTTCGTGACCAGCTCCGACACGGCGACGCCGACGGGTTCGGCCAGACTGGGACGGGAGCGAGTTGCTTGGGCGGCCCAGCGACGGGCGATCTTCACATGGCCCAGGTCGGGGCCGAGCAGAATGCCTGATTTGGTGGCGGTTCCGCACAATCGGCGTGGAAGCGGGATGGGCGGAACGGTAGACTTTTGCATGTTTCACCTCGGCTGTCTCGGGGTGGAGCACTCTGCCTCGGCGGCTGCTCTCTACTTCGGTCGCCGAGGTTTTTTGTACCCAGGTTCGTTTGTGTGGCTCTGAGTCCTGCATGGCCATGTGCCCAACCCAAATTTTTGAGCCGGGGCACCGGTTTGTGGTCTGTGCACGACTATGCACGACCAGCGGCAACGTTCCTATAGCTACCGAGCTACCGTCGTTCTTTGGAATCTGATGTAGTCACGAGTCGTGCCTGAGTAGTTAAATGTAGGCATGCCTCCTAAGGTCCAACAGCAGTGGGTTCCATTCGGCAATGAGGTTCGCCGTCTCCGCAATGAGGCGGGTTTCTCGCAGGCCGCCCTAGGCGTCAAGCTCCAGATCAGTGCGGGAATGGTCGGCCACATAGAGCGTGCGGTTAGGTCGGCAACCAGGGCACAAGTGGACAAAATGGAAGTGGCGTTCGCTACAGATGGCGAGCTACTCCGTTTGTGGTCTGAGATCACCAGGAACAGGACCGTTCCGCACTGGTTTCAAGATGTGTTGCTGATGGAACGCAAGTCACGGAGGATCGAGGAGTATCACCCGATCCTTGTGCCTGGCCTCCTGCAAACAGCCGAGTATGCCGAAGTGCTGGTGCGGTCATGGCAGCCCCAGGCTAGCGACGACGAGGTTCGTGAGATCGTCGATTCGCGCGTTCAGCGTTTGACGGTCATCAAGGAAAGGCGGCCCGCGCTCTGGTTCATCGTGGACGAAGTGGTGGTGACTCGGGCGGTCGGTAGCGTGAAGATCATGGCCGACCAACTCCACCAGATCATCGGCCTGGCTCAGGACGGTACGATCCGGGTGCAGGTGTTGCCCACACGGCTCCGCCACCCTGGGATATGTCCCCCTTTCCGGGTCATGGCGCTTGACACGCAGAGTGTTGTGTACGCCGAGCACGCACTGGGGGGCCAGACCGAGAGCAACCCTGAAGAGGTCGCCAAGATGATGGTGCGATTCGGCGCGATGCAGGCCGATGCGATGTCGCCGGATGACACGGTGGCCTACCTCGAAGAACTTCAGAAAGGACTGGGATGAACGACTGGCACAAGTCCAGCTACAGCGGTGGTGACGGTGGGAACTGCGTGGAGGTCGCGGAGGGCTCGGTCACCGGTATCCGTGACACTCAGAACCGGGAGTTGGGCCACCTCACGGTGGCCGCGCTGGAGTGGGCAGCTGTTCTCGCCGTCACGAAGGGGTGAACTGTGAGGTCTGACTGGCACAAGTCCTCATACAGCAATGCTGCGGAAAACTGTGTCGAGGTCTGTGAGGGTGTCGAGACGCTGGTTCGGGACACGCAGAACCGGCACGCCGGGCACCTTGAGTTCCAGGCCCAAGAGTGGGGTGCCCTGCTCAAGGCGGTGTGTGGCCTCTCGTAACCGCGTACGAAACCGACCCCGCTCAGGGGCATTGGGCGGGGTCGGTTTCGTTCTGACACCCAGCAGAGGCTACCCCGCAGCGGCGGCCGCGCCCATAGGCCGAAGGACCCCTGCCGGGGCGTCCGCCCACAAGTGGGTTCCCTCCTGGTCCACGGTCACGCCGAGCCGGTCCCGGCCCGGCTTCCCCCACCGCGTCCACTCCTCCCACGCGGCGCCGATCTCCGCCCACAGGTCCCGGGGCCCGGCCCGCTTCGTGATGTAGGGGCCACCCGCTGGGACGTATTCGCCGAGCGCCCACGAACCGTCCGGGGTGGCGACGTACACGCTGGCCTCACCCGCCCACTCGGGGCGGTCCTCGGCGGCCTCGTACACGGCGTACCGCAGGTCCGGTGCCAGGTGGCCCAACACCAACTGCCACCCCTGGTTGCGGTAGGCGACCAGGCGCGGGTTCACGTCGGTACTCCCATTCCGCGCTTCGGGAGCGTCCTCGTCCACCAGCTCCCGGATCCGACGGGGGTCGGGGCGTTGGGAACGCAGCACCATGAAAGGCGCGTCGTCCACGATCCGGCCCGTCGCGGTGCCGTCCTCCTGGACGACCAGGCGCACCAGCACCCCCGGCTGGTTCCCCACCTCGAACGGGGTCACGATCACCCCGCCCGGCCACACCTGCCGAACCCACGCGTGGGGTATCCGCCCGCGGGCCGCGACCGTGGAGAGCACCCGGTGGAACACGCCCGTGCCTTCACCGATTTCCAGGGGGCCTGACCCATCGGCGTCCAACACCGTCGGCGCGTACCCGGCCCGCGCGAGGTTGTCGATCGCGACCCCGGCCAACTGCCGGTCGATCTCCGCGGACACCACCGCCTTCTCCCCGAGCGCGTGACACAGCAACGCCGTGTTGTATCCCGTGCCCGTCCCGATCTCCAACACCCGGTGCCCATCGACGGCGCCGAGCTGTTGAAGCATCGCGACCACGAGCGAGGGTTGGCTGATGCTGGAGGTACGCAGCCTGCCCCAGTCGGGTTCCCCGTCCGGGCCCCCGGCGGGGTCGCCGTCGTCTACCTGGGTCGCGAGCGCGTAGTCCTCATGCGCCCAACGGGCGTGGTCGGGGTCGTCGCGTGTGATCGGTACGTAGTAGCCGGGGTGGTCGGTGGAGGTGACCCACACGGTGTCGGGGATGAACTGGGCACGGTCCACAGCGAGGATCGCACGATGCCACTGGGGGTCGATGACCTGACCCGCGATGGTGAGCGCGCAGGCCAGCCGGGAGCCGGGGGGCGTGGTCACCGTTTGGGGTCCTTGCCGTCACCTGCGGCGCTGCCTCCGCTACCGCCATCGGTGGTTTTGTCGGGATCGGCGTGTCGTCCCACGGTGTCCTCCACAGGGGGTGAGGGGTCCTGTCACTGACAGTAGCTCGCCGCACGGTCACTGTCAGTGGTTTCGGCGGGCAGCGACCGTCTCGCCCCGCCCGGAGAACATCGCCGGGGCCGGACGGCGGCCGGGGCGATGGTGAAGAACCGCGTCAGCTCCCTCCGGGCGATTGAACGCGACCAGGTGATCACAGTAAGTTACTGTCTGCTTGCGGGCGGGTACCGTTCGCGGACCCGTCCCGCCCCCGCCCCGGCCCCGACGACAGAGAGCACGCGCGTTGCTGACCTACATCCTGCGCCGCCTGGGCGCCGGACTCCTGCTCCTGGCCGTGGTCACCATGGTCACCTTCGCCATCTTCTACGTGGTGCCCCGGTGGGCGGGGCGCACCGTCGAGCAGCTGGCGACGATGTACGTGGGCCGTGCCCCCACACCCGAGGCCATCCAGGCCACCATCGACCGCCTGGGCCTGGACCGGCCCGTCGTCGTGCAGTTCGGGGAGTTCGTCCGGGGCCTCTTCCTGGGCGCGGAGTACCGCTTCGGCAACGACACGATCGAGTGCGCGGCGCCGTGCCTGGGCTACTCCTTCCAGACCTACCAGGAAGTCTTCCCCGAGATCGTGGCGCGGCTGCCGGTCACGGCATCACTGGCCCTCGGCGCGGGGGTGATCTGGCTGGTGGGCGGCATCCTGGTCGGCGTGGTTTCGGCGGTGTGGAGGGGCAGTCTGTTCGACCGGCTGGCGATGGCGGTCGCCCTGGCGGGGGTGTCGCTGCCGATCTTCTTCACCGGACTGTTGTCCCTGGCCTTCCTCGTGCACGCCTGGGGGCTGTTCGGCACGCCGGGCTACGTCCCCCTCACCGAGGACCCGTCCAGGTGGGCGCAGGGACTGCTGCTGCCGTGGCTGACGCTGGCCTTCCTGCACGCGGCCATGTACGCGCGCCAGACGCGCGCGGGCATGCTGGAGACGCTGGGCGAGGACTACATCCGCACCGCCCGCGCCAAGGGGCTCAGCGAGCGCCGCGTGGTGCTCAAACACGCGCTGCGCCCCACGCTGACGCCCATCGTGACCATCTTCGGCCTGGACCTGGGGCTCGTGCTGGGCGGCGCGGTCCTGACCGAGCAGGTCTTCTCCCTGAACGGGATCGGCCGGTACGCGGTCACCGCCATCATGCAGAGCGACCTGCCGGTGATCCTGGGCGTGACGTTGTTCGGCGCGTTCTTCATCGTGCTCTGCAACCTGGTGGTGGACCTGCTGTACCCGCTGATCGATCCGCGCGTGCGCATCCACGGATAACGGTGCCGGGCGGGCGCGGAACACGATCCGGGCCGCGGTGCCCGGGAGACGGAAAGGGAGGGGTCGTGTGAGCGAGTCCGCGGTGTCGGGACCGGTCGTGCGGGTGGAGGACCTGCGGGTGGTGTTCCCGACCATGGACGGCGACGTCCGGGCGGTGGACGGTCTGTCCTTCGCCGTGCCCGTCGGGGGAGCGCTGGGCATCGTGGGCGAGTCGGGCTCCGGCAAGAGCGTGACCTCGCTGGCCCTCATGGGCCTGCACCGGGGCAGCCGGGCGCGGATCACCGGGGAGGTCGAGGTGGCGGGCACCGACGTGGTCGGCGCCCCGGACAAGAGGCTGCGGCGCATGCGCGGCGACGACATCGCCATGGTCTTCCAGGACCCCATGCAGTCGCTGCACCCGCAGTTCACCGTCGGCAACCAGCTGGTGGAGGCGCTGCGCGTGCACCGGTCCGGGGTGTCGCGGTCCCGGGCCCGCGAACGCGCGGTGGAGTCGCTGGAGCGGGTGGGCATCCCCGAGCCCGCCAGGCGGATCAACTCCTACCCGCACGAGTTCTCCGGCGGTATGCGCCAGCGCGTGCTGATCGCGATGGGGCTGATGTGCGAGCCCAAGGTGCTGCTGGCCGACGAGCCGACGACGGCCCTGGACGTGACGGTGCAGGCGCAGATCCTGGACCTGCTGGACGAGCTGCGCCGTGACCTGGGCATGGCGCTGATCCTGGTCTCGCACGACCTGGCGGTGGTGGCCGGGTCGGTGGACGAGGTCGTGGTCATGCGCCACGGCGTCGCGGTCGAGCGCGGCGACGTGCGCGAGGTGCTGTCCTCGCCCCGGCACCCCTACACCCGGGGGCTCCTGGACGCGGTGCCGCGCGTGGAGGTCTCCCGCGCCCAGCGGCGCGCACGCGACCGGGCGGAGCGCGGCCAGCGGCAGGACCAGGAGAAACGCCGCAGGTCGGGGTCGGCCGCGGCGGGCGAGGCGGGGCGCAAGGGGCCTGACGAGGTCTTCCGGCCCTTCACCCCCGAACCGAAGGAGGAGCGGGGCGAGCCACTGCTTCGGGTGGAGGATGTGGCGCAGCGGTTCAGGGTGCGCGGTGGCATGTGGGGCAGGGCCACGGACTTCTGGGCGGTCAAGGGGGTCTCCTTCGACCTGCACCGCGGTGAGACGCTGGGCGTGGTGG